>NZ_JBHVVE010000024.1:104990-140408 GCF_042883725.1 Kitasatospora sp. NPDC058184
GTTCCCCTTTGTCCTCTGTCCACAAATTGGTTTTTTTTCATTTTTCCAATTTACTGGGGGGGGGGGGGGGGGGGGGGGGGGGGGGGGGGCGGGGGGGGGGGGGGGCCCGGGCCCCCCCCCCCACCGCCGTCAGTGCGCTCCGGCTACCTCCGCTCGTCCTCGATCAGCCCGAACTCCTGCATCAGCTCGCCGATCTCGGTGGCCTCCAGCCGGCGCAGCAGCCGCTTGCGCAGGAACTCCGGCCCGGGCAGGTCGAGTTCGGCGCCGTCCCGGAGCCGGGTGGTGGCGGCGAGCAGCTTGCGCACGTCGTAGGTGGAGTTGAACACCTCGGGCACGCCGCGCTCGACGTCGAGCAGCCGGTAGACGGCCTCCATGCCGGTGCGCACGGAGTACTCGGTGGTGAAGACGCAGTCCCGGGTGGTCTCCGCGAACTGGCCGATGAAGGCGAAGTTGACGGCGCCCTCCGGCACCACGTCCGGCCGGTCGCCCGCGTGCCGGGGCAGGAAGAAGGACGTCACGTACGGCATCATCACCGGCACGCAGCGGGCGGCGTTCGCGGCCAGGTCGGGGATCTCGCCGACCGGGACGCCCAGGTGGTACAGCCACTCCTGGGTGATCTCCTCACCCGTGCAGTCCTGCATCGGCTTCTTCACGAAGTCGCCGGGTCGGTCGACGAACAGCGAGTAGACCCAGACCACGATCCGGTCGGCGGGCTGCTGCTTGAAGTGCGGCTGGCGGTTGACCGTCCAGCTCAGCAGCCAGGAGGAGTCCCGGGCGGTGACGATGCCGCCGGTGACCACCCCGCCGCCGAACGGGTCGCGCCGGGCGACCTTCTGGATGTAGCGCGGGATGCGCGGGTCCAGGGTGGTGACGGTCGCCGACTCCCACTTGCTCTCCGGGATGTTGCCGCAGAACACCTCGGGGCGGCCGAAGGCCGGGTCCTTGGCGGCGATCCGGCGCCACAGGTCCCAGGCCGGGGCGGGGCCCTCGTCCAGCCGGGCCGGGGTGTGCTGGTCGCCGTCGTCGGAGTTCTCGGTGAGCGAGCCGATGGTGGTGAACACCAGGTCGTCCGGGCCGAGGTCCACCCCGCCCTCCCGGCCGGCCTCCCGCCAGTGGATCCGGGTGGCCTGCTTGCGGCCGGGGGAGCCGTCGCTGCCGGGGGCGAGGTCGAAGTCGATGTCGGTGACCTCGACCTCGTAGCGGAACCGCACGCCCTGGTCCGTCAGCCAGCGGGTCAGCGGCAGGACCATCGACTCGTACTGGTTGTACTTGGTGAACTTCAGCGCGGACAGGTCCGGCAGGCCGCCGATGTGGTGGATGAAGCGGTGCAGGTAGAGCTTCATCTCCAGCGCTCCGTGCCACTCCTCGAAGGCGAACATGGTGCGCCAGTACAGCCAGAAGTTGCTGTCCAGGAAGTTCCGCGAGAAGACCTCGTCGATCCGCTTGCCCTCCAGCTCCTCCCGGGTCGCGAGGAAGACCCGGACCAGGTCCTTCTGCGCCTTGTCGTCGAGCGCGAACAGGCCGTCGGTGCGCGCGTCCTGGCCCCGCCGCTCGGTGACCCGCTGGAGCGAGAAGTTGGGATCGTCCTTGTTGAGCCAGTAGAACTCGTCGAGGACGGAGGCGCCCTCGACCTCCAGCGAGGGCACCGAGCGGAAGAGGTCCCACAGGCACTCCATGTGGTCCTCCAGCTCGCGCCCGCCGCGGACCACGAAGCCCTTCTCGGGCACCTCGATCCCGTCCAGCGCGCCGCCGGCCAGCTTCAGCCGCTCCAGGACCGTGATCCGCTCGCCGGGCACCTGGCCGTCCCGGACCAGGAACGCCGCCCCCGCCAGCGCAGCGAGCCCCGACCCGACGAACCAGGCCCGCTTGCGGTCGGCCCCCTCGGGCTTCCTCGGCCGGGCGAACGCCTCGTAGTTGCCGCTGCTGTAGTACAAGCCCGTGCTCCCTAGAACGTTCGACATCGAACCGCCCGGCGGGCATGCCGAATCCCGGCGGGCCGTCTCCATCCACCCATCCGGCGGTGATCTTCGCCCGCTGAGTAGGCCGAACGGGTGAGACGCGGGTGGTCCCGGCGGCGCGGGAACCCGGCGGGCCGCGTATGGAGCGCGTTGGGAACGCCCTCCGGGACGTCAGGAAGCCGTCAAGGAGCGCAGGTCAGCCCCGGCGCGGCGGTTGGCTGGAGGGCGACGGAGAACACGACCACACGAGGACGGAACATGCACGGCAACGGGCGGCACGAGGACGGCGCGGCACCCAGGGTGGTGGTCGGGGTCAGCGGCTCGCTGGGGAGCCTGGCCGCACTGCACCGCGGCGCCGCCGAGGCCCGCGACCGCGGCGCCGTCCTGGTGCCGGTGCTCGCCTGGGAGCCCCCCGGCGGCGAACACGGCTACCGGCGCTCGCCCTGCCCGCCGCTGCTCGCTGCCGTCCGGGAGGCCGCCGACCAGCGGCTGCGGGACGCCCTCGACGCGGCCTTCGGCGGCGCCGGCCCCGGCGTGCCGATGCGCCCGGTGCTGGTCCGCGGCGACACCGGCCCGGCCCTGCTGCACATCGCCGACCGGCCGGACGACCTGTTGGTCCTCGGCCACAGCGGCGGCCCGCTGCGCCGCCGGCTGCGGCGCGCGGTGCCCGCCTACTGCGCCCGGCGGGCCGGCTGCCCGGTGCTCACCGTCCCGGCCCCCGAGCTGCTGCACGACCTGGAGGCCCTGCACCGCCGCACCCGCTGGCACCTGCCGGTCGGGCCCGCGCCCGAACTCCTCGCGGCGGAGCGGTAGTCCGCGGTGCGGATGTACTCGGCCCGCCCCGGCGGCACCCGCTACCACCCCGTGCTGGAGCGGCTGTCGGCCGGCACCGCGGGCAGCGTGGCGCTGCTCGCGGGCGGCGGAGTGGCGCTGGTGCTCGGCGTCCTCGGCGAACTGCACTCGGGCCCGCTGCCGTACGTCGGCTACCTGGCGCTGTGCGCCCTGGTCGGCCGCCGCTCCCGGCCGGCGGCCGCGCCGCTGATCGGCCTGGCCGCCTGGCTCTGCCGCAACGCCTTCGCCGAGCACCACCACGGCGAACTCGGCTGGGCGGGACCGTGGGTGGAGGCCGGGCACTACGCGGTGTTCACCGCCGCCGCCCTGCTGGCGGCCCTGCCCGCCGCCCTCCCGCGCCGCTCGGTGCGGGTGGCGCTGCTGCGCCCGGACCGCCCGGTCTGAGGCGCGGCCCGTGAACGGTCCGCCCGTACGGACGGACCGCGCCGAGGAACCGGGGCTCCGGCCGGTATCCGGAGCCCCCCGGTGAACCGGTGGGGACAGGTGGCCGGGCGCGCGGAGCGGTCGACGGTTCGGACAGCGGGCCCACCCGTACGGACGGGCCCGCCGCGACCGCCCCGCGCGCCCCGGTCACAGGCACGTCCCGGTCGGAGACACGGGGACGCGCGGGGGCGCGCGGGGGACGCGCGCCTACAGCGTGAGCATCGTGCGGTGCGCCACGGTGGTGTCCCGCAAGGGTTTGAGCGCGAGCCGGACCAGGGCCAGGGCGTTGTCGTCCCCGGCGATCCGGTTGGCGCTCAACTCGCCGCAGGACAGGCACTGGTGGATGATCATCCACTCGCCGTCGGCGCGGACCGACAGGCTCAGCACCGTCATCCGGCCGCCGCAGCCGGCCGCCCGGTCGCCGGGTGTCCGGCCGTCGACATGACGGCTGGCCAGGCAGTTCGGACAGTGGTTGCGGTGGGCGGTGCCGGGGGCGTCCAGCGGGACGTCCAACCGGCAGTCCACGCAGCGGAAGGCGTGCGCCCGGTGCCCGCCCTGTCCGTGCAGGACGTCCTTGTACCGCTGCGGGCGGCGGTCCCGCCGACCCCCGCCGCCGGTGTTCTTGCGTCGTGGCATGGTTCGGTCCTCCCTCTTCCGGGCGCGCTTCAGAGGGTGCCGAACGCTTCGAGCGGGAACGGCGGTTGGGCGAGCGGCCGGACGGCCATCCGCATCAGGACGAGCTGGTTGTCGTCCGTGCAGACCGGGGTGGACGTCAGCTCGTCGCAGCGCACGCACCGGTGGACGACCGTCCAGTCGCCGGTGCGCAGCACGGCGATGGCGATCGGCGACATCCGGCCCAGGCAGTCGCTCGGCCCGCCCTCGACGTGGTCGAGGACGTGCTGCGAGTGCAGGCAGGACGGGCAGTGGTTGCGCCGCGTGCCGTCGGCGGCGTAGGTGGAGACGGTCAGACCGCACCAGGCGCAGGCGAAGGTGGAGGTCTTCAGAACGGGGGGAGTGCTGGAGGTGCTGGACACCCGGGGTGCTCCTTGCTGGGGGGTTCGTGCAGTGGCAGCAAGAGCAGGCCGAGCGGCCTCGACTGGTCGTCAGGCGAGCTCGTCAGACGGTGGTCGTCGGACGGTGGCGAGGCGCACTCGGCGCGATCCGGGACATCAAGACACCCTCTCCGGTCGGGCGGCAGCCCGGGTCGATCGGTACGGAACGGCGTCAGCCTAACCACGCCGGTCGCACGGGCGCCAACGGTTTTCTCCCCGCTCCGGCCCTCGTCGCGGCGCCGGACATAAGGGCGCGCACGATGTCGGTATGGAGGTGACCAGGATGCCGTCGGCGCTCGGTCCCGGCCCCGGCCCTGCCGACGGTCCGGGCTCCCGGTCAGTCGTCGGCGGGCAGCTCCGCCGGGACGGCGAGCACGTCGACCAGGGCCTCGCCGCGCAGGACGGTGAGCGGGAGCGGGCGGCCGATCGCGTCGGCCAGCATCAGGTGCTGGAGGGCCTGGGCGCTGCCCATCGGCTCGCCGGCGGCGGTGAGCAGCAGGTCGCCCTCGTGCAGCCCGGCGCGGTCGGCGGGCGCGCCGGGCACCACCTCGACGATCCGCAGGCCGGTGGGCTGTCCGGTGCGGTGGCGCAGGGCGGGCGGCAGGGGCGCGGGCACCCCGGCGAGGCCGAGGTAGGCGCGGCGGATCCGGCCGTCGGCGAGCAGCGCGGCGACGATCCGGCGGCTGGTGGCGTCGATCGGGACGGCCAGGCCGAGCCCGTTCCCGGCCACCGCCGTGGTGATGCCGACCACCTGGCCGTCCGCGGTGGCCAGCGCGCCGCCGGAGTTGCCCGGGTTGAGCGCGGCGTCGGTCTGGATCACGTTGTCGATGACCCGCACCGCGCTGCCGGAGCGGGCCGGGATCGAGCGGCCGAGCGCGCTGACCACGCCCGCCGTGACCGACCCGGCCAGGCCCAGCGGGTTGCCGACGGCCACGACCAGCTGCCCGACCCGCAGACCGGTCGCCTCGCCGAGCGTCACCGGCGACGGCGTGGGCCCGTCGGCGCGCAGCACGGCCAGGTCGGAGAGCGGGTCGGCGCCGATGGTGTGGAAGGGGGAGGTGGTGCCGTCGGCGAAGGCCAGCGTCCCGGCGTCGGCGTGGCCGACCACATGGGCGTTGGTGAGCAGGAACCCGTCCTCGGTGAAGACCACCGCCGAGCCGAGCGCGGTGCTGAACCAGCCGCCCCGGCCGCGCCGGGGCACCTGGAGCGCGGCGACCCGCGGGGTCAGCGCGGCGGCGACGGAGGTGACGACCCGGGAGTAGGCGTCCAGCGGCGCCTCCGCTTCGGGGACCGGGCCCGGCCCGGGGAGCGTGTCGGCCATGGTGCTCACCCCTCTCGCGGGCACGGTTCTCACGATGGCACCAGATGGCAACAACGGTGGGGCGCCCGGTCTTCCGGGCCCGCCGCCGGCCCCGTCCTGACGCTTTCTTGACGTGCGGAAAATGCCCAAGAGAAGGAAAAGCGAGCGTATAGTCCGAGTAAAGCCGCAGTCGTGGGAGGGCCGATGGAAACGACCGTGCCGGAGCCGGACCGGCGGGACTCGCCGGTCTCACCGAACTCGTTGTACCCACCGGAATTACCGGATTCGCCGGTCGCGCCGGGCGACCCGGCCGCGCCGGGTGCCCTCGACCCGCTGCTGCGCCCCACCCGGGAGGCGCTGCTGGCCCGCCGCGCCCACCCGGCCCCGCGCTGGAAGCGCCTGCTGCAGCCGGGCCCGTCCGGTCCGGCGGCCTGGATCCGGCCGGAGGCCGACGCCCAGGCCGAGCGCCTCGGACGCCGTACGCCCGGCACCGAGCACGTCCTGCTCGCCCTGCTGGCCGTGCACGAGGTGGCCCGCCACGAGCCGCGGCCGGTGGAGGAGGACGGCGCCGGCGAACTGCTCGCCGGTCTCGGCCTCGACTACGCCCGGGCGCACGCCGCGCTCGACTCCGGCGAGGTGACGCTGCCCGCCGACCCTCGCTCGGTGGAGGCCTACCTGGCCGACATCGCAGGTCAGGGCACTGATCGGTTGCTCCGGGCGTTGTTGGAGGAGGACACCAGGGCCCGACGCCTGGTCGACGCCCTGCGGGGCTGAGGGCTACGCGCCTGGGGCCCGCGTGGCCGCGACAAGCCGAGAAGCCGAGAAGAAGGGACACCCCGATGCACGTCACCCTCGCCGAGGAGCTGATGCTGCTCTCGCTGGACGACGAGTCCGGCGTGGCGAAGGACGCCGCCACCGCCGCCTGGGCCGCCGCGGGCGGCATCCTGGCCGAGCTGGTGCTGGCCGAGCGGGTCGCGATCGAGGAGGGCCGGCTCACCGTCACCGACCGCACCCCGACCGGCGAACCGCTGGTGGACGGGCGGCTGGCCCGCCTCGACGAGTGGGCCGCCGGACGCCGCTCCGGCAAGGCCAAGGCGGCCGACTGGCTGACCAGGGACCGGTCGACGGTGGTCGCCGACACCGTCGCGCGGCTGTGCGAGCGCGGCCTGGTGGTCGAGGAGCGCCGCCGCGCGCTGGGCATCTTCCCGGTCCGCCGCTACCCGGAGGCGGACGGCGGCGCGGAGCGCGAACTGCGCGCGCGGCTGGCCGCGGTGGTGCTGGACGGCGCCGAACCGGACCTGCGCACCGCCGCCCTGGTGGCCCTGCTGCACGGCTCCCGGATGCACGGGCTGGCCTTCCCCGAGCTGCCCCGCAAGCAGGTCGAGCCGCGCTTCGCCGAGATCGCCGCCGGTGACGGGGCGGCCGATTCCGTCCGCGAGGCGATCCGGGCCGTGCAGCTCACCATGGCCGCCGTCACCATCGCGACCACCGTGGCGGCGACCACCGCGGCCACCGTCTGAGCGCGTCGGGCGGGCCGGGCGGGTCGTGCGCGGCCCGCCCGCCCGCGTGCGCCGTACCGCTCAGAGCACCGCGGCGCCGAGGGTGATCGAGCCGAGCACCACCAGCACCCCGAGCGCGAGGAACCCGTACTCCAGCCCCGCGCGCTCCCGCCCGTCCACCAGCACCTGCCGCGGGTCCGCCGGGTCGTAGCGGACCGGGACGAAGCCGCCGTCCGGCAGCGGGTGGCGGGCGGTGGAGGGGACGGGGGAGAAGACCTCGACCACCCGGCCGTCCTCGGTCTCGAACTGGAGCAGCGGCCGCGGCGGCAGCGCGCGGTCCTCCGGCGCCGCGGCGCGCTCGCGCACCAGCGCCCGCACGGGGACGCCGACCCGGCGCAGCCGCCGCAGTTCGCGCAGGCCGACCACCCCGGCGAGGTAGGCGACCACGCCGCCCAGCGCACCGAACACCACCACGGCGAACCCGGCCGTACCGCCGCCCATCGCCGCCTCCCTCTCCGACCCGTCCGACCCCGACTGACCTTGACCGACCCTGTCCGGGGCTCCCCCAGGGCTCCAGTATCGCGCGGGGAGGCACTCTTGACGCCTCGGAATGGTCCAGTCCACTCTGGGCGACGGCATGTTCCTGTCGCCACCGGCCCCGTCCTCCGGCCGGCCCCGACCACCGCAAGGAGCACCGTCCGTGACCAGGCGCCCCGTTCTCCTCGCCGCGCTCACCGTCCTCACCCTCGGCAGCGCCGCCCCCGCGGCCGTGGCCAGCGACTCCGCCGCCCCGGCGGCCGTGGTCAAGGTCGGCACCGCCAAGCAGCTCCAGAGCGCGCTCGCCGCCGCCGCGCCCGGCCAGACCATCCAGCTCGCCGACGGTACCTACACCGGCACCTTCAAGGCCACCACCCCCGGCACCGCCGCCGCCCGGATCACCCTCACCGGCTCGGCGAAGGCCGTCCTCACCACCCCCACCGGCGGCGGCTACGGCCTCCACCTCGACGGCGCGAGCTACTGGACCGTCCAGGGGCTGACCGTCACCGGGGCCCAGAAGGGCATCATGGCCGACTCCGCCGACTACGTGGTCCTCGACGACGTGACGGTCCACCACACCACCATGGAGGGCGTGCACTTCCGCAACTCCAGCGCCCACGGCACGCTGCGCGGCTCGCGCATCCACGACACCGGCCTCAGCCGGGACGGCATGGGCGAGGGCGTCTACGTCGGCACCGCCAACACCCTGACCGACCACAGCGACTACGTGCGGATCACCGGGAACACCTTCGGCCCGAACATCGGCGCCGAGAACGTCGACCTCAAGGAGGGCACCGTCGGCGGCCTCGTCTCCGGCAACACCTTCGACGGCGACGGCCTCACCGGGCGCAACTACGACGACTCCTGGGTCGACGTGAAGGGCAACGGCTACGTCATCGAGAACAACACCGGCCGGCGCACCACCGACGACGGCTACCAGGTCCACAGCGTCCGGCCGGGCTGGGGCTGCGGCACCGTCTTCCGGGGCAACCGCTCCGACCTCACCGGCGCCACCGGCCCGGACCGCTACGCGATCGACGTGACCGACTACGACGCGGCGACGTGCACGGTGACGATCGGCGCGGGCAACACCGTCACCGGGGGCCGGGGGCTGGTGAACCCCGGCATCCCGGTGGGCTGAGGCCGGACCCTACAGGTCCCCGAGCGGCACCTTCGGGTCGGCCAGCGCCTTGGTGTCCACCACCCGCCCCGAGCGCACCAGTTCACGGATCGGGTCGGTGACGTCCCAGACGTTGACGTTCATCCCCGCGAGCACCCGGCCGCCGGAGAGCCAGAACGCGATGAACTCGCGGGTGGCCGGGTCGCCGCGGAACACCACCCGGTCGTAGCCGTCGGGCTCGACGTAGCCGACGTACTCCATGCCGAGGTCGTACTGATCCGTGAAGAAGTAGGGAACCCGGTCGTACACCGCGTCGGGCTGCCCGAGCAGCGCGCGGGCGGCGGTCTGCGGCTGGTTGAGCGCGTTGGCCCAGTGCTCGACCCGGACGTGCCTGCCGAACAGCGGGTGGTAGGCGTTGGCGACGTCGCCGGCCGCGTACACGTCCGGGTCCGAGGTGCGCAGGTGCTGGTCGGTCTTGATCCCGTTGTCGACCTCCAGCCCGGCCGCCTCGGCGAGGCCGGTGGCGGGGGCGATGCCGATGCCGACGACCACCGCGTCGGCCGCCACCGTCGTGCCGTCGGCGAGCTTCACGCCGGTCACCGAGCCGCCCTCGCCGGTCAGTTCGGCCACCTTCACGCCGAGGCGCAGATCCACCCCGTGCTCCCGGTGCAGGTCCGCGAAGACCTGGGCGACCTCCCGGCCGAGCACCCGCAGCAGCGGCAGTTCCAGCGCCTCCAGCACCGTCACCTCGGCGCCCGCCTCGCGGGCCGCGGCCGCCACCTCCAGCCCGATCCAGCCCGCGCCGATCACCGCGATCCGGGCCCCGGGCCGCAGCGCCGCCCTGATCCGGTCGCTGTCCTCGACCCGGCGCAGGTAGAGCACCCCGTCCTGGTCCGCGCCGGGCACCGGCAGCCGGCGCGGCACCGAGCCGGTGGTCAGCAGCAGCTTGGCGTACTCGATCCGGCCGTCGTCGGCGAGCGTCACGGTGTGCCCGGCCGGGTCGATCTCGGCCACCGCCGTGCCCAGCCGCAGCGTGACGTCGTGCTCGGCGTACCACTGCGGCGGGTGGACGTAGATCTTGTCCCGGGGCGTCTTGCCCTGCAGGTAGCCCTTGGACAACGGCGGCCGCTCGTACGGGCGCTCGTGCTCCTCGCCGATCAGGACGATGCCGCCCCGGTACCCGGCCTCGCGCAGCGCCTCGGCCGCCTTCGCGCCGCCCAGGGACGCCCCGACGACGACGATCGGGCGCTGCCGCCCGCCGCCCGCTCCGGTGGTCCCGGTGTCCGTGCCCGCCATGCTCGACTCCTCGTTCTCCGGCCGTGGTCGGGGTCAGCCTGCCGCCGTCCGGGTGGTCTGTCGAGACCGCGCCTGGCGCGCCGCGCCGCGCTCGCCCGTACGAGTGAACGCGGGCGTCGCGAGGGTCCCGTGCGGGCCTCAGGCCGTCATCGCCTCCCTGACCAGCGCGGTGTCGGTGAACTGCTCGAAGCGCACGATCCGGCCGCCGCGCACGGTGAAGTGGTGGGCGACCCGCACCGCGAGCGGTTTTCCGGTGGCCCTGTGGACGGCCGTGTAGCGGGCCAGGACCACGACGTCCTCGCCGTCCACCACGTAGCTGTCGTCGTGCGCCGTCCAGTCGTCCCAGTCGGCGGCCAGCCGCTCCATCACGTTGGTGGTGACGCCCTTCGGGGTGCGGTAGGTGCCGCCCAGCGGGAAGCCGGCCATCTCGGTCCACTCCACGTCCTCGGCCAGGGTGGCGCGCAGGGCGGCCAGGTCGCCCCGGGCGGAGGCCAGGTACTGGCGGCGCACCACGTCGGCGGGGGACTGCGACTCCGCGAAGGAGGCGACGTCCCGGGGGATCTCGATCACCGTCCGCTCACCCCCAGGCCATCTCGCCCATGACGACCTTGGTGCCGATGTCCACCGCGATCCGCAGCCCCAGCGTCGGGAAGCGCCGCTCCAGCGCCTCCTTGGCGGCGGCCGCGTCCGCGGCCCGGCCGATCTCGGTCTCGAAGGCGCGCAGGTAGGCCCGGGTGTGGTCGACGGCGTTCAGGTCCGTGGGCGCGCCGGCGATCCGGTGGCCGGCCGCCACCCAGGTCGGGTGGAGCGCCTCGATACCGTCCAACAGGTCGATCCAGGCGGCCCGTTGGGCGGAGGTCGGGGTGTCGGCGGTCCACACGTGCAGCCCCTCGAAGAGCAGCACCCCGCCCAGCACGGCCCGGTGGTGGTGCTGCCAGAGGTAGTGCCGGTCCGGCAGGTGGAAGTCGGCGCCGCGCAGCTCGAAGCGGTGGCCCTCGAAGACCAGCTCGTCCCCGTGCAGCACCTCGGGCCGCACCAGCCGGGTGGGCAGCTCCGGGCCCAGGTGGGCCCAGGCGCGCAGCTTGGACTCGTACGTCTCCTGGATGTGCTCGACGGTCGTGGCGGTGGCCAGGAAGCGGGCCCGCGGGAAGGCGTCCTGGACCTCCTGGGCGCCGAAGTAGAAGTCCGGGTCGCCGTGGCTGACGAAGACCGTGGTCAGCTCCTTGCCGCTCGCCCTGATCCGTTCCACCAGCCGGCGCCCGTCGGAGCGGGTGAACCCGGCGTCCACCAGCAGCGCGTCCTGCGGGCCGGTGACCAGGACGGAGGTCTTGTTGAGCGAGCTGTCGGGGCTGTCGATGATCTCGAAGTCGAGTGCGCTCATGCTTGATTGGTCCTTCCTCGGGCCGGTCACGCCTCGCCGTCAGCATCACCGGTGCGCGGCCCGTCCGCATCCGGAAGGCCTAGGGCCTGTCTTCAAACTCCCGGCGTCGCCCCGCAGACGCGAGTTTGAAGACAGGCCCTAGCCACGGGTCCAGAGCGTGAGGTCGCTGCTGGTGGCCACCGCGAGGGTCCGGCCGGTCGGGGAGAAGCCGGCCGCGCGGAAGGTGGACCAGGAGGAGTCGAGGACCAGCCACCAGCTCTCGCCGTGCTCGCCCTGCCACGGCCCCCGGCCGCTGGCGAGCAGCACCCGGTGGTGCGGCCACTCCGGCGCGACCACCTCGATGTGCCAGCCCCCGTCGGCGGCGGTGTGCAGCCCGCCGCCCCACGTCCCCGCCACCGGGATGCGCACGTCCGCGACCTGGCCGAGGCCGGGGCAGGCGAGGTCCTGGCCGTCCGGGTCCTCGGCGGGCTCGTGGTCGCGGGCCAGTTTGAGGCCGGTCACCGCGTCGAACAGGCCGTGGCCGTTGTGCGAGACCGTCAGCACCAGGTCGTGCCCGCTCTCCGGGTGGACGGCGAAGCCGATGCCGAGCAGCCCGCCGACCGCGATCATCCCCCGGCCGACGGGCCGCCACGGCTCCGGCGGAGCGGTCACCCCGGCGGCCATGATCCGGTCGCGGAGGTGCTGCTGGTGCGGGGTGAGAGCCATGGGGCCGATCATCCCACCGGGGTCGGGGCCACGGCCTTCACCGCGGGCCCAGCCGCAGCACCGCCAGCGCCCCCAGCGCCGTGGCGGCGGCGAGCGACGCCCACAGCGCCCCCGGTCCGGCGGCCAGCAGCGCCGTCAGCACGGCCGGCGCGGCCGCCCGCCCCACCCCCGAGGACAGCTCCCAGCGCGCCAGCGCCCGGCCGAGCAGCTGCGGCGGGGCGACGGACGCCACCAGCGCCGTCCCCGAGCCGGTGTAGAGGATCTCGCCCAGCGTGTACAGCACCGAGACCGCCGCGATGCCCGCCGCCCCCGGCACGCCGCCCAGCGAGCCGACCGCCCAGAAGGCCAGGTAGGACACCGCCAGCAGCGCCCCCGAGGCCGCCAGCACGGTGTGCCGCGAACGGTCCGCCAGCTTCAGCACCAGCGCCAGCTGCAGGGCGATCACCAGCACCGTGTTGCCGACGAAGACGCCCGAGGACCAGGCCGGCGAGGCGTGCAGGTGCAGCACCAGCAGCGCGGGCAGCGCCACCTCCAGCACGTCGAAGCAGAACGCGTACGGCACGTTGGCGAGGCTCAGCAGGGTGATCCGGCGCAGCGGCTCCGCCCGCTCCCGGGTGTCCGCCGGCCGTTCCTGCCGCGGGGCCCGCACCCGCAGCGAGCCCACCAGGGCGGCCGCGACCAGGCAGGCCGCGCCCGTCACCCCGGCCAGCAGCCGGATCACACCCGTCCCGCCGCTCACCGCCACGGTGGCCAGCAGCGCGCCCGCGCCCATCCCGGCGTTGCGCAGCGACCGCCCGGCGGCCAGCGCGGCGTCCCGCAGCCGGCCCTCGGTCAGCGTGCTCACCACGGCCGCGTGGGTGGTCGGCCAGGACTGGCTGCCCACCCCGAACAGCACCGCCGCCGCGGTGAACCCCGGCTGGCCGTCCGCGAGCAGCAGCGCCAGCGCACCCGCCGCCCGCACCAGCAGGGTGACGGCGGCGGGCAGGGTGCGGGCGCCGCGGTCGATCCAGCGGCCGGTCAGCGGCACCACCAGCAGGCCCGCCACCATCCCGGCGGACAGCGCCAGCCCGGCCGCCCCCGCGCCGAGGCGCAGCACGCCGATGCCGTACAGCAGCAGGAACGGCCGCAGCAGGCCGCCGCCCACCGCGTCCACCGCCAGCGCGACGGCGTACCGGGGCCCGCCGACGGCGGTCAGCAGGCCCAGCAGCGCGGACGGCCCCCGGCGGCCCGTGCCGATCGGCGGGGCGGGCGGCTCGCCGTGGCGGGCGGCCGCGTGGTCGTGGACGGACTTCTCCCGGATCAGGCTCATGGCCGGTACCGTCCGCCCAGGTCGGACCGCCTGGCACGCGGATTGACGCTTACCGTCAATCCGCGGCGGAGGCCGTCGGGCGGGGTGACAGGATCGAACGCGTGAGTGAGCGGAGCGAGCGAACCATCAGGAACAGCGTGTGGGCGCATGCCCCTGCGGAGCGCCGGGGGTACCCCCGGCCGGAGGCCGGGGGAGAGGCGGGCGCATGAGCCTGACGATCGACATCACCGGCCTGCCCGACGAGCGCCTGCTCTTCACGCCCTCCCCGCTCGGCGAGCTGAACGCCATGCTGCACGTGCTCGCCGAGCCCGCGCACCACCCCGCGCTGCACGGCTGGGCCGGCTGCACCGCCGCCGTGATCCCGCCCGAGCTGTCCGAACGGCTCCTGGAGGCCGACTTCCTCTGGCGCTCCTCGCGCGCCGACTTCCTCGTCCCCGGCCTGCCCGGCGCCACGCTCGACGAGGAACTCGACGCCATCGACCGGATCGACGACGAGCTGTACGTCGCCGCCGCCCTCATCACCACCTGCGGCTCCTCCCGGCTCACCCGCCGGATGGGCTCCCCGCTCACCGACCCGGACGCCAACGAGCGGGCCCGGGAACTCGCCCTCGCCCGCGGCCCCCGGCAGGCCGCCTTCGCCGACCGGCTGCTCGCCGACCCGCCGGCCGTCCGGGCCCTGGTGCGGCGGATGCTGGAGGACTGCCGGTCCGCGTTCTTCGCCGACGCCTGGCAGCGCGTCCTGCCCGACCTCGCCGCCGACGCCCGGCGCAAGGCCGACCTGCTCGCCCGCCGCGGCCTCGCCGAGGCGCTCGCCGACGTCTCGCCCTCCGTCACGCTCGACCAGGGCGGGGACGGACGGCGCCGGATCGTCATCGACAAGCTCCAGGACAGCGCCACCAGCGGCACCGACTCCGGGGGCGTCACCTTCATCCCGACCGCCTTCGGCCGCCCCCACCTGCTGGTGGTGCACGCGAGCGGCTGGCGGCCCGTCCTCCAGTACCCCGTCGCCGAGGCCGGCCTGCCCGAGCCCGTCTCGCTCGCCCTCGTCCAGCAGCGCCTGGAGGCGCTCGCCCACCCCGTCCGGCTGCGCCTCGCCCGCACCATGGCCCGCGGCCCGCACACCACCGGCGAACTGGCCTCCGCCTGGCAGCTCAGCGCGCCCGAGGTGTCCCGGCACCTGGCCGTGCTGCGCAAGGCCGGGCTGCTGACGACCCGGCGGCGCGGGCGGTACATGCTCTACGAGCTCGACCTGGCGGGCAGCGCCCGGCTCGGCTCGGACTTCCTGGAGGCGGTGCTGCGGTGAGGGCCCCGCCCCGGTGGGAAGCGGTGCTCCGGTGGGCGGGAACAGCGGACGAGCGGCAGGCGTTCGTCCGGTCATGACCGACGACGCCGCTCCTGAGATCCTCCGCTACGCCGCCTTCGCCACCCGCCCCGAGGGCGGCAACCCGGCCGGCGTGGTGCTCGACGCCACCGGGCTGACCGACGAGCGGATGCTCGCCGTCGCCGCCGAGATCGGGTACTCCGAGACCGCCTTCCTGACCGCCGGCCCGGCCGAAGGGGCCTACCGCGTACGGTACTTCAGCCCGCTCGCCGAGGTGCCGTTCTGCGGGCACGCGACGGTCGGCGCCGCCGTCGCCCTCGCCGAGCACGTCGGCCCCGGGCGGTACGTCTTCGTGACCGCGGCCGGGGACGTCCCGGTCGGGGTCGAGCGCGGGGCCGACGGGCTGCTGCGCGCCACCCTCACCAGCGTCGAGCCGAAGGTCGAGGAGGTGCCGGCGGCCGACGTCGCGGAGGCGCTCGCCCTGCTCGGCTGGTCCGCCGCCGACCTCGACCCGGCCCTGCCGCCCCGCGTCGCCTACGCGGGCGCCCGCCACCTCGTCCTGCCGGTCGCCACCCGCGAGCGGCTGGCCCGGCTCGACTACGACTTCGACGGCCTCGCCGCCCACATGCGCGCCCGCGACCTGACCACCCTGCAGCTCGCCTGGCGGGAGGCCCCCGAGGTCTTCCACGTCCGCGACCCGTTCCCGGTCGGCGGCGTGGTCGAGGACCCGGCCACCGGCGCCGCCGCGGCCGCCTTCGGCGCCTACCTGCGGGAGCTCGGCGCGGTGACGGCCCCGGCGGTGCTCACCCTGCACCAGGGCGAGGACCTGGGCCGCCCGGGCGTCCTGCGGGTCGAACTGCGGGCCGAGGACACCCGGGTGCGGGTCTCCGGCACGGCGGTGGCGATCCGGTAGGGCCTGTTCAGGACCTCAGGGCGGGGGCTGCGGCAGGACCAGCTCGCCCTCGCCCCGGGGCTCCTCGAAACTGTCGAAGTAGTGGTCGAACAGCTCCGCGGTCACGAAGGCGGAGTTGGCGCCGGCCCGCTCGTTGCGGAGCGCCAGGCGGCGCTCCAGCGTCGCCCGGTCGGCCTTGAGGTGCACCAGCTCCCAGCGGCAGCCGTGGCTCTCCACCAGCGCCTTGTAGTTGTCCCGGGCCGTGCGGCTGCGGAAGGTGTAGTCCACCACCACATCGCGGCCGGCCCGCATCAACTCGACCAGTTCGACGAGCTGTTCGCGGCGGATCCCGTCCTTGAGCCGGTCGAACTCCGCCCGCGGCAGGACCAGCCCGGCATCGCACCGCCCGAGCCGCTCCCAGACCACCTCGTCGATCGACAGCCGCGCGTAGCCCCGCCGGACGAGGCCCATCGCATACGTGGTCTTGCCCGCCCCGGGCAGACCGCACATCAGCACCACCGTGCCCGATCGCCGTGTCACCGGCCCAGGTTAGCCCCGGGTGGGGCGGCTCCGCCCCGTTCCGGGCGGGCGGAAATTCGTTCGCGCCGAGCCGCTCCGGTGGGCGAAGCTGCTCCGATGCAGCGAGCGAGCAACCGGACCGTGACGGTCGATCTCACCTACGGCGACGAGCACTTCGGGCAGTTGGGCCCGTTCGAGGTGGAGGTCGGCTGGTGGTCCTCGGTGGACGGGGTGGTCGCGCGGGCGACCGAGGAGGCCGGGGTGCCGGTGCTGGTGGCCCGCCTGGTCGAAGGCCGGAGCGAGGACCCGGGCCACGGCGGGCGGGTCCGCTACCACGCCGAGGCGCTGCGCCGGCCGACCGCCCTCACGGCCGGCGCCCCGGACGACGGGACGGCCGCGCTGCTCGGCCCCGCCGAGCGCCGCGCCGCCTGGGCCACGCCCGACGGCCTGCGGGAGGCGCTGGACTGGGCGGAGGCACGGCTCGCCGCCGTCGGCCGTCCGTCGGCCGGGCCCGCGCGGCAGATCCGGACCTGGAACCTCTCCGGCCTGTTCCGCCTCCCCACCGCCACCGGCGCCGACGCCTGGCTGAAGACCACGACGCCCGCGTTCAACGCCCACGAGGGCGAGGTCATCGCGCTGCTCGGCGGCATCGACCGCGGGCTCGTCCCGACCGTCCTTGCCGCCGACCCCTCCGCCGGCCGGCTGCTGCTCGACCACGTCCCCGGCGAGGACTGCTGGAACCCGTCCGCCGGGACGGTGGCCGACGTCGTCCCCCGCCTCGTGGCCGCCCAGGCCGCGCTCGCCGACCGCCCGGCCGACCTGGCCGCCCTGCGCGACCGCACCCCGCGCGCCCTGGCGGCCCAGCTGGCGGCCCTGTCGGACCGGTTCGCCGAGGAGACCGACCTCACGCCCGAGGAGCTGGACCGACTGGCCGCGTTCGCCGCCGACCTGCCCGGGCTGCTGGACCGGCTCGCCGACTGCGGCCTGCCGGAGACGCTGCTGCACGGCGACTTCCACCCCGGCAACTGGCGCTCCGACGGCGCGAGCACGGTGGTCGTCGACTACGCCGACTCCTGCCTCGGCCACCCCGCCCTGGACGGGCTGCGCCCGCGCGCCTACCTCGGCGAGGAGGCCTGGCAGCACCACGTCCGGGTCTGGACGGAGGCCTGGCAGCGCCACGCCCCCGGCTCCGACCCGCGGCGCGCCCTCGAACTCGCCGAGCCCCTCTACCACCTGTCCTACGCCCTGCGGTACCAGGAGTTCCTGGACCACATCGAGCAGAGCGAACGCCCCTACCACGAGGGCGACCCGGCCGCCGAGCTGCGCGCCCTGCTGGCCTGCGGTGCGGCCGGTCGGCCCGCGTAGACTGCCGAGGTGGAACGACCGACGCCGGCCCCCGGAGCCTCCGGGACTCCCGTCCTGCCCGAGCTGCCGCTGCAGGAGCTGGAGTGCTTCGCGGTCCTCGTCCACCAGTTGCACTTCGGGCGGACGGCGGAGCGCCTCGGCGTCTCGCAGGGGCGGGTCTCCCAGCTGATCAAGCGCCTGGAGAGCAGGGTCGGCGCACCGGTGTTCCAACGGACCAGCCGCCGGGTCGAGTTGACCGGACTGGGGCGGGCGCTGGCCGAGCAGGTGGTGCCCGCCTTCGAGCGGCTCCGGGAGGGCTACGACGCCGCCCGGGCCGCCGCGGCCACCGCGCGGCCGCTGCGGCTGGGCTTCCAGTGCGCGGTGTACGAGCCGGTCGCCCGGGTGCTCGCGCGCCTGCCGGAGGGCACGGTGCAGCTGGTCGAACTGCCGTGGGCGGACCCGTTCTCGCACCTCGCCCGGGGCGAGGTGGACCTGGCGATCGTGCTCGCCCCGTGCCGGGAGCCGGGCCTGGACGTGCTGATGGAGTTCTCCCGCCAGCCGGTGTACCTGGCGGTCTCCGCCGAGCGGCGCCTCGGCGGGGCGGACGGCGCGGACGGGGTGGGCGCGGAGGAGCTGGCCGGGGTGCCGCTGATCGAGCCGCGCGGCCCGGCGCCCGAGTACTGGCGGTGGGCGCAGGCGCCCCGGCGGACGCCGGGCGGGCGGGAGCTGGCCTACCCGGCGGGTGCGGCCACCATCCAGGAGGGCCTGTCGATGGTGGCCGGCACCCGTCAGGGGCTGCTGCTGTGCGAGCGCAGCACGGCGTACGTCCGGCGGCCGGACATCCGCTTCCTGCCGGTGCCCGGGCTGGAGCCGACGGCGCTGGAGGTGGTCCAGCACGAGCGGCGGCCGCACCGGCTGGCGGCCGGGTTCGTCGAGCTGCTGGCCGGGCTCCTCGACTGAGCCCGCGGGGAATCAGACGGGCCGGTCGGGCCGCCGGCCGGGCCGGTGATCGGGCCGCCGTCAGGGCCGCCGGTCGTCGGGCCGGGAGAGCAGGGCGATCAGCAGTCCGACGGCCGCCAGCCCGGCCGCGGTGAGCAGGACGGCGCGGTTCCCGGCCCGGTCGACGACCAGTCCGCCGGCGAAGGAGCCGAGCGCGATGCCCGCGTTGAACACGCCCGCCCAGACCGCCGCCGAGGCCTCGATCCGGGCCGGGTCGGCGGTGCGGACCCAGGCCTGGGTGGAGACCGACACCCCGCCGTACGAGGCGCCCCAGACGACCAGGACGAGCAGGACGGTGACGACGCCGCCGGTGTACGCGAGCAGGGCGGCGGCCAGGGCGACGCCGGCCAGGGCGAGGGCGACGGCGGTCCTCGGGCGGCGCCCGGACAGCGGGCCGAGGGTGAAGTTCCCGGCGACGCCCGCGAGTCCGTACACCAGCAGGCAGGCGGCGATCACGCCGCTGCTCAGGCCCGCGTCGGCTTCGAGGACCGGGCGGATGTAGGTGTAGCCGGCGAAGTGTCCGAGCACGACGAACGCGGTGATCGCGATCCCGGCGGCGACGCCCCGGTGGCGCAGGGCGCCGGCCAGTCCGCCGAGCCGTCCGCGCTCGTGCACGGGCAGCGCGGGCAGGGTGGCGGCGAGGACGGCGGCGGAGGCGGCGCCGAGCAGGGCGAGCGCCCAGAACGCGGCGCGCCAGTCGAGCAGCGCGGCCAGGTAGGTGCCCAGCGGGACGCCGAGGACCGAGGCGATGGAGACGCCGGAGAAGATCAGCGTCATGGTGAGCGCGAGGCGCGGGCCGTCGGCGAGGCGCGGGCCGACGCTCGTGGCGAGGCCCCAGACGATGCCCATGGCGGCGCCGAGCAGGACGCGGCCGGCGGCCAGCACCGCGAAGTCCGGCGCCAGCGCGGTGACCGCGTCGGCCAGGCCGAGCAGCAGCATGAAGGCGACCAGGACGGTCCGGCGGTCGCGCGCGCCGACGAGCAGCGGGGCGAAGGGGGAGAGGGCGGCGGCGATCAGGCCGGTGATGGTGAGGGAGAGGCCGGTGACCCCGTCGGTGACCCCGAGGCTGTGGGACATCGGGGTGAGCAGGCCGACCGGCATCATCTCGGAGGACACCACGGTGAAGGTGGCGAGTGCGATGGCGAGGACCGGGGGCCAGCGGTGCGCGGTGGGTGGGGCGGCTGGTGGGGCGAGGGCTTCGGCGTTTGTCATGGGGCCAGCCCACCAGCGGGCGGAGGGGCCGAACAAGATCGATAAGCTCATCGACCCATGAGCCCGGCTAATCGGTTGACAGTGCCGGGAAGGCCTGGCGGCTTCGGGAAGCGCGCCGGCGGCGCCCGCCGCGAACGACCGCGGTCGGGCGCCACCGGCGCCGGGTCACTCCGCCGGGGCGATCCGGTAGCCGCCGCGGGCCGAGTGGAGGCTGAGCGCCTCGACCGGGCAGTAGTCCACGGCCTCGCTCAGCCCGTCCGTCAACTCCGCGCCGCCGTCCGCGTATCCGGCCAGCGGCGCGGCCAGTCCGTCGGCGCCGAGGGCCAGCGAGTCGGGGGCGCTGAGGGCGCACATCCCGGAGCCGATGCAGCGGTCCCGGTCGACCCGGACGAGCACCGGATCGGTGTCCGCGCGGCCCGTCACCAGACCACCCGCAGGGAGTTCGGGCTGCGGGTGAGCAGGCCACGCCGCCAGTCGATCCGCTCGACCGGGTCGGCCAGCCGCAGCGAGGGCAGCCGGCGGGCCAGCCGGTGCAGGGCGAGTTCCAGCTCCATCCGGGCCAGCCAGGCGCCCAGGCAGTGGTGCGGGCCGGCGCCGAAGGTGAGGGTGGGAGCGGCCAGCGGGGAGAACAGCTCGGTGCGCAGGTCCCCGGTGAAGATCTCCGGGTCGTGGTTGGCGGCGGCCGCGTCGGCGGCGACCACGCTGCCGGCCGGGATGACCACACCGCCGATCTCGACGTCCTCGACGGTGCGGCGCATCAGCCCGGGCAGGTGCTCCTGGGGGTCGCCGAGCGGGACGGCGCGCAGCAGCTGCTCGGTCGCGGCGACGGCGCTGGCCTCGTCGGAGGCGAGCCGCTGCCAGGCCTCGCGGTCGTCCTGGAGCAGGTAGACCAGGGCGTTGCCGAGGCTGGTCATGGTGGTCTCGTGGCCGGCCACGACCAGGCCGATGACCAGCGCGACCAGCTGGCCCTCGGTGATCGAGCCGTCCTCGGCGGCGGCCGCGAGCAGGCCGCTGACCAGGTCCTCGCCGGGGGCGGCCCGGCGCTGGGCGATCACCTCGGAGCCGAAGGCGGCGAACTCGGTCATCGCGGTGGCGATCGCCTCGGCGCTGTAGGCGGTGGCGGAGAGCGCGTGGTCGCTCCAGTGCGCGAGCCGCTTGCTGTCCAGGTTGTCCAGGTTCATCAGCCGGCTGATCACCGCGACCGGCAGCGGGCGGGAGTAGCCCGCGATGATGTCGGCGGGGGAGCCGTGGTCGATCAGCTCGTCGATCAGCGACTCGACGGCCGAGGCCACCCACGGCCGCCAGCGCTCGATCGCGCGCGGGGTGAAGGCCCGCTGCACGGTGCGGCGCAGCCGCTGGTGCTCGGTGCCGTCGATGTTCAGCATGCTCTGGGGATCGTCCAGGATGTTGGGCGTGACCGTGACCGGCGGGGCGTCCGGCGCGTAGAGCGGGGCGCGGCCCAGCCGCGGGTCGGTCAGCACCTGGCGCACGTCGGCGTGCCGGCTGACCAGCCAGACCGGCGTGCCGGTGGGCAGCGCGGCGAGGCGGGGCGGGCCGGGTTCGAGCCGGCGCATGCAGTGCAGCGGGGGGAGCGGGGCGGTGCCGGCGCTGGTCGCACTGTTCTCGGTGGACATCCGTACTCCAGACTCCAGGACGGTGGGCCGCGGGGCGCGACCCGACGGGGGGTGAATCCGGGGATGGTGCGGGGGACGGGTGATGCGGCCGGCTGGCGGCTCGACACGGGCCGGGGTTCGGTCGGGCTCCTACGGGGGGAATTGCGGGGGTCTGGCGCGAAATGTGCGGGGGCGCACGGTCGGTGCGCATCCGGCGCGGCCGGCGCAGGGTCACGCGCCGACGGGTGGGGCGGGTGTGCTGAGCGTGGTCGCTTGGACCGTCTCAGCTACGACCGTACGTGGCTGGCGGGGCGCCCGTCTGCGGCACTTCCAGCCAACGCTGGTGCTTTCCGGGCACTTCGAGGCGCACGGACGGGCGCTCAGTGCCACCTGTGCGCCCCCATCGCCACGGCCGCGCCGGACTGTCGCCGGGCCCCGGCGGATACCCGGCCGGCACGTGCCACCGGAGAGGTCGTGAGCCGCCGCGACGGCGGCGGACCGGCTGTCGGCGGGTGGGGCGGGTCCCTAGCACACCGTGCCGCGGCGGATCGCCCCGGGCGCTCCGCCGGTGGGCGGCCGGGTGGGCGATACGCTTCGTGGGCAGTTCGTCTTGCAGTCGTTTGTCGCAGGTCAGACCGGTGCAGAGCCGCACCGGCAGACGGAGGTGGAATCGGATGCCCCAGCAGGTCAAGGCAGTCATCGCGCGCGCCAAGGGCGCGCCCGTGGAGGTGGCCACGATCGTGGTGCCGGACCCTGGCCCGGGTGAGGCGGTGGTCCGGATCCAGGCGTGCGGCGTCTGCCACACCGACCTCCACTACCGGGAGGGCGGCATCAACGACGAGTTCCCGTTCCTGCTCGGCCACGAGGCCGCGGGCATCGTGGAGTCGGTCGGCGAGGGCGTCACCGAGGTCGAGCCCGGTGACTTCGTGGTCCTCAACTGGCGCGCGGTGTGCGGCCAGTGTCGCGCGTGCAAGCGGGGCCGCCCGCAGTACTGCTTCAACACCCACAACGCCAAGCAGCGGATGACGCTGCTGGACGGCACCGAGCTGTCCCCGGCGCTGGGCATCGGCGCGTTCGCCGAGAAGACCCTGGTCGCGGCCGGCCAGTGCACCAAGGTGGACCCGGCGGCCGAGCCGGCCGTCGCGGGCCTGCTGGGCTGCGGCGTGATGGCGGGCCTCGGCGCCGCGATCAACACCGGCAACGTCGGCCGGGGCGACTCGGTCGCGGTCATCGGCTGCGGCGGCGTCGGCGGCGCGGCCGTGATGGGCTCCCGGCTGGCGGGCGCGGCGAAGATCATCGCGGTCGACATCGACGACCGCAAGCTGGAGACCGCCCGCAAGCTGGGCGCCACCCACACCGTCAACTCCCGCACCACCGACGCGGTCGAGGCGATCCGCGAGCTGACCGGCGGCAACGGCGCGGACGTGGTGGTCGAGGCGGTCGGCCGTCCGGAGACGTACAAGCAGGCCTTCTACGCCCGCGACCTGGCCGGCACCGTCGTCCTGGTCGGCGTGCCGACCCCGGAGATGACGCTGGAGCTTCCGCTGCTCGACGTCTTCGGCCGCGGCGGCGCGCTGAAGTCCTCCTGGTACGGCGACTGCCTGCCCTCGCGGGACTTCCCGATGCTCGTCGACCTCTACCTCCAGGGCCGCCTGGACCTCGGCGCCTTCGTCACCGAGACCATCGGGCTGGACGCCGTGGAGCAGGCCTTCGAGCGCATGCACCAGGGCGACGTCCTCCGCTCGGTGGTGATCCTGTGACCGCTCGGATCGACCGGCTGGTGACCGCCGGGACCTTCGAACTCGACGGCGGCAGCTGGGAGGTGGAGAACAACGTCTGGATCGTCGGGAACGACGAGGAGGCGGTGGTGATCGACGCCGCGCACGACGCCGAGGCCATCGAGGCCGCGCTCGGCGGGCGCCGGCTGCTGGCGATCGTCTCCACCCACGCGCACAACGACCACATCGACGCGGCCCCGGCCCTCGCCGACCGCACCGGTGCGCCGATCCTGCTGCACCCGGACGACCTGCCGCTGTGGAAGCTCACCCACCCCGAGCGGCTGCCGGACGGCGAACTGGCCGACGGCCAGCGGATCGAGGTGGCGGGCACCGAGCTGACGGTGCTGCACACCCCGGGCCACGCGCCGGGCGCGGTCTGCCTGTACGCGCCCGCGCTGGGCACCGTCTTCACCGGCGACACCCTGTTCCAGGGCGGTCCCGGTGCCACCGGCCGGTCGTTCTCGCACTTCCCGACGATCGTCGACTCGATCCGCGAGCGGCTGCTGACGCTCCCGGCCGAGACCGTGGTGCGCACCGGCCACGGCGACCCGACCACCATCGGCGCCGAGGCCCCGGCCCTGCCGGAGTGGATCGCGCGCGGGCACTGACGCCGCTGCCCGTACGGCCCCCGGGGAACGACCGTTCCCCGGGGGCCGTACGATCGCGGGCATGGCCCACGACCCGCGCGACCTCGACGAATCCTTCCTCGCCTTCTGGCGGGAACGGCACATCTCCACGCTGACCACCACCCGCCCGGACGGTACGCCGCACGTGGTGCCGGTCGGTGTGACGTACCAGCCGGAGACGGGGACCGCCCGGGTGATCACCAGCCGCACCAGCCGTAAGGCCCGCAATGTCGCCGAGGCCGGGCCCGAGGGCCTGCGCGTCGCGGTCTGCCAGGTCGCAGGGGCCCGCTGGTCGACCCTGGAGGGCGTGGCGGTCGTCCGCGAGGAGCCCGAGCAGGTCGCCGAGGCGGAGCGCCGGTACGCCGAGCGCTACCGCGAGCCGCGGGTCAACCCGGACCGGGTGGTCATCGAGATCGCCGTCGACCGCGTCCTCGGGCGGGCCTGAGCGCGCCGGCCGGGAGGGACGGGCCCGGGCCGGCCGCTGCTCCGGAGGACGGATCCGAGTGCGCCTGCTCTGGAGCGGGCCCGAGCGTGCCCGCTCCGGAGGGCGGCCCGGGCGCCGCTGTTCCGGAAGCGGAACTCCGGCTTCTGGTACCGGTGTTGCCGCCGTTGCCGGACGGGCGACGGCGGTGTCCCGTCGTCCTCAGCACGGGAAGTGCCCCATACGGTAAGGGAATCGTCACTGTCGGTGACGTGAATGTGACATTAAAGATTCCGAACTTGCCTCTGCTACTTCTTCCACGGCAGCGCATTGGTGTGATCTGATTGGCGGTGCACGGTCAATGCGAGGCGATGGGGGAGTACTGCACCCGCCTCGGCAGCTCGGGGGAACGACACCGGGTGCGCGATTCCGCCGCACCTGAATGTGAGCACTCGGGAGGGGGGAATGGATCGGTGTGCGGGTGTGCCGGACGGCAGCCCGACGTTCTCCGGTCGGAGCTACGGTACCGGTAGTCCGTACGTGCGGCCAGGGGTGGCCTGACGGTCCCGGGTAGCGGCTCGTCGACGCCTTTTCGGGCGTTGCGGAGCCGGCCTCTTGGGCTGCCCATTCACTGCCGCCGGTGGCGGAAACAGCGACACCCCGCCGAACCGTCCTGATGTCGGCCCTTGAACCGGGCCGCGCGAATTCCCTGGCGACCCGGCACGACGACCCCCCGCGGGTCGATGACCGTGTTCTCGGGTCAGAGGTTCTGATCACGATTCAACTTGCCCCGGGGCGACCACGGAACCACGCCGTGGCGCTCCGTCATGAGGAAGGTGCATCGAGTCATGTCTTCTGCAAGCACCGCGCCACAAGAACTGGAATGGACCCTCGAGGAGGGCAAGCCGGCGACCCTGGTCGTCCCTCGATTCGAAGGCGCCGAAGCGGCCTGCGCGTGGCTGAACGCGATCCTGCCCGACCTCCGTACCGCGCTTCAAAGGTACGGCGCGCTGTACCTGCGCGGCCTCCCGGTCGCCTCCGTCGAGGACTTCGCGCTCGTCCGGGACGTCCTCATCCCGCAGCGGACGCCCTACCGGGAGAAGGCGACGCCGCGCAGCAGCTTCGGCAACGACGTCTACTCGTCCACCGACCTGCCGCCGGCCCAGTCGATCCGGATGCACAACGAGAACAGCTACACCCTGACTTTCCCCGGGCTCCTGATGTTCGCCTGCCTCATCGCCCCCGAGGAAGGCGGGGCGACGCCGGTGGCGGATTGCCGGGAGGTCCTGCGGCACCTGCCCGCCCCCCTGGTCGAGCGCATTCGCTCCCACGGCTGGACCCTGCACCGGAGCTACTCCGAACACATCTCCGTGAGCTGGGAAAAGGCATTCGCGACCGAGCGCCGCGAGGACGTCGAGCAGTACTGCGCGGAGAACCTGATCTCCTGCCGCTGGGACGGCGAGGGAAATCTGAAAACGGTGCAGCGGCGGCCCGGTATCGTCCGGCACCCGGCCACCGATGAGGAGGTCTGGTTCAACCACATGGCCTTCTGGAATTCCTGGTCATTGGACGAGGAACTCCGCGAGACGCTCCTGGACGAATTCGGCGCGGACGGCCTGCCGTTCGAAACCGGCGTGGCCGACGGGAAGCCCCTGACCCGGGACGAGCTCGAGCTCATCAACACCGCCTACGCCGAGGCCACGGTGCGTCAGGCCTGGCAACCGGGCGACGTCATGCTCGTCGACAACGTGCTCACGGCGCACGGCCGCGACCCGTTCCGGGGCGACCGGAAGATCGTCGTCGCGATGGGCAACCCCGTCGAGCTCGACGACTGCCGGCCCACCGTGGCGGCCTCGGCGGAGACCGGCGGTGCCGCGTGAGCATCACCGAGGAGCCCCTGGCCCCGGCGGCCCGGACCGCACCCGTCGACCCGATGGTCCGCTTCCGGCGGGCGGTCGAATCGACCCCGGACCGGATGGCCGTACGCGGGACCGACCGCACCCTGACCTTCGCCGAACTCGACCAGGACGTACGGCAGTTGGCCGGGCGGCTGGCCGAGCGCGGGCTCGGCCGCGGCGCCCGGGTGGGCGTCAGCATGCACCGCGGCGCGGACCTCGTCGTCGCCCTGCTCGCCGTGTGGCGGATCGGCGCCGCCTACGTGCCGCTGGACCCGGCCTACCCGCAGGAGCGCCTCACCCACATGGTGACGAGCGCCGGCCTGCGGACCGTCCTGGCGGAGCCCGGCAACGGTCCCGCCTGGCCCGCCGGAGTCGACGTCCTCACCCTCGCGGACGCCCTCGCCGCGCCGGCCGCGGACGCGCCGGCGGCACAGGCCTCCCCGGCCGACCCGGCGTACGTGATCTTCACCTCCGGCTCGACCGGGACGCCCAAGGGCGTCGAGGCCACCCGGGGCGGCGTGGCCGCGCTCGCCGCGGACCTCGAGGACGCCGGCTTCTACGCCGACCGGCCGCGCGTGGTGGCCTGGAACGCGAGCATCTCCTTCGACGCCTCCGTCCAGCAGTGGGCCCGGATCTGCCGGGGCGACAGCATCGTGGTGATCGGCGAGAACGAGCGCACCGACCCGGCCGTGCTGCGTGCCCTGCTCGACGAGCACGCCGTCGACGACCTGGACCTGACGCCCTCGCACTGGGAGGTGCTGCGCGAGGCCCTCCTCGCCCCCACCGCCGACGGCCGCGTGCTGCGGCTGTTCATGGGCGGCGAGCCGGTGCCGGCCGAGGTCTGGCGGGAGCTGGGCGAGGCCCGCGCCGCCGGGACGGTCGAGGCGATCAACCTGTACGGCCCCACCGAGTGCACGGTGGACGCCACCGCGGGCTGGATCACCGGCGAGGGCCCGCACATCGGCCTCCCGCTGCCCGGGTTCACCGCCCACGTGCTCGACGAGCACCTGCGTGCCGCGCCCGTCGGCGAGCCGGGCGAGCTCTACCTGGCCGGGCCCTCCGTGACCACCGGCTACGTCGGCCGGCCCGCGCTGACCGCGCAGCGGTTCGTCGCCGATCCGACCGGCACCGGCCGCCGGATGTACCGCACCGGCGACCGGGTGCGGCTGCGCCCGGACGGCGCCATCGACTACCTCGGCCGGGTCGACCGGCAGATCAAGATCCGCGGCTACCGGGTGGAACTGGGCGAGATCGAGGCCGCGCTCGCCGCGCACCCGGGGGTCAGGACCGCCGCCGTCGTCCTGCACGGCACCGCGACCGCCGGCGACCAGCTGGTCGGGTACGTCGTCCCGGAGGGCGGGAGCGCCCCGCACACCCGGGAGCTCCAGGAGCACCTGGGCGGTCTGCTGCCGTCGTTCATGGTCCCGTCGGCCTTCGTCACGCTGGAGGCCATGCCGCTGAGCGTGAACGGCAAGGTGGACCACCGGGCCCTGCCCGCCGTGGACGAGGCCCTGTGGGCCGACGGCGGACAGGAGGCCGGGGACGAGCCGCAGGGCGAGTTCGAGACCCTGATCGCCGGCGTGTGGTCCGAGGTGCTCGGCCGGCCGCGGATCAGTCCCACCGACAACTTCTTCTCGCTGGGCGGCCACTCGCTCATCGCGCTGCGCGTCATCGGCCGGCTGAAGAAGCAGTTCGGCATCACCGTGTCCACGAAGGAGGTCTACCAGCACCCCGAACTGCGCGGGCTGGCGGCCTTCGTGGAGTCCCGTCGGACGGAGGGCAAGTGAACACCGCACAGGACACCACCGTCATCAGCATCCGGCGCCCGGAGGGAGCCGCGCTGACGCTGATCTGCCTGGGCTTCTGCGGCGGCGGGACGGCCTCCTACCACCTGTGGGGCGACGCCGTCCCGGCCGACATCGCCCTGTCGGCGATCTGCTACCCGGGCCGGGAGGGCAGGTTCCTGGAGGACTTCGCCACCGACTGGGAGGAGCTGGCCCAGGACGCCACCGCAGCCGTGCTCTCCGCCGTCGACGGCCCGTACGTGCTCTTCGGGCACAGCATGGGCGGCTGGATGGCCTTCGACGTCGCCGCGCGGATCGAGAGCGGCGGCGGGCCGCTGCCGCTGAACCTGGTCGTCTCCTCGGCCAACGCGCCCGCCCGCGGGCTGACGCCCCGCGACATGTTCCCGTCCCAGCAGGACGACGACGACGGCCTGCTGCTCTGGATGAAGACCCACGGCCTGATGCCGGCGCACGTCCTGGAGGACCCCGAACTCCAGGAGATGGCCGTCGAGTTGATGCGCGCCGACATCCGGGTCCGGGACACCTTCCGGTACACCGAGGGCGCCACCGTCAGCATGCCGGTGCAGATGCTCTCAGGCGCCGACGACGACGTCATCGAGGCCAACGCGGGCGAGCAGTGGCGCGCGCTGGCCCTGGGCGAGTACCGCCACGACGTCCTTCCCGGTGGGCACTTCTACACCCCGGAGGTCTGGAAGACCCTGCCCTCCAGGATCGCCGCCCTCGACCCGAGCGAGAGGAGCCGGCGGTGAGCACCGACGCCACCCTCGACGTGATCGTCAGCGGCACCGAGTCGGACTCCCACACCTGGAACCTCGTCTTCCTCCAGCTCCAACTGGAGGACTGGGGACACCGGGTGCGCAACCTCGGCCCGTGCCTGCCGGGCGCGGAACTGGCGGCGGAGTGCCGGCGCGAGGCCCCCGACCTCATCGTGCTCAGCAGCGTCAACGGCCACGGCGAGAGCGACGGGCTGTCCGCCGTCGCGGAGCTGCGCGCCGTCCCGGAGCTCGCCGACACGCCGATCGTCATCGGCGGGAAGCTCGGCACCGGCCGGCAGCTGCAGGCCGGGGCGGGCGGCGGGGGCGGCGATTCCATGACGCGCCGGCTGCTGGACGCCGGGTTCTCCGCGGTCTTCCACGAGTCGGCCGGACTGCCGGAGTTCGAGCGGTACGTCTCCGCCCTCGGCGCCGTGAAGGCGGGGCGGACCGGCCGCGTCCTGGAGGAGCTCCGCGCCGCCCCCACGCCATGAACGACGCGCCGGTCAACGCGTTCGCCGACTTCGTCCGACGGTCGCACGCCCGGGGCAACCTGGTGGTGCAGCCGCGGATGGGCTTCGGCGACCCGCTGGCCATGCGGGAGGGGCTGGTCGCCGTCAAGGCGGCCAACGCCACCACGGTCGGCACGATCACCCTCGACAGCTACACCCGGCTCGGCAAGCTCGCCGACGCCCGGCGGGCCGTCGACGGTGGCGGCGACCTCAACGGGTACCCGATCAGGACCCACCCCCCGGCGACCAACCGGGGGGTGCTGGAGGGCGTGCGCGAGCGCGACTTCCCGGTCCAGGTGCGGCACGGCTCGGCCAGCCCCTACGGCATCATCGCCGCCTCGCTGGAAGCGGGGCTCGACACCACCGAAGGCGGTCCGGTCTCCTACTGCCTGCCGTACGGCCGCCTGCCGCTGCGCGAGGCGGTGCGGAACTGGGAACGGTCCTGCGAGCTGATGGTCCGGGCCCGCGACGGCGAGGTCGAACCGCACGTCGAGACCTTCGGCGGCTGCATGCTCGGCCAGCTCTGCCCGCCCAGCCTGCTGGTGGCGATCAGCGTCCTGGAAGGCGTGTTCTTCCGCCAGCACGGACTGCGCAGCATCTCGCTGAGCTACGCGCAGCAGACCAACGCCGAGCAGGACCGGGAGGCGGTGCTGGCCCTGCGCCGGCTCGCCGACGCGCTGCTGCCGGACGTCGACCGCCACATCGTGATCTACAACTACATGGGGGTCTACCCCGGCACCCGCTCCGGTGCCCTGCTGCTGCTCGAGCAGGCCGCCGAGCTGGCGGTCCGCACCGGGGCGGAGCGGCTCATCGTCAAGACGGCGGCCGAGGCGCACCGCATCCCCACCGTCCGGGAGAACGTCGAGGCCCTGGAGATCGCGGCGCTGGCCGCACAGAACGCGGGCAGATCGGCGCCGGCCGACACCGGGGCGGGCAGCGAGGTCCTGGACGAGGCGACCGCGCTCGTGGACACCGTCCTCGGCCTGAACACGGACGTGGGCGCCGCCCTGGTGGAGGCGTTCGCCCGGGGGCTGCTGGACGTCCCGTACTGCCTGCACCCGGACAACGCCGGGCGGGCCAGGAGCTACATCGAGTCCGACGGGCGGCTGCGCTGGTCGCATACCGGCGCCCTGCCCGTCCGGCCGTCCGGGCGATCCGCCGGCGACCGCTCGATGAGCGCCTCGGACCTGCTCCGGGCCCTGTCCCACGTGGCGCGGTCGTTCGACGAGCGCGCCGCCACCACGCTGGACCGGCTCCCCGGGATCCCCGGCTGAACCCCCTGCCACAACCGCAGAACCAGAGACCGCAGGACCAGAGAACCGAAGGAAGAGACCCCTTGACCAGCGAGTTCGAGTCTGCACGGCCCGGTGCACTGCCGGACCACCTCAAGAACCCCGTGACCCGGTCCGTGCTGCGGATCCAGAACCAGATCGTCCAGGCGGGCCGCGAACTACTTCTCAGCGAGGGGTTCGTGGAGCTGCTGCCGCCGATCATCGGACCGGTGACGGACCCGGGCGGCCGGGGCGCCAAGCAGGTGGACGTCGACTTCTACGGCCACCGCTACAAGCTGATGACCAGCGCGATCCTCTACAAGCAGGCGTCGCTGCTCGCCTTCGACAAGGTGTTCTACGTCGCGCCGAACGTCCGGCTCGAACCCCTGGAGACCGCGAACATCGGCCGCCACCTGGCGGAGTTCCACCAGTTCGACGTGGAGATCGCCGGCGCCACCCAGCAGGACGCGATGGGGGTGGCGCAGTCCATCGTGACCGCGGCGGTCGAGCGCGTGGTGCGGACGCTGGGCGACGACCTGGACGCCCTCGGCCGCGACGCGGACGCCTTCACCCCGCTGCTCACCCGCGACACCCCCTTCGAGCGGATCAGCCACGGCGAGGCGATGGCCGAGCTGGCACGGCTGGGCCACGAGCAGAACCACGACGCCGAGATCGACTGGCAGGGCGAGGGCCTGCTCTCGCACAAGTCCGACGCGCCGTTCTTCATCGTCGACTACCCCAAGGGCTCACGCGGCTTCTACGACCGCGAGGACCCGCAGCGCCCGGAGGTCCTGCGCAACTTCGACCTCATCGCCCCCGAGGGCTTCGGCGAACTGATCAGCGGCAGCGAGCGGGAGTTCGACTACGCGCGGATCATCGCCCGGATGCGGGAGAGCGGCGAGAACCCGGCCAAGTACGAGTGGTACCTGAAGATGGTCCGCGAGGGCATCCCGGGCAGCGCCGGCTTCGGGATCGGCATCGAGCGGCTCACCCGCTACGTCGCCGGGCTGGACGCGGTCTGGCAGGCCACCCCGTTCCCGAAGGTCCCCGGGGTGGTCTCGCCGTGAGTGGGGTGCTGAGCGCCCCGGGGTTCCCGGAGGCCGCGATCCGGTCCCGGGCCAGGGAGGGCGCCGCCCGCGCGTTCCCCTCGACGGACGGCTACGGCCTGACGCTGTTCGGCGCCGGCGGCACGGGCGGCGAGCCGCGGACGGCGGCGCCCCGCGGCGGGGACGCGCTGGACGCGATGCGCCTGGTCCCGCCGGTCTTCGTGCCCCAGCGGCTGGAGAAGCTCACCGACCTGGCCCGCGAACCGCTCTACGGCGACGTCGAACTCGCCACCGACATCGGCGGGTTCCGCTCGTCGCTGCCGGTGTACGTGTCGGCCTTCGGCTCCACCCAGGTCGCCTCCTCCGGACTGGGCCTGGCGGCCAGCCGCCAGGCCGGACGCCTGGGCATCCCGCTGGTCATCGGCGAGAACGTGGTGCCGACCAACGGCTTCGCCGGCGCCTCCGGCAGCGGTTCCGCCGACGCCTCCGCCGACACCGGCGACAGCATGCTCGCCCGGCTGCGCGCCTACGAGCAGGAACTCCCGGACGACATGGGCGGGTTGGCGTTCCAGCAGAGCACCGAGGACGCGGACGCCGAGGTGTGGAACCAGATCTACAGCGCCCCGGCCGCGAAGGCGCTGCTGGAGTCCGGCCGCCTGGCCTTCGAACTCAAGGTGGGGCAGGGCGCCAAGCCCGGGCTCGGCGGGATGACGGTGCTGAAGCGCTCGGTGGCGGCGCAGCTGGCGGATCGGTACAGCACCGACGAGAGCGTCTTCGCCGACGGGCAGGGCGAGGACGACCGGGTACTGCGGTCCAGCAGCCCGGGCACGTTCACGGCGGAGATCCTGCGCCAGCAGATCCGGTTCATGCGCAACAACTATCCGCGCGCGCGGATCTGGGTGAAGCTCCCGCCCGGGCGCGACATCCACGAGGCGGCGGTCGTGGCCTGGGCGAGCGGCGCGGACTCGGTGACCGTGGACGGCGCCGAGGGCGGCAGCGGCTGGGCGCCCAGCAGCTTCCTCGACCAGGTGGGCCTGCCGCTGGGCGAGTGCCTGCGCCGGCTGGGGCCGCCGTCCCGGTCGAACTGCCTGCTGGCCTCGGGTCGGATGTGGGAGGGCGCCCGGGCCGCGAAGGCCCTGGCGCTCGGCGCCCGCGCCGTCGGGCTGGGCCGGGCGGCCCTGCTCGCGGCGGACGAGGACCCGCAGGACGGGATCGCCCGGCTGGTCGCCTGTCTCGCCTTCGAACTGCGGCTGCTGATCAGCGCGTTGGGCAAGTACACGCCCGCCGCCCTGGACCCGGAGGACGTCTGGCTCCCGGAAACGGCCGGGCCGTACCTCCACCCGTAGGACACGGGGCGCCGCCCCTTCGCTTGCGTGAACGTCCGATCCGTTTATCCCGCACGTCCTGTGCATTCCGTACCTTCCGTACAGAAGGAGAACCGCTGTGACGAACCCGTTCGAGGACGCCGAGGGCCGCTACCTGGTCCTGGTCAACGACCAGAACCAGCACTCCCTGTGGCCGAACGTGCTCGCGGTCCCGGCCGGCTGGACCACGGCCTTCGGCGAGAACGACCGCCAGGCCTGCCTGGAGTACATCGAGCAGCACTGGACCGACCTGGCGCCGCGCCCGACGACGGTCGGCTGACCCGCGGTCCCGGACCCCTTTTCCTCCATTCCGTTCGCACACCCGCGTGCGGCCCCGGCCAGGTGACGAGGCACCTGGCCGGGGCGGCCGGTCACGCGCATCGATCACCGCCGGATAGGCACCAGAGGGAGATGTCATGGCTCAGCAGATGGAACCGACGACCGGGCAGAAGGACACGGCCGAGGGCGGTCGCGCTCCCGAGTCGGCGCAGGAACAGCTCCTGTGCGGCCTCTTCGCCGAGGTCCTCGGGCTGCCGTCGGTGGGAGTCGATGACAACTTCTTCGCCCTGGGCGGCCATTCGGTCATCGCGACCCGGCTGATCAGCCGCATCCGCAGCACGCTCGGCGCGGAGCTCGGCATCCGGGACCTGTTCCGGAACCCGACCGTGGCCCGGGTGGCGGAGAAGCTGAAGGAGGGGCGTCCGGCGCGTCCGGCGTTGGTGGCGGGGGAGCGGCCGGAGGTGCTGCCGCTGTCGTTCGCCCAGCAGCGGCTGTGGTTCCTGGACCAGTTGGAGGGTGCGTCCGCGACGTACAACAGCCCGTTCGTGTTCCGGCTGCACGGGGCGGTGGACGTCGAGGCGCTGCGCGGGGCGATCGGTGACGTGGTCGGGCGGCACGAGGCGCTGCGGACGGTCTATCCGGCGGTCGACGGGCAGCCCCGCCAGGTGGTGCTGCCCGTCGGGGACGTCGAGGTGCCGTTCAGGGCCGAGCCGTGCACGGCGGAGGAGCTGGCGGAGCGGATTTCCGCCGAGGCCCTCGCCGCGTTCAACCTGTCCACCGGGCTGCCGTTGCGGGTGGTGTTGTTCACGGTCGCCGAGGGCGAGTCGGTGCTGGTGGTGACCTTGCACCACATCGCGAGTGACGGTTGGTCGATGGAGCCGTTGTGGGAGGGGGTGGCGTCGGCGTATCGGGCCCGGTTGGCGGGGGTTGCTCCGGAGTGGTCGCCGTTGCCGGTGCAGTACGCGGATTACACGCTGTGGCAGCAGGGTCTGCTGGGTGGGGTCCTGGATCAGCAACTTGCCTACTGGTCGGAGGTGTTGCGGGATGCGCCGCAGGAGGTGGCGCTGCCGTTGGATCGGCCGCGGTCGGGGGTGGCTTCGCGTGCGGGTGGTCTGGTGGAGTTCGGGCTGGACGCGGAGCTGCATGCGGAGTTGGAGGGGTTGGCGCGTCGGCACGGCGTGACGCTGTTCATGGTGCTGCACGCGGCTCTGGCGGCTCTGTTGTCGCGGTTGGGCGCGGGGACGGACATCCCCATCGGCACGGTGGTGGCGGGGCGTTCGGACGAGGCCTTGGACGAGTTGGTCGGGTTCTTCGTGAACACGCTGGTGCTGCGGACGGATGTGTCGGGTGCGCCGACCTTCGGTGAGTTGCTGGGGCGGGTCCGGGACACGGATCTGGCGGCGTTCACCCACCAGGACCTGCCGTTCGAGCGCCTGGTGGAGGAGCTGAACCCCGTCCGCTCCGCGTCGGTGCACCCGTTGTTCCAGGTGATGCTGGTCCTGCAGAACAACAGCGAGTGCAGTCTCCGACTCCCGGGCCTGGTCGTGGAGCCGGAGTGCTCTGTGGCTGCCCCGGCCCGGTTCGACCTCAACCTGAGCTTCTCCGAGCACCACGACGCCGCCAACAGGCCGGTCGGCATCCGGGCCGAACTGCGCTACGCCGCCGACCTCTTCGACCACGGCACCGTCACCACCTTCGCGGAGCGCCTGCGCCGGGTGCTGGCCGCGATGGTCGCGGATCCGGAGCAGTTGGTCGGGTCGGTTGAGGTGTTGGTGGGTGGCGAGCGTGAGTTGGTTGTGTCGGGGTGGGGTGGTGGTGGGGGTCCGGTGCCGGCGGGGACGGTGTCGGGGTTGTTCGGGGAGCAGGTGGTGCGGGATCCGGGTGCGGTGGCGGTGGTGGATGGTGATCGCCGGTTGTCGTATGGGGAGTTGGATGTTCTGTCGGATCGGATGGCCGCGCGGTTGGTGGAGTCCGGTCTGGTGCGGGGTGGGTTGGTGGGGGTCTGCCTGGGGCGTGGGGCGGATCTCGTGGTGGCGTTGTTGGGTGTGTTGAAGGCGGGTGGTGGTTACACGCTGTTGGATCCGGAGTTCCCGCGGGAGCGGTCGGCGTTGGTGGTGGCCGAGGCGGGCGTGGGTCTGGTGGTGTCGAGTACGGGGCTGCGGGAGTCCGTCGAGGGGATCGCCGAGCGTGTGCTGTGGATGGATTCGCCCTGGGAACCGGCGGAGGAGTCGGCCGGGGTGGTGGTGCCGTCGGTGGTGGTGGGTCCGGAGGATGTGGCGTGTGTGATGTTCACGTCGGGTTCGACGGGTCGGCCGAAGGGTGTGGTGGCGCCGC
>NZ_JBHVVE010000025.1:0-64994 GCF_042883725.1 Kitasatospora sp. NPDC058184
GGAGAGGGGCGTGACGGGTGATTTTCAGACTGCCAACGATCTGAACGCCCCACCTCCAGGGTTGGCAGTCTGAAAATCATCCAGCCCCCGGAGCGGCCCCCCCCGGAGCCACCCCCGGCCCCCCACCCTCCCGAAAGCCCACCCCCACAGAAGACCCCCGCAGAGCCCGCTCCAAGTCCCGCAGAGCCTGCCCCACCAACCGAACCCCCGCCCGCACCACATCCCGCTGCACCCCCGCCGGCGCCCCCGCCAACCCCTCCTCCAACCGCGCCTGCGCATCCCGCACCGCCCCGAACTCCACCGCCTGCCCCGTCAGCAGCGCCGCCGCCGCGAGCGCCGTCGCCAGCCGCAGCTCCTCCGCGTACTCCCCGGTCCCCGGCACGGGCTCCGCGTCCGCCGCCGGCAGGTGGGCCTCCAGCAGCACGGCCGCCCGCCCGAGCGCCCCGACCGCCGCCCGGGCCCGGTCGATCTGGCGCCGGCTCACCCCGGCCAGTCCGGTCTCGTGCCGTCCCGGTTCGGCGTCGGCCCGCTGCATCGCCTGGATCAGTTCGGACCGCGCCTCCCGCGAGTCCAGCAGCGCGCTCCGCACGACCCGCCCGCGCGGCGCCGCCGGCTTCTCGTAGCAGGCGATCACCGCTCCCGCGTACCGTCCGGCGGCCGCCAGCCACTCGGCGAGCCGTTCGCCGAGCCGGGCGGTCTGCCAGGTCGGGAACAGCGCGTACGTGACGAGCGCGATCGACCCGCCGAGCAGGGTGAGCCCGACCCGTTCGAAGGCCGTCACCAGCGGGTTGCCCTCCTGCAGCCCGAGCAGGAACACCACGTACGTGGAGATCCCGACGGTGGTGAGCGCGTACCCGGTGCGGAACGCGAGGTACGCCCCGCCGATGCAGACCACCGCCAGCGCGGCCAGCACCCATTCCCCGGGGTGGAGCAGCTGCACCACGAGCGTCGAGACGGCGACTCCGACCACCGTCCCGGCCAGCCGGGCGACGCCCCGGCTGTAGGTCTGCGCGAAGTCCGGCCGCATCACCATCGCGGCGGTCATCGGCGCCCAGTACCCGTGGTGGAACCCGACGAGCCGGGCCAGCAGGTAGGCGACGGTGACCACCCCGGCGAGCCGGACGGCGTGCTGGAAGATCGCCGAGCGCGCGTGCAGCTGCCGCCGGACGGCCCGCGCCGCGACCGGCAGCATCCGGGCGATGGTGGGCTTGCGCAGCGCCCCGCCGGCCCCGACCACGGGCGTGGTGATGGTGTCCTCGTCGTTGCGGTCCAGGGTGTCCGCGGCCTTGCGCAGCAGCCCGCCGAGCCGCCGGGCGGAGCGCCGGGCCGCGCCCTGGAGCCGCGGCCCGTCGTCGGAGCCGACCAGGGTGAGCGAGGGCGCGGAGCGGGGGAGCCGGACCGGGTCCCCGGTGCGGATCGCCCGGGCGAGGGCGTCCATGACCTCGGCGGCGGCCGCCAGCACCTCCCGGGCCCGGTCCCGTTCGGGCCCTTCCTCGGGGGCGCCCACCTTGGGGTCGGCGAGTGCGGCGAGGGTGGGCCGGATGCGCTCGGCGATGCCGCGCAGGCCGCGCAGCTCGGGCGGCCGGTGGCGGTCCTGCCAGGGGGTGAGGGCGGCCGCGTGGCGGGCCGTCATGAACGGTTCCGGGTCCACGTGCGCGGTCGGGTCCTGCCGCAACCGCCGGGCGTAGTCGGCGAGTTCGGCGTAGGTGTCGGCGAGGGCCTGCCGCTGGGCGGTCCAGCTGCCGATCGGCCAGACGGTGATGACGGTGGCCTGGACGACCCCGCCGAGGGCGGCGACCAGCCCGTGGCTGAGCGCGGTGACGGTGCTGACGGGGAGCTGGACGACGATCAGCATCACCGAGACGGTGTTGGTGGCGACCACCCCGGCGGTGGGCCCGATCGCCCAGGCCAGCCCGGCGCCGAAGGCCCACACCGCGAGCAGTACCGGGAACAGTCCGGGGACGCCGGCGGCCAGGTAGCCGAGGAAGGTGCTGATGCCGAGTCCGGCCCCGGCCGCGACGGCGAGGCTGGCCCGGGGCCGGAAGCTGCGCTGGAAGGTCGCCGAGCCGGCGATGAACGCGCCCATCGCGGCCGAGGTGGCGAGCGCGACCCCGCCGAGCGCGAGGGTCGGGAAGAGCACCAGCGCCACCGCGACCGCCCCGCGCACCGCCCGCTTGGGGTCGGTGAGCGCCCGGTCCAGGGTGAGCCCGGTCCGCGCGGTGTCACGAAGTGCGGCGAACCAGGACATAGCGCCATCCTAGGGCGTGATCTCCGGGGCCGGGCCCGACCTTCGGCGGAGCCGCGCCGCCACCCACAGCAGGGCCCCGGTCGGCAGGAAGACCGCGTCCGCCGCGATCATCGCGAGCGAGAACACCGGCAGCCCGAGCACCACCGCGATCCCCGCGTGCTCCAGCACCATGACGGCCAGCAGGACGTTCTTGACCCGCCGGTTGACCAGCGTGAACGGGAACGCCACCTGGAGGACCACGGTGCCGTACGAGACCAGGAAGACCGGCAGCAGCGCCGAGCCGACCAGCGCGGACAGCCCCGGCCAGGGGGCGAAGTAGTCCAGGTGCAGCGGGTAGTACAGCGCGGTGCCGTCCTGCCAGCGCGAGCCCTGCACCTTGTACCAGCCGGCCGTGGCGTAGATCAGCACCACCTCGACGGCGATCACCAGCATCGCGCAGTTGTGCACCATGGTCGCCAGCGCGTCGAGCACCGCCCGCGGCTCGCCGTCCGGCCGCAGCCGGCCGAGCGCCCACCAGAGCCCGGCCACCGCCCAGAGCCCCCAGAACAGCGGCGACCAGCCGAGGTACGGGAAGGCCCGGTCGGTCCAGGTCAGGGTGTCGCCCGCGAAGCCGCCGAACTGACAGGCCGCCAGGACGGCTCCGAGCACCGCCCAGAGCACCACCCCGGTCCGCCCCGGCCGGGGCCTTCGGGCGTCCAGCGACCAGACCTCGGCGCAGCGGGTGAAGACCAGGTAGACCGCCATCAGGTGGACGACGTTGTCGCCGCCGTCGCCGAGGAAGACGTCGCGGTTCTGCAGGGACAGCACGGTGACCAGGAACAGCACGGTGCTCGCCCTGGTCCGCCAGCCCAGCAGCACGGCCAGGGCGGCCAGCACCGCCAGGTGGTAGACCAGCTCGAACCAGAGCCGCCCGCCGAACCAGGGCAGCACGGTGAGCGCCCCGTTGTCGGCCAGCAGCCGCTGGGCCAGCTCCGTCGACCAGGGGGACCGGTCGCCGTACAGCACCCGCCGGTGGGGCCACTCGCGCAGCAGGTAGGCCAGCCAGACCAGCCCGAAGCCGATCCGCACCACCGCGGCCTGGTGGCGGCCGAGCACCCGCCCGGTGAAGGCCTCCGCCGCCCGTCCGAGCGGCGCCCGCGGCCCGCGCGCCTGCCGCGTCTCCCGCACCGCACCGGGCTCCGCCGCCCGCCCGGCCCCGGCCTGCCGCGGCACACCGCCGGACGGCACCGCCGCACCCGGCGGCAGCGCCCCGTCGGCCCGTACCGTCGCCTCGTTCATCCGAGCAGCCCCCGGTAGTCCTCGTCCGCCACCGGCCACCACGGCAGCTCCCGCACCCGGGGCGCCGCCGGCGCGGGCTCGCCGCTCCAGGACGGCGGCGGGACGGTGACCGCGGTCGAGCGGAACTGGATCTCCAGGACCCGTTCGCCGTCCGCCTCCCGGCCGATCCGCTGCAGGGCGATCCGCTTGAGGTATTGCTCGGCGAGCCGGCCGCGCGGGGAGGCCGGGCTCTCGTCCTGCGGGTTGTGCGTGCCGTCGTAGAAGTCCCAGGCCCGGCGCAGCAGGTTCTGGTCGACGTGGCTGGGCGCCGGGTTGCCCCCTATCGCGGCGATGTCCTGCGCGGTCAGCCCGATCCAGTCCCCGGTACGGGTGGCCCCGGCGGGCGCGGCGGTGCGGACCCGGGCGTCCACGCTCACGTTCTGCTGGAGCGGGTTGGGCGCGAACAGCTTCCAGTTCTGCTCGAACTCCGGGTACACCAGGCCGTCGACCTCGTCCCGGTACTGCCGGGACACCGAGTTGGCGGGCGCGACGTGCAGGAAGACCGCGGCGAGGAACAGCCCGGTGCCGCCGGCCAGCACCGCCCCGGCGAAGCCGAGGACCAGCTGCGCGGGCCTGGACCAGGCCCGTCCGGCAGCCGGCCGGTCCGTCGTCTCGGTCATGGCCTCCCCCGACCGGTCGGCGGGCACCGCCGGCCCGGTGCCGGCGCGCTCGCGCGCGCCCATCCTGCCCTAAGGGCCGTGGGGCGGGGGCCGTCAGAGGACGAAGGCCTCCTGGCCGGTGCTGCTCACCATCGGACGGCCCGCACCCTGCCAGGCGTACATCCCGCCGTCCACGTTCACGGCCTCCCGGCCCTGCTGCACCAGGTACTGGACGACCTGCGCGGAGCGGCCGCCGACCCGGCAGAGCACGTACAGCTTCTCGTCCGGCAGCTCGCCGAGCCGGGCGATCACCTCGCCGATCGGGATGTGCAGGGCGCCGTCCACGTGGCCGGCGTCCCACTCGTCCTGTTCGCGCACGTCCAGCAGGGCGGCGTCGGCGGGCACGGCGGCGGCGTCGGCGGAGGGGATCTGCGGGAACATCGTGTGGCTCTCCTGGGATTCGGTCGGGTGCGTGCCATTGTCGCCCACCGGCGCCGTGCCGTGGGCGCCGGAGGACGGGCCGTCCGCCGGGGCCGGGCCGCCGAGCAGCCGCGCCAGCTCGGCCTGCTGCCCGGCGGCCTTGGCCAGCAGCTCCTCGGCGAGCTGTTCCAGCAGCCGGTCCGGGTCCTGCGGGGCGAGGGCGAGCAGCTGCCCCATCGGGGTCTGCTCCAGCCGGACCTGCTCGGCGGCGGTCTCGGCGATCTTGGCGGTCAGCCAGTCCAGCCGGCGGCGCAGCCAGTCCGAGCGGTCGGGGGAGTCGACGGCGGGCGCGGCCTCCGGCGCGGTGGACCACTCGGCGGCCAGGGCCCCCAGCGCGCCCGCGTCCCCGTACGCGTAGGCCTCGTTGACCCGGACCAGGAAGGCGGCCCGGCGCTGCTGCTCGCCCGGGTCGGTGGTCAGGTCGGGGTGGGCGCGGCGGACCAGCTCGCGGTAGATCCGCTGGGCCTCCTTGCCGGGCCGCACCCGCTCCGGCGCGGCGGGCGGCGGCGGGGCCGGCTCGCCGTCCTGGCCGGTCTGCTCCCGCACCGAGTCGAACAGCGCGTCCAGGTCGGGCAGTTCGTCGACCTGCCGGCGCGCCTCGGCGGCCCGGCGCAGGTCCTCCGGCAGGCCGGTGCGGGCCGCCACGGCCTCGGCGACCAGCGCGTCCAGCTCGTCCAGCCGGGCGTAGAGCGGGCCGAGCAGCTGGTGGTGGATCAGCGCGAAGTTGTCGATCTCGACCCGCAGCGTCTGGACGTCCACGTCCATGCTGAGCCAGGCCAGCTCGGCGGCGGCGACCCGCTCCTCCAGTGCCTGCTGCTCCGGGTCCGTCCAGCGGGCGGGGCTCTGCGCGCTCAACTTCTCGCCTCTGTCTCGTCCGGCCGGCGGCGTCCTGCGGACCACTCGTACGGGCGGTCCGGCCTGCCACCCTACCGCCGTGATCGCGGGCCCCGTCCGGGTGAACCGGGGGTACGGACCGGCGCGCGGCGCGCGACACGCAACCGATCCTGAGGAATCTCCCCGTTTCGGTGTCGAGCCCGGCCCGGTCCGTGCTTCGCTGGTATCCGCACAGCGTGCCTTCCTCCGGAGAGACGGCCGCCCCGGGCGCGGCGGCCAGGCGGGAGCAGAGCGAATCCATGGTGGCCGAGTCCAACTCCACACCGCGGCCGGCGGGCGACGGAACCGCGCCGGGCGACCACCCGACGGGGGTGGCCGCCCTGGTCCGGCTCGCCCCCGTCCTGGTCGACCGGTCCGGCCGGATCGCGCAGTGGGGGCGGGCCGCCGAGGAGCTCTTCGGCCACCGCGCCGACGTCGCCCACGACCGCCCGGCCTCCGGCCTGCTGCCCGCCCTGGAGTCGCGGGTGCTCGAACGCTGCTCCGTCCGCCGCCCCTGCGACGCGTTCGACACCCTCGCCGAACGGACCGCCGACGGCCGCCCCTGGATCGGAAGGCTGACCGTCACCGACCGCGAGGAGCACCAGCGCGACGTGCTCTGGTGGGCGTACCCGCTGCCCGGCCCGGTCGGCGGGCTGCTGGCGCTGGCCGCCGACGCCCGCCCGCTGCGCGCCACCGGGCCGCGGCTCGCGCTCGGCGAGCGGCTGCTCCCCTTCGCCGCCGCGCCCGGCGTCCGGGGCGGCTTCCACGCCCTGGCCGCGGCGCTCACCCCGGCCGGCCTGCCGGTGCCCGAGCCGCTGGTCCGGCTGCTGCCCGCCGCCCACCGCGCGGCGCTGCTGGCCGCGCTGGAACGGGGCGGACTGCCCGCCCTGCGGCTGGACCCGGCCACCGTGCTGCCGGTGCTGCCCGCCGACGCCCAGACCGGCAGGGCGCAGGCGGCCGCCGGCCTCGGCCGCCGCTACCCGACGCCCCAGCAGCGGGTCGCCCGGGTCGGCCCGCCGCCGCAGCCCGAGCAGGGCGCGCCCGGCCGCCGTCCGCCCGGCCCGCTGCCCGTCCAGCGCGAGACCCCGGACCGCCCCGCCGCCCAGCCCGCGGCCCCCTCCGCCGTCCGGCCGGTGGCCGCCGTCGGCGGCGGCTCGGCGGGCGCCGGCCCGTCCGTCCCTCCCCCCGCCTCCGGCCGGGAGGTACCCCCGCCCACCGCAGGAGCCGCAGCCATCGAGCACGCCACCGTCGAGCCGTCCGCCACCGGCCGTCCGCCGCTGCGCACCGACCAGGCCCCGCCCGCCACCGTCCCGGTCCCCGCCCCCGCGGGCGGCGAGGGCCCGACCGGCGGCCGGCTCGGCCCGTTCCTCACCAACGGGCAGGCCGGCGAGCAGCTGGCCCTGCTGAACGAGGTCGGCGGCAAGGTCGGCACCACGCTGGACCTCGGCTTCACCGCCCACGAGCTCTGCCAGGTGCTGGTCCCCCGGGTCGCCGACTTCGCCTGCGTGGACCTGGTGGACGGACTGATCTCGGACTCCGAGCTGCCGGCCGCCCGCCCGGACGACGACACCATGCTGCGCCGGGTCGCCCTGGTCTACAACGAGACCGGCGGCGTCTGGGACCACGTGCTCTCCGAGGGCTCGCTGGTCAGCATGCCCCGCCGCACCCCGCCCGGGATGGCCCTCCAGCTGAACCAGCCGGTGCTGGTCCCGGTGGTCAGCCCGGACGTCGCGGTCGACTACGCGATCGCACTCGGCGACGCCCGGCTGACCCCGGTGGTCACCGGCCGCTCGATGCTGGTCGTCCCGCTCTCCGCCCGCGGCACCGTGCTGGGCATCCTCAAGCTGCTCCGGCTGCCGGACCGCGCGCCCTTCGACGAGAGCGACGCCGCGACGCTCAAGGAGCTGGCCGTCCGCGCCGCGCTGTCGCTGGACAACGCCCGGCTGCACCGCGCCGAGGCCAGGGTCGCCACCACCCTGCAGCGCTCGATGATCCCGACCCGCCCGCCGCAGATCCCCGGCGTGCAGATCGCCCACCGCTACCTGCCCGGCGACCCCAAGGCCGAGGTCGGCGGCGACTGGTTCGACGCGATCCAGCTGCCCGGCAGCCGGGTCGCCCTGGTGGTCGGCGACGTGATGGGCCACGGCATCCACTCCGCCGCCGCGATGGGCCGCTTCCGCACCGCGATGCAGACCCTCGCCGCCCTGGACCTGCCGCCCGGCCAGCTGCTGCGCCACCTGGACAACCTGGCCCACAAGCTCGGCGACGACCACCTCGCGACCTGCCTGTACGCGGTCTACGACCCGATCAACCGGACCTGCGAGCTGGCCAGCGCCGGCCACGTCCCGCCCGTCCTGGTGCACCCGGACGGCACCGGCGAGCTGCTGGAGATCCCGGCCGGCGCGCCGATCGGCGTCGGCGGGGTGCCGTTCGTCGCCAAGACCATCGACGTCTCGGACGGCTCGATGCTAGTGCTCTGCACCGACGGCCTCGTCGAGGTCCGGGGCGGGGACATAGGAGCCGGCCTGGCCGCGCTCTGCGGCAACCTGATCGACCCCCGGGAGAGCCCCGAGCAGGCCTGCGACGTGGTGCTGCGCCGGCTGCACTCGGACGACCGCAAGGACGACGTCGCCCTGCTGGTGGCCCGCTTCGACGGGGTCGCCCCGTCCGAGGTGGCCACCTGGGACCTCACCGTGGACCACCGCGAGGTCGGCCGGGCCCGCTCGCTGGTCCGCGAGCAGCTGGCCGGCTGGCACCTGGAGGCGCTCAGCGACACCACCGAGCTGCTGGTCAGCGAGCTGGTGACGAACGCCGTCCGGGTCGCCCGGGACACCGTGAAGCTCCAGCTGATCCGGGTGGACAAACTGCTGGTCGAGGTCAGCGACGACAACCACAACCTGCCCTCGCTGGAGCCGGCCGAGCAGCTCGGCGAGACCGGCCGCGGCCTCACCCTGGTCACCAAGCTCGCCGAACGCTGGGGCACCGCCCGCAAGGCGGTGGGCAAGGTGGTCTGGTTCGAGCTCCCGCTCCCGCACGCCTGACGGCCGCACCGACGGGCCCCGGACGTCGAACGGCCGCGTACGGACACCCGTACGCGGCCGGCTTGAGCGCGGTCGGCGCCCGTCAGGGGATGACGGCCCCCGCCGAGGTGCGTCGACGGGCCTCCACCGCGACCTCCCGCGAGGCGGCCGCGGCCACCGAGGCGGCGGCGCCGACCCCGGCCAGCACCCGCGGCCAGAAGTCCCCGAAGACCTCGACCGAGACGGCGATCAGCAGCGCGGTGATCACCGCGACCACGTGCTCCAGACCGGCCAGGTTCGGCAGCACGACCGCCTCGCCGATCATCACCGCCACCACCAGGCCGGCGGTGAGCCAGGCCCGGCAGCGGAACGCGATGCAGATCGCCAGCGCCACCACCGCGGCCGAGGGCCCGGTGTCCCGCACGTAGGCGACCCACTTCGGGAAGCCGAACAGGTGGTGCGGCCCGATCGCCACGCCGACCCGGGCGAACAGCGTGCCCGCCAGGGTGCAGGTGTAGGCGACCACCAGGGTCATCCGCCGGCCGAGCACGATCTCGGCGATCGAGAAGACCACGAACACCTGGGCCAGCGCCCCCCAGACCGGAAGGTCCAGCGCCGGCACGTACAGCGAGAGCGGGGTCCGCAGCAGCGAGACGTCCAGCGGCAGCGCCGCCCGCACCACCCCGATGTTGTTCACGAAACGCTCGCCGCCCGGCAGGTGCTGGACGACGCTGAACAGCAGGATCAGAAACGTCGCGACGGTGGCCAGGGGAACGGCGGCGAACTTCTTTCGCACCACCGCGTCCCGGACCGTCGCGAACAGCGTTCCCCACTCGGCGACAGCGGCCGCTCCGGCGATTGCCAGCGGCCCCTTTCGCACGCCCCCCGCGTGGGTCCTGTGCATCACAACAGTTTCTCCGAATCCCCGAACGCTCTACTACTCCAACATTAGAAGCCAGTTAACAAAGCCACATCGGCACGGATGGGGAGTCGGGTCATCCTCTGGGGGGAGGCAATCCCCCCATCAGCCCCCCAATTCGACCGGCCGGTCCCCTCCGCCCCCCGACGGAGGGCTACCCCTTCCCGTCCCGGGCCGCCACCGGGACCCGCGGCGCCACCACGGCGGCCCGGGCGTGCCGGCGGCGGAACAGGGCGGGCAGGCTCGGCGCGACGATGAAACCCTCGGCGCGCGCGCTCGCGATACCGATCCGCGGAATCTCGCTGCTCTTCTCGAAGAGCAGGTAACGCGGTTCCCAGATCGGGCGGTACTTGGCATTGGCGCGGTACAGCGACTCGATCTGCCACCAGCGCGAGAAGAATCCCAGGATCGAGCGCCACAGCCGCAGCACCGGGCCGGCGCCGAGGCGCGAACCGCGCTCGAAGACGGAACGGAACATCGCGAAGTTCAGCGACACCCGCTTCAGCCCGACCTCGTCGGCGCGCTGCAGCAGCTCGATGACCATGAACTCCATCAGGCCGTTCTCGGTGTCCCGGGCCCGGCGCATCAGGTCCAGCGAGAGCCCGTCCGGGCCCCACGGCACGAAGCTCAGCAGCGCCTTGAGCTCGCCGTCCCCGTCGTGGCACTCCAGCATCACGCAGCGGCCGTCGCCAGGGTCGCCGAGCCGGCCGAGCGCCATCGAGAAGCCGCGCTCGGTCGCCCCGTCGCGCCACTCGTCGGCCTTGGCCACCAGCTCGGCCATCTCCGCCTCGGAGATGTCCTCGTGCCGGCGGATCCGCACCGTGTACCCGGCCCGCTTGACCCGGTTGTAGGCCTGCCGGACCACCCGCATCGCGCGGCCGTCCAGCGAGAACTCGTCCAGCTCGACGATCGCCTCGTCGCCCAGCTCCAGCGCGTCCAGCCCGTGCCGGGCGTAGATCACCCCGGCCTCCTCGGAGGCGCCCATCACGGCCGGCGCCCAGGCGTGCTCGCGGGCCTCGGACAGCCAGGCGTCGATCGCGCCCGGCCAGGCCTCCGGGTCCCCGATCGGGTCGCCCGAGGCGAGCGAGACGCCGCCGATGACCCGGTAGGTGACCGCCGCCTTGCCGCTGGGGGAGAAGACCACCGCCTTGTCCCGGCGCAGCGCGAAGTAGCCGAGCGAGTCCCGCTCGCCCTGCTTGTCCAGCAGGCCGCGCAGCCTGGCCTCGTCCTCGGCGGTGAGCAGCTCCTTGCCGCGCGGGCTGCGGAAGGCGACGTACAGCACCAGCAGGAAGAGCACCGCGCCCATCGCGTTGATCGCGGCGTTCACCCAGGTCGGCGCGGCGATCACCGAGCGCAGGTGCTCGGTCGGGGTGATCGTGATCATCCGGCCGACCGAGTACCGGAACAGGTCCCAGAAGCCGGCGCCGGAGAGCTCGTTGGTCATCCAGACCAGCAGCGCGCCGACCCCGCCGCCGAACGCCAGCCCGCCGACGAAGGTGGCCGCCGCGGTCTTCGGGTTGGAGCTGTCGCCCTTGGACGTGAACTCCTTCCGCCCGACCAGCAGCGCCAGGACGAACAGGCAGGTCAGGACGGTGGAGAAGTAGTTGAGCGGGTGCCTGTTGAAGCGCTCGTCCGGCACCAGCATGAACGCCAGGTAGAGCAGCGCGAAGAGACCGCCGAGCGCCGTGTTGAAGATCCAGGCGGCCCGCTTGCGCCGCCGCATCGCGATCGCGAGGAAGACCGACAGCACCGCGCTGGCCAGCCCGGAGGTCATCAGGTACGGGGTGAAGTACTCACCCTCGTTGTGCTCGCTGACCTGGTTCCGGAAGGGCACCAGCAGGACCGTCGCCACGTTCAGCAGCGCGATCAGCCGCAGGTACCAGACGGAGGCCGCGGCGGCCCTCGGACGCCAGCGCCCGGGCTCGTCGACGGGCCGGGGCCCGGGGGACGTGGCGGACGGCTCCGACTTCACAGTGGACGACACAGCTCAATTCCAAACGATCAGATGGTGGGGCGCATCCGCGAACGGCCCGGCGCCGGGCGCCCGCTCGGGCCCGACGGACTGACCGGCGACCTCGCCCGGCCGACCGCCCGAAATGGAGAAGCGGCCGGAAAAGAGTCAGCCAACTCCATGTTTCCCCACCCAGCCTGAGAATTGCGTGAACCGGGTAGCGGATTCCCACCCCCGCCGAACGGCGGGGGTGACCGCCCGCCGCACGTTCGGCACCCCGCCCCGCCTACCCCTACCCTCGAAACGACCCACGCGGACCGCCCCGACCCGGCCGCCCGAACCGAGGAGGCACCATCACCACCACCCGCGTGCTGATCGTCGACGACGAGATCCTGGTCCGCTCCGGCCTGGGGCTGATCGTCGGCTCCGCCGCCGACCTGGAGGTGGTCGGCGACTGCTCCGGCGGGCAGGCCGAGGAGCACGTCCAGCGGCTGCGCCCGCACGTGGTGCTGCTCGACATCCGGATGCCCGACCTCGACGGCATCTCGGTGCTGCGCCGCCTGCGCGCCCTGCCCGACCCGCCCGCCGTGGCGATGCTCACCACCTTCGACACCGACGAGTACATCGGCACCGCGCTGCGGGCCGGCGCGGCCGGCTTCCTGCTCAAGGACACCGCCCCCGACCAGCTGGTGCACGCCGTCCGGGTACTCGCGGCCGGCGGCAACATCCTCTCCCCGACCGTCACCCGCACCGTGATCGGCGGCTACGTGGACGGCGGCGGCCCGGACGCCGAGGCCACCGCGCTCGCCCGCACCCTCACCGGCCGCGAGCTGGACGTGCTCTCGCTGCTCGGCGAGGGCCTGTCCAACGCCGAGATCGCCGACCGGCTGTTCCTCGGCACCGGCACGGTCAAGGACCACATCAGCGCGATCCTCGGCAAGCTCGGCGCCGCCAACCGGGTCCAGGCCGCCGTCCTGGCCCACCGGGCCGGTCTGGTCCGGCCCAAGCCCGGCGACGGGGCATGACGACCGCCGACCAACTGCCGTCCCGACGGCTGCCGGCCTGGTGCACCGCCCCCTGGCTGATGCTGCTGCTGCCCGTCCTGTACGGCCTGCTGGACGCCGCCCTGGTGGCCCGGGAGGCCGCCTGGTGGCAGGTGGCGCTGTCCACGCTGGCCGCCGTCGCCCTGTTCTGGCGCCGCCGCTTCCCGGTGGTGGCACTGCTCCTCACCATGCCGGGCAGCTGGGTGGACGAGATCTGGCTGGCCCCGATCACGGCCGTCTACTCGGTGGCCGCCGAGCGCCCCCGCCCCCGGGTCGTGATCCCCTGCGGCGTCCTGTTCGCGCTGGTCGAGTTCTTCCACTGGCCGCTGCCCCAGGACGTCCTCGACCTCAGCCGCGCCACCGCGCTGGACGCCATCCAGGCCGTGATGCTGGCGGCCGGCCCGGCCGCCACCGGTCTGCTCGCCCGCACCCGGCGGGAGCTGGCCGCCCGGCTGGACGAGCTGACCCGCGGCCAGGAGCGGGAGAGCCGGCTGCTGGCCGAGCGGGTGCTGATCAGCGAGCGCGGCCGGCTGGCCCGGGAGATGCACGACGTGGTCTCGCACCAGGTCAGCCTGATCAGCATCCAGGCGGGCGCGCTCCAGGTGAGCAGCCCCGACCCGGCCGCCGTGACCGCCGCCCGCACCATCCGCGAACTGTCCGTACGGACCCTGGACGAGCTGCGGCAGATGGTCGGGGTGCTGCGCGGCACCGGCGGACTGCCGGACGCCCCGCTCGCCCCGCAGCCCCGGCTGGCCGACCTGCCCCGGCTGATCGAGCAGAGCGGCCTGGCCGCGGACACCGAGCTGGTCCCCGGCGACCGCCCGTGGCCGGAGGCGGTCGAGCGGGCCGCCTACCGCACCGTCCAGGAGGCGCTCACCAACATCACCAAGTACGCCCCGGAGGCGGCGGTGCACGTCCGGGTCCGGGCGAAGGGCCGCCGGCTGCGGGTCGAGGTCCGCAACGAGGCCCCGCCGGTGCGGCCGGCCGAGACCCTGCCGGGCGGCGGCCACGGCCTGGTCGGCCTGCGCGAGCGCGCCCAGCTGCTGGGCGGCACCCTCACCGCGGGGCCGACCCAGGACGGCGGCTTCGAGGTCCGCGCCGAACTCCCGGCCAGCCGCGGCTGATCCCGCCCGCCCCCGAAATCCACGCCACCGGGGAGCGGACGACAAAAAAGCCCCGCAGATCCGTAGATCTGCGGGGCTTCGCTGTGCGCGAGGGGGGAGTTGAACCCCCACGCCCTTTCGGGCACTGGAACCTGAATCCAGCGCGTCTGCCTATTCCGCCACCCGCGCATGGGTGTTGTCCTCGTTGCCGACCGGTCTTCCGAACCACTCGGTACCATCGGTACTTCGCGCTTCCTGGACCGGCCTCCCTTTCGGGCGGCCCTTCCGACATGGAAAACATTAGCACGACCTGGGGGGCTGCTCCGAATCCGTTGTCCGGGGAGGCCCACGGCACCCGAACCGATGCCCGACGCACGCCCGTGCGACTGCCGGAAGGGTGCTCCGACGGGCACACCTGGCGTGCCGTACCCGACATGCGTCACCCTGTGTGTCCGAGCCCACCCCCGGGCACCACACGGTCCGGGAACCGTACGGAAGGGCCCGGCGTGGATACGATCAGTACGGAAGTACCGCAAGTAGGAGGCGCGACCGGGTCCCGGGCGGGATCCGGCCGGCAGGCAGGCGAACGAACCCTGGAAGGGGGTGCCCCATGGGAGTGCTGAAGAAGTTCGAGCAGCGGCTCGAGGGTCTCGTCAACGGCACCTTCGCCAAGGTGTTCAAGTCCGAGGTCCAGCCCGTGGAGATCGCCGGAGCGCTGCAGCGCGAGTGCGACAACAACGCGAGCATCTGGAACCGCGACCGCACCGTCGTGCCGAACGACTTCATCGTCGAACTGAGCCCGCACGACCACGAGCGGCTGAGCCCCTACTCCGGGCAGCTCGGCACCGAACTGGCCGGCATGGTCCGCGAGTACGCGGAGGCCCAGCGGTACACCTTCATGGGCCCGCTCCAGGTGAACCTGGAGAAGGCCGACGACCTGGACACCGGGCTGTACCGGGTGCGCAGCCGCACCCTCGCCGCCGAGGAGCCCCCGCAGCAGCAGCAGTACGCGCCGCCGCAGCCCGGCTACGACCGTGCGCCGGCCGCCCCGGCCCCCGGCGCACCGTGGCAGCAGCCCGGCGCCGGCCAGTACAACGCGCCCCCGCCGCCGGCCGCGCCCCCCGCGATGCCCCCCGGTCAGCCGGCGCCCGCGGGCGGCAACGTCCGGGCGTTCCCCGGCGCGGGCCACGGCGGCGCCGGGACGCGCCGCTGGATCGAGGTGAACGGCGCCCGCCACCAGATCACCGGCTCGGCCTGCGTGCTCGGCCGCTCGACCGAGGCGGACGTGCGGATCGACGACCCCGGGGTCTCCCGCAAGCACGCCGAGATCCGGCCCGGCACCCCTTCGATGGTGCTCGACCTGGGGTCCACCAACGGCATCGTGGTGGACGGACAGCACACCCAGCGCGCTACGCTCCGCGACGGCTCGCGAATCGTCGTGGGCTCCACCACCATCGTCTACCGGCAGGTCGAAGGGTAGTGTCCGAATTGTTCGCGCGCCTCGCTCACCGACTGGCGGGACGGTCATGTCAGAACTGACCCTCACGGTCATGCGGCTGGGCTTCCTGGCCGTGTTGTGGCTGTTCGTCATCGTCGCGATCCAGGTGATCCGCAGCGACCTGTTCGGCACCAAGGTGAACCCGCGCTCCTCCCGTCGGGGCGCGAGCGCCACGACCGGCGGCGGCGCGGCCACCTCGACCGCCGCACGCGCCGCGGCGCCGACCCAGGCCGGCCCCGCGGCGGCCCAGACCCAGGGCGGCGGCGGGCGCCGCCGCGGCGGTCCGACCCAGCTCGTCGTGGTGCAGGGCTCGCTGGCCGGCACCACGGTGGCGCTCCAGGGCCAGACCATCACGCTCGGCCGCGCGCACGACTCCACCATCGTGCTGGACGACGACTACGCGTCCTCCCGGCATGCCAGGATCTATCCGGATCAGACTGGGCAGTGGACGGTCGAGGATCTAGGCTCCACCAACGGCACCTATCTGGACCGGCAGCGCCTGACCGCGCCCACTCCGCTCCAGCCGGGCATGCCGATCCGTATCGGCAGGACCGTCATCGAACTGCGGAAGTAGTAGCGCATGAGGGACAGCATCCCGTCCATGACCCAGAGGGGGGCACAGGTCGCATGACCCTGGTGCTGCGCTTCGCCGCCGGCTCCCACAAGGGACTGATCCGGGAGGGGAACGAGGACTCCGGCTACGCCGGGCCGCGGCTGCTGGCCGTGGCCGACGGCATGGGCGGCGCCGCGGCCGGCGAGGTCGCTTCCTCCGAGGTGCTCGGCTCGATCGTCCGGCTGGACGAGGACGTGCCCGGCCCCGACCTGCTGACCCTGCTGGGCGACGCCGTCCAGGGCGCCAACGACCGGCTCCGGCAGATGGTCGAGGAGGACCCGCAGCTGGAGGGCATGGGCTGCACGCTCACCGCCATGCTGTGGACGGGCCAGCGGATGGGCATGGTGCACGTCGGCGACTCCCGCGCCTACCTGCTGCGCGACGGTTCCCTGGTGCAGATCACCCAGGACCACACCTGGGTGCAGCGCCTGGTCGACGAGGGCCGGATCACGCCCGAGGAGGCCGAGACCCACCCGCAGCGCTCGCTGCTGATGCGGGCGCTGGACGGCCGCGGCCAGGTCGAGCCCGACCTGTCGATCCGCGAGGTCCGGGCCGGCGACCGCTACCTGATCTGCTCCGACGGCCTCTCCGGCCCGGTCAGCCACCAGACCCTCCAGGACACCCTCGGCAGCTACTACGCGCCCGAGCAGACCGTGCAGGAGCTGATCCAGCTCGCGCTGCGCGGCGGCGGTCCCGACAACATCACCTGCATCGTGGCGGACGTCATCGACGTCGGCGCCACGGACACCATGAGCGGCCAGTTCAACGACGTCCCGGTGGTGGTCGGCGCGGTCGCCGACGCCCCGCCGTCCTCGGCCGCCGCCGACCGCTCGATCGCGGACACCCCGGCCGGCCGCGCCGCCGGCCTCGGCCGCGGCCCGCAGGGCGCCTTCGGCCCGGCCGAGGGCTACGCGGAGGGCTTCGGCCCCGCGCAGAACGGTTTCGGTCCCGCCGAGGGCTACGAGGGCGAGTACGGCCCCGGCTCCGGCGAGCCCTCGGTGTACGGCACCGAGGACTTCGACGAGGAGCGGCCCTCGAGGCGCAAGCGCAAGGGCCTGACGGTCTCGCTGGCCGCCCTGGTCACGCTGGGCCTGCTCGGCGGCGCCGGCTACTTCGGCTACCAGTGGACCCAGGACCAGTACTACGTCGGCACCCAGGACGACCACGTCGCGATCTACCAGGGCATCAACCAGAACCTGGCCGGGGTGAGCCTGTCCTCGGTGCACTCCTCGTACAGCAGGATCCAGCTGAAGTGGCTGCCCGAGGACCAGCAGGTCCACGTGAAGAAGACCATCTCGGTCGGCAGCATGAAGGACGCCCAGTCGACGGTCAACGAGCTCGACGGCTGGGTCCAGCTCTGCCAGAAGGCCGCCAAGGCGACGGCCCCGGCCGTACCGCCCGCCACCCAGGCGACGCAGGCCGCGTACCTGGCCAGCACGCCCACCCCGACCGAGAAGAACCGCGGTCCGGCCGCCACCACGCCGACCACCGCGCCCCCGGCCTCGCCGACCGCCCCGACGGCACCCGCCCCGGCGCCGAACGCGACCCCTCCGGCCACCGGCGCGCAGGGCGACCAGGCCCCCCCACTGACCGAAGAGGAACTCAGCCGGGCCAACTCCTGCCCGAAGCAGTGACGTCCGTGATCCGACATAGGACCGCCCCGAGCGGGTTTGCCGGCCGTCAGGGAGCGGTCACCACGTGAGCAGCTACGACCTGAGCCAGGAAACCACCCGGTCCGGCCGACGCCGGGCGGCGGCCGAACGCACGATCCCCCGTCGGCGGGGCAACACCACGATCTCCCCGCAGGAGGCACCGAACCGGCGCAACACCGAGCTGGCCCTGCTGGTCTTCGCGGTGCTGCTGCCGGTCCTCGCGTACGCCAACGTCGGCCTCGCGATGGACGCCAAGCTGCCCGCGGGCATGCTCGGCTACGGGCTCGGCATGGGCGCCCTGGCACTGGTCGCGCACCTGCTGGTGCGCCGCTTCGCGCCGTACGCGGACCCGCTGATGCTGCCGATCGCCACCCTGCTCAACGGCCTCGGGGTGGTGATGATCTGGCGGCTGGACAAGGCGGGCAAGCTGCTCCGGGGCAACTACCCGGCGGCCGAGAACCAGCTGATGTGGTCGGCCCTCGGGATCGCCGGCTTCATCGGGGTGATGGTGCTGCTGAAGGACCACCGGGTGCTCCAGCGCTACACCTACATCTCGATGGTGGTGGCCCTGGTCCTGCTCGCGGCGCCGGCCTTCTTCCCGTCCCGGGCGGAGGACTTCGGCGCCAAGATCTGGATCCGGATGGGCAGCTTCTCCATCCAGCCGGGCGAGTTCGCCAAGATCGTCCTGACCGTGTTCTTCGCCGGCTACCTGATGGTCAAGCGGGACGCCCTGGCGCTGGCCAGCCGCCGGTTCATGGGCCTGTACCTGCCGCGCGGCCGCGACCTCGGCCCGATCATCGTGATCTGGCTGCTCAGCCTGCTGATCCTGATCTTCGAGAACGACCTGGGCACGTCCTTCCTGTTCTTCGGCCTGTTCGTGGTGATGCTCTACGTCGCCACCGAGCGGACCAGCTGGATCCTGTTCGGCCTGCTGATGTCGGTCGGCGGCGCGGTCGCGGTCGCCTCGACCGCGAGCCACGTGAAGGTCCGCATCGACGCCTGGCTCGACCCGATGGCCGCCTTCGGCGCCAACCCGCCGAAGGGCGCCACCGAGCAGATCGGCCAGTCGCTGATGGCGCTCGGCTCCGGCGGGGTCACCGGCTCCGGCCTGGGCCAGGGCCGCTCCTGGCTGATCGCCTTCGCCGCCAAGAGCGACTTCATCCTGGGCTCGTTCGGCGAGGAGCTCGGGCTGACCGGCCTGATGGCGATCTTCCTGCTGTACGCCCTGCTGGTGCAGCGCGGCCTGCGCACCGCGCTCGCCGCCCGCGACCCGTTCGGCAAGCTGTTCGCCGTCGGCCTCTCCTCGGCGATGGCGATCCAGGTGTTCGTCGTGGCCGGCGGTGTCACCGGGCTGATCCCGCTCACCGGTATGACCATGCCGTTCCTCGCGCAGGGCGGTTCGTCCGTGGTCGCCAACTGGGCGCTGGTCGCGATCCTGCTGAAGATCAGCGACAGCGCCCGCCGACCGGGGGCCGAACCGGCCCCGGCCACCGAGGGCCAGGAGGGACCAGCCCGATGAACAAGCCGATCCGCCGGGTATCGATCTTCTGCCTCGTCCTGATCCTGGCCCTGATGGTGCGCACCAACTGGGTGCAGGGCGTCCAGGCCGAGTCCTGGGCCACCAACAAGAACAACAAGCGCCAGCTGTACGACCGGTACGCCCACCCGCGCGGCAACATCATCGTCAGCGGCCAGCCGGTCACGAAGTCCGACTTCGTCAACGGCCTGCGCTACAAGTACAAGCGGTCCTGGGTCGACGGCCCGATGTACGCCCCGGTGACCGGCTACTCCTCCCAGGCCTACGGCTCCAGCCAGCTGGAGAACCTGGAGGACGGCATCCTCTCCGGCACCGACGACCGGCTGTTCTTCCGCAACACCCTGGACATGCTGACGGGCGAGCAGAAGCGCGGCGGCGACGTCGTCACCACCATCAACGCCAAGGTGCAGAAGGCCGCCTTCGACGCGATGGGCAACAAGAAGGGCGCGGTGGTCGCGCTCGACCCGAAGACCGGCGCGATCCTGGGCCTGGTCTCCACCCCGTCCTACGACCCGGGCACCTTCGCCGGCGGCGAGACGGCCGACCAGAACGCCTGGAAGGCCCTCGACGCGGACCCGAACAAGCCGACGCTCAACCGGGCGCTGAAGGAGACCTATCCGCCCGGCTCGACCTTCAAGCTGGTCACCGCGACCGCGGCGTTCGAGAACGGCCGCTACCAGAGCATCGACGACGCCACGGACACCCCGGAGCCGTACGTCCTGCCCGGCACGACCACCCAGCTGAAGAACGAGAGCCCGAACGAGCGCTGCGAGAACGCCACGATCAAGTCCGGGATGGACCAGTCCTGCAACACGGTCTTCGCCAAGATGGGCGCGGACCTGGGCAAGGAGCGGATGCGGGCGCAGGCCGAGAAGTTCGGCTTCAACAGCACGATCGACACCCCGGTCCGCTCCGAGAAGAGCGTCTTCCCGGACAGCTCGAGCCCGGACGGCACCGCCCAGGACTCGATCGGCCAGCACGACACCCGCGCCACCCCGCTCCAGATGGCCATGGTCTCCGCCGCGATCGCCAACAACGGCAGCCTGATGCAGCCGTACATGGTCGACCAGGAGCGCTCGGCCACGCTGACCACCGTCTCCAAGCACACCGAGAAGCAGTTCTCCCAGGCGATGAGCCCGGCCACCGCGCAGAAGATGCAGGACCTGATGGTCTCGGTGGTCGAGAACGGCACCGGCACCAACGCCAAGATCCCCGGCCTGCAGGTCGGTGGCAAGACCGGCACCGCGCAGCACGGCGAGGACAACGCCGGGCTCCCGTTCGCCTGGTTCACCTCCTGGGCGAAGACCCCGGACGGCCAGTCGGTCGCGGTCGCGGTGGTGGTCGAGGACGGCTCCCAGAACCGCGACGGCATCAGCGGCGGCCGCCTCGCCGCCCCGATCGCCAAGGCGGTGATGCAGGCCGCACTCGGCAAGTAGGAGCGCGGGTCCGGGGTGAGGGGAATGTCACGATGGGCAGCCCCGTCCGGATACCGGTCTGGTATCGGCCGACGGCTGACTCCGGTCCGCTGCGGTCCGACCGGTAGCGTATCCGCCAGCAGCGGGTGTGCCCGTTGCCGCCCGCGAGGCACCGCACGGCCCGGCCGGAGAACCGGTCGCGGACCGCGCGGCGTCACCCAGAGCGTGCGGGGACACCTACGTCACAACCTCACCGGCGGGTGAGGGAGAGGGTCGGAACTATGGAAGAGCCTCGTCGCCTCGGCGGCAGGTACGAGCTCGGCGGCGTCCTCGGACGCGGCGGCATGGCCGAGGTGTACCTCGCCCATGACACCCGACTCGGCCGCTCCGTCGCTGTGAAGACGCTCCGGGCCGACATGGCCCGGGATCCGTCGTTCCAGGCCCGGTTCCGCCGCGAGGCGCAGTCGGCGGCGTCCCTGAACCACCCCGCCATCGTCGCCGTGTACGACACCGGCGAGGACTACATCGACGGCATCTCCATCCCGTACATCGTGATGGAGTACGTCGAGGGGTCCACGCTGCGCGAGCTGCTGCACTCCGGCCGCCGGCTGCTGCCCGAGCGCGCGCTGGAGATGACCATCGGCATCCTCCAGGCCCTGGAGTACTCGCACCGGGCCGGCATCGTGCACCGCGACATCAAGCCGGCCAACGTGATGCTGACCCGGCAGGGCAACGTCAAGGTCATGGACTTCGGCATCGCCCGTGCGATGGGTGACGCCGGGATGACCATGACGCAGACCTCGGCCGTCATCGGCACCGCCCAGTACCTCTCCCCCGAGCAGGCCAAGGGCGAGCAGGTCGACGCCCGCTCCGACCTCTACTCCACCGGCTGCCTGCTCTACGAGCTGCTGACCGTGCGCCCGCCGTTCGTCGGCGACTCGCCCGTCGCGGTGGCCTACCAGCACGTCCGGGAGGAGCCGCAGCCGCCGTCGGTCTTCGACCCCGAGGTGCGCCCCGAGGTCGACGCGATCGTGCTGAAGGCGCTCGCCAAGGACCGCGACTACCGCTACCAGAGCGCCGACGAGATGCGCGACGACATCGAGCGCTTCCTCGACGGCCTGCCGGTGGCCGCCGCCCAGCAGGCCGCGTACGGCATGGGCCCGGGCGGCTACGGCTACGACCAGAACGGCTACCCGCAGCAGCACGACCCGTACGGCCAGACCAACGTGCTGCCGCAGCAGCCCGGCGGCCCGACCACCGTCCTGCCGCAGGCCTCCGGGCAGCCCGGCTACGGGCAGCAGGGCGGCTACCAGGACGACGGCTACGGCCAGACCTACGCCGGCCAGGCGGGCGGCAACGACGGCTACGACGACGGCTACGGCCGCGGCGGGGGCCGGCGGGGCGAGGACCCGCCGAAGAAGAGCAACACCTCCTGGATCGTGCTGGCGGTGGCCGCCGTGCTGGTCCTGGTCGGCACCTTCTTCGTCGCCCAGGCGATGTTCGCCGACAAGGGCACCAAGGAGACCGCGAAGGTCACCGCGCCGAACCTGGTCGGCAAGACCCTGGCGGAGGCCAAGACGGCCGCCGCCGCGGCCGGTGCCAAGCTCGTGGTGACCGAGGGCGACAAGATCGCCTGCCCGGACACCAACATCAAGAAGGACCAGGTCTGCACCCAGACCCCGCAGTCCGGCACCCAGGTCGCCGAGACCTCCACCATCACGGTGCAGGTCTCCTCGGGCCCGGCCAAGGCGCAGGTCCCCGGTGTGGTCGGCAAGCCCAAGGACCAGGCCACCAAGGCGCTCGCCGACCTCGGCTTCACCAACGTGACCACCGAGTACAAGGACGACGACACCGCCGCGCAGGACACCGTCACCGCCCAGGACCCGGCGCCCAACGCGGCCGTCGACCCGAGCGCCCCGATCAAGCTGACCGTGTCGCAGGGCAAGGCCAAGGTGACCGTCCCGAACGTGGCCGGGGCCCAGAAGGAGGACGCGCAGGCGACCCTCCAGGGCCTCGGCTTCCAGGTGGACGTCTCGAAGACCGCCCCGGCCCCCGACCCGAGCAAGGTCAACACCGTCGCCTCGCAGTCGATCCCGGCCAACACCAAGGCCCCGGCCAACAGCAAGATCTCGCTGACGATCTTCAAGGCGCAGGACAAGCCCCAGGTCCCGCCGCTGGCGAACGTCAAGCTGGGCGCCGCCGCGGACCAGCTGAAGGCGCTCGGCCTGACCTACGTCGTGGTCAGCGGTCCCCCGGACCCGAACGCGACGATCCTCCAGAGCAACCCGCCGGCCGGCACCCAGGTCGACCCGAACACCCAGATCCAGCTCTACACCAAGGCGGCCGAGCCCCCGAAAGGGAGCGACCCCACCACCACACCCCCCAAAGGGGACCACTAGGCCTCCGGTATTCCCCTGGTTCGGCTGAGCCGGGGAACGAGCAGCACGGAGCACGCCCGAGGGCCCGCCGCGACGAACGCGGCGGGCCCTCGGGCGTTCCGTACGGGCTCCAGGAGGCCCGTGGGCGGCTTCAGGAGTGCCGCAGCTCCGGCGGCGGGGTGCGCTTGGCGTCCATGTCGTCCACCCGCACCAGGCTCCCCCAGACGGCCATCCGGTAGCGCGAGGTGTACACCGGCGTGCAGGTGGTCAGGGTGATGTAGCGGCCGGGGCCCTCGTAGCCGGAGCGGGCCGGGACGGGCGCCACGATGCCGGTGTCGTACTTGGACGTCTCCGCCAGGGTGCTGTCGACCTTGTAGACGTACCACTTGTCCCGGGTCTCGACCACGACGGCGTCGCCCCGGTGGACGGCGTCCAGGTCGTGGAACTTGGCGCCGTGGCCGTCCCGGTGGGCGGCCAGCGCGAAGTTGCCCTGCTGGTCCCACGGCATCGCGGCCCGGTACGGCTGCTCGTAGACGCCCGCGACGCCGTCGTCCAGGACCTCGGTGGAGGTGCCCATCCGGATCAGCACCTGGTAGTCCCGGCCCATCGCCGGGACGTGCAGGAAGCCGACGTCGTCCCCGGCCGCGAACTGCTTCGGCACGGACCCGGGCTCGGCACCGGGGGCGCCGGGAGCAGCGGACGCGCCGGGGGCCGGGGCGGCGCCGGGCGTCGCCCCGGGGCCGGGGCGCGGGCCCGCGGCCCAGCTGCCGCGCAGCCGGTCGGCGGCCGCCGAGGCCGAGCGGTCCGCCTGCACGTTGGTCCACCAGAGCGAGTAGCCCACGAACAGGCCGAGCACCAGGCCCATGGTGATCAGCAGCTCGCCGAAGACCCCGAGCGCGGCCAGCGCCCGGCTCCGGCCCCGCCCGGCCCGCGGCTCGGGCGGGGCGAAGGCCTCCTGCGCCGGTTCGGCCGATCGCGCGCTCTCGTCCTGCATCTGCGGTGCTCCCCCTCCGGGCCGGGCGGCCGGGCGGCTACCCGCCCGTGATCGCGGCCGGCTTGCCCTGGGCACGCGGCCGTTCCTCGATCATCTTGCCAAAGACGATGAGGCGGAACTTGGAGGTGAACTCCGGCGTGCAGGTGGTCAGGGTGATGTAGCGGCCCGGACCGGCGTACCCCGCGCCGTTCGGCACCGGCTTGATCACGCTCACGTTGTTGGGGGAGGTCTCCGGGATGCCCCCGGTGACCTCGTAGGTGTAGTAGCCGGCCGCGGTCTCCACCACGATCTTGTCGCCCTTGCCGAGCTGGTTGATGTACCGGAACGGCTCGCCGTGGGTGTTGCGGTGGGCGGCCAGCGCGAAGTTGCCCGCCTTGTCGCCCGGCATCCCGGTTCCCGTGTAGTGGCCGACCAGGCCGTTGTCGAGCACCCCCGACTTGGAGGTGCCCTCGGCGATCGGGAACTTCAGCCCCAGCTTGGGCAGGTAGATGATGGCGAAGCCCTTGCCGGGCTCGAACACCTCGGGCTTGTCCGGCGCCGGGGCCGGCTGCCCCGGCTGGACGGGCGCGACGGCCGCGTTGAACTGCTGCTCCAGCTGGTTGCGGGCCCCGTCGGCGGCCGCGTCGGCCTGCACGTTGGTCCACCAGAGCTGGTACGCGACGAAGAGCAGCATCACCACGCCGAGCGTGATGCACAGCTCGCCGACGCTCCGGGCGGCCACCACGAGCACGGACTCCCGGGGGCGCACCCGCCCGGCGCCGCGGCCGTTCGACCGGCGCCGGCCGCTGCCGGAGCGCAGCGAGGTGCGGCCCTGGGCGGCGCGGCGGCGCTCGGCCCGGCCACCGGTGGGGGCCGGTTCGGCGGCCGGCGCGCCGAGGTCCAGGGGCAGCCGCAGCTGGAGGGTCTGGTCGGGCAGCCAGGGGTACTCGGGCCCGTCCACGATGGGCTCCTGGGCCTGCTCGTACACGCCCCAGGCGTCCTCGGGCACGGTCTGCACCGGGATCCCCTGCCGGTACGGCGCACCGCCGGTGCCGTCGCCCTGGCCCGGGTACCGGGGCCCGCCGTACTGCTGCGCGGTGCCGTACGGGTCCGCCTCCGGCTGGAAACGCCCCTCCGGACGCAGCGAGGTCACGCCGGTCAGCCCCGGCCGATCACCGGGGCGAGCCCGGCCGACCGGTCGACCGCCTGCGGGAAGCCGCACTCCGCGAGCCAGTTGGCGAGCATCCGGTGCCCGCCCTCGGTGAGCACCGACTCGGGGTGGAACTGCACGCCCTCGACCGGCAGTTCACGATGCCTGAGCCCCATGATCACGCCGCTCCCGGTGCGCGCGGTGACCACCAGTTCGGCCGGCACGGTGGCCGGCTCGACCGCGAGCGAGTGGTAGCGGGTCGCGGTCAGCGGCGAGGGCAGGCCCTCGAACACCCCGCCGTCCTCGTGCTCGACCGGCGAGGTCTTGCCGTGCAGCAGCTCGGGCGCCCGGCCGACCACGGCGCCGTACGCGGCCGCGATCGACTGGAGGCCCAGGCAGACGCCGAACACCGGCAGCCCGATCCGCGCGCAGTGGTGCACCATCTCGATGCAGACCCCGGCCTCCTCCGGGGCGCCGGGCCCGGGGGAGAGCAGCACCCCGTCGAAGCCCTCGTCGCCGGAGCGGCGGACGGCGTGCTCGACGGTCACCTCGTCGTTGCGCACCACCTCGCAGGTGGCGCCGAGCTGGTACAGGTACTGGACCAGGTTGAAGACGAAGCTGTCGTAGTTGTCCACCACCAGGATGCGGGGCGGAGTGGTCGGCCGGGTCGTCATGCGCGCGTGGTCTCCGTGGGGTGCGGTGCGGGAAGGGAGTGCCGGGCCCGCCGGCTCAGCCGGTCGCGGCGCCGTCGCCGCCGTCCACTGTGACGTCGCCGAAGGGGAGCAGCGGTTCCGCCCACGGGAAGACGTAGGTGAAGAGGAGGTAGACGATCCCCAGCACGAGGAGCAGCGAAATGACGGCCCGGACCAGGGTGTTCCCCGGGAGGTGACGCCAGATCCAGCCGTACATGGTGCTCCCTCGACGTAGCGGACTGGGTTAAAGAGTAGACCCGCCATGCGCGCCCGCGGGGCCGGTCCGCTACTGCTGGCCGCCCGCCGAACGCAGCTCGGTGGTGCCGGAGTAGCCGGGCAGGCTCAGCTCGCCGCTCTCCTGGACCTTCCAGCCCAGCCCGTACGCCTGGACGTACTGGAGGTAGTTGCGGACCGTCGGGTCCGCCTCGACGGCCGAGCGCAGGGTGTCCGTCCGCCCGACCGCCCTGACCACGTACGGCGGGGAGTAGACCCGGCCCTGGAGCAGCAGGGTGTTGCCGACGCAGCGGACGGCGCTGGTGGAGATCAGCCGCTGGTCCATCACCTGTACCCCTTCGGCGCCGCCCCGCCACAGCGCGTTGACGACGGCCTGGATGTCCTGCTGGTGGATGACCAGGTCGTTGACGCCGGGCTCGGGCACCCCCGGGATGCGCGCGGTGGCGTTCGGCGGGGCGTCGTTGAGGGTGACGGTCAGGCCGCCGCCCTGGAGCGGCTCCAGGGCCGCGCCGGAGCGCAGGCCGCCCAGCTGCGCGGCGTTGGCGGGGTCGTGGCCCTGCTGCTCGGTGAGCTGCTGGGCGCGGGCCTGGAGGTCGGCGAGCTGGGACTGCGCCTGCTGGTTCTGGGCGCTGCGCTGGCGGACCACGTCGCCGAGGCTGAGCAACGAGTTGTCGGTCCGCAGGTCGGTGCCGCGGGCGGTCTGCGCGCTGATGTAGAAGAGCAGTCCGGCGAGCGCGAAGACGGCGCAGGTCAGGGCACGTCCGACAATTCGGGTGCCGGAACGGCGGGTACGGGCCGGCTCAGGGGGAATCGACAAATTAGTCACCGTACCCTTATCTCCTCTAGACCCGCCGAGCCACTACGCTAACGGACGCCGGTGGCATGTGGCGGAGCGGTCCCCAGGACGTTTCTCCACAGCCGACCGCGGCCGATTCCACCCGCTGCACCCTGCGCGGTCTCACAGCGCATCGACAGGAGAGCTCCTCGTGCCGAAGTCTCGACTCCGCAAGAAGTCCGACTACACCCCGCCGACCACGGCCGCGGTGAAGATCAGTTCGGGCCGTGGTTGGGTCGCGCCGCTGATGCTCGCGCTGTTCCTGATCGGCCTGGTGTGGATCGTCACCTACTACGTGACCAGCGGCACCTACCCGGTCGAGAGCTGGCGCAACTGGAACATCCTGGTCGGCTTCGGCTTCATCGCCGCCGGCTTCGGCGTCTCCACCCAGTGGAAGTGACGCTCCGCCCGTCCTGAGGCTCGGCTTCGAGCCGTTTCCCGCCGCTCCGGATCGCTCGTCCCGGGGCGGCGGTCAGGCGTGCCCGGAGCCGGGCGGGAGCGCACCGGAATCCGGTCGGTTATCCCCACCATCGGACTGTCGGGCTTATCCACATGGTTATCCACACTGGGGAAAAGTCCCCCGAGCCTGTGGATAACTTTCCCCGGCGGGCCCGTCCACAGCTGTGCACAACTCCCCGGGAACAGGAGAACCGCACAGCAGGACACGCGTAGAACAACAGTCCACACCCGGGTGGTCGCACAGCCTGTGCACAACCCCGCACCCGCTGTGGACAAACGTCCGAGGGGTCAGGCCCCGTAGAGGGCCGTCCCGGCCAGCAGCATCCCCGCCTCGACCGCCACCGCGCCCGCCACCGTCAGCCCCTGCACCAGGCCGCGGCGCTCGCGCGGGGCGTACATCAGGCCGACCGCCGTCAGCGAGCCGAGCAGCAGGCCGCCGACGTGCGCCCGCCAGTCGACGCCCGGGCGGGAGAAGGTGACCACCAGGTTGAAGACCAGGAACGCCATCGCCGGGCCGAGCGGGCCCTTGTTCCGCAGCTGCAGCACGATCGTGGCGCCGATCAGCCCGAAGACCGCCCCGGAGGCGCCCACCGAGTTCATCCAGCCGCCGGCCACCAGGAAGGCGAAGGTGCTGCCGCCCAGGCCGGAGACCAGGTAGAGGGCCAGGAAGCGGAGCCGGCCGAGCGCCTCCTCCAGCGACGGGCCGAGCCAGTACAGCACCAGCATGTTCATCCCGACGTGCCACCACTCCAGGTGCAGGAAGGTGGCGGTCAGCAGCCGGTACCACTGGTCCGGGCCGTCGGCGATGCCCGCCGGGCCGCCGAGGATGTCCCGCCCGGCGCTGAACAGCGACCAGGTCTGGCCCAGCCGCGGGGTGAGCACGAAGGCGGCCAGCACCCAGACCACGATGTTGAGCCCGATCAGCACCCGGGTGACCAGCCCGCCGTCGGCGGCCAGGGCCCCGCCGAACCGGGTGGTCGCCTGCCGCGACCCGGTGTGGCCGTTGCCGACGCACTCGGGGCACTGGAAGCCCACCGAGGCGGTCACCATGCACTGCGGGCAGATCGGCCGCTCGCAGCGGGTGCAGGAGACCCCGGTGGGGGTCTGCGGGTGCCGGTAGCAGTCGGGCGGTCCGGCCTCCGGGGACCGGTCGACCGACGGCCTCGGCTCGTCCGGGAGCATCAGCGGGTCCCCTTCCCGTACACGACCTCCGAAACCGCCAGCCTACTGCCGCGCCCCCGCCCCCGGACCGGCTCCCCCACAGCCGGACCCGGCTTTCTCCGCCCCGCCGGGGGCCCTGTCCTCACGCCCGCCCCATCCGGCCCGCCCCGGCAGGGGCCCCGCGTACGGCCCACCCCGACATGCCTCCGGACAAATCAGCATGCATGATCAGCATTCAGGTGGATATGTGCATAAAGGACACCACCCAGGAGGAGAGACTCGTGAGCTTTTCGGATTCGGCCCGTGAGACGGCCACCAGGACCCGGGACACCGCCGCACAGTTCGCGGACGGCGCCAAGCAGCGCCTCGGCCCCGCCTTGGACGCCTTCGGTCCGAAGGCCGCACAGGCCGCCCACCACCTCCGCTGCCAGTACGACCGGCACCTCGCCCCCCAGTTCGGCCAGGCCTTCGCCAACCTGCCGCCGGAGGCCCAGCAGAACACCCTGAAGGCCCTCCACCGGGCCCAGGAGGCCGCTCTGGCGGCCCGCCTGTCCGCCGCCCGGGCCGCGGACCAGGCGCGCGCCACCGTCGGCCCCAGGGTCGCCCAGGCGGTCGAGGAGGCCCGCGCCACCGTCGGCCCGGTCGCCCACGAGGCCCAGGCCCGCGGCGCCGCCGCGCTGACCGCCCTCCAGGGCAACGTCAGCTCGGCCGAGATCAGCGAGCTGGCCGCCCGGAACGCCAGGAAGGAGCAGTGCAACCGCCTGGCCACCGGCCTCGCCGTGGCCGGCCTGCTGGCGATCGGTGGCGGCATCGTGGCCTGGCAGTGGTGGCGCCGGCACAGCAACCCGGAGTGGCTGGTCGAGCCCCCGGCCCCGCAGGAGCCCCGGCCGGCCGGCGCGCACGCCGCCTCCACGCCGGTGAACGGCTCCGGCCCGGAGGCCGTCGCCGAGTCGACGGACGGGTCCCCGACCGCCGGGAAGGACGGCCCCGCCGCCGAGGACGGCCCCGGGTCGCGCTGACCGTACGGGCGAGCGCCCGGAAACGCCGATCGGCCGCCGACCAGGATCCTGGTCGGCGGCCGATCGGCTACTGCTGTGGGCTGTGGAGCATAGGAGACTCGAACTCCTGACATCTGCCTTGCAAAGGCAGCGCTCTACCAACTGAGCTAATGCCCCTCGACGGCACCGCGCGCGTGCCAACGGGCACTAGCGTACCGGTTTCCGGCGCGATTCCCAGCGCCGTCCCCCCGGAACGGTGCCGTTCCAAGGGGTCGGCCGGTCCGGTTCGTCGACCGGGCCGGCCGGCCCGGGAGGCGCCGACGGGCGCCTCCGGAGTTCGTCGATCGTCAGATCGCCGGGGGCTCAGCGACCGGCCGGGACCGGGTCGGTGGCCTCGGTCCACAGGTCCTGCTCGGCGCGGTCCGCCTGGACCTGACGGTAGACAAAGAAGCCGCCGAGGGCGACCAGGGCGACCAGGAGAAGCTTCTTCACCGCGGGACCTCGTCCTTCTTGCGTTGGTGGACTCAAGAGCCGGATCCGGCCGGACTGACCGGGCCGACGAGTCCAGTTGTGTTTCGAGCGCGAACGGGCGGCCGGGTGCCAGACTGCCCTTGCGGCCGATGATACACACCGGTGTCCCAATCGTGACCAGCCACCGGTGCGGCCAACCCGGCGGTCCGGTCCCAGGATTGACGCCGCACCTCCTGGCGGGCGGTCCGACCGTGCCCGGACCGTCCCGCGCGCCCGCGGATCAGACCCGGCCCGCCGAGCCGTCCGCGGGTCCGCCCGCCGTCCCGTCCGCCGGGCGGCCCGGCGCCACCACCACGGCGGTGCCGTTCGCCAGGTCCACCCTGGTCCGCGGCGGCGCCCCCTCGCCCTCCTCGTCCCGCAGCATCAGGGTGCTGCGACGTTCGTCCAGCTCGTGCTGCTTGCCCGCGGCGAACTGCGCGTGCAGCTGCTCGAACCCGGTGGCCGAGATCTGCCCCTCCCGGCCCGTCCCCCGCCAGGGCACCCAGCGGGCGCGGCGCGCCCGCAGTGCCAGTTGATCGAGCGCGGCCAGCACCACCAGGGCGCAGACCAGTCCGGGGATGCTCATCGCCCAGAACACCGCCATGCCGTCACCAACCCTCCACCGTCCCTCCCCCGAGAACCGTCGGGAGGGGCGCGCGGTTCCCGGTCCGGCGGCGGGAACGCGGTGGGAACGCGGCGGGACGCGCGGAGGCAGCGCGGCGGGAAACGTCGAAGGGCCCGGAGTGGATCACTCCGGGCCCTTCGGGGAGGTGGGCCTAACAGGACTTGAACCTGTGGCCTCTTCCTTATCAGGGAAGCGCTCTAACCGTCTGAGCTATAGGCCCTCACCGATGAGAGATCGTACCGGATGCCGGCCGATCCACGGCCCCGCCCGATCTCAAGAACTGTCGAAGGGCCCGGAGTGGATCACTCCGGGCCCTTCGCGGTGGTGGGCCTAACAGGACTTGAACCTGTGGCCTCTTCCTTATCAGGGAAGCGCTCTAACCGTCTGAGCTATAGGCCCTTGCCGCACTGAAAGATTAGCGGACCGACGGCCGATCTCCCAAATCCGGGTCGGCCGGGGCTGCGGCGGCACCCCCCGCGACCAGCTGCGGCGCGCCCACGGAGGGGCGCAGCAGCCACTCCTCGCGGGTCGGCGGCAGGCCCGCCGCGCCCTCCTCGGTGCTGCGGACGGCGAGGACCTGGTTGATCCCGATCCGGTTCTGCTCGAAGGCGAGCGCGGAGGCCGCCATGTACAGCCGCCAGACCCGGGCCCGGCCGCGGCCGACCAGCCGGACCGCCTCCGTCCAGTGCGCCTCCAGGTTGGCCACCCACTCGCGCAGGGTCAGCCCGTAGTGCTCGCGCAGCGACTCGACGTCCCGGACCTCGAAGCCGGCCTCCTCCAGCCGGGCCACCGTGGACCCGACGGGGGAGAGCTCGCCGTCCGGGAAGACGTAGCGGTCGATGAAGGGGCTGGTGCGGTGCGGCACCCCGGGGATGTCGGGGCGGCGGGCGATCTGGTGGTTGAGCAGCCGGCCGCCGGGCACCAGCAGCCGGTACAGGCCCTCGGCGTAGACCCGGTACTGCTCGGAGCCGACGTGCTCGGCCATCCCGACGCTGGAGATCGCGTCGAAGGGCCCGTCGGTGATCTCCCGGTAGTCCTGGAGCCGGACCTCGACCCGGTCGGACAGCCCGGCCTCCTCGACCCTGGCGCGGGCCAGCGCGACCTGCTCCGTGGAGATGGAGACGCCGACCGCGGTGACCCCGTAGTGCTTCGCCGCGTGCAGCAGCAGCGAGCCCCATCCGCAGCCGACGTCCAGCAGGCGCATCCCGGGGCGCAGGCCGAGCTTGCGGCAGATCAGGTCGAGCTTGGCCTCCTGGGCCGCCTCCAGGCTCTTCGCCTCGGGCGCCCAGTAGGCGCACGAGTAGACCATCGAGGAGCCCAGCACGATCCGGTAGAAGTCGTTCCCGACGTCGTAGTGGTGGCTGATGGCCGCGCGGTCGCGGCTGCGGCTGTGCAGCCGCCCTGGGGCCCTGCGGACCTCCTCGCGGGGCGGCTCGGGCTCGAGGCCGACCGCCCCGGCCCGCAGCGCGGCGGCGAGCACCCGGCGGCCCTTGGGGCCGAGCGCCTCGCGCGGCCCGAGGGCCAGGGTGCGGACCTCCGGCCGCTCGGCGAAGCGGGCGACGGCGGAGAGCGTCTCGTACAGGTCGGTGCCGGGGGCGAGTTCCAGGTCCCCCGCGACGTAGGCCCGGGCCAGGCCCAGCTCGCCCGGCTGCCAGACCAGCCGGCGCAGCGCCCGGCGGTTGCGCAGGACCACGGTGGGCGCGCCCGGCGGCCCGGCGGTGCTGCCGTCCCAGGCCTGTACCCGCAGCGGTACCGGGACCCCCAACAGCCCTTCGAGGGCTTCGACCAGTTGACCTGCGAGCTTCGCCACCGCGCGCCTCCGTCCAGTCGTCCTGCGGAACCTCAGCTGACCCGGTCGGGCGGACCGGGGGCGGCCTGCGGCACTCCCAGGCGCGGGACGGGCGGCACCCAGCTTGTCCCACCGCGGCCGCCCGGTTTCCGGGTGGCACGCCGCGGGCGGCCGGCTGTCACCCGAAATGCCGACGGGCCCCACCCGCTGCAACAGCGGGTGGGGCCCGTGCATTCCGTCCGTGGACGGGGAGCTGAGCGAGCGTCAGGATCCGGCCGGGATCAGTCCTCCTCGGCCAGGGTGAGCTCGACACCGCCGGTGAAGCCGGCCGCCGCGTTGTAGATGAACGCGGAGAGCGTGGACAGGGCGGTCAGCAGGACGACGTCGACCACGGCGATCAGCGTGGTGAAGGTCATCACCTTGCCGAAGCCGACGTAGTCCATCAGGTTGAGGCCGCCGCTGCTGTCCGAGCCGGTGACGTCCTTGAGGGTCTTGGTCAGCGAGTCGAAGACGCCGAGCGAGTCCAGCGTCATCCACAGCACGGCCGCGGCCACGATGATGATGATGCCGACGGCCAGCGACAGCAGGAAGCTGACCTTCATCACCGACCACGGGTCCACCTTGGTCACCCGCAGCCGGGCCTTGCGGGTCCGGCCGAGGCCGGCCCCCCCGGTCGCGGCCGCGGGGGCACCGGCGGGGCGGCGCGCCGCCCCGGTGGGGGTGCCGCCGGCCGGGGTCGCCCCGACCGGGGTCCCGCCCGCCGGGGTGTGGCCCGGGCTCCGGGTGCCCCGGGCCGGGGTCGGCTGCCCCTTGGCGTACGTGGTCGGCTGCGAGAAGCCGGCCTGGCCGCTCGGCGGCGCGGGCGTCTGCCCCCCGTAGGTCGCACCGCTCTGGCCCGCTCCACCGGCCGGCGGCATCAGCGAGGTGGACGCGGCCGAGTGCTCGGTCGGCGGCTGCGGAACGCCGTACGCACCCCCGCCCTGCGCGCCCGGACGGCCGCCGGAGGTTCCTCCCGCAGCACCCGTGGCTCCACTCACCTGGTCCTCCCGCACTTCCCACCAGGACGGCGGCGCCGCCCTGCTTCGTCACTCGTCATCCAGCGCCCGGCGGGATTGCCCGGAACTGGTCGGCGTCCGGTGCCGCCGCATCCATACTCTGGACGCGGCGGCACCGGTCTGCGGTTCGGTTCAGGCCTCGACGTCTCCGTCGACCGCCGTCTCCGCTCCCTCGGCCGTCTCGGTGGACTCGGTACCCGCCACCTCGTCCTCCGCCGTCTCCTCGTCCTCGGCCTCCGCGTTGCGGGCCATGCCCACGACCGCGTCGCGCTTTCCGAGGTTGATCAGTTGGACGCCCATGGTGTCACGTCCGGTTTCACGAACCTCGGAAACCCTCGTGCGGATCACCCCACCCGAGAGGGTGATCGCCATGATCTCGTCGGATTCGTCGACCACGAGCGCGCCGACCAGCGAGCCCCGGCCCTCGACGATCTTCGCCGCCTTGGTGCCGTAGCCGCCGCGCCCCTGGACACGGTACTCGTCCACCCCGGTGCGCTTGGCGTAGCCGCCGTCCGTGGCGGTGAAGACGTAGGTGCCCGGACGGACGACGTTCATCGAGAGCAGTTCGTCGTCCTCGCGGAAGGCCATGCCCTTGACGCCGGAGGTGGCGCGGCCGGTCGGGCGCAGGGCGTCGTCGGTCGCGGTGAAGCGGATCGACTGGGCCTTCTTGGAGACCAGCAGCAGGTCGTCCTCGGCGGAGACCAGCTCGGCGCCGATCAGCTCGTCGTCCTGGCCCTCCTCGTCCTGGCGCAGGTTGATCGCGATCAGGCCGCCGGAGCGCGGCGAGTCGTAGTCCTTGAGCGCGGACTTCTTCACCAGGCCGGCCCGGGTGGCGAGGACCAGGTACGGCTTGTCCTCGTACGTCCGCACGGCCATCACCTGGGCGATGTGCTCGTCCGGCTGGAAGGCCAGCAGGTTGGCGACGTGCTGGCCGCGGGCGTCGCGCCCGGCGTCCGGCAGCTCGTAGCCCTTGGCGCGGTAGACCCGGCCCTTGTTGGTGAAGAACAGGATCCAGTTGTGGGTCGTCGTCACGAAGAAGTGGTCGACGATGTCGTCCTGCTTCAGCTGGGCACCGCGCACGCCCTTGCCGCCGCGCTTCTGCGAGCGGTAGAGGTCGGAGCGGGTCCGCTTGACGTAGCCGCCACGGGTGATCGTGACGACGATGTCCTCCTCGGCGATGAGGTCCTCGATGGAGAGGTCGCCGTCGGAGGGGATGAGGGTGGAGCGCCGCTCGTCGCCGTACTTGTCGACGATCGCGGTGAGCTCCTCGGAGATGATCTCCCGCTGGCGGACCGGCGAGGCCAGGATCGCGTTGTACTCGTCGATCTTGCGCTGGAGCTCGTCGTGCTCGTCCATGATCCGCTGGCGCTCGAGGGCGGCCAGTCGGCGCAGCTGCATCTCCAGGATCGCGTTGGCCTGGAGCTCGTCGATGTCGAGCAGGCCCATCAGGCCGGTGCGGGCGGCGTCGGCGCTGGCCGAGGCCCGGATCAGCGCGATGACCTCGTCGATCAGGTCCAGGGCCTTCAGCAGGGCGCGCAGGATGTGGGCGCGCTCCTCGGCCTTGCGCAGCCGGAAGGTGGTGCGCCGGACGATGACCTCGACCTGGTGGTTGACCCAGTGCCGGATGAAGGCGTCGAGCGACAGCGTGCGCGGCACGCCGTCGACCAGGGCCAGCATGTTGGCGCCGAAGTTGGTCTGCAGCTCGGTGTGCTTGTACAGGTTGTTCAGCACGACCTTGGCGACCGCGTCGCGCTTGAGCACGACCACCAGGCGGGTGCCGGTGCGGGACGAGGACTCGTCCCGGACGTCGGCGATGCCGGCGATCTTGCCGTCCTTGACCAGGTCGGCGATCTTCAGCGCGAGGTTGTCCGGGTTGACCTGGTACGGCAGCTCGGTGATCACCAGGCACTGGCGGCCCTGGATCTCCTCGACCTCGACCACGGCCCGCATGGTGACCGAGCCGCGGCCGGTGCGGTAGTAGTCGTCGATCCCGCGGCGGCCGACGATCAGCGCGCCGGTCGGGAAGTCGGGGCCCTTGATCCGCTCGACCAGGGCGTCCAGCAGCTCCTCGGCGGAGGCCTCCGGGTTCTCCAGGTACCAGAGCGCGCCGGAGGCGACCTCGCGGAGGTTGTGCGGCGGGATGTTGGTGGCCATGCCGACCGCGATGCCGGTGGCACCGTTGACCAGCAGGTTGGGGATGCGCGCGGGCAGGACGGTCGGCTCCTGCGAGCGGCCGTCGTAGTTGGGCGCGAAGTCGACGGTCTCCTCGTCGATGTCGCGCATCATCTCCATGGCCAGCGGCATCAGCTTGCACTCGGTGTAGCGCATCGCCGCCGCCGGGTCGTTGCCCGGGGAGCCGAAGTTGCCGTTGCCGTCCACCAGCGGCATCCGCAGCGACCACGGCTGGGCCAGGCGGACCACGGTGTCGTAGATCGAGGTGTCACCGTGCGGGTGGTAGTTGCCCATGACGTCGCCGACGACGCGGGCGCACTTGTAGTAGCCCTTCTCGGGCCGGTACCCGCCGTCGTACATCGCGTAGAGCACGCGGCGGTGCACCGGCTTGAGGCCGTCGCGGACCTCGGGGAGCGCCCGGCTGACGATCACGCTCATCGCGTAGTCGAGGTAGGAGCGCTGCATCTCGGTCTCGAGCTCGACCGGCTCGATCCGCATGGTCACCTGGGCGGTGCCCTCGGCTGCGGGGGTCTCGGGCTGTTCGCCTTCGGGACGGTTGTCGTCGACCACTGGTGGTCAGTTTCCTTTCACGCGGACTGGAACGTGCGGGGCCTGCGGTGCAGGCGTCACACGTCCAGGAAGCGAACGTCCTTGGCGTTGCGCTGGATGAAGGAGCGGCGCGCCTCGACGTCCTCGCCCATCAGCACGGAGAACAGCTCGTCGGCACGGGCGGCGTCCTCCAGGGTGACCTGGAGCAGCAGGCGGTGCTCGGCGTCCATGGTGGTGACCCGGAGCTCCTCGGCGTTCATCTCGCCGAGACCCTTGAAGCGCTGGATCGCGTCGTCCTTGGGCAGCCGGCGCCCGGCCTCCACCCCGGCCGCGATCAGCGCGTCGCGCTCGCGGTCGGAGTAGGCGTACTCGAAGTCGTCCTTGCCCCACTTGATCTTGTACAGCGGCGGCATGGCGAGGTAGACGTACCCGGACTCGACCAGCGGCCGCATGAAGCGGAACAGCAGGGTGAGCAGCAGGGTGCGGATGTGCTGTCCGTCGACGTCGGCGTCGGCCATCAGGACGATCTTGTGGTACCGCAGCTTGGACTCGTCGTAGTCCTCCTGGATGCCGCAGCCGAAGGCCGAGATGAGCGCCTGGACCTCGGTGTTCTGGAGGACCTTGTCGATCCGGGCCTTCTCGACGTTCAGGATCTTGCCGCGGATCGGCAGGATGGCCTGGGTGCGCGGGTCGCGGCCCTGCTTGGCCGAGCCGCCGGCGGAGTCACCCTCGACGATGAAGATCTCGCACTCGGACGGGTCCTTGGACTGGCAGTCCGAGAGCTTGCCCGGCAGCGAGGCGGACTCCAGCAGGCCCTTGCGGCGGGTCAGGTCGCGGGCCTTGCGGGCGGCGACGCGCGCGGTGGCGGCCTGGATGGACTTGCGGATGATGTCCGCGGCCTCGTTGGGGTTGCGGTCCAGCCAGTCGTTGAGGTGCTCGTGGACGACCTTCTGGACGAAGGTCTTGGCCTCGGTGTTGCCGAGCTTGTCCTTGGTCTGGCCCTCGAACTGGGGCTCGCCGAGCTTGACCGAGATGATCGCGGTCAGACCCTCGCGGATGTCCTCGCCGGAGAGGTTGTCGTCCTTCTCGCGGAGCAGCTTCTTGTCCCGCGCGTAGCGGTTGACCAGGCCGGTCAGCGCGGCGCGGAAGCCCTCCTCGTGGGTGCCGCCGCCGTGGGTGTGGATGGTGTTGGCGAAGCTGTAGACCCCCTCGGTGTAGGAGGAGTTCCACTGCATCGCGATCTCCACCGAGATCGCCTTGTCCTTGTCCTCCGCCTCGAAGTCGATCACCGAGGGGTGGACGACCTCGCCCTTGCGGGAGTTGAGGTGGGCGACGAAGTCGGCGATGCCGCCGTCGTACTTGTACGTGACGGTGAGCGGCTTGCCCTCCTCGTCCGCGTGCTCGGGGCGCTCGTCGGTCAGCGAGATCGACAGGCCCTTGTTGAGGAAGGCCATCTCCTGGAAGCGCCGGGAGAGCGTCTCGAAGGAGTAGACGGTGGTCTCGAAGATGTCGCCGTCGGCCCAGAAGGTCACCGTGGTGCCGGTGCGGTCGGTCTCCGCGCCCTTGACCAGGGGGGCGGTCGGCGCGCCCATCTTGTAGTCCTGGGTCCAGATGTGGCCGTCCCGGTGGATCTCCACCGAGAGCCGGGTGGACAGCGCGTTCACCACGGAGACGCCCACGCCGTGCAGACCGCCGGAGACGGCGTAGCCGCCGCCGCCGAACTTGCCGCCGGCGTGCAGGACGGTGAGCACGACCTCGACGGCGGGCTTGTCCTGGCCGGGGACGATGTCCACCGGGATGCCGCGGCCGTTGTCGACGCAGCGGATGGCGCCGTCGGCCATGATCGTGACGTCGATGGTGTCGGCGTGCCCGGCCATCGCCTCGTCGACGGAGTTGTCCACGACCTCCTGCACCAGGTGGTGCAGGCCGCGCTCGCCCGTCGAACCGATGTACATGCCGGGGCGCTTGCGGACGGCGTCGAGGCCTTCCAGCACCTGGATGTTGCTACCGGTGTAGGAAGCCTGCTCGGACTGGTCTGGGGTCTGGCTGGGGTTGCCGGAATCGGCCACGAAGCGCCCTCTCTGGCACAGCACGGGTCGCATGCCCACCCCGTACGGGCGGGCGTGCGACCACAGCGTTTCGACTCGGTTGCCACTAGCAACAGTGTTTGGCTTTCAGTCTACCGGTACGACTGACAGAGATGGGCGTTTGGCAGCCCTTGAGGGCAGATATGCCGCCCTGAATCCCCTCGGGACATGTCCCGATACTCGCCCGGGGGGCCCAGGGCGCCTGGAAGGGCTGTCAGGGGTTCCGGAAGATCGCCATCCGATCCGTGCCCCCGCCGGCCGTCCGAGGTCCCGGTCAGCCCCAGGTGTCGCCCGGCCCCTTGCTCCCGGGCGCGCGCAGCCGGCCGTAGCCGCGGGCGGGCGCCGCGGGGCCGAGCACCTTGATGGTCCGGACCGTCCCGTGGCCCAGTTCGTGGTTCAGACGGGCCACCAACTGCCGTGCCAGCCAGCGTAGTTGGGTGGCCCAGGCGGTGGAGTCGCACTGCACGGTGAGCACCGCGGCGGCCTCGTCGTAGGAGGAGGGGTGGCAGTGCGCGGCGATGTCCGGGCCGACGATCTGCGGCCAGCGGCCCATCACCCCGCCGACGGCGGCCGAGGACTCCCAGCCGCGCTCGGTCAGCAGCCGGTTGAGCGCCGCGCCCAGCGGGACCGGGTCGCGGCCGTCCGAGCGGGCGCCGCTGCGCAGGCCGTGCCGCTTCGCCTCGCGCTTCTCCCGGACCTGCTCGCCGCGCTGACGGGCCTGGGCCCGGGCCGCGCGCAGCGCGGAGCGGGCGAGGTCGGCACCGGTCGGCGCCGGGGCACCGGGCTCGGGGGAGTGCTCCGCCGGCTCGCTCACGGCGATCTCCTTTCCCCAGCCTGTGGACAACGGTCGCGGTCGCGCGCCCGCCGAGCCGTCCAGCCTACGGGAGCCGCCGGGCCCCTCGGGCCGGGGCGGGGGCGCGCGGTGCGCGGAAGCGGTCGCGGTCCGGTGACGGCGGTGTGGTGGTGCGGGTGGAGGGGTGTGCAGCGGTGCGGGCGCGGGGGCGCGGTCAGGCGTCGACCCGGCGCACCGCGCCGTCGGAGACCGCGAACCGGGCGCCGGCCAGCGCCTTCGGCACGTCCTCGGCGACCGCCGCGGTCACCAGCACCTGCTCGCCGCCGGCCACCAGCTCGGCCAGCCGGTCCCGGCGGGCGGCGTCCAGCTCGGCGAACACGTCGTCCAGGATCAGCACCGGCTCGCCGCCGTCGGCGCGCAGCAGCTCGTACGAGGCCAGCCGCAGCGCCAGCGCGAACGACCAGGACTCGCCGTGGCTGGCGTAGCCCTTGGCGGGCAGCGGGCCGAGCTTGAGCCCCAGCTCGTCGCGGTGCGGGCCGACCAGGGTGACACCGCGCTCGACCTCCTGCTTGCGGACCGCCTGCAGCGCGTTCAGCAGCTGCTCCTCGGCCTGCTCACGGCTGGTCGGCAGCTCGCCCTCGAAGGAGCTGCGGTACTCCAGGGCGGTCTCGCCGCCGCCGGGGGCCAGCTGCCCGTACGCGGCCGCCACCAGGGGCTGCAGGGCGGCCACCAGCTGGATCCGGAAGGCCGTCAACTCGGCGCCGGCGCGGGCCAGATGGCCGTCCCAGACCTCCAGGGTGGACAGGTCCGCGCCCTTGCCGCCGCCGGCCCGGCGGGCCATCGCGGCGGTCTTCAGCAGGGCGTTGCGCTGCTTGAGCACCCGCTCGTAGTCCTGCCGCACCCCGGCCAGCCGGGGTGCCCGGGCGGTCAGCAGCTCGTCCAGGAAGCGCCGCCGCTCACCCGGGTCGCCCTTGACCAGGCTGAGGTCCTCGGGGGCGAACAGCACGGTGCGCAGCAGGCCCAGGACGTCCCGCGGGCGGACGTTGTCGGAGCGGTTGATCCGGGCCCGGTTGGCCTTGCCCGGGGTGAGCTCCAGCTCGATCAGGGTGGACCGGCCGCGGTCCACCACCGAGGTGCGGACCACCGCCCGCTCGGCGCCCAGCCGGATCAGCGGGGCGTCGGTGGCGACCCGGTGGCTGCCCAGGGTGGCCACGTAGCCGATCGCCTCGACCAGGTTGGTCTTGCCCTGGCCGTTGGGCCCCACGAAGGCGGTCACGCCCGGGTCGAGGGGAACCTCGGCCCGGGCGTACGACCGGAAGTCGGCGAGCGACAGGTGCGCGACGTGCATGGCTGTGGACTGCGCCCGCCTTCTTGGGGAGGACCTGCTGGTTACTTGGACTCGACCGCGTGGCCGCCGAACTGGTTGCGCAGCGCGGCGATCATCTTCATCTGCGGCGAGTCCTCCTGGCGGGAGGCGAAGCGGGCGAACAGCGAGGCGGTGATCGCCGGCAGCGGCACGGCGTGGTCGATCGCGGCCTCGACGGTCCAGCGGCCCTCGCCGGAGTCGGCGGCCCAGCCGCGCAGCTTGTCCAGGTGCTCGTCCTCGTCCAGGGCGCGGACGGCCAGGTCCAGCAGCCAGGAGCGGATGACGGTGCCCTCCTGCCAGCTGCGGAAGACGTCGCGCACATCGGTGACCTCGGGGGCGGCCTCCAGCAGCTCCCAGCCCTCGGCGAAGGCCTGCATCATCGCGTACTCGATGCCGTTGTGGACCATCTTGGCGAAGTGGCCGGCGCCCACCGCGCCCGCGTGCACCGAGCCGAACTCGCCCTCGGGCTTGAGGGCGTCGAAGACCGGCTGGGCCTTCGCGACGTGCTCGGCGTCGCCGCCGTACATCAGCGCGTAGCCGTTCTCCAGGCCCCAGACGCCGCCGGAGACGCCGCAGTCCACGAAGCCGATGCCCTTGGCGGCCAGCGCCTCGGCGTGCTTGACGTCGTCGGTCCAGCGGGAGTTGCCGCCGTCGACCACCACGTCGCCGGGGGAGAGCAGCTCGGCGAGCTCGTCGACGGTCGCCTGGGTGGCGGCGCCCGCCGGGACCATGACCCAGACCACGCGCGGGCCCTGGAGCTTGCTGACGAGCTCCTGGAGGCTCTCGACGTCGGAGATGTCAGGGTTGCGGTCGTAGCCGATGACGGTGTGGCCGGCGCGGCGGATCCGCTCGCGCATGTTGCCGCCCATCTTGCCGAGACCGATGAGGCCGAGCTCCATGACCAAGTCCTTACCTGTGGTGACGTGCCTGCCGGCGGCGCCGTTGCCGCACTCCTTGAGCCTACGCGCTGGAGCGGCCCCGCCCGGCTGCGGTCGGGGCCGGCCGGGGGAGACGGCCACAGGCTGTGCACAGCGGGTGTGCACAGCCTGTGGACGAAGGACGGGCGGGATCAGCCGGAGAGGCGGACCGGCATGATCAGGTACTGGTAGGCCTTGTCCTCCTCGGCGTCCACCGAGACCTTGCCGCTGAGCAGCGCGGGCTTGGTCGGGGTGGTGAAGCTGAGCTGGGCGAAGGGGGAGTCGATGGCCTTGAGGCCCTCCTCCAGGTAGCCCGGGTTGAACGCGATCGAGATGGCGTCGCCCTCCAGGGAGGCCTCGATCCGCTCGGTGGCCTGGGCGTCGTCGCCCGAACCGGCCTCCAGCGTCAGCACGCCCTCCTCGAAGTTGAGGCGGACCGGGGTGTTGCGCTCGGCGACCAGCGAGACGCGCTTGAGCGCCTCCAGGAAGGGCTGGGTCTGGATCGCGGCGATCGCGTTGAACTCGGTCGGGAAGAGGCTGCGGAACTTGGGGAACTCGCCCTCCAGCAGCCGGGTGGTCGTCCGGCGGCCGGCGCCCTCGAAGCCGATCAGGCCCTCGCCCGCGCCGCCCGAGGAGAGCGCGATGGAGACGTTGTCGCCGCTGCCCAGGGACTTGGCGATGTCCTGGAGGGTCTTGGCGGGGACCAGCGCGACGGCGGAGATGTCCGACTGCTCGGGCTTCCACAGCAGCTCGCGGACGGCGAAGCGGTAGCGGTCGGTGGCGGCCAGGGTGATCCGGTCGCCCTCGATCTCGACCCGGACACCGGTGAGCACCGGGAGGGTGTCGTCCCGGCCGGCGGCGACCGCGGCCTGGCTGACGGCCGAGGCGAAGACGTCGCCGGAGACGGTGCCGGTGGCGGTCGGCATCTGGGGCAGCGCCGGGTACTCGTCCACCGGGAGGGTGGGGAGGGTGAACCGGGAGCTGCCGCAGACCACGCTGACCCGCTGGCCGTCGGTGGAGATCTCCACCGGCCGGTTGGGGAGGTTGCGGGAGATGTCGTTCAGCAGCCGGCCGGAGACCAGGACGGTGCCGGGCTCCTCGACGTCCGCCTCCAGCTCGACCCGGGCCGAGACCTCGTAGTCGAAGCCGGACAGCGCCAGGCTGCCCTCCTGCGCGGTCAGCAGCAGGCCGGCCAGCACCGGCACCGGCGGCCGTGCCGGGAGGCTGCGGGCAGCCCAGGCCACCGCCTCCGCGAGGACGTCACGCTCCACCCGGAACTTCACCGGTAACCGCCTCCTGGATCGAGCGCTCCCGCTCGCACTCTGGTTCGTCTGATCTTGATCGTCGGTTCGGCTGTCCACCGAGCTCGGTCACTCCGCTTCCAGTCGCAAGGACAGTCTGACGTACTCCGCCGACAGACGGGGCAGACGGGCGGAAGCGACCCGAACTGTTGTCGGGGCCCGGTTGTCCACAGATTCGGGGCCCACCCACTTTGAAAGCAAGTCCGGGGTCTAAATGTGTAGTGGTAGTAGTAGGGCCTGTGGAAACCGTGGATAACCCTGTTTCCGCAGGTCAGAGCCCGAATTTTGTCCACAGCGGGTGTGGACGGCGGCTGTGGACGGGCAGGCCGCGCTGTGGACAGCCGAGCGTTACCCACAGGGCACGCAGGGTATCCACAGGTTATCCCCAGGGCTGTCCCCAGATCCGGGCCCGGTTATCCACGGGCGCCGGTCAACTTTACGTGACGCCTTTCACACCAGGGTATGAACGCCAGCCCACGGTTGTCGAACTGTGGACGCCGCTGTGGACAACCTGGGGATAACCGGCCCTCCCCTGGGGACAACCGGTGGATAACCCGGACGGCCCACTGTGGACCCGTCAATTGTCCACACCCTGTGGATAACCGTTGTGCACAAGTCCACAGGCACCTGACCTGCGCGGAAGAGCGTAGCGGCGACGGGCCTGTGGACGAATTCTGGATAACTCCGCACTCCCCACCCTGTGGACGGCGGCGGAGGGGCCCGTCCTGTGGACAACGGCCTTGCGCGCCCCCGGGTTTCGAATCACCGGTCAGTTGTTCGGCGCGGGCTGTGGACTGGCGGACCGTCCGTCGAGGGCATCCCTGCCCAGCCGGCGCGCGACGCACACCTGTGGACACGAGAAAGGGCGTCAGGATTCGCTCCTGACGCCCTTGGGGCCCGTCTTCGGACCCGGGGCCCCGCCGTGCCTGCTCCGGCTAGCTCTTGATGCGGTTGGTGAGTTCGGTGACCTGGTTGTAGATCGAGCGCCGCTCGGCCATCAGCGAGCGGATCTTGCGGTCCGCGTGCATCACCGTGGTGTGGTCGCGGCCGCCGAACTGCGCGCCGATCTTCGGCAGCGAGAGGTCGGTGAGCTCGCGGCAGAGGTACATCGCGATCTGCCGGGCCGTCACCAGCACCCGGCTGCGCGAGGACCCGCAGAGGTCGTCCACGCCCAGGCCGAAGTAGGCGGCGGTCTGCTGCATGATGACCTGCGCGGTGATCTCCGGGCCGGCGTCCTCGTCCCCGCCCGGGATCAGGTCCTTGAGGACGATCCCGGCCAACTCCAGGTCCACCGGGGCCCGGTTGAGGTTGGCGAAGGCGGTCACCCGGATCAGCGCGCCCTCCAACTCCCGGATGTTGCGGGTGATCCGGGAGGCGATGAACTCCAATACGTCGGCGGGAGCGTTGAGTTGCTCCTGGATCGCCTTCTTGCGCAGGATCGCGATCCGGGTCTCCAGCTCCGGCGGGGTGACGTCGGTGATCAGACCCCACTCGAAGCGGTTGCGCAGCCGGTCCTCCAGCGTGGTCAGCAGCTTGGGCGGCCGGTCCGAGGAGAGGACGATCTGCTTGTTCGCGTTGTGCAGGGTGTTGAAGGTGTGGAAGAACTCCTCCTGCGTGGACTCCTTGCTCGCGAGGAACTGGATGTCGTCCACGAGCAGGATGTCCATGTCCCGGTAGCGGCGGCGGAAGGTGTCCGCCTTGCCGTCCCGGATCGAGTTGATGAACTCGTTGGTGAACTCCTCCGAGGACACGTAGCGCACCCGGGTGCCCGGGAAGAGACTGCGCGAGTAGTGCCCGATGGCGTGCAGCAGGTGGGTCTTGCCCAGCCCGGACTCGCCGTAGATGAAGAGCGGGTTGTACGCCTTGGCCGGGGCCTCGGCGACCGCCACCGCCGCCGCGTGCGCGAAGCGGTTGCTGGCGCCGATGACGAAGGTGTCGAACAGGTACTTGGGGTTCAGCCGGGCGGCCGGCTCGTCCTTGCGGGAGCCGCCGGCCGGGGGAGCGCCGGGCGGGGCGGGCACGCCGGGGACGCCGGGACGCTCGGCGGAGCGCTCCGGGGCGGCCTTCTCGGCCGGGCGGCCGCCGGTGGGGCGGGAGCCGCCGGCCCGACGGCCGGCGCCGGTGCGGGGCTGCTCGTTCGGGCCGGGGCCGTAGGCGCCGCCGAAGAGGTCGCCCTGGGTGGTCGCGGGCGGGCCGGGGACGGGCCGCGGCGCCGGACGGGACGCGGGCTCCTCCGCGTCGCGGTAGCCGGGCGGCTGCTCCTGGTAGCCCTGCCAGCCGGGCCCGCCGCCGGGGCCGCCGTACGGGGCCTGGCGCTGCTCGTAGCCGCCGGTGTCGTAGCGGGGGCGCTCGTAGTCCTGCTCGTACCCCTGGCCCTGCTCGTACGGCTGCGGCTGCTCGTAGGGCTGGCCGTGCTCGTACGGCTGCTGGTAGCCCTGGCCGCCGTAGCCGGGGGCGTCGTCCTCGGCCGGGCCCGGGTAGGGCTCGGCGGGGGCCTGGGGGGCGGGTGCGGGGGTGGTCGGCACCGCGTTGGCGTCGACCATCACGGCGATCCGGACCGGGCGGCTGAGCTCACGGCTGAGGGCCTCGGTCAGCTGCGGCAGCAGCCGGCCCTCCAGCACCTGCTTGGCCCGCTCGTTCGGGGTCGCCAGCAGGGCGGTGTCGTGCATCATCCACATCGGCTGGGTGCGCTGCACCCACTGTTTGTCCATCTCCCCGACATCGGGGTCGGCGACCAGCCGCTCGACGACCCTGGCCCAGACCGGGACGAGGTCGCTGTTGACATCAGCCACTGGTGCACGCTTTCCAAGAACAAACCAGACAAGTTCTGCAACGGTAGTCAGCGAACAGGGACGGATCAAGTCGTTGTCCACAGGCTGTGGGTAAGACGGGCGAGAGACGGCTGGTTTGACCCCCGTGCCCCGTCCCGCGTACCGTAACCAGGTCGAGTTGTCGATGGCCGCTGCCGCATGTCCGCGGGTCCACCCGCTCCATAAGGCGCGCAGCACGGGCGCCGTGGATTGCCTCAAACCCCAGCCGAACTGGGGCGATGGGCCGGATTTCCGAATCAGGGGAGATCACGCGGACGCACGGTGACGGCCAAGCGATTCCCCGTCATCCTACGATTCACCTCAGGAGCCCCCGAGTGAGCAAGCGCACCTTCCAGCCGAACAACCGTCGTCGCGCGAAGACCCACGGCTTCCGGCTGCGTATGCGTACCCGCGCCGGCCGCGCCATCCTGGCCGCCCGCCGTGGCAAGGGCCGCAGCAGCCTGTCCGCCTGATCCGCGCCAGAGTCTGTTGTGCTGCCCTCCGAGAATCGGCTGCGGCGGCGCCAGGACTTCGCGACCGCGGTGAAACGCGGTCGCCGGGCCGGCCGGCCCCTTCTGGTCGTCCATCTCAGCAGAGACGGTGACCCGCAGGGGCAGACCGACCGGACCAGCGACTCCCGCCCGCACGTCGCCGAGGGGACTCCTTCGGCGCGTGCGGGTTTCGTCGTGAGCAAGGCCGTTGGCCCGGCGGTCGTTCGCAACCTGGTCAAGCGCCGGTTGCGCCATCTCGTTCGTGATCGTCTCTCCAGGCTGCCCGCCGGTAGCCTGATAGTGGTGCGTGCGCTGCCCCAGGCCGCGACCGCCTCGTACCAGGACCTCGAACGTGACCTGGACGCGGCACTGAAGCGGTTGCTGAGGACGGAGCCCGCCGCCACGGCGCCGACGGGAGCAGGTCGATGAAGTACCTGCTGATGGGTCTGATCAGGGTCTACCAGTGGACCATCAGCCCACTGCTCGGTCCGGTCTGCCGTTACTACCCCTCCTGCTCGCACTACGGCTACGAGGCCGTGAAGGTGCACGGAGCGGTCAAGGGCGGCGGGCTGACCGTGTGGCGCATCCTGCGCTGCAATCCGTGGACGCCCGGTGGGGTCGATCATGTCCCGCCGCGCAAGCATCCGGTGTGGCACCGGCGGTTGCGAGACTGGCTGAAGAGCCGGTCCGCCACCGGAGACCCGGTGACCGCCACCCCCGCCGGTCCGGACCCCGAGGGCCCGGCGACCATTGGCCCCGTGCGGCCAATCCACCTGTCCAAGGAGCCTGACCGGTGACCTTCTCCTTCCTGAATCCCCTGTACACAGCGGTGTCCTGGATCATCGTCCAGTTCCACTCGCTGTACAGCCACATCTTCAACCCGGACGGTGGCTGGGCCTGGGGTCTCGCCATCGCCTCGATGGTGGTCGTCATCCGGATCTGCCTGATCCCGCTCTTCGTGAAGCAGATCAAGGCGACCCGGGCCATGCAGGCGATCCAGCCGAAGATGAAGGCCATCCAGGAGCGCTACAAGAACGACCGGCAGCGCCAGTCCGAAGAGATGATGAAGCTGTACAAGGAGGCGGGTACCAACCCGTTCTCCAGCTGCCTTCCCATCATCGTGCAGGCGCCGTTCTTCACCGCGCTCTACGGGGTGCTCGCCAAGGTCGCCAAGGGCCAGGACATCGGCGTCATCCACGGCGACCTGCTGGTGAGCGCCGGCAAGGCGCACATCTTCGGTGCCCCGCTCTCCGCGACCTTCGTGGGCAGCCCCGAGACCAGCGTCAAGATCGTCACCGCCGTGATGATCATCCTGATGTCGCTGTCGCAGTTCGTCACCCAGCGCCAGCTGATGACCAAGAACGTCGACCTCTCGGTGAAGACGCCGTTCATGCAGCAGCAGAAGATGCTGATGTACGTCTTCCCGATCATGTTCGCCGTGATGGGCATCAACTTCCCGGTCGGTGTCCTGGTCTACTGGCTGACCACCAACGTCTGGTCGATGGGCCAGCAGCTGGTCGTGATCCACAACAACCCGACCCCGGGCAGCAAGGCCTTCGAGGAGCGTCAGGCCCGTCTGAAGAAGGCCGGCCGGCTGCGTCCGGACGGTACGGAGATCAAGGGCGCGCTCTGGGGCATGCTGCCCCCGTCCAAGGCGGCCGTCAGCGAGGCGGCCAGCGCCGCCGCGGTGGTCGAGGAGTCGGTGCAGGTGCGCCGGCAGCAGCCCCGTCGGCAGAGCAAGGCCCAGCGCCAGCAGGCCGGTGTCGGACAGCCGACCGGCGAGCCGGACAAGGACAGCCAGGCGGAGGAAGCCGCCGACACGGCTCCGTCCGACAGCGTGCCGTCCGACTCCGGTGCCAAGCCGGCGGCCGCCAAGCAGGCCGCGGCGAAGCCCGCCGGTACCAAGCAGGGCACCCGGCAGCAGCCGAAGCGCGGTGGCGGCCAGCGGCCGAAGAAGAAGTCCTGACCGGTCCCGAGCCCGTTGTGACCGCCGCGAAGAGCTTCGTCCCCGGCCCGACAGACGGGCCCATCTCCGAAGGAGTCCATCAGTGACGGAAGGCACCACCTCCGCCGTCGAGGCCGAGGCCGCCGCCAGCGCCGACGAGAGCCTCATCTCCCGCCTGGAGCAGGAGGGCGACATCGCGGCGGACTACCTGGAGGGTCTGCTCGACATCGCGGACCTCGACGGTGACATCGACATGGACGTCGAGGGCGACCGCGCCCTGGTCTCCATCGTCAGCGACGGCAACGACCGTGCGCTGCAGCGCCTGGTCGGCCAGGACGGCGAGGTGCTGGAGGCCCTCCAGGAGCTGACCCGGTTGGCTGTCCACCGGGAGACCGGCGAGCGCAGCCGCCTCATGCTGGACATTGCCGGCTTCCGGGCCCGCAAGCGCGAGGAGCTGGCGGTGCTCGGCGCCCAGGCCGCCGAGCAGGCCAAGAGCAGCGGCGAGCAGGTCAAGCTGCGGCCGATGACTCCCTTCGAGCGCAAGGTCGTCCACGACGCGGTCGCCGCGGCCGGCCTGCGCAGCGAGTCCGAGGGCGAAGAGCCCCAGCGGTTCGTGGTCGTGCTGCCGGTCTGAGGCCGACAGGTCGACGACCGGCCGCCGCGGCGGCCGGAGAGCTTCACCGGACGCGACCCCGTCCGCCTCGTGCGGGCGGGGTCGTCGTCCCTTCTGGGATGTTTCACGTGAAACAGTGCGTTGAGCGGGTCGGTGGATCCGGGGATCGGAGAGGTCGAGATGGACACGGAGAACGCGGCTGCCGGCCGGCCGGGGGCGGACGTGGACCCGGCCGCTGAGGGGCCGGCCACCGAGCTGGAGCACCCTGGCGAGGCACCGGCTGCCGCCCGGGAGGTCTTCGGGGAGCGCTACGACGCCGCGGTCCGCTACACCGAGCTGCTGGCCACCGCGGGCGTGCAGCGCGGGCTGATCGGGCCCCGCGAGGTGCCCCGGCTCTGGGACCGCCACGTGCTGAACTGCGCGGTGCTGGCCGAGCTGCTGCCCTCCGGCATCACCCTGTGCGACGTCGGCTCCGGGGCCGGGCTGCCGGGCATCCCGGTGGCGCTGGCCCGTCCGGACGTCTCGGTGACGCTGCTGGAGCCGCTGCTGCGCCGGACCACCTTCCTGGAGGAGGTCGTCCGGGAGCTGGGGCTGGACAACGTCACGGTGCTGCGCGGCCGCGCCGAGGAGATGGTCGGCAAGCTCGCGGTGGACGTGGTGACCGCCCGGGCGGTGGCGCCGCTGGAGCGGCTGGCCGGCTGGGGCATGCCGCTGCTGCGCCCGCACGGGCAGATGCTGGCGCTCAAGGGGGACAGCGCGGAGCAGGAGCTGGCCGACTCGCGGGCCGGACTGGCCAAGCTGGGTGCGGTCGAGTGGAGCGTCATCGCCGTCGGCGAGGGCACCCTGGAGACCTCGACCCGGGTGGTCCAGGTGAAGGCGGGGGAGAGCCCCGGCGGGGTGAAGGCGGCCACCCGGCGCGCCAAGGCGGCCCGGGCGGGCCGCACCGCGAGCGTCCGGAACGGCGAGCGCGGCCGGGGCGGACGGCGCCGCGGACGCTGATCGGGCGTGACGTCGGGCACCTGACGACCACGGGCGGACGGGCCTCCTGCGAGGGGGGAACGTCCGCCCGTCGTCGTTCAGGTGTCGGTGGGGTCGACGCCGGGACACCGGAGTGTCGCAACGTCAGATTTCCGGCATAGCGGGCATGGTGTTTCCCGTGAAACGTCGCTCCTTGCTCTCGGGCATCCTCCGCCGTGACCGGGCGGCGACTGTTGCCGCTCCGGTTTCACGTGAAACACTGACCCCCATGCAGGACTCGGAGACCGTCGACCAGATCGATGACACGCCCATCGCGCGGGCCGCCCAGGCCGCGGTCCGGGCGATCGGCCGAGCGGGTGAGGGACTGCCCCGGCCGGCCGCCACCCGGGTGATCGTGGTCGCCAACCAGAAGGGTGGGGTGGGCAAGACCACCACCACCGTGAACATGGCCGCCTCCCTCGCCATGCACGGCCTGCGCGTCCTGGTCGTCGACCTCGACCCGCAGGGCAACGCCTCCACGGCGCTCGGCATCGACCACCACGCCGAGGTGCCGTCCATCTACGACGTCCTGGTGGAGGGCAAGCCGCTGGCCGACGTGGTGCAGCCGGTGCACGACGTCGAGGGGCTGTTCTGCGTCCCCGCCACCATCGACCTGGCCGGCGCCGAGATCGAGCTGGTCTCCCTGGTGGCCCGGGAGAGCCGGCTCCAGCGCGCCATCACCGCCTACGAGCAGCCGCTCGACTACATCCTGATCGACTGTCCGCCCTCGCTGGGCCTGTTGACGGTCAACGCCATGGTCGCCGGCCAGGAGGTGATGATCCCGATCCAGTGCGAGTACTACGCGTTGGAGGGCCTCGGCCAGCTGCTGCGCAACGTCGAGCTGGTGCGCGCGCACCTCAACCCCGCACTGCACGTGTCGACCATCCTGCTCACCATGTACGACGCCCGGACGAGGCTGGCCGCCCAGGTCGCCGAGGAGGTCCGGACCCACTTCCACCAAGAGGTGCTGAGCACGGCGATCCCGCGGTCGGTGCGCATCTCGGAGGCGCCCAGTTACGGGCAGACGGTGCTCACCTACGACCCGGGGTCGACCGGGGCGCTCTCCTACCTGGAGGCCGCCCGCGAGCTCGCGCAGCGTGCGGTGGGCCCGGGCGGCTCACTGGTGGGTCAGCAGCGGGACGGCCAGCAGGGGCACGGCGCCCCGGTGGCACAGCACGGTACGACGGAGGGTCATCAGTGAGTGCTCGCAGGGTTGGTCTGGGTCGAGGGCTGGAGGCGCTGATCCGCCCCGCCGCGCCGGTGGACGGCGGGGTGGAGGCGAAGACTGCGGCAGCCGTGCCCGCACCGGCCCCGGTGACGCCGCTGCCGAGTGTCCGCGGCACGGTGGCGGCCAGGGCGGCGGCCGAGAAGCGGGCCGAGCAGGCGCAGCCGGCCGGCGCGTACTTCGCCGAGCTGCCGCTGGACGCGATCACCCCCAATCCGCGCCAGCCGCGTGAGGTCTTCGACGAGGACAAGCTGGCCGAGCTGGTCACCTCCATCAAGGAGGTCGGTCTGCTCCAGCCGATCGTGGTCCGCCAGGTCGGCGTGGACAGCTTCGAGCTGATCATGGGCGAGCGCCGCTGGCGCGCCTCCCGGGAGGCAGGGCTGGAGCGGATCCCGGCGATCGTCCGGGCCACCGAGGACGACAAGCTGCTGCTGGACGCCCTCCTGGAGAACCTGCACCGCGCCGAGCTGAACCCGGTGGAGGAGGCCGCCGCCTACGACCAGCTGCTGCGGGACTTCTCCTGCACCCACGAGGAGCTGGCCGATCGGATCGGCCGCTCGCGGACGCACGTCTCCAACACCCTGCGGCTGATGAAGCTCCCGCCCTCCGTCCAGACCCGGCTGGTGGCCGGGACGCTGATGGCCGGGCACGCCCGGGCGCTGCTCGGCCTGTCGGACCCGGAGCAGCAGGAGCGGCTGGCCGCGCGGGTGATCGCCGAGGGCCTCACGGTGCGCAACGTCGAGGAGCTCGTCGTGCTGATGCGTTCGGAGGAGCCGGAGCAGCCCAGGCGCCAGGCGCCGAAGGCGGGCAAGCTGAACTCCCCGGCCTTCAACGACCTGGCGAGCCGGCTGTCCGACCGCTTCGACACCCGGGTCAAGGTCGAGGTGTCGCAGCGCGGCGGCAGGCTGGGCAAGGGCAAGGTGGTGCTGGAGTTCGGCTCGGTCGAGGACCTGAACCGGATCCTGGACAGCATGGCCCCGGGGGAGGACGGTCTGCGGCTGTCGCAGGGCTGAGCCGGCCCGGCCGGCCGAGGGCGACGACCCGATGGGTGCGTGTTCCACGTGAGCGCTGTTTCACGTGAAACATGCACCCATCGGCGTTCGTGGGGGAATGCTCGACCGTGAGAGGGAGGAGGAGGTGCGGCCATGGGACGGCGGATCGTTCCGCTGACGCTGGACAACCTCGGGGACCTGCCGGCCGGCTGCCGCTCCTGCGTGTTCTGGGAGCTGGACCCGGTCAGTGCGAAGGAAGCGGTGGAGTCGGGCAAGCCGGAGCTGGAGAAGGAGGGGTGGATCTCCACGGTGCTGCTGGAGTGGGGCTCCTGCGGCCGGATCGTCTACGTGGACGACCGGCCCGCCGGGTTCGTGCTGTACGCGCCGCCCGCCTACGTCCCCCGCTCGCAGTCCTTCCCGACCAGTCCGGTCTCGCCCGACGCCGTCCAGCTGATGGTCAGCCGGGTGCTGCCGGGCTACCAGCGCCAGGGGATCGGCCGGGTGCTGGTGCAGACCGTGGCCAAGGACCTGATCGGCCGCGGGGTGCGGGCGATCGAGGCCTTCGGCTCCTCCGGGCGGGCGCCGACTAGTTGCGTGCTGCCGGCCGACCATCTGCTCGCGGTCGGCTTCAGGACCGTCCGCCCGCACTCGCGCTACCCGCGGCTGCGGCTGGAGGCGCGGACCACGCTCTCCTGGCGGGGCGACGTGGAGGGGGCGCTGGAGCGGCTGCTGGGCGGCGGGCGCAAGGAGCCGGTGCTGCCCTTCTAGGGCCCGGAGACGCCCTTCGAGGGGCCGGAGACGCCCTTCGAGGGCCGGGAACGACGGAGGCGGGGCTCCCCCCGAGGGGAGCCCCGCCTCCGCGCGGTCGACGACCGGAAGACCTAGATGAAGTCGGCCAGCTCGCGCAGCAGCGCGGCCTTCGGACGGGCACCGGTGATGGACTTCACCGGCTCGCCGCCCTGGTAGACGATCAGGGTCGGGATCGAGATGACGCCGTACTTGGCGGCGGTCGCCTGGTTGGCGTCCACGTCGAGCTTGGCGATGGTCAGCTTGTCGCCGTGCTCGGCCGCGATGTCCTCCAGGACCGGGGCGACCTGGCGGCACGGGCCGCACCAGGTGGCCCAGAAGTCGACCAGTACGGGCTTCTCGCTCTCGAGGACGTCCTTCTCGAACGTCGCGTCGGTGACTGTGGTGGTGGCGCCGGCCACGGGAACTCCTCGGGGTTCGGACGGAGGGGGCTGCTGCCAGGAGAACAACGGGTGGGCCCGTTCTGTTTCTGCCCGGCCGGGGCGGGGGTGTTTCACGTGGAACACCCCCGCGGGTGGAGCGGGATGGGCTCAGACCGCGACGGCGGCGGCCTTGGCCTCCAGGTCGTCCAGCGCGGCCAGGTAGCGCTCGGCGTCCAGGGCGGAGGAGCAGCCGGTGCCGGCGGCCGTGATGGCCTGGCGGTAGGTGTGGTCGACGACGTCGCCGGCGCCGAACACGCCCGGGATGTTGGTCCGGGTCGAGGGGGCGTCGACCTTGAGGTAGCCCTCGGCGTCGAGGTCCAGCTGGCCCTTGAAGAGCTCGGTGCGCGGGTCGTGGCCGATCGCGATGAACAGGCCGGTGACGGCCAGCTCGCGGGTCTCGCCGGTGGTGGTGTCGCGCAGGGTGACGCCGGTCAGCTTCGGGTCGCCGTGGATGGCCTCGACCGCGCTGTCCCACTCGAAGCGGATCTTCGGGTCGGCGAAGGCGCGCTCCTGCATCGCCTTGGAGGCGCGCAGGGAGTCCCGGCGGTGGATGATCGTGACGCTCTTGGCGAAGCGGGAGAGGAAGGTCGCCTCCTCCAGCGCGGTGTCGCCGCCGCCGACCACCGCGATGTCCTGGTCGCGGAAGAAGAAGCCGTCGCAGGTCGCGCACCAGGAGACGCCGCGGCCGGAGAGCTTGTCCTCGTTCGGCAGGCCGAGCTTGCGGTGCTGGGAGCCGGTGGTGACGATCACGGCGCGTGCCTTGTGCACGTTGCCCTCGGAGTCGGTGACGGTCTTGACGTCACCGGTGAGGTCGACCGCGACGATGTCGTCGGGGATCAGCTCGGCGCCGAACTTCTCGGCCTGGGCGCGCATGTTGTCCATCAGCTCGGGGCCCATGACGCCGTCCCGGAAGCCCGGGAAGTTCTCGACCTCGGTGGTGTTCATGAGCGCGCCACCGGCGGTGACGGCCCCCTCGAAGACCAGCGGCTTGAGGGAGGCACGGGCCGTGTAGAGCGCGGCCGTGTACCCGGCCGGGCCGGAACCGATGATGATCACGTTACGGACGTCGCTCACTGCTTCTCCTGGTTCGCATCGCGACCCGCGTTTGCTGCGGGGAGGGCGGTCCTGCTCCGCCGCCCGGGACAACGACTGACCAGTGTCTCGCATTCCCAGGCGGATCAGTACCAGCCGCCCGAAGTCCGGAAGCGGCGTGGCGGAGTTGGCGTGGATCGCATGGAAACCGCCGGTCAGTGGCTGGGAACGGCCTGGTGCAGGACGGTCGGGCCGCAGTCGGGGGAGCGCAGGTAGACGTCGACGAAACCGGGCCGGCCGGGCAGCGGGTAGACCAGGACGTCCACCGGGGCGCCCTGGAAGGTGCCCCGGTCGGTGGCCAGCGGGGTGCCGGAGGCCGGGGCCGGGCAGCCCGGCGCGGTGGGGGAGCCGGTGGGGGAGCCCGCGGGGGAGGGCGGGTCGGACTCCGGCCGGCCGCCGGCGGCGGGCAGGGCGCCCTCGGACATGGCGGGCCCGGTGGCCCGCAGCCCCGGGACGTTCTCCGAGCGGGCCAGCAACCGCTGGACCTGGGTGGCGAGTTCGTCCTCGCGGTAGTCGGTGCCGGCGGCCGTGTGCGGGGCCCGGGCGTCGTGGCTGTCGGCGGTGGCGGTCGGGGTGCCGCCCGCGCTCGCCGTCACCGTGCCGGACCGGTCGTCGGGCTGCAGCAGCAGCGCCCCGCCGAGTCCGAGGGCGGCCAGGGCGGCGGTCGTGCCGACCAGCAGGGCGAACCGCCGCCGCCGGGGGCGGCCGGGGCCGCCGACCGGGCCGGGCCGACCGGCGGGACGCCCCGCGGGCCTGGAGAGCGGGGCGGAGGACGGCGTGAGGGGCGCCGTGGCGGTGCGTACGGGCCGGGCCGGGGCCTCGGGTCGACGGTCGGCCGCGGGGGCCTCCTGCGGCCGCTCGACGGCCTCGCCGGCGCTCCCGGCGGCTTCGGCGACGGCCGCGGCGAGTGCCGCGTCCAGCCGGGCGGCGACGTCGGCCGGCATCGGCGGGGTCTCGACGTCGCCGAGCAGGGCCCGGACCTCGGCGAGCGCGTCGACGGTCTCCCGGCACTCGGCGCAGCCGTCCAGGTGCCGCCGCAGCGCCTCGACGGTGGAAGGGGAGTCGACCAGGCCCTCGGCGAGGTCGGCCAGCTGCTCGACCGGGGGGTGGTCGTCGGCGGGGTCGGGGAAGGAGGGATGGGCGTTCATCGGGTGCTCACGTCTCCTTCCAGCATCGTCCGACCGGTGCTCTGCCCCGTCCCTGTGCCGGTGCTCGGCCCCGTCCCTGTGACGGAGCCGGGGCGCTTCGGGTTCCCGGGCGTGTCCCGGCGCGGCGGGGCCGAGCCGGGGGCGGGCGGTGTTTCACGTGAAACATCGGGTTCGCGCAGGTGCCGGACCAGGGGGAGGAGCCGGGCCCGGCCGCGCGCGCAGCGGCTCTTCACCGTGCCCACCGGGACGCCCAGCAGCTCGGCGGCCTCGGCCACCGGGTAGCCCTGCATGTCGACCAGCACCAGGGCGGCCCGCTGCTCGGCGGGCAGTTCGGCGAGCGCCGAGGTCAGCTCCCGGTGCAGCTCGGCCCGGACCACCGGGGAGTCGGCCGGCTCGGCGGTGCCGACCAGGGTGTCCAGCCGCTGCGGGTCATCGTCGAGCGGGGTGGTGCGCCGGGTGGCGCTGCGCCGGGCGCGGTCCAGGCAGGCGTTGACCACGATCCGGTGCAGCCAGGTGGTGACCGCCGAGCGGCCCTGGAAGCCGGCGGCGGCGCGGAAGGCGGACACCAGGGCGTCCTGGAGCGCGTCGGCGGCCTCCTCGCGGTCGCCCAGGGTGCGCAGGGCGACCGCCCAGAGCCGGTCGCGGTGGCGGTCCACCAGCAGGCCGAAGGCCGCCGGGTCGCCGGCGACGTGCCGGGCGAGCAGCGCCGCGTCGTCGTCCGCCACCGTCACCCCCCTCTGCCGTCGTGCCGTCGTGCCGGGGCCGTCCGCCCCGGGTCAGCCGGAGACCTTGACCTCGGCGACGTGGCCCCGGTACTTGCCGTCGGCATCCTTCGCCAGACCGGTCAGCCAGATCAAGAGGTACCGCGTGGTGGTCGGGGAGTCGAGGGCGTACTCGACATTGGTCCCGGTCTTCTTGCCCACGACGGTGAAGGCGTCCGGCTTGGCCTGCAGCGGGTTGCCGGCGGCGGCCGCGGTGGGCACCCGCAGCTCCGCGGACTGCTCGCCGCCGGAGAACAGGACGCTCACCGAGGAGACCGGCTGCGGTGAGCCGAGGTCGATCAGCAGACCGGTGCCGGACTTGAGCGCGGGCGGCTTGGGCCCGAGCTGGTCGACGTACCAGCCGGTGGTCCAGGAGGTGTTCGCGTCGTTGTCGATCGCCTTCCCGATGCTCTCGGTGCCCTCGGGCCCGTCGCCCAGCGGGTTGTACGACTGCGCCTCCTTGATGGCGATCGACACCGGGTTGTGGGTGCTCGCCTGGGGGCTCGGCGCGGTGCTGCTGGCCGAGGTCAGCGGGGACGCGGTGGCCGCCCCGGTGTGGCGCAGGCTGTCGACGAACTGCCAGGAGGCGACGCCGATCGCGCCCAGCGCGACCGTCCACGCGGTGGCCTTGACCACCCGGCGCAGCCGCCGCCGGGTGCGGGTGCGCCGGGAGGGGGCCGGGCGGGAGGAGGCCGGCAGCGGGGAGACGGTCGTGTCGGCGACCCGGGTCGGGTTGGGCGCGGTGGGCAGCGCGTGGGTGTTGTGCCGGGGCGGGGCCGGGAAGGCGGGCAGCTCCGGCGCGGGCTGGCGGATCTTGGGCAGCTTGGCGATCGCCCGGACCAGTTCCTCCGGGGTGGTGATCGGCTGGGCGTGGTGCGGCGGCTGGTCGAACAGGGCCCGCGCGGCGAGCTCGGACAGGCCCTTGTGGACCCCGGCGCGGACCTGGTCCGGCGCGGCGTTCTGGAGGCCCTTGGGCAGGCCCTGGAGGTCGTAGCGGTCCTCCGGGTACGGCCAGCGGTGGGTGAGCGCGGCGAACAGCAGTGCGCCGATCGCGCGGGTGTCGGCCCGCTGGGCGTCCTCGGCGTCCTCGGCGGGCAGCCCGCGCAGGGCGGCGTCCACCGCGATGCCGTTGATCCGGTACTGGCCGCTGTCGGTGCGCAGCACGCAGCGCGGGGTGAGCCGCAGGTGGGCCTGGCCGCGCCGGTGGGCGGCCGCGACGGCGTCGGCGACCTGGCGGACCATCTGGTACGCCTCGTGCGGCTCCATCGGGCCGTTGGCGAGCAGCCTGGCCAGGTCGGAGGAGTGCGGCAGCCACTCCCGCACGACGTAGACCAGCTCGCCCTCGTGGACGGCGTCCAGCACCTGGACGAAGCGCGGGTCGCCGAGCAGGGCGGCGGACTTGGCCGCGGCCAGCACCTTGCGGGCCCGCTGGTGGCCGGAGGCCATCAGGTGGACGCCGACCGCCCGGCGCAGCTTCTCGTCGACGGCGCGCCAGCTGCTGAAGGTCTCGGTCTGGGAGATGCACTCCTCCAGCCGGTACCGGTGGCCGATCATGTCCCCGCTGCGGCGCTGCGGGGCGGGGAGGGTGCGCGGGAGGGTGGCGGTGTCGCGCGGGTCGACCGTGGGCTGCGGGTCGGTGGGGCGGCGCGCGGGGCGGGTGGGCTCGGGGGCGGGCTTCTTCCGGGGGGACCCGGCGGCCAGTTCGGCGCGCAGCTCCTGGACCGAGAGCGGGGCGGTGATCTCCGAGGTCTCCTCGCCGGCGGCGGGCTCCGGGCCCGCGGTCGGCGCGTCGTCGCGGTCCCGGTCCTCGTCCCGGCCCTTCTCCCCGTCCTGGTCGGTGTTCTCGTCCGCGTCGGGGCGCCCGGGGGCGGCGGCAGCGGTGGGGGCGGCGGGGGCGCCCTCGCGGGCGTCCGCGGAGGTGCTCTCGCCGGCGTCGTCCGAGCCCGCGAGCTCGTCGATCGCCGCGGCCAGCGCGGCCTCGTCCGTCGCCGCGTCAGCTGCTGACGTGTCGACGACCGCCTTGGTGCCATCAGCCACCGTGGTCCTGCCTCCCCTTGTGTCGCCGCGGCTTGAGAGAGTCGCTGGAGCCCTAGGGTCGGCGGCCCTGTGCTCCAGGACAATTGTGCCCACTCTTCTCCACCGGGTACGACCGCTGAGACGTCCGCTCGGTTGCATACGGGTGGAGAGATGTGGTGCAGATCCGACACCTGGTCGCCATCCGGCGGTCGGGCGGACCCGAACCAACCGGTGGCCCAGCACTCGGCCGGACGAGCGGAGGAGCCTTCTGCTCCGGTTGACGCCCGGTCAGGGCGCCCGCTCGTCCGGCCGGTGGTCGGGCGGTCAGCGGCCCAGTCGGCCGCGGACCATGCCCAGCATGGAGTTCAGCTCCTCGATCCGCAGACGCTTCGCGATGAGCACGAAGACCGCCAGCTGGAGGCCGCCGGCCACGACCAGGGCCGCCACGCTGCCCGGCCAGCCGCCGAGCACCTGCTGGACGCCCAGGCTGGCGCCGAGGCCGACCAGGGCGGCCGGGACGCAGGCGGCGGCCAGCCGGCTGTACGTCCGGCCGATCCGCTTGGTGTCCAGCCCGCCGATCCGCTTCTTCAGCTTCGGCATCGCGACCATCACCCCGATGGCGTAGGCCAGGCCGTAGCCGAAGGCGAGGCCGGTCACCGTCCACTCGGAGGGCAGCACCAGCCAGCACAGCAGCGCGAAGCCGGCCTGGCAGGCGGCGACCCAGACGGTGTTGTAGAACGGCGTCCGGGTGTCCTCGTAGGCGTAGAAGCCGCGCAGCATCACGTACTGGGCGGAGTACGGGATCAGGCCCAGCGCGAACGCGGAGAGCATCAGACCGACGTTGGTGGCGTCGTTCAGGACGGTGTCGTTGCCGCCGATCGCGTAGATCGCCCGGCCGACCACCGGGCCGAGCGACAGGAACAGGAAGGCCGCCGGGACGACCGCCACCGCGGTGGTGCGCAGACCGTAGGAGATGTCGTCGCGCACGGCACCGGCGTCCTCGTCGGCCGCCGCCCGGGAGAGCCGGGGGAGCACCGCGCTCATGATCGAGACGGTGATCACGGCCTGCGGGAGCTGCCAGATCAGCAGTGCGTTGGAGAACGCGGCCAGGCCGACGCCGTTGTGGCCGGCCGCCGCCGCGGCGGCGCCCGCCTTGGTGGACAGCTGGGTGATCACCAGGTAGCCGGCCTGGTTGGCGAGCACGAAGAAGAACGTCCACTTGGCCAGCCGGGCGGCCTTGCCCAGGCCGTGGCCGCGCCAGTCGAAGCGGGGCCGGAAGCGGAACCCGGCGGCCCGCAGGTACGGGATCATCGCCAGCGACTGGACGCCCAGACCGATCAGGGTGCCGAGGCCGAGCAGCCGAACGCCCTCGGGGGAGATGCCCTCCGGGGTGACCTGGGTGGTGCCGAACCCGCCGTAGACCCAGATGTAGGCGGAGAAGGTGAAGATCACCACGATGTTGTTCAGGACCGGCGTCCACATCATCGCGCCGAAGCGGCCGCGGGCGTTGAGGATCTGGCCCATCACCACGTGGATGCCCATGAAGAAGATGGTCGGCAGGCAGTAGCGGGCCATCGCCACCGTGGTCTCGGCGCGCTCCGGGTTGGCCATCATCGGCTGGGCGATCAGCCGCACCAGCACGGGCGCCCCGAGCACCGCCAGGAAGACCACGCCGCCGAGCCCGACCATCACCAGGGTGAGCAGCCGGTTGGCGTACGCGGTGCCGCCGTCCTCGTCGTTCTTCATGCTGCGCACCAGCTGCGGCACGAAGACCGCGTTCAGCGCGCCGCCGCCGATCAGGATGTACAGCAGGGTCGGCAGGGTGTTCGCGGCGTTGTACGAGTCACCCATGATGCCGACGCCGATGGCCGCGGTGATCACCATGGTCCGGACGAAGCCGGTGCCGCGGGAGACCAGCGTGCCGGCCGCCATGATCGCGCTGGAGTTCAGCAGGTTGGAGACCTTGCCGCCGCCGGCCGCCTTGCCGGGCTCGGCGGCGGGGGCGGGCGCCTGCTCGGCGGCCCGCTCCTCGGCGACGATGTCCGCCAGCGGCTCGACCGCCGGGGGCACCGCGACGGCGGCCACCTGCATGGTGGCCTCCGCCTCGGAGAGCGGCGGGTCGAACTCGATCGGCGGCACGAAGTGCTGCTGCCCGCCCGGAGCGGCGCCGTACGGGGGCTGCCCCGGGTGGCCGCCCATCGGCGGGTACGGCGCGGGGCCGGGCGGAGGGCCGGGCTGGGGGGCCGGGGCGGGCTGCGGGACCGGCGGCTGGACCGCGGCCTGCGCCTCGCGGCCGCCGAACAGGCCGTCCACCCCGACGTACTCGGTGGTCTCGGTGTCCCAGGCGGAGTGCGCCGGGCCGGGCTGCCACTGCTGCCGGGGCTGCTCGACGCCGCCCCAGTGGCCGCCGGCGGCCTGCGCCGGGGCCGGCTCCTGCGGCCAGGCGGGCTGCACCGGGGTGTCCCAGCCGGGCTGCACCGGCGGCACCGGGGCCCCGAAGTGCTCCGGGGCCTGGTACGGGGTCGGCGGCACCGGCGTCGGGTAGCCGACGCCCTGCGGCGGCAGCTGCGGCGGCACGTCGTACGCGGCGGCCGGCGGCTGGGGCGCGGCGGGCCGACCGGCCCGCAGACCGTACGGGTCCTGGCCGTCCTGGGGGTTCCCGTACGCGTCCACCGCGTACGGGTCCTGGGCGTAGGTGTCGGCCACGTACCAGTCGCCGGACGGCGACTCGGCGCCCGGCCGGCTCTCACCGCGGCCCGACGGCCGCTCCTCGCTGCGCCCGGTCATGTCACCTCTTCGCTGTCGTGGGGGGAGGCCGGCCCGGCAAGGCAGGGGGTCGGCGGTATCAAGGACCAACCTTCTCATCACCGGCGGCCCGATCCCGGCCATCCGGGCTGCTGCCACGCGGTGTCTGCGCGGGACCGTCACCAGGGGTGTCGTCCGTCCCGTCGGTCCCGTCCGCCGCCGGGGCCCCCTCCGCGGTGTCCTCCGCCGGGGCCCGCGGGGCGGGCTCCGCCGCCGCGGCGCCGCCCGCGGCCGGGGCGTCCCCGAGCGGGGCGTCGCCGACCGGCTGGTCGCCGTCCTCGTGCGGCTGCCCGCCGAGGCGCTTGCGCTGGCGCACGAAGCGCAGCGCGGCCAGCAGCAGCAGGACGCCGGCGCCCGCGAAGACGTACAGCACGCCGTTGGTCACCGAGGTGACCTCCACCGTGAACTTCTGCGCCTCGCCGTACGGCCGGGAGTCGGGGCCGGTGGTCCACAGCTGGGCGGTCATCGCGACCGGCCCGTTGTTGTGCGCCTCGGCGTTGAAGCGCAGCGTCACGCTCTGCGAGGCCGGGAGGACCAGCTCCTCCTCCTTGCTCACCCGCAGCCTGTTCGGCTGGGCCGAGGTGAGCACCAGCTTCAGGTTGGTGACCGTCTGGGTCAGGTCGTTGCGGACGCTGACCTGGAGCAGGCCGGACTCGCCGGCCAGGGTGACCACGTTCTTCCTCGGCACCTGGACGGCCTTGGTCAGCTCCTTCAGGTACCCCGTGACGCCGGCCCGGTAGGTGCTCCCGGCCGGCGGCTGGCTGCGCCACTCGGTGGACAGCGAGCGGACCATCGCGGCGCTGAACGGGCCGCGCACCCGCTGCGGCAGGGTGAGCACCCGCATCAGGGTGTCCAGGTCGTGCTGGATGTCGTCGGTGCGGCTCAGGTCGGCCGCCGGCAGCTCCGAGGCGCGGATCTGGGTCGGGTAGTCGGTGGGCGCCGGGACGGCGGTGTTGGCCTTCGGGTCGGCCGCGGACTGGGCCACCGCGTCCAGCTTGACCGAGGAGATCCACTTGCCGTCCGCCGTCTGGAGGGCGTTCGCCAGCGCCTTGGCGCCGGCGGTGCTCAGCTCGCGGGGCGGCAGGACGAGCAGCCCGCGCTGGTTCTGCGGCTGCTCGTGGGTGATCGCGAAGGTCTCGGCGAGGAAGCGCTGGGTGGCGTCGGTCTGCGCCTGCGGGCTGCTCAGGTCCTTGTCGAAGAGCGCGGAGACGGTCTCGTCGGCCACCACGGCGCTCTGCCCGCCGCCGATCGGGCGGACCGCGGTCGGGGTGTAGGTGAGCGAGTCCGGCTCCGGCATGCTCGCGCCGTCGACCAGCACCAGTCCGTTGCCGGACTGCTGGGCGAGGGCGGCGATCTGCTGGTCGAGGTAGCCCCGGTACGGCCAGGCGACGTCCGAGCGGGTGTCCACGGAGAGCCGGCCCTCGACGGTCAGCCGGCCGGCGGTGGACGCCTTGCTCAGCGCGGTGGTCATCCCGGCCAGGTCGGAGCCGTTGTGGGCGATCGAGGCGAGGTCCGGGTCGGCGTACGGCAGCGAGACCACCTGGCTGCCCGGCTTGGCGACGGCGGCCCGCAGCTTGTCCAGCCAGGCGACGGCGGCGGCCGAGGCGGGGACCTGGACGGTGTTGTCGTCCTTGGCGGACTTGCCCGCGGCCTCGGTGCCCGGCTTCTGCACCCGGTAGGGCTTGGTCATCGCGAGCGCGGCGTCCAGCAGGTCCGGGTCGATCACCCAGGTCAGGCCGTTCAGCTTCGCGCCGGTGTCGACCAGCTCGTACAGTCGGCCGCCCGGGGCGAACTCGCCGGCCAGGCTGTCGTCGCGCAGCACCGGGGTCGGCTGGTCGCTGTTGTCGGCGGTGGTCTGGGCGGCCAGCACCGGCGCGTGCACCAGCGGCCAGATCGTGGCGACCTTCGTCGGCTGCGCCTCGGCGCCGCCCGGGTTGTACGGCAGGAAGGTCCGGGCGATGCCCAGGGCGCGGTCGCGCGGGTTGTCGCCGGTCCCGCCCCAGGCGTCCACCGCGAGCTCGTACGCGCCGCTCGCGGAGAAGCCGAGGTCGCTCACCGCGACGCTCAGGGTGTACGGCTGGCTCTGCCCCGGGTTCAGCTCCGGCAGGGCGTACTGCGGGCTGTCCAGCTCCACGCCGTCCTTGCTGTCCGGCGTGGAGCGGTCGGCCACGTTGGCCAGGTCGCTGCGCCGGTCCAGCGGTTTGCCGGAGTACGGCTTGCGGACGGCCGCGTGGGCGCCCTTGATCGCCGACTTGCCGGCGTTGGTGACCTGGCCGGTGATCGTCACGATCCCGCCCGGGGCGGCCACCTGCGGGTTCAGCGTGTCGATGGTCATCACCACCGGGTACTCGGCCGTGGCGGTGGAGTCGCCGGCCGGCCGGACGTTGCCGCCGGCGGGCAGCGCACCGGCCGGGGAGGCCGTGAAGAGGGCCAGGGCGGCCGCGCAGGCGGCGGCCAGGCGCCGGCCCGCACGGCGCGCCCGGCGGGCCGGATGGCGCCCCCCGGCGGGGCGCTCGGCCCGTCCAGGCTGTCGGTGCGCCCCCAGGCCCGAGTGCCGTGCCGGCTCACTCACTCGCTTCGCCCTCGCCGTTCTCGATCGTTCGCTGCTGATGCTGTCCGTCCGGCGCGGTCCGCCCGACGGTCTTCGCTTGACTCTGGTGGAGCTCTTCGCCCGACGCCGTCGCCGCACCGCTGCCACGGGGATCCCGCGGACGGCGGCGGCGCGCGGCACCGCATCCCCTGTCCGGTGCCCGAGACTCGTCCACCGGCATGGTAACGATGCAGCCCGCGGCGCAGTGTTGCGGGCTGTGGGGTGAGACGCCCAGAACGCGCGGGCGGTTGACCTGTCGGGGCACGTACCCTTGTGAGCCGTGTCCACTGCCAATGAGCCCACCGCGCGCACCGACCGTTCCAGCACCGACGTCCAGGTCGTCCCAGGGCTGAGCGAGGCCCAGACGCTCGGCCTCCAAGAGCTGCTGCGGGTGTCGCCGGTCGCCGACGAGATCGCCAGCCGGTTCCAGGCGGCCGGTCACCGGCTGGCGCTGGTCGGCGGGTCCGTCCGGGACGCGCTGCTCGGCCGGCTCGGCAACGACCTGGACTTCACCACCGACGCCCGTCCGCAGCAGGTGCTCAAGCTGGTCAAGGGCTGGGCGGACGCGGTCTGGGACGTCGGCATCGCCTTCGGCACGGTCGGCGCCCGCAAGGACACCCCCGAGGGCTCCTTCCTGATCGAGATCACCACCTACCGCTCCGAGGCGTACGACCGCACCTCGCGCAAGCCCGAGGTCAGCTACGGCGACACCATCGGGGAGGACCTGGTCCGCCGGGACTTCACGGTCAACGCGATGGCCGTCGACCTGCCCGGCCGCGGCTTCGTCGACCCGCACCACGGCCTGGAGGACCTGGAGGCCCGGGTGCTGCGCACCCCCGCCACCCCCGAGGAGTCCTTCTCCGACGACCCGCTGCGGATGATGCGGGCCGCCCGCTTCGCCGCCCAGCTGGACTTCGACCCGGCGCCCGAGGTGGTCGCCGCGATGACCGCGATGGCCGAGCGGCTCACCATCGTCTCCGCCGAGCGGATCCAGGCCGAGCTGAACAAGCTGTTGCTGGCCAAGCACCCGGTGAAGGGCCTGCGGCTGCTGGTCGACACCGGCCTGGCCGGGTACGTGCTGCCGGAGCTGCCCGCGCTGCGGCTGGAGCGGGACGAGCACCACCGGCACAAGGACGTCTACGAGCACTCGCTGACCGTCCTGGAGCAGGCCATCGACCTGGAGCAGGACGGCCCGGACCTCACCCTGCGGCTGGCCGCGCTGCTGCACGACATCGGCAAGCCGCGCACCCGCCGCTTCGAGTCGGACGGCCGGGTCTCCTTCCACCACCACGAGGTGGTCGGCGCCAAGATGACCCGCAAGCGGATGCGCGAGCTCAAGTACTCCAAGGAGCTCACCGAGGACGTCTCGCGCCTGGTCGAGCTGCACCTGCGCTTCCACGGCTACGGCGGCGGCGAGTGGACCGACTCCGCGGTGCGCCGCTACATCACCGACGCCGGTCCGCTGCTGGAGCGCCTGCACAAGCTGACCCGCTCCGACTGCACCACCCGCAACAAGAAGAAGGCGGCCGCGCTCTCCCGCACCTACGACGGCCTGGAGACCCGGATCGGCGAGCTGAAGGAGCAGGAGCAGCTGGACGCCGTCCGCCCGGCGCTGGACGGCAACCAGATCATGGAGCTGCTCGGCCTCAAGCCCGGCCCGCAGGTCGGCAAGGCGTACAAGCACATGCTCGAACTCCGGCTGGAGCACGGCCCGATGGAGCACGACGAGGCGGTCGGGGCGCTGCGGGCCTGGTGGGCCGAGCAGCAGGGCTGAGCCCGGCTCCGGACGGCGCGACGGCGCCACGGGAGCTCCGGGCACGACGAGAGGGGTGGGGCCCGCCCCCCCCCCCGGCCCCCCCCCCCCCCCGCCCGGGGGGGGGGGGGTCGGAAAGGCCAAGACGGTGGAGACGGCCGGGCGGGAGCGGGGGGAGGGGGGGGTGAAGGGAGA
>NZ_JBHVVE010000025.1:65004-135496 GCF_042883725.1 Kitasatospora sp. NPDC058184
CGGGGCGCGGGGTCCCCGCGCGCGCCCCCCACCCGCGCCCCCGGCCCGCGCCCCCGGCCCCCGCGGGGGGGGGGGCCCCCGCCCGCGCGCGGGGCCCACCCCTCGTCCGTACCGGGCTACTTGATCTGCTTCATGCAGAGCACGTAGTCCAGGGCCGGGAAGCTCGGGTGCTTGCTGGTGTACCAGCTGTCCGACTTCGGCTGTTTCTCGCAGGACTTCTCGTCGGAGGTGGCGAGGTACTTGTAGACGACCTTGTACTGCGCCTTGGCGTCGGTGCAGGGCACCACGGTGATCTTCGGGTGGGTGTCGTTGGTCTGGTTGGTGCCGTTCGCGTTGTACAGGCAGTCGCCGACCCCGGCCGCGTCCACCTTGCTGTCCGAGTCGGTCGGGGTGCTGACCGGCGGGAGGGTGAGCGTCGGCGCCGGCAGCGTGTAGGTCGGCGAGGGGATGACCGGCGGCGGCGTGGGCGAGAGGGTCAGCCGGGTCGGGGTCGGCGTCGGGTCGGCGGCCGGGTCGGTCTTCCCGGGGCCGAGCACGCCGGTGGCGGCCAGGGTCACCGCGGCCACCAGCGAGACCGGCACCAGCAGCATCGCGATGTGCGGCCGGCTGGTCAGCGGGACGCCCGGGTTCAGCTGCGGGCCGTGGCTGCCCGGGACGGGCGGCTGCAGCCGCTTGAACTTGTTGTGCGGGCCGAGGTTCAGCAGCAGCGTGATCGGGGTCAGCAGCCAGGACACCAGGCTCCACCAGCCCTGGACCAGCGTCCGGGCCGACATGTCGCGCACCGTCGCCGTTCCGCAGGTGCGGCAGAACGGGCCGGTCATCCGCAGCATCCGGTAGGCGATGATCAGGCCCTGGTGGCCGCGGACGGTGGCGTTGACCGCGGGGTAGCCGCCGCAGAACCGGCAGGTGGTCCCGTCCATCGGGGGCGGCGGCGGGTACCCGTAGCCGTAACCGCCCGGCGGGGGCTGGACGCCGTACGGCTGCTCGGGCGGCGGCGGCGCGCTCGGGTAGCCGTACCCGGGCGGCGGCGGCGGGGGCGGCGGCGGGGCGCCGTAGGAACCGCCGGAGGCGTACGGGTTGCCGTCGCCCGGTGGCGGGCCGTACGGCATCTGGGGCGGAGGCGGAACGGACAAGGGGTCCCCCGGGAAAGGAAGAGCGGAAGAGTTCAGGACTTCTTCACCGGCGGGACGCCGGTGGTGGCGGGCGCCAGCGGGCCGAGGCAGAGCACGTACCGCTTCTTGTTCCAGCGGCGGCCGCTCTTGCCCGAGACGGCGGTCGTGGTCTGCGGCGTCTGCTGGCAGCGGGTCACGTCCGTGGTGCCCTCGAACTTCGACAGCACCCGGTAATTCGCTTTGGTGTCAGTGCACTTGACGATCTCGACGTCTCGGGAGCCGCTGGCGTGCACACAGTCGCCGGCCTTGGCGCTGCTGACGCTCGGCCCGGCCACGAAGTAGCCCACCGCCAGCGCCAGGCAGCCGCCGACCACCCCGACGATCCGCAGCTTGGAGCGGATGCCGCGCTTGGCGGCCGGCGCGGGCTGCACCGGCGGCGCGGGCTGCGGGTAGCCGTACGGCCCGGGGGGCGGCTGCCCGTACGGCTGCTGCCCGTACGGCGGTTGGCCGTTCGGCTGCTGCCCGTAGGCGGGTGGCGGGCCGAAGCCGGGCGGGGGCGGCGGCGCGGGCTGTCCGTAGGCCGGCGGCGGCCCGTACGGCGCGGCCGGCGGGGGGACGGGTGCCCCGTACGGCGGTGCTGCGGGCGGGCCCACCGGGGCCGACGAGGGCGGCCCGTACGGATTGGGCGGTGTGCTCATCAGTTCGTCCCCCGAGACAGAGTTCTGTCGCTACGACAGGTTCGAGTACCTTAGCGAGTCGGTCGGACGCCGTCGGCCCCGAGCCCCGCGGGTTTCCAGGAGGCCTGGTCAGCGGGGGAGGGGACTCCGGCGGGCGGAGCGCAGGTAGAGGACCGCCGTCAGCGCGTATACCCCGGCGACCCCGAGCACCACCGCGACCGAGCGGCCGGACAGCGGCAGCACCAGCGCGGTGACCAGGGCGGCGGCCACGAAGGCGACGTTGAACAGCACGTCGTAGATGGCGAAGACCCGGCCGCGGTACTCGTCCTCGACCGACTCCTGGACCGCCGTGTCGGCGCAGATCTTGGTGCCCTGGGTGACCACCCCGAGCAGCAGGGCGGCGAGCAGGCAGGGCACCAGGGTGAAGCTCAGGCCCAGTGCCGGGACGAAGACCACCGGGGCGACCAGGCAGGCCGTCATCCACCCGGCCAGGCCCAGCCGGCGGGTGCACCAGGGGCTGACCAGCGCGGCGACGAAGAACCCGGCGGCGGACAGGCCGACCGCCTGGCCGAGGGTGACCAGCCCGGCCGCGCTGTCGGTCGGGTCGTTGAAGGTGTACCGGGCGAGCATCACCACCACCACGATCAGCACGCCGTAGCAGAACCGGGCCGCGGTGACGGCGGCCAGCGCGTGCACGGCGGGCCGGCAGTCCCGGACCAGGTGGCGCACTGCGGCGCCGAGTTCGACGGCGGCCCGGACCAGTGCCTGGCCGAGCCCCGGGCGGTCCCGGTGCTGCTCCGGGCCGAGCAGGTCGCGGTCCATCCGCCGGGCGGCCAGCGCGGCTGACAGGTAGAGCAGCGCGGCCACCGTGACCAGGGCGGCGTCGGCCTTCGGCCCGGGGGCCATCAGCTGGTGCAGCGCGAAGCCGATGCCCCCGCCGGAGGCGGCGGCGACCGTCCCGAGGGTGGGGGAGAGGGCATTGGCGGTGACCAGCTGGTCCTGCTCCACCACCCGGGGCAGGGCGGCGGACAGGCCGGCCAGGATGAACCGGTTGAGCGCGGTGACCAGCAGGGCCGAGGCGAAGAACAGCCAGGTCGGGGCCTGTGCCAGCAGCAGCGCGCCGGTGCCCAGGCCCAGTCCGAAGCGGGCCAGGTTGCCGAAGTAGAGCACTTGGCGGCGGCGCCAGCGGTCCAGCAGCACACCGGCGAACGGGCCGATCACCGAGAACGGCAGCAGCATCACGGCCAGCACCGAGGCGATGTCGGCGGGGGAGGACTGCTTCTCGGGGGAGAAGACCACGTACGCGGCGAGCGAGACCTGGAAGACGCCGTCCGAGAGCTGGGAGAGCACCCGGGCGGTCAGCAGCCGCCGGAAGTCGCGGCCCTTCATCAGGTCGAGGAGCGTGGCGCGGTGCGCGGACTGGTGGGTGCTGCCGTTCTCGGTGATCGCCACCCGCCCAGAGTGCCATGGAACCGGCCGCTGTTTCACGTGAAACATTGGCCGCGAGAACGTGAAGGGCCCGCGATCCGGAGACCACGGGCCCTTCCTGCGAGCTGGCGGCGCTCAGCGCTCAGCGCTCAAGGCTCAGCGCTCAACAGTCGCGAACCTCGCTGCGCTCAGCGCTCGACCTCGCCGCGGATGAACTTCTCGACGTTCTCGCGGGCCTCGTCGTCGAAGTACTGCACCGGCGGGGACTTCATGAAGTACGAGGAGGCCGACAGGATCGGGCCGCCGATGCCGCGGTCCTTGGCGATCTTCGCGGCGCGCACGGCGTCGATGATGACACCGGCGGAGTTCGGGGAGTCCCAGACCTCGAGCTTGTACTCCAGGTTCAGCGGGACGTCGCCGAACGCGCGACCCTCGAGGCGGACGTACGCCCACTTGCGGTCGTCCAGCCAGGCCACGTAGTCCGAGGGACCGATGTGGACGTTCTTGGCGCCCAGCTCGCGGTCGCGGATCTGCGAGGTGACGGCCTGGGTCTTGGAGATCTTCTTGGACTCCAGGCGCTCGCGCTCGAGCATGTTCTTGAAGTCCATGTTGCCGCCGACGTTCAGCTGCATGGTGCGCTCGAGGATGACACCGCGGTCCTCGAACAGCTTGGCCATCACGCGGTGCGTGATGGTCGCGCCGACCTGGGACTTGATGTCGTCACCGACGATCGGCACGCCGGCCTCGGTGAACTTGTCCGCCCACTCCTTGGTGCCCGCGATGAACACCGGCAGGGCGTTCACGAAGGCGACCTTGGCGTCGATGGCGCACTGGGCGTAGAACTTGGCCGCGTCCTCGGAACCGACGGGCAGGTAGCAGACGAGGACGTCGACCTGCTGGTCCTTGAGGACCTGGACGACGTCGACCGGCGCCTCGTCCGACTCCTCGATGGTCTCCAGGTAGTACTTGCCCAGGCCGTCGAGGGTGTGGCCGCGCTGGACGGTCACGCCGGTCGGCGGCACGTCGCAGATCTTGATGGTGTTGTTCTCGCTGTTGCCGATGGCGTCGGCCAGGTCGAAGCCGACCTTCTTGGCGTCGACGTCGAAGGCGGCGACGAACTCCACGTCGCGGACGTGGTACTCACCGAACTGGACGTGCATCAGCCCGGGGACCTTGCCGGCCGGGTCGGCGTCCTTGTAGTACTCGACACCCTGCACCAGCGACGCGGCGCAGTTGCCCACGCCCACGATGGCTACGCGAACCGAACCCATTCCGGTTGCTCCCTGTGATCTCATGAGGCCCGCCGGGGTAGGCGGAACTCGTCCTGCTTCTTCGATGACTGCGTGCACGGGCGCGAGGCGCCCATTCCTGCCGCGCGGCACAGGGCTGGCGCGGTGTCAGCGCTCCTGGGCGGAGCGCCCCGGGCGGTCGTACGGTGGCCCGGACGGGTCCGGGGACCCGGTCTCCTGGCCACGGCCGTCCGAAGTCTTGCGGGGTCCGGCGGCGCTGCCGCCGGCGTCGGGGCCGGTCTTTCCGGTGCGGTTGGACCGCTCGGTCTCGATCAGCTCGTTGAGCCAGCGGACCTCGCGCTCCACCGACTCCAGTCCGTGCCGCTGGAGTTCGACGGTGTAGTCGTCGAACCGCTCGCGGGCGCGGGCCAGCGAGTTGCGCATCCGCTCCAGCCGCTCCTCCAGCCGGCTGCGGCGCCCCTCCAGGACGCGCATCCGCACGGCCCGGTCGGTCTGGCCGAAGAAGGCGAAGTGCACGCCGAAGTGCTCGTCCTCCCAGGCGTCCGGGCCGGAGTCGGCGAGCAGCTCCTCGAAGCGCTGCTTCCCCTCGGCGGAGAGCCGGTAGACGATCTTGGACCGCTTGCCGTTGAGCGCGGTGGCCGGGACGTACTCGACGTCGGGGTTGTCCTCGACCAGGAAGCCCTGGGCGACCAGGCTCTTCAGGCAGGGGTAGAGCGTCCCGTAGGAGAGCGCCCGGAACGTTCCGAGCAGGATGTTCAGCCGCTTGCGCAGCTCGTAGCCGTGCATCGGGGCGTCGTGGAGCAGCCCGAGGACGGCGAACTCCAGCACTCCTGAGCGCCTGCCCACTGTCGCCGCCCTCCTCCCGCTCGGTGTCCGATCGGCCGCTGCATCCGGCGGTATACCGCTTCGATGTATCGGCTCGATATATCGAGAACAGTAAACCCGACCCCCGGAACGGGCAAGAGGGGCGCGCGTGAATGTGATCACAAGCCGACGCGCGGCTGGTGTTGGCAACGGGCTTGTAATGATCTGTTGCCGTTTTGCGGGCATTGGCAACTGATGTCCGATTAGTTGTATATCCGTGCTGCGTACGCTGTCGCGTGTGCACGAGGACCACCTCCGGGATCAGGGCGGTTGGCGGGCATCGGACGTGAACCCTGCCTTCAGGCTGGAAACGCCTGGCGAGGAGTGGCTGGAAGATGAGCGAGCGACGGCGAAGGACGCCCAACCCGGGCGGTGAGGGGCAGCAGCCCCCGGGAGGCGGTGGCCGTCAGGGCGAGGGGCCGGGACCCGACGAGCTGCGCTCGGACGGCGCCGGTCGGCGACGACCCTCGGGGGTCAGGGAGACCGCACAGCAGCCCCGGATGACCCGTGCGGAGATGCGCAAGGCCGCCCAGAAGAAGGGCGCCAAGGGGGGTGGCCGGCGTGGTGACGCCGCGGCCGCCTCCGCCGCCGCGGCCGCCGGCCCCGGCAAGAAGCGCTTCATCGACTACCCGCGGTTCGGCAAGACCGGCGTCCGGCGCTGGCTGCCGTCCTGGAAGCAGTGGCTGAGCGCCTTCGTGCTGGTCTTCGGCTGCTTCGTGGGCCTGGTGTTCTACCTGTACCAGACCACCAAGGTCCCGGAGTTGAACGAGCTGGTCAAGGACCAGAACACGATCTACTACTGGGCCGACAACACGGAGATGACCCGCAAGGGGCAGACCAACCGTCAGATCGTCGAGCTCAAGGACATCAGTCCGCACCTCCAGGACGCCGTCATCGCCGCGGAGAACAAGAGCTTCAAGACCGACAGCGGCATCGACCCCAAGGGCATGCTCCGCGCGGTCTGGAACATGGCGAAGGGCGGTGAGACCCAGGGCGCCTCGACGATCACCCAGCAGTACGTGAAGAACGCCTACCTGAGCCAGGAGCAGACCCTCAGCCGCAAGGTGAGGGAGTTCTTCATCACGCTGAAGATCAACCAGGAGAAGGAGAAGCCGGAGATCCTCACCGGCTACCTGAACACCAGCTGGTTCGGCCGCGGTGCGAACGGTGCCCAGGCGGCCGCCCAGGCGTACTACGGGGTGGACGCCAAGGACCTCAACGTCTGTCAGAGCGCCATGCTGGCCGGTCTGCTCAAGGGTGCGGCGTACTACGACCCCACCAACCCGGCCAACAAGGACCGGGCCCAGGGCCGGTGGAACTGGATCCTGGACCAGATGGTGGACACCAAGGCCATCACCCCGGAGGAGCGCGCCAAGTGCACCGCGTTCCCGGACCCGATCGCGCAGAAGCCCAACTCCAACATGAACGGTGAGATCAGCTACCTGGTCGACACCGCCAACAAGTACGTGATGGCCACCGACAAGACGATCACCCAGCAGATGATCGACCGGGGCGGCCTGAAGATCTACACCACCTTCGAGAAGGACAAGGTCGACGCGCTGAAGAGCGCCGTCGACGCCGTCAAGGCGGAGAACCTCAACCCGCAGAAGCGGCCGGACAACGACACCAACATCCAGTTCGGCTCCGCCAGCATCCGCCCCGGCGACGGCGCGATCGTCGCCCTCTACGGCGGCGACGGCGTGGAGAACGGCCACTTCGACAACAACGCCGACGCCACCGGCGTCCAGGTCGGCTCGACCTTCAAGCCCTTCGTGCTGGCCACCGCGATGCAGACCGGCGTGCAGACCGCGAAGGACGACAAGGGCAAGCCGAAGCGGATCAACGCCGACAGCCGCTACCTGGCCGACGACATGTCCGAGATCCGCAAGGCGGACGGCTCGCTGGTGATCGGCGACGACGGCAAGCCGTACCGGCAGAAGAACGAGGACGCCGGCAAGCGCGGCTACGTCTCGCTGCGGATGGCCATGCAGTACTCGTACAACGTGCCCTTCGTCCAGCTGAACCAGGACGTCGGCGGCCAGAACGTGGCCGACATCGCGGTGCAGATGGGCATCAAGAAGGAGAGCCTCGCCGACCCGAAGACGGCGACCTTCCCGCTCGGCACCTCCACCATCAGCCCGATCCGGATGGCCACCGCCTACGGCACCCTGGCGGCCAGCGGCAAGGAGGCCGAGCCGTACTCGGTCACCAAGGTCGAGGTGAGCGGCGTGGAGCGGCCGGGCTTCGGCAAGAAGGAGCCCAAGGTCGCGCTGGAGCCGGCCGTCGCCGACAACGTCACCGACACGCTGGTGAACGTGGCGGTGAACGGTACCGGTAAGAAGACGAAGGACCTGGGCCGCCCGGTGGCCGGCAAGACCGGTACCACCGACCAGAACAAGTCGGCCTGGTGGGTCGGTTACACCCCGCAGCTGGCGACCAGCGTCGCGATGTGGCGCGAGGACCCGACCAAGCACGAGCGGCAGTCGCTCAACGGCACCGGCGGCAAGGAGTCCATCCACGGTGGTGACATCCCGACCGATGTCTTCACCCGGTACATGAAGGCCGCACTGGCCAACGAGAAGAAGATGGACTTCCCGACCCCGCAGCCGGTCGGCACCGAGGTCGACTCCTCCGGCGCGCCGTCCACGGCCAGCGCGGCGGCGACCCCGACCACGACCGACAGCCCGACGGCCCCGCCGGCCGCCCAGACGCAGGCGCCGCAGCCGCCCGTGCAGCCGCAGCCCACCCAGACCTGCGTGCCCGGCGTGGACTGCCCCGGCGACCAGCCGACCCCCTCGCACACCAGGCCGAACCCGGGCAACAGCTGCCTGCCGGTGATCGGCTGCCAGACGCAGCCGCCGGGACCGACGGACACCACGCCGCCGGGCGGCGGCAACGGTGGCGGCGGCGGACGCCCGACCGGCGGCGGCAAGCCGACGCCGAGCAGCACGGGCGGTCTCCAGGGCGGCGGGGCGGCCGGGCAGTAGCCCCGGCCGGGCGGAACCCGGAACCCGGAACCACGGCGGTGGCGGTCCTCCTCGGAGGGCCGCCACCGCCGTTTCCGTCGCGGCCACCGCGCCCGCCGGCGGCGCAGAGGTACAGACCGTTGCGGGGTCCTCCTCGTCCCGGCGGGACGGGTGCGGCAGGATGTCCGGCATGACGTCGAGCGATCGTGACGAAACCGCCGGGCCGGACGGGTCCGGCGCCGCCGCAGGGCCCCTCCCGGCAGCCGTCGCCACGGCCGCGCCGCCGGCCAACACCGTGGTCGTGCCGGCCGACGAGGACCCGGTGGCGGCGGCCGGCAGCGAGGTGTTCGGCGGGCCCCCGGGCCGCCGGGCGCTGCTCGGCGTCTCCTGGTGGGTCCCGGCGCGCTTCCTGGCGCTCGCGGTGATCGTGGTGTCGGTGCTCGGGATGGTGCAGAAGCTGCCCTGCTACGAGCAGGCCTGGTTCCAGCCGGGCTCGCCGCAGTACATCCACGCCTGCTACAGCGACATCCCGCACCTGTTCTCCGGACGCGGCTTCGCGGCCGGGCTGCACCCGTACGTGGACCGCGTCCCGGGCTCCTCGGGGGACCTCCAGTACCTGGAGTACCCGGTGCTGACCGGCCTGTTCATGCAGGTCGCGGCCTGGCTGACGCCGGGCGGAGGGGACCAGCAGAGCCAGGAGCAGTGGTTCTGGGCGATCAACGCCGGGATGCTGATGGCCTGCGCGGTGGTCGCCGCGGTGGCGCTCTCCCGCACCCACCGGCGCCGTCCGTGGGACGCGCTGCTGTTCGCGCTCGCCCCCGTCCTGCTGCTCAACGGCACCGTCAACTGGGACCTGCTCGCGGTCGCCCTGGCCGCCGTGGCGATGGCCTGGTGGAGCGGTGCCCGCCCGGGCTGGGCCGGTGTCTTCATCGGCCTGGCCACCGCGGCCAAGCTCTACCCGCTGCTGCTGATCGGCCCGCTGCTGGTGCTCTGCTGGCGGGCCGGCCGGTGGCGCGAGTTCCGGGTGATGCTGGGCGGCGCGGTCGGCTCCTGGCTGGTGGTCAACCTGCCGATCATGCTGGCCAACTGGCGGGGCTGGTCGACCTTCTACGTGTTCAGCAAGCACCGCGGCGAGGACTACGGCTCGTTCTGGCTGATCCTGATGCAGCGCCGGGGCGCCGGGCTGGCCGACCTCGACGTCTACATCGGCGTGCTGATGGTGCTGGGCTGCCTGGCCATAGCGTGGCTCGGCTTCTCGGCCCCGCGCCGGCCGCGCTTCGCCCAGCTGGCCTTCCTGGTGGTCGCGCTGTTCGTGCTGGTCAACAAGGTGTACTCGCCGCAGTACGCGCTCTGGCTGCTGCCGCTCGCGGTGCTGGCCCGGCCGCGCTGGCGGGACTTCCTGGTCTGGCAGGCCTGCGAGGTGCTCTACACCCTGGGCATCTGGTCCCACCTGGGCCTGGTCACCGGCTCCAAGCAGCACGGGATCGGCGAGGGCTGGTACCACTTCGCGATCGGGCTGCACCTGCTGGGCACGCTGTACCTGGTCGCCCTGGTGGTCCGCGACGTCCTCCACCCGGACCGCGACCCGGTCCGCTGGGACGGCAGCGACGACCCCTCCGGCGGGGTGCTGGACCACGCCCCGGACGTGTCCGTGCTGGGCACCGCCCGCCGGCTGCGCGAGGAGGAGAGCTACGCCGGGTACGCGCCGGCCGGCCCCGAGCAGTGGCTCAACGAGCCCGAGCTGCCGGAGCCGGCCGAAAAGGCCTAGCCGGTCGGAAAGGCCTGGCGGGTCGGAAAGGCCTGGCGGGTCAGCGGTCCACCACGCGGTCGAAGTGCGTGGTGGTGTGCCGGACCTGGAGACCGAGCTCCTCGCCGATCGCCGGGGGCTTGGTCTCCCCGTCCAGGAAGAGCAGCGAGACCTGCATGTGCGGCGGCTCGGCGAACCACAGCTGCTTGCCGGCCCAGTGGAACGGCGACTTGGTCTTGTTGACGGTCGCCAGGCCGGCCCGGGCGATGCCCTTGGCCCGCGCCCCCATGCTCTGGAGGTACTTGGGCGCCTCCAGGCCGATGCCGTGCGCGGTGCCGCCGGCGACCACCAGGATGTGGCCGTCGGAGGGCGCCGGGTGCTGGCGGTAGCCGTAGCGGTCGCCCTTCTGCAGCGGGGTGACGTCCAGGACGGTGGCCCGGACCTCCAGCGCGGCGTGGTCGCCGAGCCAGAGCCGGGTGCCGATCCGGGCCCGGAAGACCGTCTCCGGGTAGCGCTGGGCCAGCTGGTCCATGCCGGCCGCGCCGAGGTGGCTGACGAACACGGTGTGCACCGGGATGCCGGCCGCCCGGGCGGTGTCCACCCAGTACGCGACCTCCTCGATCGGGCTGGAGCCGTCCGGCCGGTCCATCGGCAGGTGCAGCGCCAGGCCCTCGAAGGCGACGCCCTCCAGCTCGTTGGCGACGGTGCGCAGGTCGGCCGCGCTCACGCCGTGCCGGCGCATGGTGGTCATGCACTCCAGCACCACCCGGGCACCGTGCAGCGAGCGCAGCGCCTCCACGCTGGCCACCGTCCGGATCACCCGGGCGTGCGGCAGCGGGAGCACCTCCTCGCCGACCCGGTACGGGGTGAGCACCAGCAGCTCGCCGCCGTACCACTCGGCGGCGTCGGCCGCCTCGTACGCGGTACCGACGGCGAGCACCCCGGTGCCCAGCAGCGTCGCCTCCTCGGCCAGCCGGTGGTTGCCCAGGCCGTAGCCGTTCCCCTTGGCGACGGGCACCAGGCCGGGGAACTCGGCGAGGACGGAGCGCTGGTGGGTGCGCCAGCGTTCGGTCTCGAGGTAGAGCGACAGCGTCATCGGGTCAGCCTCCTCAGCGGCGGGACATGTAGAGGTCGAGGGCCTTGTGCAGCAGCTTGTTGAGCGGGAAGTCCCACTCGCCGAGGTACTCGGCCGCCTGGCCGCCGGTGCCGACCTTGAACTGGATCAGGCCGAACAGGTGGTCGTTCTCGTCCAGGGTGTCACTGATGCCGCGCAGGTCGTACACCCCGCCGCCGAGGGCGTAGGAGTCGCGCATCATCCGCCACTGGATGGCGTTGGACGGCTTGACCTCGCGCTTGTGGTTGGCCGAGGCGCCGTAGGAGTACCAGACGTGCTCGCCGACCACCAGCATCGTGGTGGCGGCCAGCGGCTCGCCCTCGTGGTAGGCGATGTAGAGCCGCATGCGGTTCGGGTCCTCGGCCACCAGGGCCTTCCACATCCGCTGGAAGTAGGCCAGCGGGCGCGGGGTGAACTTGTCGCGCTCGGCGGTGACCAGGTAGAGCTGGTGGAAGATCGGCAGGTCGTCGTAGCCGCCCTGGTAGACCTCGACGCCGCTCTTCTCGGCCTTCTTGATGTTGCGGCGCCAGAGCTGGTTGAAGTTCTTGTGGATGTCGTCCAGCGAGCGGTTGGCCAGCGGCACCTGGAAGACGTAGCGGGGCTGGACGTCGCCGAAGCCGGCGCCGCCGTCCTCGCCCTGCAGCCAGCCGGCCTTGCGCAGCCGGTCGGCCACCTCGAAGGCGCGGGCCTCGTACCAGTCGGCCTCGACGTCGCGCAGGCGCTTGGCCTGCTTGCCGGCGATGGCCTCCTTGATGGTGGGGGCGTTCCAGCGGCGGATGACGATCGGCGGGCCCATCTTCACCGAGAACGCGCCCTGCGACTTGAGGTGCGCCAGCATCGGGGAGAGCCAGCGGTCGAGGTCGCGGTCGAACCAGTCGATGACCGGTCCCTCGGGCAGGTAGGCGAGGTAGCGCTTGAGCTTGGGCAGCTGGCGGTAGAGGACCAGGCCGGCGCCGACGAGCTGGTCGGTCTCGTCGAACCAGCCGATCGACTCGGAGCGCCACTCGGCCTTCACGTCGCCCCACGACGGCACCTGCATGTGGCTGGCCGAGGCGCGGCTCCTGATGAAGGCGAGGTGCTCCTCGCGGGTGATCGTCCTCAGGCGCAGGCTCATGTGCTCGGTGCTCCTCGTCGTCGGGCTGCGGTGGCCCAGGTTCTCGGGCTGACCTTATCGTCCGGGGTCCGGGCGCCCGTCGCTGCGGGCACGGCGGCGCCCCCGTCGGGTACCTGTCTCCTCTGCAGATACGCGACGGGGGCGGCGAGGGTTCCGGGCGGGGCCTGTGGGCTCGGTCCCAGCGGTGCGGTCCGGGGGCGTGCGAGGGGGCGCGGGGGCCCGGTTCAGCCCCAGAGACCGCCGCGGGCGATGCCGAGGTAGAAGCCGATCGCGGCGGCGCCGAGTGTGATCATCAGGACGAAGCGCTCGGCGGTGGTGACCGAGACGAACATGCCCCACAGGCCCGTGACGATGCCGAACAGGCCGGTCCACGAGGTCAGCAGGTGCAGGTTGTGGAAGAACGAGGTGGTGAAGGCGATCACGCCCAGCACGGCGGTGACGCCCACCAGGGCGTTCTCGCGGGGGTGCGGGTGGCCGTCGGTGTTCAGGGTGAGGGCGGGCATGCGGTGGACGGACTGTGCCATGGGTCCCACCTCCTGGCGTGGAGACGAACGGGCAGGAATCCCGTTCCGTCCAGATTGCGGCGCTTGGGCCGCTCTCACAACCCCTATGCGTTTTGTTCGGCCGTCCGGGTGCAGGTAGGCTGTGCCGTCTGCACTGGTGTAGTTGTGCCCCCTTTGCACCCTCTACCGGGTGGGATCCGCCTCCGGGCGGAGCGGGGGCCGATTGTCCGACCCGGCCGCTACGGTGGGCCGGAGTCGTCACTGCTCCGGTGCCGACGCTACGCACAACCCTCCTGCCACGGAGAGACCGTGGCCGCTGAGTCCAAAGGAGGTGGGTTACTCATGCGTCACTACGAGCTGATGGTCATCCTCGACCCCTCGGTCGAGGAGCGCGCTGTCTCCCCCCTGATCGAGAACTTCCTCACCGTCGTCCGCAACGCGGGTGGCAAGGTGGAGAAGGTCGACACCTGGGGTCGCCGCCGTCTGGCTTACGAGATCAACAAGCAGTCCGAGGGCATCTACTCGGTCATCGACCTCAAGGCCACGCCTGAGGTCGTCAAGGAGCTCGACCGCCAGCTGGGCCTGAGCGAGTCGGTTCTGCGGACCAAGGTCCTGCGCCCGGACACCCACTGAGCCACCTCTGAGGCCTTCGGGTCTCGGGTAGCTCGCGTCCGCTGTTTCACGTGAAACAGCGGTGAACGGACATCTTCCCGAGAGGTCATCACCACCATGGCAGGCGAGACCGTCATCACCCTCGTCGGCAATCTCGTCGACGACCCCGAGCTGCGCTTCACCCCGTCGGGTGCGGCGGTCGCGAAGTTCCGCATCGCGTCCACCCCCCGCACCTTCGACCGTCAGACGAACGAGTGGAAGGACGGCGAGAGCCTCTTCCTCACGTGCAACGTCTGGCGGCAGCCGGCGGAGAACGTGGCCGAGTCGCTGCAGCGCGGCATGCGCGTCATCGTGCAGGGCCGACTGCGCCAGCGGTCTTACGAGACCAAGGAAGGCGAGAAGCGGACGGTCTTCGAGGTCGAGGTCGACGAGGTCGGTCCGAGCCTGCGCTCGGCGACCGCCAAGGTCACCCGGGCCAACCGGTCCGGCGCCCCCGGTGGCGGCTTCGGCGGCCAGCAGGGTGGCGGCCAGGGCGGCGGCGGCAGCTGGGGTGGAAACTCCGGCGGCGGCGGCCAGCAGGGCGGCGGCAGCTGGGGTGGAAACTCCGGCGGCGGCCAGTCCGGCCCCTCCGACGACCCCTGGGCCTCCAGCGCCCCGTCCGGTGGAAACCAGGGCGGCGGCTGGGGTGCCCCGGCCGGCGGCGGTGGCGGCTACTCGGAAGAGCCCCCGTTCTAAGAGCTGACAGATTTCGTGCGGCCCGGCCGTCGGCGTCCCCGGACGCCCGCCGGGCCGTGAACCCCAAATGGAGCACACAATGGCGAAGCCGCCTGCTCGCAAGCCGAAGAAGAAGGTTTGCGTCTTCTGCAAGGACAAGGTCAACTACGTTGACTACAAGGACACGAACCTGCTGCGGAAGTACATCTCCGACCGCGGCAAGATCCGTGCCCGTCGGGTGACCGGCAACTGCACCCAGCACCAGCGTGACGTCGCCACGGCCGTGAAGAACAGCCGTGAGATGGCGCTGCTGCCCTACACCAGCACCGCGCGCTAAGAGAGGGTGACCAAGTAATGAAGATCATCCTCACTCACGAGGTGCCGGGTCTCGGCTCCGCCGGCGAGGTCGTCGAGGTCAAGGACGGCTACGCCCGCAACTACCTGGTCCCGCGTGGCTTCGCCATCCGCTGGACCAAGGGTGGTCAGAAGGACGTCGACGCCATCCGTCGCGCCCGGAAGATCCACGAGATCCAGACCCTCGAGGCCGCCACCGCGGTCAAGGGTCAGCTCGAGGGCGTCCAGGTCAAGCTGGCCGTCCGCTCGGGCGACGCCGGCCGTCTGTTCGGCTCGGTGACCCAGGCCGACGTCGTCGAGGCCATCAAGGCCGCCGGCGGCCCGGCCGTGGACAAGCGCGCCGTCGCGATCGCCTCGCCGATCAAGACCGTGGGCTCCCACAAGGTCTCGGTCAAGCTGCACTCGGACGTCGTGGCCAACCTCGACGTCGCCGTCGTGGCTGCCTGAGCTCCGTAGAGCACAAGGCCTGAGGGCCGGACTCCTCCGGGAGTCCGGCCCTCGGTCTTTTCCGGTCCGGTTCTCTTCGGGTCTCAGCCGCGCACCGCTCCGGTGACCAGCCACTTGCCGCCGCGGGCGCGCCAGGCCAGGAAGCCGGCCCGCAGCAGCATGAACAGGTTCATCGCCCACCAGAGCCCGGCCAGTCCGGTGCCGGTGGCCGGCACCGCCAGGGCCACCGGGACGAACACCGCCAGGGTGGCGAGCCCGGCCCAGGCCAGGTAGCGGCCGTCCCCGGCGCCCATCAGCACGCCGTCCAGCACGAAGACCGGGCCGGCCACCGGCTGGGTGAGCGCGAGCAGCAGCAGGGCGGTGTCCAGCTGGGCCCGGACGGCCGGATCGGGTGTGAAGAGCGGGACGTACAGCGGGCGGGCGACCACCACCAGCAGGCCGAGCACCAGCCCGGAGACGACGCCCCACTCGACCATCCGCCGGGTGGCGGCCCTGGCGCCGGGGACGTCCGAGGCCCCGAGGTAGCGGCCGATGATGGCCTGGCCGGCGATCGCGATCGCGTCCAGCGCGAAGGCCAGGAAGTTGAACAGCGCCATGGTGATCTGGTGGGCGGCGACCTGGTCGTCGCCGAGCCGGGCGGCGACCGCGGTGGCGGTCATCAGCACCGCGCGCAGACTGATCGTCCGGACCAGCAGCGGGCCGCCGGCCCGGGCACTGGCCCGGATGCCCGCGGTGTCCGGCCGCAGCGAGGCCCCTTCCCGGCGGGCGCCGCGGACCACCACGACCAGGTAGGCGGCGGCCATCCCGGTCTGGGCGAGCACGGTGCCCCAGGCCGAGCCGGCCACCCCGAGCCCGGCGCCGTACACCAGGCCGGCGTTCAGGCCGATGTTGGCGGCGAAGCCCGCGACGGCCACCACCAGCGGCGTGCGGGTGTCCTGGAGGCCGCGCAGCACCCCGGTGGCGGCCAGCACCATGAGCATCGCCGGGATGCCCAGCGAGCTGATCCGCAGGTACGTCACCGCGTGCGGCGCGGCGGTCGCCGAGGCGCCCAGCGCGTCGGCCGCCCAGGGCGCCAGCACCAGGGTGAGGAGGACCACCGGGACGGCCAGGCCCAGGGCGAGCCAGATGCCGTCGATGCCCTGCTGCACGGCGCCCCGGCGGTCCCCGGCACCGATCCGGCGGGCGACCGCCGCGGTGGTCGCGTAGGCGAGGAAGACGAACACGCCGGTCGCGGTGGAGAGCGCGGCGGAGGCGACGCCCACCCCGGCCAGCTGGGGGGTGCCGAGGTGGCCGACGATCGCCGAGTCGGCCATCAGGAAGAGCGGTTCGGCGACGAGCGCGCCGAAGGCCGGGACGGCCAGAGCGAGGATCTCCCGGTCGTGCCGGCGTCGCGAGGGCTTCGGGGCCGGGGTCGGGGGCGAGGCGGTCATGGGCTCCAGGCTACTCATCCACAGGTAATGGATGTAAGGCCCTAGTGACTATTACTCGAAATCTTGAGCGGCGCGGTTCGTCCGCTCTGCGCCCACAGCCGTTCGGAGGTGTGTGAAGAATTTCTCATGCACAGGACCGGGAAGAGGTAATCCCAGGTCAACAGGTTGACGGTGGATCGATTGTTCGGTTATCCACAGGGGCGTCCACAGGGGTGTCCACAGCTTTGCGGCAGTTCTCCACAGGACGGGGCCGGTCATCCACACCCCCTGTGGATAACCGCCTTGGCGCAACGGCGTCCGGCGCCTTAGCGTGGGCCCTCCGCCCGACACTCCCGCCGCCCCGGCGTCCGTTTTGTCGGGACCGTGGCGTACAAAGAGGAGCGGCTCCGCTCCACCCAGCCACCGGCAAGCCCGCTCCACCTTCGCACCACTCGCTGATCGGGGAACACGCGTGACCGGCCCCCAGTACGACGACCACGACGCCCCGCCGCCGGAGGAGGACTGGCAGCCCGCCGAGGACCCCTTCCCGGCCGGCGCCTTCGACGACGCCCCCTTCCCGGACGGCCCGGGGGACCGGCTGCCGGTCTCGCGCGGCCGTGGCCAGGGCGGCCAGGGCGGCCAGGGCGGGGGCCGTGACGGCCAGAAGGGCGGCTTCCAGAAGGGCGGCAAGGGCGACCGGAAGGACGGCGGCTGGCAGCGCCGGGACGAGGGCGGCGGCGACGGGGGCGGGGGCGTGGACGGCTTCGAGCGCGTCCCGCCGCAGGACCTGGACGCCGAGAAGTCCGTCCTCGGCGGCATGCTGCTCTCCAAGGACGCCATCGCCGACGTCGTCGAGGTGCTCAAGCCGGTCGACTACTACCGGCCCGCGCACGAGATGGTCCACGGCGCGATCCTCGACCTCTACGCCCGGGGCGAGCCGGCCGACCCGATCACCGTGGCCGGCGAGCTGACCAAGCGCGGCGAGCTCCAGCGCGTCGGCGGCGCCTCCTACCTGCACACCCTGGTCAACTCCGTCCCGACCGCGGCCAACGCCGAGTACTACGCCCAGATCGTGCACGAGCGCGCGGTGCTGCGCCGGCTGGTCGAGGCGGGCACCCGGATCGCCGGCATGGGCTACGCGGCCGAGGGCGACGTGGACGAGATCGTCAACGCCGCCCAGGCGGAGATCTACGCCGTCACCGAGCAGCGCACCAACGAGGACTACGCCCCGCTCTCCGACATCATGGAGGGCGCCCTCGACGAGATCGAGGCGATCGGCTCCCGCAACGGCGAGATGTCCGGCGTCCCCACCGGCTTCGCCGACTTCGACCAGCTCACCAACGGCCTCCACCCCGGCCAGATGATCGTCATCGCGGCCCGTCCCGCGATGGGCAAGTCCACCCTGGCGCTGGACTTCGCCCGGGCCTGCTCGATCCACCACAAGCTGCCGAGCGTGATCTTCTCGCTCGAAATGGGCCGCAACGAGATCGCCATGCGCCTGCTCTCCGCCGAGGCCCGGGTGGCGCTGCACCACATGCGCTCCGGGAACATGACGGACGACGACTGGACGCGGGTGGCCCGCCGGATGCCCGACGTCAGCGAGGCGCCGCTGTTCATCGACGACTCGCCGAACCTGTCGATGATGGAGATCCGCGCCAAGTGCCGCCGGCTGAAGCAGCGCAACGACATCAAGCTGGTCGTCATCGACTACCTCCAGCTGATGCAGTCCGGCGGCTCCCGGCGGGCCGAGAACCGTCAGCAGGAGGTCTCGGACATGTCCCGTAACCTCAAGCTGCTGGCCAAGGAGCTGGAAGTCCCGGTCATCGCGCTGTCCCAGCTGAACCGTGGTCCCGAGCAGCGCACCGACAAGCGGCCGATGGTCTCGGACCTCCGCGAGTCCGGCTCGATCGAGCAGGACGCCGACATGGTCATCCTGCTGCACCGCGAGGACGCCTACGAGAAGGAGTCCCCGCGCGCGGGCGAGGCCGACCTGATCGTCGCCAAGCACCGTAACGGTCCGACCGCGACGATCACGGTGGCCTTCCAGGGCCACTACTCGCGCTTCGTCGACATGACCCGGGACTGAGCCCGGGCCCCGTCCGGAGCGGTCAGACGGTGACGGTGGCGCGGAAGAGCGTGCCGCCGGTGCCGGAGAGGCGGGTCGGGGTGCCGGTGGCGGGGAGGAAGGCGGCCTGGCCGCGGGCCAGGTCCAGGACGGTGCCGTCGGCGGCGGTCAGCCGGGTGGCGCCCTCGGTGCAGAGCAGGATCTGCGGGGTGCGGCCGTCGATCTCGCGCTCGGCGCCGTCCAGGACGAAGCGGGAGAGCCGGAACTCGTCGATCGGGACGGGGTAGAGCTCCTCGCCCGGGGTGTTCTCGACCGGGGCCGGCTCCAGCGGCTCGGGGGCGCCGGCCTCGAAGACCACGACCTTCAGCAGCTCCGGCACGTCGATGTGCTTGGGGGTGAGGCCGGCCCGCAGCACGTTGTCGGAGTTGGCCTGGAGCTCGACGCAGACGCCGGACAGGTAGCCGTGCGGGACCCCGGCGCCCAGGTAGAGCGCCTGGCCGGCCCGCAGCCGGACGTGGTTGAGCAGCATGCCGGCGACCACGCCGCGGTCGTCCGGGAAGTCCTCGGCGATCCGGGCGTACGGGGCGTACTCCCCGTCCGGGTCGGTCGCCGCCAGCACCTCGACGGTCCGCCGGACGGTCTCCGGGTCCAGCGCGAGGGCGGCGGTCAGGGCGCCGCGCAGGGCCTCGGAGTCGTCCTCGGCGGCCAGCCGCCCGATCACCGGGGCGAGCCCGGGCACCCCGAGCCCGGTCAGCAGCCGGGCCGCGTCGGCGGGCCGCCGGAAGCCGCACAGGCCGTCGAAGTCGCCCAGCGCGCAGACCATTTCGGGCTTGTGGTTGGCGTCCCGGTAGTTGCGCTCGGGGGCGTCCAGGGGGATCCCGAGGGCGTTCTCGGCGGCGAAGCCGGCCCGGGCCTGGTCGAGCGTGGGGTGGGCCTGGATGGACAGCGGGATGCCCGCGGCCAGGACCTTGAAGAGGAACGGCAGGGTCGGGCCGAACCTGGCCACGCTCGCGGCGCCCAGCTCGCCCTCGGGGTCGGCCGCGATCAGCTCGTCCAGCCGGCGCGGGCCCTCGCCGCGGTCGGCGCGGGACGGGGCGCCGGGGTGGGCGCCCATCCACAGCTCGGCCTGCGGTTCACCGGTCGGCCGCTGCCCGAGCAGCTCGGGCAGGGCGGTGAGCGACCCCCAGGCGTACGGGCGGACGGTGTTGACGAGCCTGTCCATGCGCGCGGTCCTACTCCTTCGCAGTCTGGGCGGCCCCGGATGTCCCGAGTCCGGATCGCCGGGGCGGGCCCGGCGGTGCGGGCGGTCCGGGCACGGGCAAGGGAAACGACCCTAGCCGAACGGTGTCACCCACGGGGAAACGGTGGCCACCGGGTGGGAGTGCCACGGCCGGACCTGCGGTTCCCGGCGCGGTAGTAGGATGCCAGGACGCAGTAGCCTCCGCCCTGCGCGCAGTTCGCCACCGAGGTCCTCCCGGCGGGCTGCCGGCGGAGCCGCGTTCCAGAGTGCGGGCGCCGGTGTTCCGAGACCCCCCGTCATCGGCCGAGAGGTTTGTACGTGACCGTGAACCAGCAGAGTTTTGCTGATCTCGGCAAGGTCCTGGTGATCATCCCGACCTACAACGAGGCGGAGAACGTCGAGCGGATCGTCGGCCGGGTCCGTGCCGCCGTTCCCGAGGCGCACGTCCTGGTCGCCGACGACAACAGCCCCGACGGCACCGGCGAGCTGGCCGACAAGCTGGCCGTCGAGGACGAGCACGTCCACGTCATGCACCGCAAGGGCAAGGAGGGCCTCGGGGCCGCCTACCTCGCGGGCTTCCGCTGGGGCATCGACAACGGCTACGACGTCCTGGTCGAGATGGACGCGGACGGCTCGCACCAGCCCGAGGAGCTGGACCGGCTGCTGGGCGCGCTGCGCGGCGCCGACTTGGTGCTGGGCTCGCGCTGGGTGCCGGGCGGCCGGGTGGTGAACTGGCCGAAGTCCCGGCTGCTGCTCTCGCGCGGCGGCTCGACCTACTCGCGGCTGATGCTGGGCGTGCCGATCCGGGACGTCACCGGCGGCTACCGGGCGTTCCGCAAGGAGACCCTGCTGGGCCTGGGCATGGACGAGGTCGCCTCGGCCGGGTACTGCTTCCAGGTCGACCTGGCCTGGCGCACGGTGAAGGCCGGGTTCAAGGTCGCCGAGGTGCCGATCACCTTCGTCGAGCGCGAGCTGGGGGCGTCCAAGATGAGCCGCGGCATCGTGGTCGAGGCGCTGTGGCGGGTGACCACCTGGGGTGTCACCGACCGGCTGGCCAAGCTGCGCGGGGCCACCGCGAAGCGCTGACCGACCGAACCGTTCCTGGCCGAAGGGCCCGTCCACCGAACCGGTGGACGGGCCCTTCCGCATGTCCGGGGGAGGTGCGCCGGGCGCCCGGGGGGCTCAGCAGCCGCTCCTGAGCACGCCCTCCGGCAGGTAGCGGTCGGCCCAGACGGCCAGTTCGGTGAGCGCGGGCTTGAGCGCGAAGCCGGCCTCGGTGAGCCGGTAGCTGACCCGCAGCGGCGGGCCGGCGTCGACCTCGCGGACGACCAGCCCGGCCTCGGCCAGCTCGGTCAGCCGGTCGGAGAGCATCCGCTCGCTGATGCCCGGGACGGCGCGGCGCAGCTCGGAGAAGTACGCGGGGCCGCCGTTGGTGAGGACGCCCAGCAGCATGCCGGTCCAGCGCTTGCCGAGCAGGGTGAACACCCGGGTGAGGGCCAGGTCGACGTTGCGGCACGGGCCGGGGCCCTCGGCGCCGCACGCGTCGGTGGCGATCGGGACTCCGTCGGTCACTGCCTCGTGCTCGGCCATGGGTCCAGCCTACTCGAACCCCTACTAGTGACTATAGAAAAGTAAGCTGCTACCGTAATTGCAGTCGCAGCGAAATCAGCAGCTACTTATTATCTGGAGGCACTGCCATGCCCACGCTCCTGCACCTCGACTCCTCCGCGATCGCCGACGGCTCCGTCTCCCGCGAGGTCACCGCCGCCTTCCGCGCCGCCTGGCAGGCCGAGCACCCCGAGGGCACGGTGATCTACCGGGACCTCGCCGCCGACCCCCTCCCGCACCTCGACGGGCACGGCATCAGCGCCGGATTCGCCCCCGCCGAGGCCCACAGCGCCGAGCAGGCCGCCGCCTTCGCGCTGCGCGAGCAGGTGATGGCCGAGCTGGAGCAGGCCGACGCCGTGCTGATCGGCAGCCCGATGTACAACTTCACGATCCCGTCGACCCTCAAGACCTGGCTGGACCACGTGATCCTGGTCGGCCGCACCGCCGGCGAGACGCCCTCCGCCAAGGGCACCCCGGTCACCGTGGTCGCCTCCCGCGGCGGCTCGTACGCGCCCGGCGCCCCGCGCGAGCCGTTCGAGTTCGTCACCACCTACCTGGAGAAGGTGCTGACCGGCATGCTCGGGCTGGAGGTCGACTTCATCGTCCCGGAGTTCACCCTGGCGGCCGCCGTCCCGGCGATGGCCGACTTCGTCCCGAAGGCCGTCGAGTCCAAGGCCCAGGCCCTGGAGCAGGCCGCCCGCCGGGCCAAGGAAGCGGCCGCCCGAGCCGCGGTGTGACGTGCACCGGAGGCGCGCCCCACCGGGCGCGCCTTCCGCGCAATCGGCCGTCGGTGCTCCCATGCTGTAGGGCGCAGGGAATCCGACCGCCGACCAGAGGGAGCAGCCCGTGACGACGTCCCCGTCCGAGGAGAGCGCCGGCGCGGAGCGTGCCCAGGCCCGGCCGGCCGCGGGCGCGGTGCCGCCCGAGCCCGGGCAGCCGGCCCGGCCGCTGGAGGTCGCCGTCTTCACCGGCCCCGAGTCGGCCTTCTTCGCCACCTCGACACTGATCCTCGGCGAGCGGACCGCGATCCTGGTGGACGCCCAGCTGACCCGCAGCGCCGGGCGCGAGCTGGCCGAGTGGGTCGCCGGCAAGGGCAGACGCCTGCTCGCCGTCGTCGTCACCCACCAGCACCCGGACCACTACTTCGGCGCCGAGGAGGTGCTGCGGCTCTTCCCCGACGCGCAGCTGCTGGCCGCCCCGGCCGTGGTCGAGGGCATCCGGCGCACCGTCGCCGCCAAGGTCGCGCAGTGGAAGCCGGTGTACGGCGACGACATCCCGGACCACCCGCTGATCCCCGCCCCGCTGCTGCCGCAGCCGCTGATGCTGGACCGCCAGGTGATCCCCGTGCTGCTGCTCGGCCAGGCCGACTGCGGGGACTCCACGGTCGTCCACGTGCCGAGCATCCGCACCGTGATCGCCGGGGACTTCGTCCACAACGGCACCCACGTCTGGACCGCCGACACCACCCCGGCCCAGCGCACCACCTGGGGGCACAACCTCGGCCGGATCGCCGACCTCGGCGCGGACCGGGTGATCGCCGGCCACCGGGCCCCGGACCAGGGCGACGACGCCGCCCGGGTGCTGGCCTTCACCGGCGAGTACCTCCAGGACTTCGACCGGCTGCTGGCCGAGCACCCGGACGACCCGGAGGCGCTGGTCACGGCGATGAACGAGCGGTACGGGGAGCTGACCCTGCCGTCCTTCCTGCAGCTGGGCGCGGCGGCCAACACCGCCCGCGCGGCCGGGACCGTGGCGGCCGGGGCCGAGGCAGCGGGGGAGGACCGGGAGTCCGAGGAGGACGGCGGACCCGAGCAGGCGTAGGGCGGATACTGGCCGCATGACGCCGTACGACGTGATCGTCCCGGCGGGCGGGGCCGCCCGGCGCCTCGGCGGGGCCGACAAGCCCGGGCTGACGGTCGGCGGAACCACCCTGCTCGACCGGGTGCTCGCCGCCTGCGCGGGCGCCCGCACCACCGTCGTGGTCGGCCCGGTCCGGCCGACCGCGCGCGGCGGCGTCCACTGGACCAGGGAGCGGCCGCCCGGCGGCGGGCCGGTCGCCGCCGTCGCGGCCGGGCTCGACCTGGTCACCGCGGACACCGTGCTGCTGCTCGCCGCCGACCTGCCCTTCCTGGACCGGCGGACGGTGGACCGGCTGGTCGCCGCCCTCGACCGGGCCGGGGCGCACGGGGACGCCGCCGTGCTGGTCGACGCGGGCGGCCGCGACCAGCCGCTCGCCGCCGCCTACCGCACCGCCCCGCTGCGCGCCGCGCTGGCCGCCCTCGGCGATCCCGCCGACCAGCCGCTGCGCCGCCTGGTCGGCGGACTGCCCCGGCTGCGGGTGGCCGACACCGACAACGTCGCCTACGACTGCGACACCTGGGAGGACCTGGAGCAGGCCCGCGAGCGCGACCGGACCTGAAGCGCACCGCCCCGGCCACCGACGTGTGAGCGAAACGACGCGCCCCGCACACGGGGCGAACACTTCGGGAAACCACCGATCAGGCAGCATGGGCGCATGGAGCGCACGCTGGATGACTGGATCGCCGAGGTCAAGGCCGACCTGGGCATCGACCTGGACGTCGACGTCCACGGTCTGCTCGACACGGCCCGGGTGGTCGCGCACGGGGTGGCCCGGCCGGCCGCGCCGCTGACCGCCTTCCTGATCGGCTACGCGGCCGCCCAGCGGGGCGGCGGGGCGGCGGCCGTCGCCGAGGCGGCCCGGCGGACCGAGGCCCTCGCCGAGGGCTGGGGCCCCGCCGACCGGCCGGGCGAGTCGTGAGCGCGGTCGGACAGCCGACCGTGGCCGCACCGTCCACCGGTCCCGGCGTGCTGAGCTGGCCCGGTGCCCGGGAGACCGCGCGCCGGGCCGGGCTGCGCCCGCTGCCCGGGGTCCCCGTCCCGCTGGCCGAGGCGCTCGGCCGCACCCTCGCCGAGCCGCTCGGCGCGCTGACCGACCTGCCCGCCTTCGACACCTCCGCGATGGACGGCTGGGCGGTCGCCGGTCCCGGCCCGTGGCGGGTCGCCGGCCGGGTGCTGGCCGGACGGGCCGAGCCGGCGCCGCTGGCCGACGGCACCGCCGTGGAGATCGCCACCGGCGCCCAACTGCCGCCCGGCGCCACCGCCGTACTGCGCCGTGAGCACGGGTGGACGGACGCCGCGCTGCTGCACGACCGCGGCCCGCGGCCGCTGACCACCGGCCAGGACATCCGCCCGCGCGGTCAGGAGTGCCGCCTGGGCGAGGAGTTGCTGCCGTCCGGCACCCCGGTCGGGCCGGCCGTGCTCGGCCTGGCCGCCGCCTGCGGCCACGACCGGCTGCCGGTCCGCCGCCGTCCGGAGGTCCGACTGCTCGTCCTGGGGGACGAGTTGCTCACCTCCGGGGTGCCCGGGTCGGGCCTGGTCCGGGACGCGCTCGGGCCGCTGCTGCCGCCCTGGCTGCGGGCCGCCGGCGCCGGGACGCCCGAGGTCGGGTACGTCCGGGACGACTTCGGGCTGCTCCGGGACGCGCTGCGGCACTCCACCGCCGATCTGGTGGTCACCACCGGCGGAACGGCCGCCGGACCGGTCGACTTCCTGCACCGGGCGCTCGCCGAGGCCGGCGCCCGACTGCTGGTGGACGGCGTCGCCGTCCGGCCGGGGCACCCCATGCTGCTGGCCGAACTCCCCGACGGCCGCCACCTGGTGGGCCTGCCGGGCAACCCGCTGGCCGCCGTCGCCGGGATGGTCACCCTCGTCCTGCCGCTGCTGCACGCCCGCAGCGGACGGACCGTCGGCCCGCCCGCCCTCGCCCCGGCCGCGGCCCCGCTGGCCGGGCACCGGACGGACACCCGGCTCCAGCCGGTCCGGCGGACCGCCGAGGGCGTCCTGCCGCTGGCCTTCGACGGCCCGGCGATGCTGCGCGGGCTGGCCCGGGCCGAGGCGCTCGCCGTGGTGCCGCCCGGCGGGGCGGCGGCGGGGGAGACGGTCGAACTGCTGGAGGTGCCGTGAACGAGGGAACCGTCAAGAGCCGCGCGTCCGGCGCGGGGGCCGCCGGGGTGGGCGCATGAGCCGGATCCGACGCAACCTCGCGCCCGGCACCGAGCCGTGGGCGGACGCCGGGATCGTGCTGCCCGCCCGACGGGCCGAGCCCGCCGTGCGGCAGGTCGGCTCCCGGCTGCTGCTGGCGCTCGCCGTCCTGGTCGCCACCACGTTCATCGTCTACCTCGACCGGGACGGCTACAACGACAACGCCGGCGGCGGGCTGAGCTTCCTGGACGCGGCGTACTACGCCACCGTGACGCTCTCCACCACCGGGTACGGCGACATCACCCCGTTCAGCGACGGCGCCCGGCTCACCAACATCTTCGTGATCACCCCGCTGCGCGTGGTGTTCCTGATCATCCTGGTCGGCACCACCCTGGAGGTGCTCACCGAACGGACCCGCCTGCAATGGCGGTTGAACCGCTGGAGGTCCACCGTGCGCGAGCACACCGTCGTCATCGGCTACGGGACGAAGGGCCGCAGCGCCGTCGACACCCTGATCGGGCAGGGGGTGAAGAAGGAGGAGATCGTCGTCGTCGACCCGCAGCGCAAGGTGGTCGACGCCGCCGCCCAGCACGGCCTGGTCGGGGTGGTCGGCGACGCCACCCGCACCGACACCCTGGTGCGTGCCGGGCTGCCCACCGCCGCGCGGGTGGTGGTCGCGCCGGAGCGGGACGACACCGCCGTGCTGATCACGCTGACGGCCCGCCAGTTGAACAAGGCCGCCACCGTGGTCGCCGCCGTACGGGAGGACGAGAACGCGCCGCTGCTGCGGCAGAGCGGCGCCGACGTCGTGGTGACCAGCTCCAGTTCGGCCGGGCGGCTGCTCGGGCTGTCGATGCTCAGCCCGCACGCCGGGGCGGTGATGGAGGACCTGCTGACGTACGGCAACGGGCTGGACGTGGTGGAGCGCCCGGTCACCCGGGCCGAGGCCGGGCACAGCCCGCGCGAGTGCGCGGACCTGGTGGTCGCGGTGGTCCGGGGCCGACGGGTGCTCAACTACACCGAGCCGGAGGCCGCCGTGCTCCAGCTCACCGACCGGGTGATCGTCATCAAGTCCAGCGCGGCCGCGCCGACGGGCTGAGCCGCGCCCACGGGCGGGTCGAGCGTCGCCCACGGGTCGAGCCGCGCCGACCGGTTGAGCCGCGCCGACCGGTTGAGCCGCGCCGTGGAACCGCCCCCGCCCGCAGTAGGTTCGGGGCATGCATGCGATGACGATTCCCGTACCCGGCGGTCCCGAGGCACTGGTCTGGGCCGAGGTGCCCGACCCGGTCCCCGCCGAGGGCGAGGTCCTGGTCGAGGTGGCGGCCACCGCCGTCAACCGCGCCGACCTGCTCCAGCGGCAGGGCTTCTACAACCCGCCGCCCGGCGCCCCGCCCTACCCGGGGCTGGAGTGCGCCGGGCGGATCGTCGCGCTCGGGCCCGGGGTGGCCGGCTGGGCGGTCGGCGACGAGGTGTGCGCGCTGCTGGCCGGCGGCGGCTACGCGCAGCGGGTCGCGGTGCCGACCGGGCAGCTGCTGCCGCTGCCCGCGGGGCTGTCCGCCGAGCAGGCCGCGGCACTGCCCGAGGTCGCCTGCACGGTGTGGTCCAACGTCTTCCTCACCGCGCACCTGCGGCCCGGCGAGACGGTGCTGCTGCACGGCGGCGCGAGCGGGATCGGGACGATGGCGATCCAGCTGGCCAAGGCGGTCGGCGCCCGGGTCGCGGTCACTGCGGGCGGCCCGGAGAAGCTGGCGCGCTGCGCCGAGCTGGGCGCGGACATCCTGATCGACTACCGCGAGCAGGACTTCGTCGAGGTGCTCCGGGAGGCGACCGACGGGGCCGGGGCGGACGTGATCCTGGACATCATGGGCGCCAAGTACCTCCAGCGGAACGTGGACGCGCTGGCGGTCAACGGGCGGCTGGTGATCATCGGACTCCAGGGCGGGGTGAAGGGCGAGCTCGACCTCAACACGCTGCTGCGCAAGCGCGGGGCGGTGATCGCCACCAACCTGCGCGGGCGGCCGCTGGCGGAGAAGGCGGCGATCGTGGCGGCGGTGCGGGAGCACGTGTGGCCGCTGGTCGAGTCCGGGGTGGTGAAGCCGGTGGTGGACCGGGTGCTGCCGCTGGCCGAGGTGGCCGAGGCGCACCGGGTGCTGGAGCGCGGGGAGCAGGTCGGGAAGGTCGTGCTGCGGGCCTGAGCACGGGGGACCCCGGTGACGGGGCGGCGGCCGGACGGGTGTGAATTGCCCGAAATGCCGTAACGGCGGGCGCGTGCGAATCTGGTCCGGAGCAGTCCCGCCGCCGATCCCGCCCCCGGGCGCCGTCGGCCGTCGGAAGGACTCCGACCGTGGCCGCATCTCCGCACGCATCCCTCGGGCCGCTGCCCGTCGCGCCGCACCACCGTCGTCCGTCCCGCCGTTCTCCGGGCCGCGCCCAGCGGCTGTTCGCGGCGGCCGTGCTGGGGCTCACGCTCCCGCTGGCCGCCGCCTCGGCGGCGGTGGCGCTGCCCTCGCCGGGGGCGCTCCCCCTGCCGGCGGCGTATCCCTCGCCGGACGCGGGGACGCGTGCCGAGCCGGGCGGTGGGCCGGCCGCCGAGCAGGACGACGAAGCCGACGACGAACCGGGCGTCCCCGGGCCGGTGGCCGCGCCGCCGCGGCGACCGCTGCCGCGTCCGCACCCGGCCGGCAACGCCCCGCAGGCCCACCGGCACCACCTGGCCTCGCTGCCCGAGCGCTCCGACGCCGCCGTGGAGCAGGCCCCCGACCAGGCTCCCGAGCAGCTGCCGGACCAGGCCGCCGACCAGGCCGTCGAGCAGGCCCCGGAGCAGGTTCCCGACCAGGCCGCCGAGCAGACCCCGGAAGAGGCCCCGGACCAGGCCGTCGGGGCCGAGCAGCCGGAGGCCGACGGGGATGCCGCGGAGGCCGAGGCCCCCGGCGCGGCCGCCGTTCCGGACCCGGCCGCGGCGAACACGGCCGAGGCGGTCGCCGGACAGCCGGTCGCGGCCGTGGCCGGGGTGCCCGCGCTCTTCCCCGCCCGCTGGCAGGACGCCTCCACCACCCAGCTCCCGCTGGGCGTCGGCCTGGGCCTGATCGGCTGCGGCCTGGGACTGGTCGGCCTGCGGCTGCGCAAGGACTGAGCCCCCCAGGGCCGGGGCTGCGGTAGCGCAAGGGCTGGGGCCCGGCGGGGCGCGGCGCGCCCGGAGCGGGCCCGGGGTTTCGGCGGCCACGGAGCGGCGGACCGCCGTGCGCGGGGCCGGGGTGCCGTCGCCGGGCGGCCGGTGGCCGGTCGGCGGACCGGGTGCGGGAACTGAGTATCCGTACGGATTCCCGCAGGGCGTCCGGAGGCGTAGCGTCGTCACGGGTGGCGCAGGACGGCGGGACGACCGGGGGCTTCCGCCCGACCAACCCCAGTGAGAGAGAATGTTGTTCATGACGAATCCGATGAACGAGCGCCCGTCGCAGGAGCCCTTCCGGGCCGGCGGCGGGCAGTCGCAGGACGGCCAGAAGGTGCTGATCGTCGGACCGGACGGGCTGCCCGTGGGCCAGGGGTTCGCCGGTGCGGCTGGGGACGGGGACGACGAGGGCGACGTGCCGCGCGAGCTCCCGGTGACCGAGATGGTCGAGCAGCCCGCCAAGGTCATGCGCATCGGCAGCATGATCAAGCAGCTGTTGGAGGAGGTCCGGGCGGCGCCTCTCGACGAGGCGAGCCGGGTCCGGCTGAAGGACATCCACGCGAGCTCGATCAAGGAGCTCGAACTGGGGCTGGCCCCGGAGCTGGTCGCCGAGCTGGAGCGGCTGTCGCTGCCGTTCACCGACGACACCATCCCGACCGAGGCCGAGCTGCGGATCGCCCAGGCCCAGCTGGTCGGCTGGCTGGAGGGCCTGTTCCACGGCATCCAGACCGCCCTGTTCGCGCAGCAGATGGCGGCGCGGGCGCAGCTGGAGCAGATGCGGCGGGCGCTGCCGCCCGGGCTGCACAGCGGCGAGCCGGACGAGGACGAGCCGGGCCAGGGCCGCGGCATCCGCTCCGGCCCCTACCTGTAGCCGCACCCGGCGGTACCCGCCGGTAGGCGCGTCCGGGCCGCCCGGACCGCGGTCGGACCGGACGTACCACGACGATCCTCCCCGGCCCCGGGCCGCCGGGCCGGGCGGCCCCCGGGCCGGGACCGGCCCCGGCCCTGGACCGATCACCGTCGGCGCGAGCCGATACCCTGGCCCCTGTCGCCGGCCGGTGGAACCGCCGCGGCAGGGGCCCGCCAGGCCAGCGGGCCGGGCCCACCACGCACGGACGAGACCGAACGTCAGGTTGCGGCGAGCACGGCCGCGCCGAGGGGGAGCAGAGGACCATGAGCGAGCACGGCAACGCGGCGGTCGAGGGCTTCTCCCTGGGCAACGGCCGCTATGTGCTGCAGCGGCTGCTGGGCGAAGGCGGCATGGCCTCCGTGCACCTCGCCCACGACCGCGTGCTGGACCGGCAGGTCGCGCTGAAGAGCATGCACAGCGAGCTGGGCCGGGACGACTCGTTCAAGGAGCGGTTCCGCCGCGAGGCCCAGGCGGTGGCCCGGCTGGAGCACCCGAACATCGTCACGGTGTACGACAGCGGCGAGGACATCGCCCCGGACGGCTCCAGCACGCCGTACATCGTGATGCAGCTGATCGACGGCAACGGCCTGCGCGAGGCGATCAACGAGGCGGTCGGCCAGTACGGCGCGATGCCGGCCGAGGAGGCCCTGAAGGTCACCGTCGGCGTGCTGAACGCGCTGGAGGCCTCGCACGACATGGGCCTGGTGCACCGCGACATCAAGCCCGGCAACGTCATGTTCGACCGCAAGGGCAACGTCAAGGTCATGGACTTCGGCATCGCCCGTGCGCTGGAATCCGGCGTCACGTCGATGACGCAGACCGGCATGGTGGTCGGCACCCCGCAGTACCTCTCGCCCGAGCAGGCGCTCGGCAAGCCGGTGGACGCCCGCTCCGACCTCTACTCGGTCGGCGTGATGCTCTTCGAGATGATCACCGGGCAGCTGGTCTTCGACGGGGACTCGGCGTTCTCGATCGCCTACAAGCACGTCCAGGAGGAGCCGCCGGCCCCCTCCACCCTCAACCGCTCGATCACGCCCGAGGTGGACGCCTTCGTCGCCCAGGCGCTGCGCAAGGACCCGGCGCACCGGTTCCAGAGCGCGGCGGCGATGCGGGACGAGGCGGAGCGGCTGATCGCGGCCGCCAAGGGCGGCGACAACGGGCACCGGCTGCAGGCCAGCACCCCGCTGGTGATCAACGAGGGCCCGCGCTCGGTGCACGCCGCTCCGCAGGCCCCGCAGACGCCCCAGCCGCAGTACCTCCAGCAGGGGGCCCAGCAGTACCGGACGCCGCCGCCCGCCTACCAGACGCCGCAGCCGCAGGCCCCGCACACCCCGCACCCGCAGTACCTCCAGCAGGGCGGCCAGCAGTACCAGACGCCGCCGCCCGCCTACCAGACCCCGCGGCCGCAGGCCCCGCACACGCCGCACCCGCAGTACCTCCAGCAGGGGGCGCACACCCCGCCGCCGCAGCCGATGCCGCAGCCGATGCCGCCGTACCAGCAGCCGAAGGCGCCCACCAGCGGCGGCGGCTGCTCGACGGCCGTGGTCGTGATCGGGATCATCGTCGGCGTGCTGGTGCTCGCGGGCATCATCATCGCGATCGTGGTCAACAAGGCGGACGAGAAGACGGGCGGCAAGTTCAGCCACGCGGACCGTCCCGCCGACGTGCTGGTCCTCGACCTCCCGGCCGACCGGAATGGCCTGCTCTGACGGTTTCCGGCAGGTTCGGGGGTACCACGGTCGTCCGCCGGAGGCGGTAGCGTTCGGGGATACGTAAGCGACAGGGCACCGCGATCCGAGCGAACGCCCGGGGCGAGGAGCGATGGCACAGACGCAGCAGCCGGACGACGACGCGGGTGTCCGGGCGGTCGGCCGGACCGGCGGAACCCCGAGGATTCCCGAGCCCGGCGGCGAGGCCCCGACCTCGGCGCTGCCGCCGGTCGCCACGGGCGGCCCGCACACCCCGGGCCGTGGCACCGCCGTGCCGCTGAGCACCGTCGGGGACGGCCGTTACCGGCTGACCTACCGGCTCGGGCGCGGCGGCATGGCCGAGGTGTTCGCCGCCGAGGACGTGCGGCTCGGCCGCACCGTCGCGGTCAAGCTGCTGCGTGGCGAGCTGGCCCAGGACGACGTCGCCCGGCTGCGCTTCACCCGCGAGGCACACGCCGTCGCGGCGCTCAACCACCACTCGATCGTCGCGGTCTACGACACCGGCGAGGAGTACGACGGGGACGAGTCCACGCCGTACATCGTGATGGAGCTGGTCGAGGGCCGCACCGTCCGCGAGCTGCTGGCGGACGAGGAGGCGCCGCCGGTCGACCAGGCGCTGATCATCATCGCCGGGGTGCTGGAGGCGCTCGCCTACAGCCACCGCAGCGGCATCGTCCACCGCGACATCAAGCCCGCCAACGTGAGCATCACCAACGCCGGCGCGGTCAAGGTGATGGACTTCGGCATCGCCCGGGCGCTGACCGGCGGGGCCACCACGATGACCCAGACCGGCATGGTCATGGGCACCCCGCAGTACCTCTCGCCCGAGCAGGCGCTCGGCAAGCCGGTCGACCACCGCTCGGACCTGTACGCGGCCGGCTGCATGCTCTACGAACTGCTCACGGTGCGACCGCCGTTCACCGGCGACACCCCGCTGTCGGTGGTCTACCAGCACGTCCAGGACCCGCCGGTGCCGCCCTCGCAGGCCAACGGCCGGGTGCCGGCCGGCCTCGACGCGCTGGTGCTGCGCTCGCTCGCCAAGAACCCGGACGACCGCTTCCAGGACGCCGACGAGTTCCGCGCCCACGTCCAGCACGCGCTGCGCGAGATGCACGGCGCGGGCGGGGCCGCCTGGGCCGGCGCGGCCGCGGTCGACACCGGCGCGACCCAGGTGCTCCGGCCGGACCAGGCCGCGGCCACCGCGGCCTTCGGCGCGGTGGGCCCGGCCGACCAGACCTCCGTGCTGCCGTACTCGACGGGCGGCCCGCACACCCCCTCCTCGCCCTACCCGGCGGCCGGCGGCCCGTACGGCGGCGGTACCGGTGCGGGCGGGGACGACGAGGGCCCCGGCCGGCGGCGCGGGCCCTGGGCCTGGGTGGCCGGCGCGATCGCCGTGCTGGTCGCGGCCGGTGCGGGCATCGCGTTCGCGCTCAGCGGCAGCGAGCCCGCCGGCCACTCGGACATCTCGCCGCAGCCCCCGGCGGCCACCAGCACCGAGACGACCGCGCCCCCGTCCCAGAGCGGCCTGGCGACCCCGCCGGCCTCGGCCTCCGGCAGCAAGAAGCCGCAGCAGCCGACCGACCCCGGCAACAACAACGGGAACAACAACGGGAACAGCGGCAACAACATGTCGCCGTCGCCGAACACGGGCAAGCACACCCCGACCCCGACGCCGACCGGGACGGCCAGCCACACGCCGACCGGGACGGCGCCCGCGACGACGGCGCCGGCCACGACGGCGCCGCCGCAGACCGCGGGCCCCGGCACCGGGTCGCCGAAGCCGCCGACGGACCCGAAGCCGTCCATCCCGGTCGTGCCGCCGACCCCCTGACCCGGTCGGCGGTGGCGGGTCAGTTGGCGAAGGCGTCCAGGACCTGCTCGTACTCCTGGCACCACCACGCCAGCTGGCCCGCGGAGGCGGGGTAGAGCGGGTCGGCCCGGTGGTCGGCCCGCTGGTAGCGCCACTGCAGCATCCAGAAGTCGTTCAGCCGCTCCCACCAGACCCGGTGGACGGCGGCGGCCAGGTGCTCGGCGGTGGCCGCCCCGGAGGCCCGGTAGGCCTGGGAGTAGCGGCGGACCCGGACCAGGTCGAGGGCGCCGGACGAGCGGTCGTTGAAGAGCAGCGTGGCGGCCCGGACCGCCTCCTCGGCGCGTGGCTGCGGGCCGAGCTTGTCCCAGTCCAGGACGGCCGCCACCCGGCCGCCCCGCGGGTCGTCCTCGTACAGCAGGTTGAGGCCGTGGAAGTCGCCGTGGGTCCAGCCGGTGGGCGGCGCGGCCTCCGGGGCGGGGCGGCGGTGGGCGTGCTCGGCGAGCAGTTCCAGCCGTTCCGTGAGCCGTTCCACCACGAGGGCGTCCAACTCCCCGGCCGGCTGGTGCTCCCGGGCGCGGCGCCGCAGGTCGCGGGCGAGTGCGGCGCTGTCGACGGGGTCGGCGCTCCGGTACCCGGCGGGTTGTTCGAGGGGGGCGCAGACGTCGTCGAGCGCGCCGTGCAGCCGGCCGAGCAGCGTGCCGAGCGCGTCGCACTGCGACGGGTCGAGCTCGTCGCCGTGCCGGTGCCGGCCCTCGACCCAGGGGAACAGGGCGAACAGCCGGCCGCCCCAGGCGGCCACCGTGCCGGACCGTTCGGCGCAGGCCAGCGGGGGTGCGACGGGCAGGCCGAGGGTGTTCAGCGCGGCCATCGCGCGGTGGTGGGCGAGGATCTTCGGACGGCTGGCGGTGGCGGAGTCGACGTAGCACTTCAGGAAGTACGGACCGGCCTCGGTGGTGACCAGGTACCCCCGGTTCAACAGGCCCTCGGCGACGGGTTCGGTGGTCAGCGGCCGTCCGACCCGGTAGCGGGCCAGGACCTCGGCGAGCGCACCCCCCGGGACGGGGGGACTGAGGGTCCCCATCGGTGGTGCGGAGAGATCGGGGCGGGCCGGTGCGCAGGCAAGGGTCTGGCTGAAAGTCACGTGCAGAGGTTATGGCCCCCTTGTGGGGGCCCTTGACAAACCGTCAGTTCTGTGAAGGGCCGGATCAGTACTGGTGGTCGGCCTGGTGCCGCGCCACGAAGGCGGCCGCCTGGGTGCGCCGCTCCATGCCCATCTTGGCGAGCAGACTGGAGACGTAGTTCTTCACCGTCTTCTCCGCCAGGTGCAACTCGTTGCCGATCTGACGATTTGTCATACCTTCGCCGATCAGATCGAGGATCCGCCGTTCCTGCTTGGTGAGTTGGGCGAGCCGTTCGTCCTCCTTCTCCCCGCCGTCGCGCAGCCGGGCGAGCACCCTGCTGGTGGCGACCGGGTCGAGCAGCGAGCGGCCGGCCGCGACGTCCCGGACGGCGGTGATCAGGTCGGTGCCGCGGATCGCCTTCAGCACGTAGCCGGAGGCGCCGGCCATGATCGAGTCGAACAGCGCCTCGTCGTCCGAGAACGAGGTGAGCATCAGGCACTTGATCTCCGGCAGCTTGGACCGGATCTCGCGGCAGACCTCGACCCCGTTGCCGTCCGGCAGCCGGACGTCGAGCACCGCCACGTCCGGGTGGACCGCGGGGATCCGGGTGAGCGCCTCGGCGGCCGTGCCGGCCTCGCCGACGACCTCGATGTCGTCCTCGACCGAGAGCAGATCGTGCACGCCCCGCCGGACGACCTCGTGATCGTCGAGCAGGAATACCCTGATTTGTCCGTTATCAGTCACGTCCAAAGCCTCCCATAACACCGTACGAAAGACCTATCGCCCGCACCTCCATACCAACGCGATCCGGCCACAGCCGTCCGAAACCGATACCGAGAACCCCCTTACGTACGGGCGTCTGCCCGGATAACGTGCGCTGGTGTCCTGAAGGCGCTCGAATTGAGAGCTGCGTCACGCCGACCGTCACCCCCACCCTTCCGACGGCGAGCCGAACGCGGCACCCTCGGGGTTGTAGGCCCTGAACAAGTAGGACGTCCTAGCGCAAGCGCGTCGAGGGCGGACGCTGGGTAACGTTCTCGTGAGGGACGCCGTCGGAACAGGATCACCACCTGCCCCGCAGTGGGAGCGCACACCCACGCGCGCCCCGCGAGGCGGTGACCGGACCGGTCACCGGCGACCCCGGGCGGCCGGACAGACCGAGGAGTGAACGTGACCGTCAAAAGCACGGCGAGGGCCCGCAAGAAGGCGGCCCCCGGCGTCCCTGACACCCTCCGCGCCACGGGCAAGGACGCCCAGCCGGAGCTCGTCCAGCTGCTCACGCCGGAAGGCGAGCGGGTCGAGCACCCGGACTACCCCCTCACCACCACTCCCGAGGAGCTGCGCGCCCTCTACCGCGACCTGGTGCTGGTGCGCCGGTTCGACGGCGAGGCCACCGCGCTCCAGCGCCAGGGCGAGCTGGGCCTGTGGGCCTCGCTGCTCGGCCAGGAGGCCGCCCAGGTCGGCTCCGGCCGCGCCATGCGCCCCGGCGACTACGCCTTCCCCACCTACCGCGAGCACGGCGTGGCCTGGTGCCGCGACGTCGACCCGCTGAACCTGCTCGGCATGTTCCGCGGCGTGAACCACGGCGGCTGGGACCCGAACGAGAAGAACTTCCACCTGTACACCATCGTGATCGGCGCGCAGACCCTGCACGCCACCGGGTACGCGATGGGCATCACCAAGGACGGCGCCGACGACGCGGTCATCGCGTACTTCGGCGACGGCGCCTCCAGCCAGGGCGACGTCAACGAGGCCTTCACCTTCGCCTCGGTCTACAACGCGCCGGTGGTCTTCTTCTGCCAGAACAACCAGTGGGCGATCTCCGAGCCCACCACCACCCAGACCAAGATCCCGCTGTACCGCCGCGCCTCCGGCTTCGGCTTCCCCGGCGTGCGGGTCGACGGCAACGACGTGCTGGCCTGCCTCGCGGTCACCCGCTGGGCGCTCGACCACGCCCGCAACGGCAACGGCCCGGTGCTGATCGAGGCGTTCACCTACCGGATGGGCGCCCACACCACCTCCGACGACCCCACCCGCTACCGGCACACCGAGGAGACCGAGGCCTGGAAGGCCAAGGACCCGATCTCCCGGCTCCGCGCCCACCTGGAGAAGGAGGGCCTGGCCGACGAGGAGTTCTTCGCCGCCGTCGACGCCGAGAGCGAGCAGCTGGGGCTGCGGGTGCGCGAGGGCGTGCGCGGCATGCCGGACCCGGACCCGACCCTGATCTTCGACCACGTGTACAGCGAGCCGCACACGCTGGTCGATGAGGAACGGGCCGAGTACGTCGAGTACGCGGCCTCCTTCGAGGCGGGGGAGACCCACTGATGGCCGGTCAGCTGAGCATCGCCAAGGCGCTGAACGGAGCGCTGCGCAAGTCGCTGGAGAACGACCCGAAGACCCTCCTCATGGGCGAGGACATCGGCAAGCTCGGCGGCGTCTTCCGGATCACCGACGGCCTGCAGAAGGACTTCGGCGAGGACCGGGTGATCGACTCCCCGCTGGCCGAGTCCGGCATCGTCGGCACCGCGATCGGCCTGGCGCTGCGCGGCTACCGCCCGGTGGTGGAGATCCAGTTCGACGGCTTCGTCTACCCGGCCTTCGACCAGATCGTCTCCCAGCTGGCGAAGATGCACGCCCGCGCGCTCGGGCACGTCAAGATGCCGGTCACCATCCGCATCCCCTACGCGGGCGGCATCGGCGCGGTCGAGCACCACAGCGAGTCGCACGAGGCGTACTTCGCGCACACCGCCGGTCTGCGCGTGGTCACCCCGTCCAGCGCGCACGACGCGCACTGGATGCTGCGGCAGTCGATCGAGTCCGACGACCCGGTCGTCTTCCTGGAGCCCAAGCGCCGCTACTGGGACAAGGGCGAGGTCGGCGACGCCGCCGACCTGGGCCTGCACGAGGCCCGGGTCGTCCGGCCCGGCACCGACCTGACGCTGATCGCGTACGGGCCGATGGTCAAGGTCTGCCTGGAGGCCGCCGCGGCCGCCGAGGAGGACGGCCGCCGGCTGGAGGTCGTCGACCTGCGCTCGCTCTCCCCGGTGGACTTCGCCGCCCTGGAGGCGTCGGTCAAGCGCACCGGTCGGGCCGTCGTGGTGCACGAGGCACCGGTCTTCCTGGGCATGGGCGCCGAACTGGCCGCCAGGCTCACCGAGAAGTGCTTCTACCACCTGGAGGCACCCGTGCTGCGGGTCGGCGGCTACCACGCGCCGTACCCGCCGTCCCGGGTCGAGGAGGCCTTCCTCCCCGACCTGGACCGCGTGCTCGACGCCGTCGACCGCGCGCTCGCGTACTGACTCCGGGGAGCGAAGATGACCACCGAAGTTCGCTCGCTCCGCGAGTTCAAGATGCCCGATGTGGGCGAGGGCCTCACCGAGGCCGAGATCCTCAGCTGGTACGTCAAGCCCGGTGACACCGTCACCGACGGGCAGGTCGTCTGCGAGGTGGAGACCGCCAAGGCGGCCGTGGAGCTGCCCATCCCGTTCAACGGGGTGGTCGAGACGCTGCACTTCCCCGAGGGCGCGACGGTCGACGTCGGCACCGTGATCATCTCGATCGCGGTCGCCGGGGAGGCGGGTGCCGCGGCTCCGGCCGCCCCCGCCGCGGCACCGGCCCAGGCGCCGGTTCCGGCTCCCGCCGAGGAGCCCGAGCCCGAGCGGCGCGAGGTGCTGGTCGGGTACGGCCCGCGCACCGGCGGCAGCCAGCGCCGGGCCCGGCGGACGACCACCACCAAGGTCGCCGCGACCAGGCCGGCTCCGGCCGCCGCCCCGGCCCCGGTCGCCGCACCGGCGCCCGCGGCCCCGGCCCCGGTCGCCGAAGTACCGTCCGGGGAGCGGCCGTTGGCCAAGCCGCCGGTGCGCAAGCTGGCCAAGGACCTCGGCGTCGACCTGCGCGCGGTCACCCCGACCGGCCGGGACGGCGTGATCACCCGCGAGGACGTACACGCCCACGCCGCCGCCCAGGCCGCTCCGGCGGCCCCGGTGGCGCCGGTGGCCGAGACCGCCGTGGCCGAGCCGGCCGCGCCGCAGGCGCCGGTGTCCGGCGCGGGCGACGTCCGGGTGCCGATCAAGGGCGTCCGCAAGGCGACCGCGCAGGCGATGGTGGCCTCGGCCTTCACCGCCCCGCACGTCACCGAGTTCGTGCAGGTCGACGTGACCCGCACGATGAAGTTCGTCCGCCGGCTCAAGGAGAGCGGCGAGCTGGGCCGGGACGTCCGGGTCAGCCCGCTGCTGATCGTCGCCAAGGCGCTGCTCACCGCGATCAAGCGGCACCCCGGGATCAACGCCCAGTGGGACGAGGCGGCCCAGGAGATCGTCCTCAAGGGCCAGGTGAACCTCGGCATCGCCGCGGCCACCCCGCGCGGCCTGATCGTCCCGAACATCAAGGACGCCGGCTCCAGGACCCTCTCGGGGCTGGCCACGTCGCTCGGCGAGCTGGTCGAGACCGCCCGTCAGGGCAAGACCTCGCCGGCCGACATGCAGGGCGGGACGATCACCATCACCAACGTCGGCGTCTTCGGCGTCGACACCGGCACCCCGATCCTCAACCCGGGCGAGGCCGCCATCCTGGCCTTCGGCGCGGTCCGGGAACTGCCGTGGGTGCACAAGGGCAAGGTGGTCCCGCGTCAGGTGACCACGCTCGCGCTCTCCTTCGACCACCGCCTGGTGGACGGGGAGTTGGGCTCCAAGGTGCTGGCCGACGTGGCCGCGCTGCTGGAGCGCCCGAAGCGCCTGATCACCTGGGGCTGACAGCCCGGTAGCACCGAAGAAGGGGCCCTCCTCCGCACCGCCGTGCGGAGGAGGGCCCCTTCGGTGTGACCGCCCGTTCGACTAGCGCTGGGGACGGAGCCGACGGACGGCGATCAGGACGCCCGCCCCGAGGGCCAGGAGGAGGGCGGAGGAGGCGGCGAGGAAGGTGTTGGTGGAGGAGGAGCCGGTCTGGGCGAGTTCGGGGGTGCCGGCGGGTGCGGTGGTGGCCGGGGCGGCGGAGGGGGTGGTCGGCTTCGGGGCCGGGGCGGCGGGGGCGGTGTCCTTGGTCTGCTCGGCGGCGGGCTTGGCCGGGGCCGGCTTGGTGTCCTTGGTGGGGGTGGGCTTGGGCTTGGCCGGGGTGGTCGGCTTGGTGCCGGGGGCGGTGGACCGTGCTACCTGGAAGGTGTGGTTGGCGTCGCCGGTGCCGTCGGCCGGGAACCCGGGGGCCTTGGCGATGGTGCCGACCCCGAGCTCGGTCAGGTCCTTGGGCGCCTTCGCGGAGAGCCCCACCCGGAACATGAAGTTCGCGGCCCGGCCGTCCTCCAGGCGCGGGGTGGTCGTCGCCGGGGACTCGACGGTGAACAGCGTCGAGTCGCCGTAGTGCCGCAGCTTGACCGGCTTCCAGCCTCCCGCGGAGGCGACCTCGACCGTCAGGTCCTCGATCCGCAGGCCGGTGCCGGAGTTCGGGTTGAACAGCGCGAGCACCGCGGAGACGTTCTGGTAGGGAGCGCCGGTGAAGTTGGTGACGGCGACGCCGATCTCGACCTTGGGGCCGCCCGCGATGATGGTCTGGCCGTCCGGGGTCATGTGGAACCCGGCCTTGTACGACCCGTGGTGGTCCGCGGTGGCCTGCCGAGCGGTCGCGGCGGGCGCGCCGGCGGCGGCGGTGCCGCCGTTCCCGGCGGCCCAGGCGGTGTCGGTGGTGAGGAGCTGGACGCCGCCGGCGAGGACGACGGTGGCGGCGAGGGTGGCGATGCGGCGGCGGCCGGAGAAGGCGCGGTCGTTCTTCGCGAAACGGGTGATAACGGACGTGCGCATGACGTGACTCCCCAAAGTCGTCGTGCTGGTGGTGTGTGGGTGAAGACGACCGGCCCCGCTGCTTCACGAGCGGAAGCGCCCCCCGGCTCCGCCGGTCTCGCTCTCCGTGCCTTCATCTGTATGGACGTGCATCCCCGCCGGGGGTTGCAGGTGGGTTCCGAGAATCTTCCGACCGTCGGCGCCGGGGTCCGCTCGGTGCCGACGACCGCAGGTCAGTGCTGGCGGCGGAGGCGGCGCACGGCGATCAGGGCGCCGGCCCCGAGGGCGAGGAGGAGGGCGGAGGAGGCGGCGAGGAAGGTGTTGGTGGAGGAGGAGCCGGTCTGGGCGAGTTCGGGGGTGCCGGCGGGGGCGGTGGTGGGGGTGGTCGGCTTCGGGGCCGGGGCCGGGGCGGTGTCCTTGGTCTGCTCGGCGGCGGGCTTGGCCGGGGCCGGCTTGGTGTCCTTGGTGGGCGCGGGCTTGGCCGGGGTGGTCGGCTTGGTGCCGGCGGTGTCCTGGGGGTGGGTCACCTTGACCGTCTTGAAGCCCGAGTCGCCCGGGCCCTGGGAGCCGGCCATCTCGGTCGAGGCCAGCAGGTCGATCGTGGTCACGCCGGCCGGGGTGCCGGCGGCCAGCGAGTAGCGGAACTTGAAGGTCGCCGAGCTGTTGGCGGCCATCCGCTGGCGCTGGGAGCCGGTGATGTCGACGACGCGGGAGCAGCCGTCGAGCAGCTGGAGGTTCTTCCAGGCGCCGGTGTAGTCCTCGTACTGGATCTTGACGTCCTTGAGGCGGGCCGCGGCGCCCGAGCCCGGGGTGTGGATGCCGAGGAAGGGCTCCATGCCGTGGGCGTCCTCGGCGGCCTTGTTGGTGACCTTGACGGAGACCTCGTTCCAGCTGCCGTCCGCCACCACGGAGGACTTGGCGGAGACGATGGCGGTGTCCGGGGACAGTCCGGGCACGTTGGCCGGAGCCTCGTACGCGCCGTTGAGCCGGTGGTCCCCGCAGGCCCAGGCGGTGTCGGTGGCGAGGAGCTGGACGCCGCCGGCGAGGACGACGGTGGCGGCGAGGGTGGCGATGCGGCGGCGGCCGGAGAAGGCGCGGTCGTTCTTCGCGAAACGGGTGATAACGGACGTGCGCATGACGTGACTCCCCAGGGTCATGGGTCTGACGGTGTGTGTGGGCGAAGACGACCGGCCCCGCTGCTTCACGAGCGGAAGCGCCCCCCGGCTCCGCCGGTCTCGCTCTCCGTGCCTTCATCCGTATAGACGCGCATCCCCGTCAGGGGTTGCAGGTGGGTTCCGAGAATTTTTCGGAGTTCTTCGGCGGGCCTCGGAGACCGTCCGAGTGATGGTTGGTATGACCGGAATGATCCGGAAAGTACGGATCGTTCGGCCAGGTCGGTGACTTTTTCGCGGCCGGATAGGGGAGTCCCGGCCGCCCGGGTACGTCTCCGCTCCACCACCCGGGCGACGCCGGGTGACCGGAACCCGGAGGACGCACCCGTATGCCGCCTGGCAACCCTGGCCGTCTCGTCCGGAGTCTGGCCGCACTCGTGCTGGTGTCCGCCGCCGCCCTCCCGGGCGCCCTGGAGCTGGTCGGCCCCTCGCCGTTCGGCGTGATCGGGCCGGGGGCCGCCGCCGACCGCGCGGTGCCGCCGCACGCGGCCCTCCAGGCCGACCAGCGGATACCCGCGGCCGCCCCCACCGTCGACATACGCCGCACCGGGGACCCGGCCAACCGGATCACCCTGGTGCTGCTCGGCGACGGCTACACGGCCGGCGAGCAGGAGCTCTTCCGGCAGCAGGCCGACAAGGCCTGGCACGCGCTGATGGACATCGAGCCCTTCCGCACCTACCAGGGCTTCTTCAACATCAGACGGGTCGAGGTGGTCTCCCCGGTCTCCGGGATAGCCGAGTCCGAGAGCCGCGGCCGCAAGACCGCCACCCCGCTCGGCATGCACTTCTGGTGCGAGGGCACCGCCCGGCTGCTCTGCGCCGACGAGGCCGCCACCGCCCGGTACGCGGGGGGCGGCGCCGGGCCGCAGTACCTGATAGCCCTGGCCAACTCCACCGAGTACGGCGGCGCCGGCGGCACCGGGGTGACCACCCTGGCGGGCGGCAGCCCGGACGCCGGACGGATCATCCAGCACGAGATCGGGCACACCGTGGGGGACCTCGGCGACGAGTACGACAGCGCCCCGGAGGACGCCGACTACCCGAACCTCGCCACCCTCAACGCCGACGACATGCGCAGGAAGCAGACCAAGTGGTGGCGCTGGCTGGGCGCCGAGTCCCCGGACGGGGCCGGGGTGGTCGGGGCGTACCGCAGTGCCAACGGCCTCTACCGGCCCACCCCGGACTCGGTGATGCGCACCCTCGGCAGCGCGTACAACCTGCCCTCGCGCGAGGCGATCATCGAGGAGCTGTACCGCAGGGTCCGGCCGACCGACGCCCCGGTGCCGGCCCCCGGCGAGGTGTCCGGGCGGCCCCGGCTCGACGTCCGGCCGCTGCCGCTGACCGGCCCGCGGCAGCTGAAGGTGGAGTGGAAGGTGAACGGCGTCCCCGTGACGCCGCAGTCCCCCGACGGCTCCTGGCTGGACACCGCCCCGCTGGAGCTGGCCCCGGGCCGGCCGGCCACCGTGACGGCGACCGTCAAGGACACCACCGACTGGGTGCGGGACGAGGCCTTCCGGGAGCGCCACATGACCCGCTCGGTGTCCTGGACGCTGACCGGCTGAGGCGCGGTGCGCGCCCCGGATCTGGGCGTCCAATCATGGGATGACTAATCTGGTCGGACTATGACCGTGGAGCCCGCCCGTCCAGCCCCGTCCCCGTCCGTCCCCGCTCCCCGACCCGCCGCCGGGCCCCCGGCCGGCCCCGCGCCGGCGTCAGCGCCGGTGCCCGGACCCGTATTCGAGCCGCCCGGCGGCCGCGCGGCCTGGCTGGCCTGGTCCGTCGGCGTCAGCGTCTACATCCTGGCCGTCATCCACCGCACCAGCCTCGGCGTGGCCGGACTGGACGCCGCCGACCGCTTCGGCATCGGCGCCTCGGCGCTCTCCACCTTCTCGATCCTCCAGGTGCTGGTCTACGCGGCCATGCAGATACCGGTCGGCCTGCTGGTCGACCGGTTCGGGCCGCGCCGGGTGCTGCTGCTGGGCGTCCTGCTGCTGAGCGCCGGTCAGCTGGCCTTCGCGTTCAGCTCCTCCTTCGGCCCCGCGCTGGCCTCCCGCGCGGTGCTCGGCTGCGGCGACGCGATGACCTTCATCAGCGTGCTGCGGATCGCCGCCCGGTGGTTCCCGGCGGCCCGGAACCCGTTCGTCGCCCAGCTGACCGGCCTGGCCGGGATGGGCGGCAACCTGGTCACCACCGTGGTGCTCGCCCAGGCGCTGCACAGCGAGGGCTGGACGCCCACCTTCACCGCGATCGCGCTGCTGGGCGTGGCGGTGTTCGCGCTGGTCGCGCTCTTCCTCAAGGACACGCCCCCGCAGGAGGCCGCCGCCGCCCGGCCCGGGGAGGCCGGGAGGGGCGGGGCGCCCGGGGCGCGGCCGAAGGTCGGCCAGCAGGTCCTCGCCTGCTGGCGGGAGCCGGGCACCCGGCTCGGGCTCTGGATCCACTTCACCACCCAGTTCCCCGGCAACGCCTTCGGCCTGCTCTGGGGCCTGCCCTACCTGGTGCAGGCGCAGGGCATGTCCCGGGCGGGGGCCGGCGGGCTGCTGACCCTGCTGGTGCTCAGCAACATGAGCTTCGGCTTCCTCTTCGGCCGGCTGCTCTCCGCCTCGGCGCGGGCCCGGATGCCGATCGTGCTGACCGTCGTCGTGACCACCGCGCTCGGCTGGGCACTGGTGCTGGCCTGGCCCGGCGGCCACCCGCCGACCTGGCTGTTGGTCGGGATCATCCTAGTGATGGGCAGCAACGGCCCGGCCTCGCTGGTCGGCCTCGACTACGCGCGCGCCCGCAACCCCGCGGAGCGGCTCGGCACCGCCTCCGGGATCGTCAACATGGGCGGCTTCATCGGCACGATGATCACCCTCTTCGGCATCGGCGTGCTGCTGGACGCGCTCTCCCCGGACGGGGCCGGCGGGTACTCGGCCGACGCCTTCCGCTGGGCGTTCTGCTGGCAGTACGTCCCGCTGGCGGTGGGCACGGCGATGGTCCTGCGGCTGCGCCGGAAGGTCGCGGCGCAGGCGGGCTGAGCCCGGGGCCGTCCGGCCCCGGGCCCCGGGCGGCCCGCCTCAGATGGTGACCGAGAAGTTGGCCAGCACCCGCTCGGCCAGCTCCTGGTCGCCCTCGACGGAGACCGGGCCGGGCCGGCCGCGGCCGCAGGCGAGCCGCAGGTAGGTCTCCCAGTCCATGGTGAGCTGGACGTCGGGCGCCAGGCTGATCGACTCGTCCACGGTGCAGTGGCCGGTGGCGTCCACCCGGACGGTGCGCAGGAACTCCACCGGGCCGGTGACGTCCAGCACCAGCGCCGTTCCGGCCGGGGCCCCGGCCTTGGTGGCGACGGCCTTGGGCAGCAGCTCCAGCAGCACGTCCCGGGTGATCAGCGCGGCCGGGGCGTCCAGGTTGCCCGGGGCCTCCAGGGCCCGGCGCAGGTCCTGCTCGTGCACCCAGACGTCGAAGGCCCGCCTCCGCAGCAGCTCGTGGTACGGGACGTCCCTGGCCAGCGGCCCGGCCGGCCAGCGCACCGGCTCCTCGGGCGTCTGCTTGGCGTTCCGCAGCGCCCGGGAGCGCCGGATGATCGTGTACTCCAGCTCGCTGGTCATCTCCAGCGCGGTGTGGCAGCGGCGCTTGTCGACCGGGAGTTCGACGTAGCGGGCGAACTCGGAGGTCACGTGACGGAGGTCACGCGGCAGCGAGTGGATCGGGCGGGGGTCGCCGAGCAGGTCGGACTCGACCGCGATCACGTGCGAGACGACGTCCCGGACGGACCAGCCCGGACACTCGGTGGCCCGGTTCCAGGAGCCCTCGGGAAGGGGGGCGACCAGCTCCGATATGGACTCGATGGTCTGGGTCCACGCCTCGGTGTAAGCCTGCACGGTCTGGTTGTCCGTCACGGGAATCTCCGGCCCTCCGTCAGCTTCCTTGCCGCCTGTGCCCCGCCGTCACGGCCGACCGGGATGGTCCGGCTTTCCCGGCGCACACGCTAACCGCACGTTACGCTGCCGGGAGACAGCTGGGCAGCGCTTTCGGGTGACGATCGTAGGTCTCTTGCCGTGGACGGTGGTACTGTGCGCGCTTCATTGATCCAACTCGCGGTCTCCGACGCGGAGCCGCCCGCCGAGCGGAGGGCTCGGGCGGCCGCCCTGGTGCGGGCGCAACAGGGCGCCGACCTGGTGGTCCTCCCGGAGCTGTGGCCGCTCGGCGGCTTCGCCTACGACCTCTGGTCGGACGGCGCGGAGACGCTGGACGGGCCCACCTCGGACGTGATGTCGGCCGCCGCCCGGGCCGCCGGGGTCTGGCTGCACGCCGGTTCGATCGTCGAACGCGATCCGGACGGTCCGATCTACAACACCTCGCTGCTGTTCTCCCCGGACGGCGAGCTGGTGCACACGTACCGCAAGATCCACCGCTTCGGCTTCGACAGCGGCGAGGCGGTGGTGATGGGCGCCGGGCAGGAGATCGTCACCGCGCCCACCGACTTCGCCACGCTGGGCCTGGCCACCTGCTACGACCTGCGCTTCCCGGAGCTGTTCCGGGCGCTGCTGGACGCCGGCGCGCAGCTGCTGGTGGTCCCGGCGGCCTGGCCGGCCCGGCGGCGCGAGCACTGGACGCTGCTGGCCCGGGCCCGGGCGGTGGAGGAGCAGGCCTTCGTGCTGGCCTGCAACACTGCCGGGACGCACGCCGGGGTCGAGCAGGCGGGGCACAGCATCGTGGTGGACCCGTGGGGCCGGGTGCTGGCCGAGGCGGGGGCGGACGAGGAGGTCCTGGTGGTCGAGTTCGACCCGGCCGAGGTGGCCAAGGCGCGCGAGGAGTTCCCGGTGCTGCGGGACCGCCTGCTGGGGATCCCGGCGCCGGTCCAGCGCTGAGCCGGAGCGGCGCCCGGAGCGGGGGCCGGCACGGCGGCGGGAGCGGGGGACGGGGCGCGGTCGGGACGGCGCCGGGGCGCCGCGGACGGCGTTCCGGAGGGTTGGTTCGTACCTGGGTCGATCGGGTTTGAGAAGATGAGCACTCGTCGTGTTCCCCGCCGGCCCGTACGAGGGCCTGCCCGGTCGGCCCGCCCGAGGAGGTCGCGCCCATGCCTGACAACGGCGCAGGCGACACCCCCCGTCCCGTCATCCACCGCAACAGCCTGCGCGAGCAGATCGCCGGCGCGCTGCGCGAGGAGATGATGGCCGGCCGACTCGCGGCCGGCCGCAACTTCACCGTCAAGGAGATCGCCGAGCTGTACGGCGTCTCCGCGACCCCGGCCCGCGAGGCCCTGGTCGACCTCGGCGCGCAGGGCCTGCTGCGGGCCGAGCACCACCGCGGCTTCACCGTGCCCGAGCTCGGCTGGGACGACTTCCTGGAGATCTTCGAGTCCCGGGTCCTGATCACCGACAGCTTCCACCGCCAGTACACCGCCCGCCGGGCGCTGCCCGACCTCAGCCGGCTGTCCTCGCTGCACCGCCGGGCCGACGCGGCGGTGCGGGCCGCCCGGGCCGGGAACCTGGACGTGATGGTGGGCTGCGACCGCCGGTTCTGGCAGGAGGTCGGCGCGCTGCTCGGCAACCGCCGGATCGCCGACTACCTGGACTGGCTGCGGGTGCAGTCCTGGATGTTCGCCGCCCGCTACCTGCGGGAGCTGCCCGCGCTGGGCGGGGTCTGCTGGGAGCGCCACCCGGACCTGGTCGAGGCGATCGAGGCCCGCGACCCGCTCGCCGCGCACCGGATCATCTGCGAGTACAACCTGTACACCGTCCGGCTGCTGGCCGGGCTGGCCGGACAGCCGCTGGAGTCGGTGACGGTCCTCGGGCTGCTCACCGAGTTCGCCGGGGAGGAGCCGCCGGCGGTGCCGGTCGAGCCGCCGCCCGCGCCGCCGGCCCCGCCGGAGCCGGCCGCCGAGTCCGCCGCCGGGCCCGGTGCGGCCCGCGCCGAGCGGAGCCGCCGCAGCGACGAGGTCGGCCGGGAGCTCGGCCGTGAACTGGGCCTGGGCCTCGGCCTGGTGCCGCAGCCGCGCGCGACGCCGTACGGCCGGTTCGGCCGGCGGCTGCCGGAGCTGCCCCCGGAGGCCCCGCGGGGGCGGTCCGACCCGCACGCCGCGCCGGGCCGGTAGGGTGGGCGGGCGTCGGACCGGGCGCCCCGCCAACGGGCCGTCCGGGTACCGACCCAAGCCCCCGTCGTCGCCCCGTCTCCGCGGGCGATCCCCGCCTCCGGAGAGGAACTGCCGGCCATGGCCTGCGACCTCTGGCTCGTCCCGCTGGTGGACGTGCTGAGCCACAGTCCCGACAACCCCTTCCGGGACGACCTCGCGCTCTACAACGCGGTGCTGGCCTCGCGCGGGCTGCCCGAGGTGCCGGTCTACCAGTTCGTCCCGGGCATCAGCGGTGCGGTCGAGCCGATAGCCGCCTTCGACTACGACTCGCTGCACTTCCTGCGCCGCGCCTACCTGTTGGGCCTCACCGGACTGGACATCACCCCGGTCGACACGCTCGGTGGCGACTACGAGCAGCTGCTGGAGATGTTCGAGAGCGGCGCCGAACAGTCGCACCTGGTCTGGCACTTCGACCACGCCGGCGCGTACGTGCCGGTCGAGTTCGCGGTGCCGCTGGTGGACGAGACGCTGCTCGCCTCCGGTGGTCCGCTCGGCTCCAGCCACGGGCTGCTGCGCGAACTCCAGGCCGTCGCACCGGCGCTGGGCATCGACCCGCTCAATCCGCCGGACCCGACCCGGCCGCTCGGCCCGACCGGCCTGGAGCAGCCGTTCGGGCCGCCGATCGACGACGTCCACCCCTTCGCCCGGGAGCGGCACGCCTGGTCGGGCCTGTACGCGGCGGCGACCAGGAGCGTCGCCCAGGGCTCGATGATCGTCTTCGCCTGAGCCCTGAGCCCTGAGCCCTGAGCCCTGAGCCCTGAGCCCTGAGCCCTGAGCCCTGAGCCCTGAGCCCTGAGCCCTGAGCCCTGAGCCCCGAGTCGCGATCCGGCTCCCGGCCCCGACCGCTAGCGCAGCGGCCCCTCCGGCGGCCGCTGACGCGGCATGGTGGGCCGGGTGCCCGGCGGCGGCAGCACCCGCACCTGGGCGCCCACCCCGGGCTCGCTGCGCCCGCCCCAGGCCCCGCCGGACTGGGTGGGCAGCTGGGTCATCGAGGCGCGGAACTCCAGCATCCACTCCGAGGTCTCGGAGCGGACCATGTCGGAGACGTCCTCGCAGAACCGGCGCAGCACGCCCAGGCAGCGCTCGGCGGCCTCGCCCGCGGTGCCCTCGGTCGGGCCGAGCACCTCGCGCACGCACTCCGACGCCCAGTCGAACTGGAAGGCCTCCAGGCGGCGTTGCAGCGCCTGTCCGGTGGAGACGTCCCGCATCCAGCCGGAGGTGAGGCCGAAGACCCGGTCGGCGGCCAGGCAGCCGGCGGAGAGCGCGAAGCCGACGTAGCCCCAGCCGGTGCCGTTCGCGAAGGCGCCGGCCAGGTCGACCAGCGGGGCGGTCACCCCGCCCACCGCGAAGCCGGCCGCGCCGAACCGCAGCAGGCGCGCCCAGCGGCGCTTCCAGATCCGGTCCCGGCGGTACCACTCGATGGCCTCGACCGCCCGCTCCTCGGACCAGCGGTAGAGCTCCTCCAGCCGTTCGGCGGGCTCGCCCCAGTCCCCGAGCGGGAACTGTCGGGTGCTCAGATCGTCCCGGCGTCGGGTGGAGGCCCGTCGGACGACGGCGGCGGCGGGCGGGTCCTCCTCGCCGATCTCCTTGCCCCAGGCACTCTCCTCGGGCTGCATTTCCGGCTGGCTCACCTGTGGGGCTCCCTGTGGCGGGCGGACTGCTGGGTCTGTCGGCGCAACGGCTGACGTGGTGTCCGCCGGTGGTTCTCCAACAGCACTTCTTACCGCCAAATGGCTGACCGTGGGGGCGCTTCTCCGCTGATCGTTACCGGTTTCGGCCAACGGAACCCGAGGTGGGCGGGTTGCGGGGGTCGGCGAGATTTCACCCGTCCGAGCGAGGGTCCGGTGACCCGCCGTCGTGACCCGGGCACCCGTCGCCGAATCGGCCCGGTCGGGCTTGGACGATCCTCCAGTGTGCTCGGCGTACGGAGCGTTCCACCTGGAGGATCCGACGGGACCGGAGAGCGGCCGGAACAGGCCACCGACTACGCTGCCAGGCGTGAAGGTCCTCGTCATCGGCGGCGGCGCCCGCGAACACGCCCTGTGCCGCTCTCTGTCCCAAGATCCCGCTGTGTCCGAACTGCACTGTGCCCCGGGCAACGCCGGGATCGCGCAGGTCGCGACGGTCCACCCGGTCGACCAGCTGGACGGTGCGCAGGTCGCCGCGCTGGCCGGCCGGCTCGGCGCCGCCCTGGTGGTGGTCGGGCCGGAGGCCCCGCTGGTGGCCGGCGTCGCGGACGCCGTGCGCGCGGCCGGCGTCCCGGTGTTCGGCCCGTCCGCGGCGGCCGCCCGACTGGAGGGCTCGAAGGCCTTCGCCAAGGACGTGATGGCCGCGGCCGGCGTGCCCACCGCCCGCTCCTACGTCTGCACCACCGCCGCAGAGGCGGCCGAGGCGCTGGACGCCTTCGGCGCCCCGTACGTGGTGAAGGACGACGGCCTGGCCGCCGGCAAGGGCGTCGTGGTCACCTCCGACCGCGCGGAGGCGCTGGCGCACGCCGCCGCCTGCGAGCGCGTGGTCATCGAGGAGTACCTGGACGGCCCCGAGGTCTCGCTGTTCGCGATCACCGACGGCACCACCGTCGTCCCGCTCCAGCCCGCCCAGGACTTCAAGCGCGCGCTGGACGGCGACGAGGGCCCCAACACCGGCGGCATGGGCGCCTACTCGCCGCTGCCGTGGGCGCCCGCCGGGCTGGTCGAGGAGGTCCTGGAGACCGTCCTCCAGCCGACCGTGGACGAGCTGCGCCGCCGCGGCACCGAGTTCTCCGGCCTGCTGTACGCGGGCCTGGCGCTCACCTCGCGCGGTACCCGGGTGATCGAGTTCAACGCCCGCTTCGGCGACCCGGAGACCCAGGTCGTGCTGGCCCGGCTGCGCACCCCGCTGGCGGGCGTGCTGCTGGCCTCCGCCAACGGCACCCTGGACCAGCTGGAGCCGCTGCGCTGGGACGAGGGCGCGGCCGTCACCGTGGTCGTCGCCTCCGAGGGCTACCCGGCCGCCCCGCGCACCGGCGACCCGATCGACGGCCTGGCCGAGGCCGAGGCGGACGGCACCGCGTTCGTGCTGCACGCCGGGACGACGGCGGGCGAGGACGGCCAGGTGCTGAGCGCCGGCGGCCGCGTGCTGTCGGTCACCGCGACCGGCGCCGACCTGGCCGAGGCGCGCGAGCGCGCGTACGCCGCGGTGGACCGGATCTCCCTCAAGGGCGGCCAGCACCGCACCGACATCGCGCTGAAGGCGGCCACCGCCTGAGGCCACCCGTGCCCGTGCCGACCGCGGCCCCCGTGCGAACCGTTCGCACGGGGGCCGCGGCGTGTGACGGCCCCGCTCGGGCCCGTGGCGGGGGACCGCCGGTAGGGGCGAGCGAAGCTCGAACAACCGAGCTGGCCGGTCAACCCCCATGGGCGCAGTGCCCCGGGCGTTTCGGGGCTGGAGGGGCCACCGGGGCGGACTCACCGTTCGGCCGACGGATTCCAGCCCATCGGGTGACAGCACCCGCATCCGGCTGACGCAACCGGCTGCGCGGCCTTATGGTGCGCTGGATCGCGGTGCGCGGGGCCCGTGCGCCGGGGTCGCCGCCGGGTAGCGGTGCTCCCACGGGGGGATGCTGGACGGCGTCCGGCCGGGCGGTCGTCGGGTGCTTCGCACCGGACCGGCCGCCGGCGTCCGGAATCCGGGCAGTGTCACCGGGACGAGTGGAAACCGGGGTGATCCGGAACGCCCACCCGGACCGGGGCGTCGAAAATGTCAGTAGCGCCACGCAGCATGCACTACCGGGGATCGGACGCCTCCGCTTCCCGGTCGGAACTGATCATTTCGAGTCGGCTCAGGGCCCGAAGCCGGGCGCCCGAGGGCTCCGAAGGGGGTGCCGCACCGTATGGCAGCAGTCGACATCGCGCGCGCTCACGCCCAGGCGGTCCTGCGGGTCCGAGGCCTCGCCCGGGCCGCCGCCGCCCTGCCCACCGCCGTCGCGGTGGTCCTGCTCGCGGGCCGGTTCACCGGCCGGATCGGCGCGCCCGGGGCCGCCGACGCGGCCGGCTGGGACGCCGCCCGCTGGGCGGTCTGCGCGGTCGCCGCGCTGACCCTGCTGGTGGCCGGGCTGACCGCCCGGGCCCTGCGCCGGGCCGTCCCGCCGTCCACCCCGGCCGTCCCGCTGGACCGCGCCGAGGCACCCGAGCTGTACCGGCTGATCGACGAACTGGCGGACCGGCTGGACGTGCCCGCGCCCTCCGCCGTCGCCCTCACCCCGGACTGCGACAGCTGGCTGGAGGACGTCCCGCCCGCCGGGCCGACGGCCACGCCGCCGCAGCCGGACCCGGCCGAGCCCGCCCCCGTCCTGGTGATCGGCTCGCCCTTCCTCTGGTGGATGCGGGCCGGCGAGCTGCGGGCCCTGCTCGCCCCCGTGGTGGCCGGCACCGCCGCCTCCGCCGACCCGGAGATCGCCGCCGCCCGGCGCTTCCTGCGCCGCCTGGACGCCTGCCTGGACTCCGGCGGCGGCACGGCCCCCGGCCTCGGCGGCGGCATCCTGGCCGCCCCGCCCCGGCCGCCCCGGCGCGGTCCGGCCGCACTCGCCGACCGGGTCGTCCGCCGGGTCGTCCGCCGGCTGCTCGGCGCCTGCCGGGGCCACTCCGCCGAGCTGGAGCGCTCGGTCGCGGGCTGGGCCTCCGAGCAGGCCAGGGCGGTCGACTACGGCCTGCGGATCGCCGCCCAGGAGCAGGTCGGCCTGGCCTACGCGGGCTGGGACCGGCTGCTCACCCGGGTCGCGCTGCCCGCCTGGCGGCTCGGCCGCCACCCGGCCCACCTCAACGCCGGCGTGGTCTCCGCGCTCACCGAGCTGTCCCGGCGCGACCGGCTGGCCGACGGCTACGGCAGCCGGCTCGGCGACCGCCCCGCCTGCGACCTGCTGGAGGAGCCCGGCACCGTCGACCGGGCGGTCTCCCGGCTCGCCGCCGACCTGTTCTTCGGCCGCCCGGCGGCCGGCGGCTGGCACGAGCTGGAGTGGGCCGACTACCCGGCCGAGGTGGTGGACGCCGGCTGGCGGGCGGGCGCCGCCGCCCTGCAGACCGCCCTGGACCGGCTCGCCCCGCAGTCCCGCCCGGGCGCTCCGACCCTCACCCGGCTGCTGGGCCGGCTCGCCGAGGGCGACGGCGAGCTGCTGGCCGCCGCGCTCGCCGCCCAGCTGGCCCGCACCACCGCCCCGGCCCCGCTGCTCGAACCGGACCGCAGCGGCCGCGACCTGCTGGTCGACCACGTCACCGCGATGGTCTGCTGCGCCGCCGTGGACACCGCCGGCGGCGCCCCCGGCCTGGACTGGCTGGACGGCCCGGTGCTGCTGCTCGGCGGGGTGCGCCGCACCGACCTGGCCGGCCCGGTCGCCCAGGCCGTCGAACAGGGCCAGGACGGCCCGCTGCGCGCCTGGCTGGACGCGGCCGACGTCCGTCTCGAGAAACCCGTCCGCCTCTGACGTCCCAGGCGTTCCAGGAGGGCGCTCGGTGCCCCGGTGCGCGCCCCCAAATCGGTTGGCCGCCCGGCGTCTTCGCAGGCCGGAGGCCCTGCCCGGGAGGCGCGCGAGATTCCCTGCACCAATTGCTACCGGAGGGTGACGTTACGGCAGCACTCTGTGGTGTATTAGACCGCACGCACATCCGGGGGGCACGTGCCACCGGGCGGAAGTGCACCTGGGAGGGGCGCGTGGGGACCGAACTCAACCGCCGCTGGGAGTCGGGGACGCACGCCTACAGCGTCTCCGACCCCTTCGGTCAGGGGCCGCTGCCCTGGCTGCGCAGCCCGGACCAGTACCTGGCGGGGGCGGAGGGCGCCGTCCCCTGGTACGTCTCGGTGGACGCGCCCGGCCAGCAGCCGCTGGCCGCGGGCACCCGGCCCAAGCCGTCGGTCGGCAGCCCGCAGGGCGCCAACGACGTGGACCAGCAGATCAAGGGCTTCGCCTCGGCCGGGGTGATCCGCCCCGGCGGCTCGGTGGACTTCCGGGTCACCGTCAACCCGCCCCGCGAGTTCACCGTGGACGTCTTCCGGATCGGCCACTACGGCGGCGACGGCGCCCGCCACATGACCTCCAGCCCGCTGATCTCCGGCCTCGCCCAGCCCGCCCCGCTGGTGGTCGACCGGACGGTCTCCTGCCACCACTGGTGGCACTCCTGGCGGCTCCAGATCCCGGCGCACTGGAAGCCCGGCTCGTACGTCGCCGTGCTGACCACCGCGGACATGCTGCACCGCAGCCACATCCCCTTCACCGTCCGGGACTTCGACGAGCGGGCGCGCACCGCCGAGCTGCTCCTGGTGCTCCCCGACGTGACCTGGCAGGCGTACAACCTGTTCCCCGAGGACGGCCGCACCGGCGCCAGCCTCTACCACGCCTGGGACGGCCTGGGCGGTCTGGTCGGCGAGCCGGAGGCGGCCGTCACCGTCTCCTTCGACCGCCCGCACGCCACCGCCGGACTGCCGCTGCACGTCGGCCACGCGTACGACTTCATCCGCTGGGCCGAGCGCTTCGGCTACGACCTCTCCTACGCCACCGCCACCGACCTGCACGCCGGCCTGGTGGACCCGTCCCGGCACCGGGCGCTGGTCTTCCCCGGCCACGACGAGTACTGGTCCGAGCCGATGCGCCGGGCCGCCGAGCGGGCCCGGGACGGCGGCACCTCGCTGGTGTTCCTCTCCGCCAACACCATGTACTGGCGGGTCGAGCTGACCGCCGCCGCCTCCGGCGAGCCCAACCGGCTGCTCAACTGCCGCAAGCGGCAGAAGGTCCGCCCCGGCAGCCCGGCCGCCGGGGCGCCCGGCGCGGCCAGCGCGCTGTGGCGGGACGCCGGGGAGCCCGAGCAGCAGCTGCTCGGGGTGCAGTACTCGGGGCGGGTCGCCGCGCCCGTCCCGCTGGTCGCCCGGCACACCGCGCACTGGCTCTGGGACGGCACCGGCCTCCAGGAGGGCGACGAGCTGCCCGGGCTGGTCGCCGGCGAGGCCGACCGCTACTACCCCAAGGTGGCGCTGCCCGAGCACATCGAGCGGGTGCTGCTGGCGCACTCGCCGTACCAGGACCTGGGCGGCCGCACCCGCTACCAGGAGACCTCGCTGTACCGGGCGCCCAGCGGCGCGTACGTCTTCGCGGCGGGCACCTTCGCCTGGTCGCCCGCGCTGGGCCGCCCGGGCCTGACCGACGAGCGGATCCAGCGGGCCACCGCCAACCTGCTGGACCGACTGTGCAAGAACTAGGCGCTCCGTCCCCCGAGGCCGGGGACGGGTCGGGGCGGGCGAACCCGGTCGTGAAAGACTGCGGGGGCAGTGACCTCCCCTTTCGCGGTGCCCCACCCGCGAACGACCCCTGAGGACTGAACACCTTGAGCGGATTTGTCACCAAGCCCGAGCCGGTCCAGGTACCCGGCCTGGTCCACCTGCACACCGGCAAGGTGCGCGACCTCTACCGCACCGGATCGGGCGAGCTGGTCATGGTGGCCAGCGACCGGACGTCCGCCCACGACTGGGTGCTGCCGAACGAGATCCCGGACAAGGGCCGCATCCTCACCCAGCTGTCGCTGTGGTGGTTCGAGCGGATCGCCGACATCGTCCCCAACCACGTGATCTCCACCGAGGTCCCGGCCGGCGCCCCGGCCGACTGGAAGGGCCGCACGCTGGTCTGCCGCAGCCTGGAGATGGTCCCGGTCGAGGCGGTCGCCCGCGGCTACCTGGCGGGCTCCGGCCTGGCCGAGTACCAGGAGAGCCGTACGGTCTGCGGCATCGCGCTGCCCGAGGGCCTGGAGAACAGCTCCGAGCTGCCCGCCCCGATCTACACCCCGGCGCTCAAGGCCGAGGTCGGCGAGCACGACGAGAACGTCTCCTACGAGGAGACCGCCCGCCGGATCGGCGCCGAGCTCGCCGCCCAGCTGCGCCGCACCACCCTGGACGTCTACGCCCGGGCCCGGGACATCGCCCGCGAGCGCGGCATCATCCTGGCCGACACCAAGTTCGAGTTCGGCCTGCTGGACGGCGAGCTGCTGATCGGCGACGAGGTGCTCACCCCGGACTCCTCCCGCTACTGGCCCGCCGACCAGTGGCAGCCGGGCCGCTCGCAGCCGTCCTTCGACAAGCAGCTGATCCGCGACTGGCTGGTCTCCCCGGCCTCCGGCTGGGACCGCCACGGCGAGCAGCCGCCGCCGGCGCTGCCGACCGAGATCGTCGAGCAGACCCGGGCCCGGTACATCGAGGTGTACGAGCGGCTGACCGGCACCACCTGGGCCTGAGCCCGGAACGATCGCCCGCGGGCGCCGGATCCCTCAGATCCAGCCGTGCTCGCGGGCGATCCGCACCGCCGCGTGCCGGTTCTCCGCGCCCAGCTTGGTGGCCGCCGAGGACAGGTAGTTGCGCACGGTGCCCTGGGAGAGCGAGGCGCGCTCGGCGATCTCGGCGATCGGGGTGCCGTCCGCGGCCAGCTCCAGGACGTCCGTCTCGCGCGGGGTCAGCGGGGTCTCGCCGGCGCTGATCGCGTCCGCCGCCAGCTCCGGGTCCACGTACCGGCCGCCGGAGCGCACGGTCCGGATGATGCCCGCCAGGTCGGCCGCCGAGACGGTCTTCGGCAGGAAGCCGCGCACCCCGACCTCCAGCGCCCGCTTCAGGTAGCCCGGGCGGCCGTGGCCGGTGACGATCATGCAGCGGCAGTCCGGCAGCAGCAGCCGCAGCGCGGAGGCCACCTCGATGCCGTCCTTGCCGGGCATCTGGAGGTCCAGCACCGCGACGTCCGGGCGGTGCGCCTGGGCCATCGCCAGCGCCTCCGTCCCGGAGCCGGCCTGGGCGACCACCTCGATGTCGTCCTCCAGCGAGAGCAGCGCGGCCAGCGCGCCCCGGATCAGGTGCTCGTCGTCGGCGAGCAGGACGCGGACGGGCGCGGCGTTCTCGGTCATCGGGCGGTCTTTCTTCCTCAGCTCGGCAGCGGGACGGTGGCGAGCATCCGGAAGACGCCCTGCCCGGCGGTCGGCACGGCCAGCTCGCCGCCGTGGGCGGCGAGCCGTTCGCGCAGTCCGCGCAGCCCGGTGCCGCTGCCCTGGGAGGGGAACGGGACGTCGGGCACCCCGTCATTCTCCAGCTCCAGCACGGCCCGTCCGTCCTCGGTCCGCAGCCGGATCAGGCAGCGGTCGGCCTCGCTGTGCCGCAGCACGTTGGTGGTGGCCTCGCGGATGACCCAGCCGAACACCGACTGGACCGGGGCCGGCAGCTCGTCCGCCTGCTCGCCGAGGTCGATCTCGCAGACGACGTCGGCCGAGCGCAGCACCGCGCGGGCGCCGATCGCCTCGGCGTGCAGGTCGGCGGTGCGGTAGCCGCGGATGACGTCCCGGACCTCGCGCTGCGACTCCTGGGCGATCTTCTGCACCTCGGCCATCTGGTCGGCGGCCTCGGTGCGGCCCCGGCGGGCGAGCTGCACGGCGAGCTCGCTCTTCAGCGCGATGGTGGTGAGGTTGCGGCCCATCACGTCGTGCAGGTCGCGGGAGAAGCGCAGCCGCTCCTCGGCGACGGCCAGCCGGGACTGCGCCTCGCGGGCGGTGTCCAGTTCCCAGACGATCGAGGTCAGCCAGGCGAAGCTGCGGCAGCTGAAGCCGATGAAGGCCATGCCGATGGTCAGTCCGGTCAGGTACCCGGCGACGCCGGCGGGGTCGCCCCCGGACAGCACCCCGGCCGGGAAGACGGCCGCCAGCATGCCCACCCCGGTGACGGCGGCCCAGCGCGGGGTCAGCGCCACGCACACCGGCCCGAAGGAGGCGATCAGCAGGACGCTGGCGACGAACGGGGTGAAGGGCGCGCCTCCCGGGCTCCGCGTCCCGCCGTCGGCGGGCCCGAACAGCAGGACCGTCCAGGAGCCTGCCACCGCGAGGCCGGCCGAGAGGGCGGTCCAGAGCCGGTGGTCGGCGGGGCGGCCCAGGTAGTGGTCGAGCGCGGTGCGGTAGGCCCGCAGCAGCACCAGGGTGACGGCGAGTCCGATCAGCAGGGAGATCCGGATCACCGGGATGTTCTCGGCCTGGTCGGCGACGCTCCCGACGGTGAGCAGGATGCCGGGCAGGATGAACAGCGCCATCAGGTAGAGCGACCAGCGCAGGTACAGCTCGGTGCGCTGGGGATTGCTCAGGCTCGTCCAGCTGCGAAGCGGCGACCGCATTCTCATTTCTTCCGCCCCCAGTTCGACCACGATCATGCTTGCTGCCTTCATATCAGAGGTCGGACCGGGGGCGTTCCTTCGGATTACTGCCGGATGCTCAGCGGCGCGGCTCCCAGCGGAAGTAGCGCACCGCGCCCCAGACCGCGAGGGCGAGCCAGATGCCCCCGGTGACCAGGTGCGAGCCGGCGGCGCCCCAGGAGCCGGCGAAACCGGTCGCGGCGGCCGAGCCGTCGGTGCCGAACCAGCCGACGCGGATCAGCTGGAAGGCCGGGGTGGTCGGCAGCAGGCGGCAGATGTTCGCCAGCTGCTCGGGCATGACGTCCAGCGGGACGAACAGGCCGGAGCCGAACTGCATGACCAGCATGACCGGCAGGGTGGTGATGCCGGCGCTCTCCACGGTCCTGGTGAAGGCGCTGGACAGCGCGGCCAGGGCGATCATGGTGGCCAGCGCCAGCAGCAGGCCGACCAGCATCAGGAGCGGGTTGACCGGCACGGTCAGGTGCAGGGCGACGCTGCCGCCGATCCCGATCAGGGCGGCCATCAGCAGGCCGAGGGTGAGCGAGGGGACGGCGGTGCCGAGCAGGATCTCGATGTCCCGGGCCTCGCCGGTGCGCAGCCGCTTGAGGACCAGCTCGCCGCGCCGTCCGACGTACGCGGCGGTCAGGTTGTAGTACACGACGAAGGCCAGGACCATCCCGACCGAGCCGTAGACCAGCAGCGAGTCGACGTCCAGGCCGGGGTTGGACTCGGCCTGCTGCGCCAGCGTGCTCCGGAGGACGACGACCAGGAACAGCGGCAGCACCAGGGCGGTGAACAGGGCCGTGCGGTTGCGCAGCAGCAGGGTGGCCTCGGCCCGGCCGAGGGCGAGCAGCCGGCGGACGGCGGTGCTCTGCGGACCGGCGGTGGTGGCGGTGGCGGTGGCGGTGGTCATCGGGCGGATCCGATCAGGCGGCGGCGGGCGGGGCGGGTGGCGGCGGGCGCCTGCGGGGGGTGCTGGTGGGCGGCCTCGGAGGCGATCGCGAGGAAGGCCTCCTCCAGCGAGGCGCTGCGGGCGTCCAGCGCGCCGAGCGCGATGCCGTGGTGCCGGGCCCAGCCGAGCAGGTCGGTGAGGGTGTCCTGGAGCCCGACGGTCTGCACGGTGACCTTGCGGCCGTCGACGGACAGCTCGGCGCCGGGCAGCAGGGGCAGCGCGGTCCCGGTGAACTCGGGCAGTTCGAAGGAGATCCGGGAGGGCCGGCCGGCGATCACCTCGGCGACGGTGCCGGAGGTGACGACCTGGCCGCCGTGCATGATGGCCAGCCGGTCGGCCAGCTCCTCGGCCTCCTCCAGGTAGTGCGTGGTGAGCAGCACCGTGGTGCCCTGGGCGCGCAGCTCGCGGACCAGCCGCCAGACGGCGGCGCGGGCCTCCGGGTCGAGGCCGGTGCTGGGCTCGTCCAGGAAGAGCACCTCGGGGCGGCCGAGCAGGGCCATCGCGAGGTCCAGTCGGCGCTTCTCGCCGCCGGACAGCTGCTTGACCCGGACGTTCGCCCGGTGGCCGAGGCCGACCAGCTCCAGCGCCTCCGCGACCGGGCGGGCGCCGCTGGTCATCCCGGCCCAGGTGCGGCCGGTCTCGGCGGCGGTGAGCTCGCCGGAGAAGCCGCCCTCCTGGAGCATGATGCCGATCCGCGGGCGGACGGCGCCGCGCTCCGTGAAGGGGTCCCGGCCGAGCACCCGGACGGTGCCGCCGGTGGGCGCGGCCAGGCCCTCGATGACCTCCATGGTGGAGGTCTTGCCGGCCCCGTTGGTGCCGAGCAGGGCGAACAGCTCGCCGCGGCGGACGGTCAGGTCGACGCCGCGTACGGCGTGGTACCCGGTGCTGCCGCCGCCGTAGTGGCGGTGCAGGTCGGTGACCTCGATCACGTCGTCGCTGGGGCGGGAGGGCCGGCTCGTTTCCATGCCCCAAGCCTCCCGTCGGCCGGGCGGTACGGGCAGTGCGAGCCGTCATGACATCGCGGTGGGGACGCACGGGTCGGCGATGACAAATGTCATGGCCGATATCGCCGGCCGCCGGGTGCGGGGGTGCCGGGACGCCCCGGGAGGGAATGCCGAAGGGCCCCCTCGATTGAGGGGGCCCTCCGTATCTGAGCGGACGACGAGATTCGAACTCGCGACCCTCACCTTGGCAAGGTGATGCTCTACCAACTGAGCCACGTCCGCAGGTCAAACTATTGAGTTGTGCTGTGCTCGCGCACTGCGAGCGGACGACGAGATTCGAACTCGCGACCCTCACCTTGGCAAGGTGATGCTCTACCAACTGAGCCACGTCCGCATGGTGCCTGGTGGGGCACCCGCCGCCTCTTCGGATCTCTCCGTTGCGGCGACGAGGAATACTCTACAGCATCGTTCGGGGTGGTCGCCCCACCCTTTCGGACCGGGCGGGCGGGGCGACCGGGGAGCGGGCTCCCCGCGGGGTCAGTTCGCCTCGGCGAACGCCTCGTACACGTGCTTGGGGATGCGGCCGCGGGCCGGCAGTTCCATCCCGCGGGACAGGGCCCAGGCGCGGACGGCGGCCGGGTCCGGGGTGAGGGCGGTGCGCCGGAAGGACTTTCCGGTGCGGCTCTGCCGGCGGCCGGCGGCGACGAACGGAGCGAGGGCCTCCCGCAGCTTTTCCGCGTTGTCCACGGACAGGTCGATCTCGTACGACTTTCCGTCGACGCCGAAGTGGACGGTTTCGGCGGCGGCGCCGCCGTCCAGGTCGTCGGAGAGCGTGACAACTACACGCTGAGCCATGGGTGTCAATCCTCTCGGGCAATTCGGCCGCCGGTCCGAGGGGGTACCGGGGCCTGATGTGCACCAACTCGCGCAAGCGCGTACGGGCGGGCCGGGCGGCTCGCCTGATACGCAGCACTTGCCGCGACAGGTGGCCCTATTCTGCACCCGAAGGGGGCCGAAATCGAAGAGTCCGGCATTCTTTTCCGGATATTCACGTCTCTTCGGCGGGTTCCTTGATACCGATGTGCGGGTCGGGCGGTTCTGTCCCCAAGTGCCGTATTCGGGTGTTCTCCGGAGGGCGTCGTTCCGAGTGCCGAATCCGGGGAAACCGGCCGGCCCGGGCAGGTGATCGGGGCGCTGGATCCCTTGCTGCGTAAGGGTCTGGGGTCTACGCGCGTCGCTATGCCCGGCCAGCAATCCTGCCCGAAACCACCGGTAGTCTGGAGTTCCCCCGCCTCACCGAAGACACCACCGGGAGTGCCAGTGGCACGCGTCGTAGTCGACGTCATGCTCAAGCCGGAGATCCTCGACCCCCAGGGACAGGCGGTGCAGCGTGCACTGCCCCGTCTCGGATTCACCGGGATCGCCGACGTCCGCCAGGGCAAGCGTTTCGAGCTGGATGTGGAGGGCCCGGTCGACGACGCGGCGCTCGCCCGTATCCGCGAAGCCGCCGAGACCTTTCTCGCCAACACCGTGATCGAGGACTTCACCGTCCGGGTCGAGGAGGAGGGCAAGTGACCACCCGCGTCGGCGTCGTCACTTTCCCCGGCTCCCTCGACGACCGCGACGCCCGGCGGGCGGTCCGTCTCGCCGGCGCCGAGCCGGTCGCCCTCTGGCACCGTGACAAGGATCTCCACCAGGTCGACGCCGTCGTCCTGCCGGGCGGATTCAGCTACGGCGACTATCTGCGCTGCGGTGCCATCTCCCGGTTCTCGCCGGTGATGGAGACCGTCATCGAGCAGGCGAAGCTCGGAATGCCGGTGCTCGGTATCTGCAACGGCTTCCAGGTGCTCTGCGAATCGCACCTGCTGCCCGGTGCGCTCACCCGGAACGACTCGCTGCACTTCATCTGCCGCGACCAGAAGCTGCGCATCGAGAACGCCGGCACCGCCTGGACCGGGGATTACTCCGTCGGCCAGGAAATCGTCGTCCCGCTGAAGAACGGCGAGGGCCGCTTCGTCGCCGAGGAGCGGGTGCTCGACGAGCTGGAGGCGGAGGGCCGGGTCGTCGCCCGTTACCTGGACGTCAACCCGAACGGTTCGTACCGCGACATCGCCGGCATCACCAACGCCGCCGGCAATGTCGTCGGCCTGATGCCGCACCCGGAGCACGCCGTGGAGCCGCTCACCGGTCCGACCACCGAGGGCCTGGGCTTCTTCACTTCCGTCCTGAAGCAGCTGGTGAACGCCTGATGAGCCTCGACACCGTCAAGAACGCCGAGCAGACCCCGGACGCCGCCCAGCCCTGGGCCGACCTCGGCCTCAAGGAGGACGAGTACGCGCGCATCCGCGAGATCCTCGGCCGCCGTCCCACCGGCGCCGAGCTCGCCATGTACTCGGTCATGTGGTCGGAGCACTGTTCGTACAAGAGCAGCAAGGTCCACCTGAAGCAGTTCGGCGAGAAGAAGCCGGATTCGGACGCGATGCTCGTCGGCATCGGCGAGAACGCCGGTGTCGTCGACGTCGGCCAGGGCTACGCGGTCACCTTCAAGGTCGAGTCGCACAACCACCCGTCGTACATCGAGCCCTACCAGGGCGCGGCCACCGGCATCGGCGGCATCGTGCGCGACATCCTGGCGATGGGCGCCCGCCCGGTCGCCGTGATGGACCCGCTGCGCTTCGGTGCGGCCGACCACCCGGACACCCGGCGCGTGCTGCCCGGGATCGTCGCGGGCATCGGCGGCTACGGCAACTGCCTGGGCCTGCCGAACATCGGCGGCGAGGTCGTCTTCGACTCCTGCTACCAGGGCAACCCGCTGGTCAACGCGCTGTGCGTGGGCGTCATGAAGCACGAGGACATCCACCTCGCGCAGGCCTCCGGCGCCGGCAACAAGGTCGTGCTGTACGGCGCCCGCACCGGTGGCGACGGCATCGGCGGCGTCTCGGTGCTCGCCTCCGAGACCTTCGACGACACCAAGCCGGCCAAGCGCCCGGCGGTCCAGGTCGGCGACCCGTTCCAGGAGAAGCTCCTGATCGAGTGCACCCTGGAGATCTTCCGGGAGAAGCTCGTCAAGGGCATCCAGGACCTCGGCGGCGCCGGCCTGTCCTGCGCCACCAGCGAGCTGGCCTCGGCCGGCTCCGGCGGCATGCGGATCGAGCTCGACACCGTGCACCTGCGCGACCACACGCTCTCGCCGGAGGAGATCCTCATGAGCGAGTCGCAGGAGCGCATGTGCGCGATCGTCGAGCCCGACAAGATCGACCGCTTCCTGGAGATCTGCGAGAAGTGGGACGTCATCGCCAACGTCATCGGTGAGGTGACCGACGGCGAGCGCCTGGAGATCTACTGGCACGGCGAGCTCGTGGTGGACGTCCCGCCGCGCACCGTCGCCCACGAGGGCCCGACCTACCAGCGCCCGTACGCCCGCCCCAGCTGGCAGGACGCGCTGCAGGCCGACGCCCCGACCGCCGAGCGGCTGGCCCGCCCGACCACCGGCGAGGGCCTCAAGGCCGACCTGCTGAAGGTCGCGAGCCACCCGAACCAGGCCTCCAAGTCCTGGATCACCGACCAGTACGACCGCTACGTGCTCGGCAACACCGTGCTCTCGGTCGGCGAGGACTCGGGCATGATCCGGATCGACGAGGAGACCAACCTCGGCGTCTCGGTCGCCACCGACGGCAACGGCCGCTTCGCCAAGCTGGACCCGTACACCGGCGCCCAGCTGGCCCTGGCCGAGGCGTACCGCAACGTCGCGGCCGGTGGTGCCAAGCCGCTCGCCGTCTCCGACTGCCTCAACTTCGGCTCCCCCGAGGACCCGGACGTGATGTGGCAGTTCGCCGAGGCCACCCGCGGCCTGGCCGACGCCTGCCTGGTGCTCGGCACCCCGGTCACCGGCGGCAACGTCTCGCTGTACAACCAGACCGGCGAGGTCGCCATCCACCCGACCCCGGTGGTCGCGGTGCTCGGCGTCATCGACGACGTCACCCGGCGCACCCCGCTGGCCTTCGCCGAGGAGGGGCAGCTGCTCTACCTGCTCGGCGACACGGCGGACGAGCTCGGCGGCTCGGCCTGGTCGCAGGCCGTCCACGACCACCTCGGCGGCCTGCCGCCCGCGGTGGACCTGGAGCGCGAGCGGCTGCTCGGCGACATCCTGATCGCCGCCTCGCGCGACGGCATGATCGACGCCGCGCACGACCTGTCCGACGGCGGCCTCGGCCAGGCGCTCGTGGAGAGCTGCCTCAAGGGCGGCCACGGTGCGCGGATCGTCCTGCCCGAGGGCCAGGACCCGTTCGTCCTGCTGTTCTCGGAGTCGGCCGGCCGCGCCGTCGTGGCGGTGCCGCGCAGCGAGGAGCTCCGCTTCAACGACATGTGCACCGCGCGCGGCCTGCCGGCCACCCGGATCGGTGTCGTGGACGGCGACAGCCTGGACGTCCAGGGCCAGTTCAGCGTCTCGCTGGCGGAGCTGAAGGACGCCCACACCGGCGTCATCGAGGCCCTGCTGGCCTGACCGGCCTGTTCGAGGGGCGGGCGGTTCCTGGTGAACCGTCCGCCCCTCGTCATATGTTGAGCCCCATGCCTGCCAAGCCCCGTACGTACCAGCCGCAGAAGGTCCGCGCCGCGCTGGCCGCCCAGACCAGGGCGCTGCGTGCCGCCGTGGACGCGCTCAGCACGGAGCAGCTGGACCTGCCGACCCGGTTGGGGCGGTGGCGGGTCCGCGAGCTGCTCGCCCACCTGGCCGTCCAACTCGACTACGTCCCGGCGCACCTGGACGACCGGCCGCAGGGGCGGGCACCGCTGGACCTGTCGGGCTGGGCAGCCGGGGTCGCCACCGTCGCGCCGCTGCTGGACGAGCAGGCCCGGGCGCGGGGCGCGGCGGAGTTCGCCGGGGACGCGGCCTCGGTGGCGGCCGCCTTCGGCCGGGCCGCGGACGCGCTGCTCGCCCTGCTGGAGCGGCCCGAAGCCGCCGACCCGGCGCGGCGGTTCGAGATCCGGCTGGGTTCGATGACGCTCTCCGACATGCTGGTGACCAGGCTGGTGGAGACGGTCGTGCACGCCGACGACCTGGCCGCCGCGCTCGGGCCCGACGCCTTCCCCGGCTCCCCGGTTTCCCTGACCTCCTCGGCCTCCCGGGCCCTCCCGGCCTTCCCGCACGACCGGCAGGCCGTCGCGGCCGTCACCCGGCTGCTGGCCGACGCCTTCGCCGACCGCGCCCCGGGCGGCGCGGTCGAGCTGCGGATCCCGCCGTACGCGGTGGTGCAGGCCGTCGAGGGCCCCCGGCACACCCGGGGCACCCCGCCCAACGTGGTGGAGACCGACCCGCTGACCTGGATCCGGCTGGCCACCGGCCGGACGGACTGGGCGGCGGCGGTGGACGCGGCCGAGGTGTCCGCCTCGGGGGAGCGCAGCGACCTGCGGGCGTACCTGCCGGTGCTCGGCTGACCGGCTCCCCGGTGCGGCTCCGGTCCCGCGGGCTACGGGACGGACGGCCCGCTGAGGTAGGTGCCCTCCGCCGAGTACGGCCAGGCGTTGGGCGCGCAGCCCTTGAGACCGTAGATCTGCTGCATCATCGCGGGCGCGGGCTTGCCCTCGCCCGGGCAGCCCTCGTGCCCGTGGCCGATCCGGTGGCCCACCTCGTGGTTGACGATCAGCGCCCGGTACTCCTCCAGCGGGCCGCTGAACTGCGGTGAACCGGTGTTCCAGCGCTTGGAGTTGACGAGCACCTGGTTGCCGACGTTGCAGTTGACCTCGCCGTGGGTGTCCAGTCCGGAGGCGCCGCAGATCCGGTCCACGGTGGCCGGTGAGGCGATCTTCACGGTGAAGTCGTACGGGCCGTCGGCGACCAGCTGGAAGCCGTTCTTGCGGTCGTTGGTCCAGCCGCGCTTGTCGCCGAGGATGCCGTGGACCTGCGCGGCGGCGGACGGGGCGTCGATGCCGATGCCGTCCTCGACCTCGACCCGGTAGCGGCGCACGGTGCCGCGCCCCACCGGCTTGGCGGTGGCGGGGGCGACGGTGAAGGTGCCGGCGCCCTTGGCGGGGCCGGGGTCCGGCGCGGCGGGGGCGGGCGGCGGGGTCGGTGTCGGGGCCGGCGGGGGCGGCGGGGTGTCGGCCGGTGCGGGAGTCGGCGCCGGTGCCGCCGTGGCGGCCTGCTCGGCCGGCGGGGCGACCCTCGCCTGGGTGGTCGGGGTGGTGGCCGGGGTGGCCGAGGGGCGGTTCAGCATGACCGCCGCGGCGCCCAGCACCAGAACGGAGAGCACCAGTGCCGTGAGCATGCCAGGACCGGGTCTGCGCCGCTGCCGGCGGCGTCGGCGACCGCCCTTCCGGGGCGGTGCGGTGCGCCTGCCGACGGATCGGGCTGCAGACATGATCTTCACACTGGCATGGCGAACGGGTGAATGTCCACCTTCCCGTGGGCGGTGCCGGTGCCCGTGGCGGCCGCCCGTCCGGGACGGCGGTTGACCCCTGCGTCTCGGGTGGCAGACTTCAGGGCATGGCGATTCACAGGAATCTTCTCGACGGTCCCGAACCGACCCTGCTCCCGGAGGAGGAGCGGCCCTACCGGATGCTGGCGGAGGAATCGGCCTCCCCGACCCAGGTGGCGGCCGAGTTCCCGGTCTTCTGCCTCGCCTGGGCGATGCTGGCCGACGACGCCTACGCGGCCGGCCGGTACGTCGAGTCGTACGCCTACGCCCGTACCGGCTACCACCGTGGTCTGGACGCGCTGCGGCGCAACGGCTGGAAGGGCCACGGCCCGGTGCCGTGGGAGCACCGCGGCAACCGCGGCTTCCTGCGCTGCCTGGCGGCGCTCGCCCGGGCGGCCGGCGCGATCAAGGAGACCGAGGAGGAGGCCCGCTGCTGGCAGTTCCTGAAGGACAGCAGCGCGGAGGCGTACGCGGAGCTCAAGCAGTAGAGCGGTCGAGCGGCGGAGCCGTAGAGATCGGTAGAGCCGTAGAGAGCGGCAGAGCTGTAGAGCGGTAGACACCCCCGACGTACGGGTGCCCCCGGCGGAGTCCGCCGGGGGCACCCGTTTCTCACGCTCGGGGCGCGGGACCTACGCGGGGCGCGGGCCTCACTTCAGGCGCTTGCCCGCCGAACGCAGCTGCTCGGCGGCCTCGCGCACGCGGGCGGCCATGCCGGCCTCGGCCAGCTTGCCCCAGGTGCGCGGGTCGTAGGTGTTCTTCTTGCCGACCTCGCCGTCGACCTTCAGCACGCCGTCGTAGTTGGCGAACATGTGGCCGGCCACCGGGCGGGTGAAGGCGTACTGGGTGTCGGTGTCCAGGTTCATCTTCACGACGCCGTTCTCCAGCGCGGTGGCGATCTCCTCGGCGGTCGAGCCCGAGCCGCCGTGGAAGACGAAGTCGAACGGGTCGGTCTTGCCGTACTGCTTGCCGATCGCGTCCTGCAGCTCGCGCAGCAGCTCCGGCTTCAGCACGACGTTGCCCGGCTTGTACACGCCGTGCACGTTGCCGAAGGAGGCGGCCAGCAGGTAGCGGCCCTGCTCGCCCAGGCCCAGCGCCTCGGCGGTGCGCACGGCGTCGTTGACGGTGGTGTACAGCTCGTCGTTGATCTCGTGGGTGACGCCGTCCTCCTCGCCGCCGGTCGGGGTGATCTCGACCTCGAGGATGATCTTGGCGGCGGCGGCCTGGGCCAGCAGCTCCTGGGCGATGGCCAGGTTGTCGGCGAGGGTCTCGGCCGAGCCGTCCCACATGTGCGACTGGAACAGCGGGTTCTCGCCCTTGGCCACGCGCTCGGCGGAGACCGCCAGCAGCGGGCGGACGTAGCCGTCCAGCTTGTCCTTCGGGCAGTGGTCGGTGTGCAGCGCGACGGTGACGTCGTACTTGGCGGCGACGATGTGGGCGAACTCGGCGAGCGCGACCGCGCCGGTCACCATGTCCTTGCTGTGCTGGCCGCCCAGGAACTCCGCGCCACCGGTCGAGATCTGGATGATGCCGTCGCTCTCGGCCTCGGCGAAACCACGCAGCGCGGCGTGCAGGGTCTGCGACGACGTGACGTTGATGGCCGGGTAGGCGAACTTGCCCGCCTTGGCCCGGTCGAGCATCTCGTTGTAGACCTCGGGAGTTGCGATGGGCATGCGATCCGCTCCTGTCGGGTTGCGGCGTACGGACGGTGCTGTCCGACGCTGTGTACGCCTTCGTGACGACTCCGTGCCGGCCCGCCGACGCGCGGCGTTGCGGTGGTGGCTCTCCGGCACGTTCGCGGCGACCTGCGCGGTACGGCCATGAGGGTGGTGTGCCACCGCGGACCGGACGCCTGTGCCATCTTCCCAGACTCGTGCCCGCGGGTCAGCAGGAGCCCGCCATGCGGAACGTCGCACGGTACGGGCGCACGGCGGCACCCGGGCGGCCCCGGCGGGGGCCGGAACCGGTCCCGGCCGGGCGCCGTCGGCACGGTACGCCCGCGTCGCCGGCAAGGTGCGACCGCTATCCTGCGCCCGTGGACTACAACCAGCTGGCCGTCAACCTGCTCGACGCCAAATCCCTGATCTCGTCCCTCGGCGCCATCGGGCTGATCGCGATCATCTTCGCGGAGACCGGCCTGCTGGTCGGCTTCTTCTTCCCGGGTGACTCGCTGCTGATCCTCGCGGGCGTCGCCGCCTCGAACGCAGCCTCCTCGGTGCTCGGTGACGGCGCCAAGCTGCCGATCGCCGTCCTGCTGATCGGCTGCCCGATCGCGGCGATCGCCGGCGCCCAGCTCGGGCACCTGATCGGCGCCAAGGTCGGGCCGAAGATGTTCGACAAGCCCGATTCGAAGATCTTCCGCCGCGACTACGTGGTGAAGGCGGAGGAGTACTTCAACAAGTTCGGCTCCGGCAAGGCCGTCGTGCTGGCCCGCTTCATGCCGATCATCCGCACCTTCCTGAACCCGGTCGCCGGCACCCTGGAGATGCCCGCCCGGACCTTCTTCGTCTGGAACGTGATCGGCGGCGTGCTGTGGACCGAGTCCATGCTGCTGATCGGCTACTTCTTCGGTGACGCGCTCGCCCCGGTGATCGACAAGTACCTGATCCCGGCGGTGCTGCTGATCGTCCTGCTGTCCATCTCGCCGATCCTGATCGAGGTCATGCGCGAGCGGAAGAAGAAGCGGGCCGGCATCGGCGCCGAGGTCGACGAGGAGAGCCAGGTCCAGGCCGGCGGCGGTCGGCACCGGCGGGGCTGAGCGCCCGCCGCTCCGGACACGGCGAGGGCCGGTGCTGTTTCACGTGAAACAGCACCGGCCCTCGGTCGTTCGTCGTCCCGGCCTTGTCGTCCCGGCGGGTCGGGGTCAGAGACCCAGGTCGTCCAGGGTGTACGCGGTCACGTACTCCAGGCCCTGGGCCTCGACGGCGGCCGCGCCGCCGCGCTCCACGATCACCGCGACGCCGACCACCTCGGCGCCCGCCTCGCGCAGCGCCTCCACGGCGGTCAGCACCGAGCCGCCGGTGGTGGAGGTGTCCTCGACGGCCAGCACCCGGCGGCCCTTGACCTCCGGGCCCTCGATCCGGCGCTGCAGGCCGTGCGCCTTGCCGGTCTTGCGGACCACGAAGGCGTCCAGCTGCTGCCCGCGCGCGGCGGCGGCGTGCAGCATCGAGGCGGCCACCGGGTCGGCGCCCAGGGTCAGACCGCCGACGGCGTCGTACTCCAGGTGCGAGGTCGCGTCCAGCATCACCCGGCCGACCAGCGGGGCGGCCACGCCGTCCAGCGTGATCCGGCGCAGGTCGACGTAGTAGTCGGCCTCCTTGCCGGAGGAGAGGGTGACCTTGCCGTGCACGACGGCCTTGTCCTTGATCTGTGCCAGCAGGGCGTCGCGGTCGTTGCTCATGAGCGTTCAGTCTAGGCCCTGGCAGTCCCCGCGGCTCTCCGGGCTCGCGCCCGGCCGGCGCCAGGTCAGCGGCGGCGCAGCGCCCTGACCAGCACCACGGCACCGCCCAGCAGGGCCACCGAGCCGCCGATCACCCACGGCACCGCGTTGCGGCCGCCGGCGCCCGGCACCACGATCCCGCCGGCCTCCCCGCCCCAGCGGGAGGCCGCCCGGGCCCGCGCACTGCGGGCGGGCAGCGCCGGGGCGTACGGGCCGCGCGGCGGGGCGTGGTCCACCTCCTCTGCGGACCGGCCGACGATGCTGCGGCGCACCGGGCCGGAGAGCACGGGCTCGTCCTCGTACGCGAAGAGCGGCTCGGCGGGCAGCTCCTCGGCGACGCCGTCCTGCTCGGCGGAGCCGTCCTCGCCCTCGCCCTCGCCCTCGACGTCGTCCTCGTCGTCGTCGGCGGAGCCGGTGGGCAGACCGAAGCGCTCGGCGTCGGCGTCCGAGAAGGCGATCAGGTCGGAGAGGTCGTCGTCCAGGTCGTCGCCGGGCTGGTCCTGGCGCTCCTCGATGAAGACCACACCCGCGCCGGTCGAGGTCTCCGCGGCCTGGTCCTCCTGCTCGTCCAGGTCCTCCGAGCCCTCCTGGTCCTGCGGCTGCTCGCCCTCCGGGGCGACCAGCGCGGCGGCGAACCTGTCCAGCAGACGGCGGCCGGTGGCGTCGAGGGTCTCCTCGTCGAACTCGGTCAGCCGGCCGGTGGCGCTCAGGTCGCCGGTGAAGCGGATCGCCGCGGTGCCCTCCTCGGCGCCGTCCACGACGCTGACCCGGACGGTGGCGGTCGCCTCACCGCTGCCCCGGGCCTCCTCGCCCTCGGCGAGCACGGTCAGCACGCCCTCCCGGCCCTCGATCAGCGACAGCACGCCCTTGTACGTGATCGTGGAGCCGCCGATCCGCAGCTTCAGCCGGCCGCCGATCTCCTCGGCCGCACCGGACCCGACCGCGGCCGGCTCGGTGCTCAGCCCCGGCACGCTCCGCGCCAGCAGCGCCGGATCCTGCAAGGCCTGCCGCACCAGCTCGGCGGACATCGGGACGACAACCTCATGCTCCATGCCACGGAGCCTACCGACTGGTCCCCGCCCGGTCCCTACCCACCACCACCAGATTTTCCCCGCCCCACCCGTTCCCTTGGCCGTCGCACCATCGCCCCGGCCCCGAGCCTGGGCCGCCCCGCCCCCAGGCCCGGCACCCTCCGGCCCCGCCTCGCCCACCCGGCCCCGCAGGCCCGGGGCGGCCCACGGTCCTGCCCATCGGGCCCGCGCCCATCCAGCAGCGGCCAGGCCCGGGGCCGCCCTCTCCATCGGCCCCGCACCGTGACGGGACCCGCTCCGTCGCCCGTCGTCCGGCGGCCGTCCGCCCCGCAAGGTGGGCCGGGGCCATGGGCCTTCTCCTGCCTGGGCCCGCTCCCCGGCTGCCGAGCGGCCCCGCCCGTGCGGGGGCTTGCCGGTCGAGGAGCCCGTTCTTCCGGGCCTCCCCGCGTGGGAAGTCGGCTGGATGACTCTGCTGGCGAAGTATTTGATCTAGGTCAGGTTGCTGTTGGGATGCCGTGTTGGGTGCAGAGTGTGTGGATGCG
>NZ_JBHVVE010000026.1:0-133098 GCF_042883725.1 Kitasatospora sp. NPDC058184
GAACAATTCTTCAGAAGAACCCCCATCCGGGTCCCGGATGGGGGTTCTTCGCGTTTTCAGAGCCTCTTCGCGTTTCCGGGCCGGCTGCGGGGCGGAGCGACGGTCAACGCGCGCGGTAGGCCAGAGCTCCCGGCTGGTTGACTCTCCCATCGTGGGAGAGCCGAGAGTGGGGCACATGCACGTCGACGACAGGGTGCTGTGGAGCATCGGAGAGGTCGCGGGGAAGACCGGGCTGTCGGTGAAGCTCATCCGGCACTGGTCCGATCTGGGCCTCGTGCCACCGGCCCGACGCACGGCCGCCGGGTACCGGGTCTACGACGCGGAGTCCGTGGCCCGCCTGGAGCTGGCACGGACGCTGCGGGACCTCGGGCTCGGCCTGCCGGCTATCCGCGAAGTCCTCGACCGGGAGCACACCTTGGCGGAGGTGGCCGCGGTCCACGTCGACGTGCTGGAGACGCGGATCCGCCTGCTGCGTGCGCAACAGGCGGTCCTGCGCTCCGCCGCCCGTCGCGAAACCACTGCCGAAGGACTCGCCTTCATGAACCGCACCGCCCGACTGTCCGCTGCCGAACGCCGGAAGACCATCCACGAGTTCGTGACCGGGACGCTCGCCGGCCTGGACGTACCGACCTACCGTAGCGGCCTGCTGGCCGCCACCCCGGAGCTGCCCGACGACCCCACGGACGCGCAGGTCGACGCCTGGATCGAACTGGGCGAGCTGGTGGCCGATCCCGAACTGCGGGGCGCGATGCGGCGCATGGCGCAGTACGCGGCCGAACACGCCCCCGGCGAGCACGATGACGCCACACTCCAGGAGGCACAGCGGGTCACCGACTACTGGACGGGGCGGGTGGACGAGGCCGTCCGGGACGGGATCGCGCCGGACTCGCCCGCGGCGGAACCCGTTGTCGCGGCCGTCGTCGAGAAGTGGCTCCCCTCCCAGGCGCGGACCGTCGACGGGGTCCGCACCGACGGCGCGCCGGCCCGGAGCCTGCTGCTCGAACAACTCGGCATCGTCTCCGTCCCGTGCGTCGAGCGGTACTGGCAGCTGCTCTGCCTCATCAACGGCCAACCGGCGCGGCCGAGTCTGGAGACGGCGGGCAACTGGCTGAAGACCGCCCTGCGTGCCAACCCCGAACCCGGACGCCGAGCCGCCGATCTCGACGCGCTGTACGACTCCGGAGCCGAGGCCTGGGAGCCGGTGGGTCTGATCGCCGCCTGCGAGCGAGTCCTCCAGGCCGTGGGTGACCTCGTCAGCGCCGTCGACCCGAGCCGCCTCGACGGGCCGACACCGTGCGCCGACTGGGACGTCCGCGCCTTGCTGGACCACCTGGTCTGGGAGAACCTGATGTGGGCCGGCCTGGCGGACGGGAGGCCCCGGTCCGATGCCGCCGCGGATCACCTGGGCGGTGATCATGTCGCGGCGTTCCGGACCGCCGCCCGGCGGACGCTCACGGCCTTTCGCCGGCCCGGCATGCTCGACCGGCGGTACGGGCCGGCGCCGGGCCGACGTCTCGTCGAGCAGCTGGTCATCGAAATGCTGGTCCACGGTTGGGACTTGGCCGAAGCCATCGGACACCCGCGCGACCTGGTCCCGGACATTGCGACGGTGGCCATGCCCGTGGTGCGGGAGATCTACGCGGGCCTGCCGCGGACGGAAGGCGGCTCCTTCGCCCCGCCCCGGCCCGCGCCCCACGACGCGACCGCCCTCGACCGCCTGGCCGCCCACCTCGGTCGCGCCGTCGCCTGAGCGGCGGCGGGAGCGGACACGGCCCCGCCCGCTCGTCGGGGGGCCAATGAGCGGGCGGGGATCAGCGGCAGGGCTCGTGCCCGCAGGTGGGCTCCGCGAACAGCGCTGCGGGTGCTGCGAGTTCGGTCAGTGCCAGCCGGTTCGGTGCTCGATCCACGTCCGGCCGATGGCGGCCATGGAGGCCTGGTAGCCGCGCAGGTACGGCACTCCCGGCGGGGCCGGGAGCCTGGAGTTCAGCTCCCAGTAGCCGGCCTGGGCCACCGCGAAGGAGGTGATCGCGTCCGGCGGGGCGGCAGCCCACGAGGCCACGGGTGCGAGCAGGGCTTCGGCCTGGGCCGGGGTGTGGCCCGCGCGGATCAGCTGGGTGACGAGGAAGGCCGGGTCGATCCAGGCGGCGCCCTGGTGGAGGTAGGCCCAGTCGATGGCGAGGGCGTCGTCACCGCGCATGAGCATGTTGTCGGCGCGCAGGTCCGCGTGGAGGAGGCAGACCCCGGCGGATGCGGCGTGCCAGTCGTGCTCGACGGCCGCGAGCTGCTCGATGTGCCGGGTGGACCACGGGTCGAGCTCGGCCTGCTGGTCGGCGAGAGCCCGCCAGCTGCGGGAGCCGCCCCCGAGGACGGAGACGATGGACGGGGCGTCGGGGATCGGCGACGGGCTGACCGCCCTGGGGAGTCGGTCGAGCAGCCGGACGACGGCGGGGAGGTCGGCCGACCCGGGGCCGAGGTCCGGGTGGCCGCCGCCGACGTCCTCGAAGGCCATCAGCAGCCATCCGCCGGCCTCCCAGGAGACGAGCATCCTCGGCACGGGGACCTGCCGGGTCAGGCTTCGGTTGATGGCTGCCTCGGCGGCGTACCTCCCGTGGACGGGGTGGTCGGTGGCGGCGCCCTTGAGGAACACGGCTCGGCCGTCGGCAAGGGTCGCGCGGACCGCCAGGCCGGGGCTGAACCCGCCGGCCTGGGTCCGGGCGCCGGTGACCGGTGCGCCGAGGTGGGTCTCGACGGACTCCTTTGCGGGGAGGGGGAGTTCATCCCAGGACGGCCTCACGGAGGTCGGGGAGCAGGGATCGTTCGGGGTCACGGTGACTTCCTGCGGCAGAGACAGAGGGCGGGATGGTGGTAGCGCCGTCCCGCCCCCGTCGCGTGGTTCAGATGAGGTGGTCGAACTCGCCGGCCTTGGCGCCGAGGAGGAAGGCGCGGAGCTTCGTGGTTGTGGTGGTGACGATGACGGAAGGGTCGTCCGACTCACGGAGGAAGCGGACGTCGTTTCCTTCGGCGGCCAGCTCAACGCACGTGCTGCCGCCATCGGCGTTGCTGAAGGATGACTTCTGCCAGGCCAGGTGGGACATCGGGTGCCTTTCAGTGCTGGAGTTCATAGAGAATGTGTTGAAGGAGCCCCCAGGAGTCGCGAGAGCTGTCACGCCTGGGCTTGCTGGCATCAACAGCAGGTAGTGCGAGATCCCGGGCCTCTTGGAACTTCTGGTGGTACGCCGCCACGTCATCGGGATCGCCAAGGTGGACCGCCCGCTTCGGTCCATCCAGGATGATGGTTGAGAGGTCCGTGCACCCGGGGTCGCAGATCAGGAACGCGCCAGCGTATGGCGCCCTCCCGGGGGCATCGAACGGCAAGATCTCGATCGTGACATTGGGGAGTTCTGCCATGTCTACGAGATGGTGGAGCTGGTCGCGCATCACGAGCCTGCCAGCGAATTGCATCCGGAGTGCTGCCTCATGGATGACGTACCGAAACTGTCGCTGCTTGCTGTCGGTCATGATGCGTTGACGTTGTAGGCGGAACTCAACGGCCGTGGCAACGTCCCAACGGCCATCCTTGTAAGCGCCCTTGTAGATGGCCTCGACGTAGCCTGGAACCTGGAGCGTTCCCGGAATGTACAGGGAGTCGAAGACAGCGAAGGATTCTGCTCGGTCTTCGGCCTCTGCCAGGTCCAGGGCGAGAGCCGGAACCCGCCCCTTGAATGCGCTCCACCAGCCCTTCCCGTCACTCGCTCCGAGAGCGTGCAGCAGCGCGATGTAGGTCTCATCCGTGCACCCGTAGCCTTCGAGCAAGACCGAGAGTCGCTCCGGGTCGAGCGCCGTTCGAGCTGCCTCGATGTGGCTCAGCTGCGGGCCCGCGATGCCGATGAGGGCGCCGGCGTCCTTGACCGCCAGGCCTGCGGCCTCGCGCAACCTTCTCAGCTCAGCGCCGAACCGCCGCTGTCGCTCGCTGATTTGGGTCCTGAGTGCCAAGGGGGGTTCCTTCCGTGTCGGGCCAGTCTCCACCCACACGAGTGAGCTTAGCCAAGTTGGGGGAGACATCTCGGCGATCAGGTTGCACGCGTGTGACCGACGGTCCTACTCTCAGTGTTGCACCGATCACATGACGGAGTGTCTGCTTCGTCGATTCCCCTCTTCCTCCCTTGGGGTCTCTCATGCGTGCCTGCAACCTTCCGGACTGGTCCACCGCTCGTTCCGAGCTCTCCGACCTCCTCGTCTCGGCCGGGTGGCGACCGTCCGTCATCTCCGACGCCGAACTCGCCCTCCACGAAGTCTTCGTCAACGCCTGGCGGCACGGGGGCACCCTTGCCCCCATGGTCGTGCTGGCCCTCACCGGCCACCGTCTGCGGGTCTCGGTCGCGGACAACAACCCGATCTTCCCCACCGTCCACCTCCCCACGGACCCGCTCGCCTCCTCCGGCCGGGGCCTCTTCCTCGTCCGTGCCCTCACCCACCGCCTCGGCGCCGAGCCCCGCAAGACGGGCAAGGTCGTCTGGTTCGAACTGGAGGCCTCCGCGTGAACCGCCGCCGCTTCCCCATGCAGCCCACCGACCCCCGCATCCGGGGCTACACCGAGGGCCAGGTCCGCATCCTCCTCGCCGAACTCCAGGAGCGCGGCCGCGCGTTCGGTCTGATCTTCCCCTCCGCCACCACGGACACGACCATGGACGGCCGCGTCCTGGTCGCCTTCAACACGGCGCCGGCCTCGACGCTGATGAACCTCCTCACCCTCCTCTTCGACGCCGACCGCGAGCGCTCGTGCGGTTCCTGATCGCCGCCGCCTTCCTCTCCCTCCTCGCCCTGGCGTTCGCCACCGTCGCCCTGGGCGTCGTCACCACGCTCAAGCTTGCAAGGCCCGACCAAGAGGAGACCTGACGTGCCCGACCCCGTCCTCGACCCGGCCGCCGACCCCGACGTCCTCAACGCCCTCGCCGCCTCCCACTACGCCGTCGCCGCGGCCTTCAACGCGCTCTTCGGCGTCGCCGTCGCCCCGCCCGTCCCCGACGACTTCGACTGGCCCAAGCTCGAGACCTTCGTCCACGACCTCGGCTTCGCCGCCGACGACTCCGACACCGCCCTCAACCTCTACCGCCTGCTCTTCGCCGTCCAGCGCGTCGCCTACCGCGAGGCCGCCGGCCGTAACTCGCCCTGGCAGGCGACCCGGCTGAACCCCCGGGTCGTTTACGGAGGACCGGGGCCGCAGTAGAGGTTCGTGCCGGAGCCACCTGGCAGCATGTCCCCATGGACACAGTGGACTTCGGCGACTTCGGCGACTTCGTCGTTCGGCGCGGCACCGACGCGGACGCGGACGGGCTGACCGGTATCGACTCGGTCGCCCTCGAAGGCGACGAGGAGCGGGCGGCGAGCATCCGGCGGTGGTGCCGGCAGGCCCCGGGCCCGGTGCTCGTGGCCGAAGACGCGTCCGGGCTCCTCGGCTACTGCGTCACCGAGTACACGTTCTTCGAGCAGGGCTTCGTCACGATGCTGATGGTCTCGCCCGCCGCGCGCGGCAGGGGCGTCGGCCGCCGGCTGCTGGACGCCGCGGCGGCCTCCTGCGAGACCCCGAAGCTGTTCACCTCGACCAACGTCTCCAACCAGCCGATGCGACGGCTCCTGCACCGGGCCGGGTGGCAGCCGGTCGGCCTCGTCCAGGGCCTCGACGAGGGTGATCCGGAACTGTTCCACCTGTACCGGCCGCAGGCGTCCCGGCCGGGTCCTCCCTCGCGGACAGAGGCCGAGTCCGAGGCAGCGGCCCGCCTCGACAGCGCCTGGGAGTGGTGGGGCGCCGCCATCGAGGACGCCCAGGAGGGCCACTGGACCCGCACCCCCGTCGAGCGCCGGGTGATGGACGACCTCGCCGCCGCGACCGTCGGACTCGGGTACCTGGACCCGTCCGTCGAACTCCCCCTGCGCAACCGCCTCTGCCGCATCGCCACCTGGGCGGGCGCGGTGCGGCTCGCCGCCCGGGCCGGTGGGTGGGAGCTCGCCCCCGTCACCGGAGCGGCCCCGCCCCGCCCGGCGGGGATGGCCGAACTGCTCTCCGCCGTCCACGCGGTGGGGGAGCAGGGCGAGGCCTGGCTGCGGCGGCTACCCGCCGACGGGCCGCCACCGCCCCGGGCGCTCGCCGGGTGCGAGACCTTCCTGTTCGGCCCGGGCTCGGCGGAGGACCTCCGCCAGTTCTTCTACGACTGAGCGCCCGGAGCACCCCGGAGCCACCCAGCACGGCCGCAGCCGCGCACCGGCGCAGTGGACCCGGGTCCGGCTCCTGGACCGCTGGGACATCATGGGCCGAGGCGCGGCATCGGCGTTCCTCGGCGTGCACTCGGGCCACCCGGGCTTCGGCATGATGGCCCTGGACAGCAGCGTGTACGTCGGCGCCTCGACGGGCGAGACCGGCATCGACGTGCTCGCGGTGCGCGACCCGGACCGCTCGGAGAACGTCCTGCGACACCTGGAGTGGATCGCGCGTCACGACGGTCGCTTCTCCAACCGCGAGGAACGACAGCGTGCCGCCGCCTGGCTCGCCGCCCGCTGTTTCGATCGCGCGTTGAGCGAGTGACAGCCTGGCCCCTGGGCGCGGGCCAGGAATCCCGGATGTGAGGCCGTGCGGGCAGAGGTGGACACCCCTGCGGTCATTGGAACTTCCACAGCTGGCTCGCGAGGTTGTCGGTGCAGGTGGTCATGGTGATGGGCTTGCCCTGCGCGCCGGCGGTCATGCAGTTGGTGCCGTCGCCGAGGGTGTACCCGCCCGAGGCGGCGGGCTGGACGGTCCACCGGTACGCGAAGTCGAGGCCGTTGCCGAGGGTCACCGCGTTGTTGAAGGGGGCGCCCCTGATCAGGCGGTAGCCTGCGGAGTTGCAGGCGTGGTACTCGTTCCAGTTGTCGTAGCTGACGACCCAGCCGTACTGCGTGGCGCCGCCCAGGACGACCGGGTTGCTCGCGTTCAGGTTGTCGTTGGCCAGCCCGATCGGCAGGCCGGACTGGACGCTGATGATGCGCGTCCAGTTGGTTCCGCCGCACTCCGCCGGGCGGGCCGGGGACTCCGGTGGCGGGGTGCTGCCGCCGCCGGGCTGTGCGGTGGTCCCGCCGGCGGAGTTCTGCGGCGGAGGCTGTGGGGCGGGGTTGTTGGTCACCGGGGGCTGCGGGGCGGGGGTGTTGGCCGGTGACTGGCGGGGCTGGGTGCCTCCGTTCTGTCCGGCGGTCGTGCCGCCGCTGTTGGCGCCTCCGTTGTTCGCGCCTCCGCCGTTGCCCGCGTTCGTACCCCCGTTGCCGCCGGAGGAGGCCGGCGGCACGGGCCGTTGCTGCTGCGGCGTCTGCTGGTCGGGGGTGGTCCCCGGCGGCTGGTCGCCCGGCGGGGTGGCGGCCGGGGTGTCGACGGGCGCGGTGCTGTCCGGGACACCGGTGCCCCCGAGCGGCGGGGCGGTCACGGCGGTGGTCGACCGGCCTCCGGGCGCGGCATCGGCGCTGAACGGGTTGCGGTCGACCAGCAGGGCGCCCGCCGTACCCAACGAGACGACGACCGGGATGATCACCGGTACCAGCAGGCGGCGCCGCCGCGAGCGGCGGCGGCTCTGCTCGGCCGTCTGCTGAGCGTCCGCCTGGATGACCGGGGACACCTTCACGACCAGTTCGGCCGTGGGGACCGGCTCGCTCCGCGGAGCGGGGCCCGCACCGCCCGTCCTCGGGGCGCTCTTCCACAGCCTGACCGGCCGCTGTGCGGCCTCACCGACCGGCAGTCCGACCGCCGCTCGTGCCGCCGCCGCCATCTCGGCGGCGCTCTCGTACCGGTCCTCCGGCGCCTTCGACAGCGCCTTGGCGACCAGCGCCCGGACGGCCGGCGGGAAGGTGTCCGGCAGCTCCGGCGCCGGCTCGTTGACGTGCTTGTACGCGACCTGCATGGCGCGGCCGCCCTCGAACGGCAGCTTCCCGACCAGCAGTTCGTAACAGACGACCCCCATCGAGTAGAGGTCGGCGGCGGGTGTGACGGGGTTGTCGGGAGAAGGGTCGACCTGTTCGGGGGAGGCGTAGGAGGCGGTGCCGATGAATCCGTTCGACGTGGTGAGTTTGGAGTCGGCGATCGCCAGGGCGAGGCCGAAGTCGGCGACGAGCACGGCGCCGTCCTCGCGCACCAGCAGGTTGGACGGTTTGACGTCGCGGTGGACGATGGCGGACTGGTGGACGGCCTGGAGGGCGTCCAGTGCGGTGGCCACCATGGCCAGGGCCCGCTCGGGCGGCATCGGCCCTTCGTCCTTCTGCACCGCGCTGAGCGGCCGGCCCTCGACCAGGTCCATCACGATGTAGGCGTAGCGCGGGCCGGTGTCGGCGCCCTTCGGGCTGTCGGTGCCGTCCGCGCCGTTGCCCTCCGTACTGTCCGTACTGTCCGTACTGTCGGTGCTCTCCGTGCTGCCGGTGCCCTCCGCACCGCTCTCCCCGTAGTCGTGGACGCCCACGACGCCCGGGTGGCCGATTCCGGCGACGGCCTTCGCCTCCCGGCGGAAACGCTTGGTGGCGGTCGGATCCTCCAGCAGGCCCGGGTTGAGCACCTTGACGGCGATGTCCTGTTCCGTGACGGCGTCCCGGGCGCGCCAGACCGTCCCCATCCCGCCGCGGCCGAGCTGCTCCAGCAGCCGGTACCGGTGGTTGAGGACGGTGTCCTTGTCGATCATGCCCCTACCCCCTGGTGTGTCATGACCCCGCCCCCGGAAGGGCGTCGGTGCACAGTGTGTGCCAGACGGCGAGGCAGCCTCAATGGTCTTTTTACACACGGGGGTTGAATGTTTCGGAACTGTCGCGCGGGGCGTCTCCGGCCGGGCAGGGATCCGGATCCCTCAAGGACACCCCGGGGTGCCTGGCTCGTGGCGGAGCAGCGCCGCGCGGCTCCGGCCGGAGGAAAACCGAAGGACAGCCCGGGCCGGTCTCCGGTACGAAGGCCCGGTGAGACTGCGAACGAAGATCCACCGGGTGCGGCTCGGCCGGGACGAGTACCGGGTGATCACCCCGGCGCGGCAGACCGCCGGGGCCCTCCTGTACGCCGGCCCGGGCAGCACGTACATGCACCTGCACCTCGACCGGCAGGGCGCCGAGGACCTGGCCACCGCCTGGGCCCTGGCGGCCCGCTCCCGGCGCTCCCTGGTGCACCTGCCGCTGCGGGCCAACGCCGGTCCGGCCGGGCTGGGCGACGTCCCGTCCGAGGACCGGCTGGACCTGCTGCTGGTCCACCACAGCCTGGGCTTCCCCGCGTCACGCTGGAAGGAGGTCCGGGCGCGGCTCGGCGCCGGGACGCCGCACACCGTCGACCTGCCGGTGACGGACTTCCCGTCCGAGGAGGAGATCGACTACGAACGCCACCGCTTCGCCGGCTGGCGGGACCGGCTCCGCTTCTCCGGGGCCGCCCACACGCTGGTGGTCACCGGCAGTCCCACGGCCTTCCGCTGGTCGGGCTCCCAGCTCCACGAGTTCACCCGCGAGGCCCCCGGGTGGCGCTTCGGGTGGCGCCCCGACGAGCACTACTGCATCGAGCTCGACCACGAGGGCTGGGGCTCCGGGCGGGCGGCCAAGGGGGTTCCGGCGAGCCTGCACATCGTCTACGCCCACCGCTGGCAAGCCGGGTGAGCAGGAAGTCGGCCCGGCCGACTTCCTGCTCCGCCCCGCCTCACTCCTTGGGCGCGAGCGGGGCCAGCGGCAGGGCGACCCGGCTCTCCCAGGCCTGCTCCAGTGCGCGGGTGAACGTTTCCGCGGGCTGGGCGCCCGAGACGCCGAGGCGCCGGTCCAGGACGAAGAACGGCACGCCCGTCGCCCCCATGGCGCTCGCCGTGGTCTCGTCCTCGCGCACCGCCTCCGCGTAGGCCTCCGGGTCGGCCAGGACGGCCGCGGCCGCCTCGCCGTCCAGTCCGGCCTCGACCGCCAGCTCGACCAGCCGGCCCTCCTCGAAGGCCGACCGCTCCTCGGCGAAGTTCGCCCGGTACAGCGCGTCCAGCAGCTGCCCCTGCCGGCCGTGCTCCTCGGCGAAGTGCAGCAGCCGGTGCATGTCGAAGGAGTTCGCCGCGTCGCGCCCCTCGCGCAGGTACGGCAGGCCCTCGGCGTGCGCGTTCTCGGCGATCCGGGCCTCCGCCGCCTCGGCCTGCTCCAGGCTCATCCCGAACTTGGCGGCGAGCAGCGGTACGACCGGACGGGCCTCGTGCGGCGCCCTCGGGTCCAGCTCGAAGGAGCGGTGGACGACCTCCACCTCCTCGCGGTGCGGGAACGCCGCCAGTGCCTGCTCGAACCGGGCCTTGCCGATGTAGCACCAGGGGCAGTTGATGTCGGTCCAGATCTCCACGCGCACGGCGCCGCACTCCTTCCAGCCTCGCGGGGACCTCCCGCGCCTGCTCCTGCCGGAACGCCCCCGTCCACCTGAATATTTCTCTCACTGAACTATTCGGGCCAGCCGGTCGGCGGCCTCCTGCCTCAGCGCCGGTCCCAGGCCTCGCGTTGGGCAGACACCGTGGGGATGACGGCGACGGCCTCGGCGTAGTGGCCGTGCCTGGTCAGGATCTGGGCGATCGCCCGGTGGGCCTCGCGCTCGGTGGACGACCGGAGCAGGTCGAGGGCCTCGTCCGGCCGGCCGTCCAGATCCAGCAGCCAGGCCAGCGTGGTGTCCCACTGGCCGGGCTCCCGCTCGCTCAGGGCCCGCGCCCCCGCGATGCCCTCGGCGTAGCGCCCGGCCTTCGCGAGCAGGCGCAGCCGGGTGTAGCCCAGGACGTCGGCATGCGCCTCGACGTACGCGGCGCCGAGGCCGTCCACGAGCTCCAGCGCCCGCTCCGGGCTGCCCGCCCTGATCAGCAGGTCGATCGCCTCGTGGAGGAGGCTCCCTTCGGCGTCCTCGTACGTGGGCCGTCCGACGTCGACGACCTCGTCGAGGCGCCCCTGGCGGGCCAAGAAGGCCATGAGGCGTCGGCGAGTGTACTCGGCGTCTGTTGCCAGGGCCTCGTGCAGGACGGCTTCGGCCTCCCGGAGCTCGCCCTGCTCCTCCAGCGCCTTCGCGTACTGGTTCAGGGCGAGCCCCGCGTGCTCGCCGGTGGCCAGCTCGCGCAGCTGCTCGAACCGGCCCTGGTCGGCGAGGAGTTCCGCGTACCGCCAGGCGACGCCCGGGACGGCGGGCAGGACCGGGCCCAGCCGCCGGATCGCCTCGTCCGCCCGGCCCATGCGCTCCAGGACCCGGCTGTACTTCACCAGCACCTCCGACGGCTGGTGCCGGCACTCGCGCCGACCCCCGGCCGCGGAGCACCGGCAGTCCGCCGCGCCGCCCAGGGCCCGCTCGGCGCACGGGGCGAGCAGTTCCAGGACGCGGGCGTCACAGTTCTCCCCCCTGGTCAGATCGACCAGGGACTCCAGGATCCAGGGCTCCCCGAGGTGGGGCGTGAGCACCCCGATGGCCTCGTCCACCCGCCCGGCCTCCACCAGCGCCCCGGCGAACCAGCGGCAGTCGAACGCCGACTCCAGGCCGGCCGCGTCCGGACGCACCAGCGCCAGCCCCTCCTCGATCCGGCCCTGCCGGACCAGGATCGTGGCGGACTCCCGTACGGCGAACGGCCAGCCGACCGCGACGAATGGCTCCAGGACCGTCAGGGCCCGTTCGAACTCCCCCGCCTCGCACAGCTCACCGACCGCCACCTCGGCGCAGAACCACTCACCGCGGTCCCGTGCGGTCTCGATCAGCAGCTCCAACTGCCCCTGTCGGGCCAGGTATTCCGCCATGGCGGGCTCTATCCCGCCGTCGAACTGCCGCTGCCACGCGAGATCGTCAAGATTCACCGGGCCAGGCTAGGCGACGGGGCGACGTCCTGCCCGGAGATAATCGACGGATGCCCGAAACCTTCGTTGACCTGGGATTCGTCACCGCGCCCTCCGGGGTGGTGGTGCTCGGCATGGCCACCTGGATCGACTACTGGCGGGAGCTGGGGGATCCGTTGCCGGTGCGGGCCGCGGCGGCGGCGAAGACGGGAGGCGGTCACCTGCGGGACGAGGAGTGCGAGGCGGTCGCCGTCCCTGCCGCCGCCGACCGGCCGCTGGCGGTGCGGGCCACCACCGAGCCCTCGGCCTTCGACGAGGAGCCGACGATCGCGACGCTGGAGATCGCCCTCGGCCTGCCCTGGCCGGAGGGTGCGGAGGGCCCGGTGCTGCTCGGGGACCTGCCGGTCGACCGGAGCGGCATGGTGGTCGGCGACGCCGTCGGGCTGGACGCGTGGACGAGCCTGGACGACGAACCGGCCGACGGGCTCGCCGACCTCTCCTACTGGGGCCGGTACCAGCAGGAGGCGCACGAGCGGTTCGGCGGCGAGCGGATGCCCTCGTACGACGGTGACGGGGGCCCGTACGGGTGGCTCGACCTCCCGGTGGCGGAGGCGGTCGCGCTGGAGGCCGAGATCAGCGCCTGGCGGGGCGGCCTGCCCGGCAGGGGAGTGGCCACCATGGTGGAGAAGCACGTCGACTACTTCACCTTCCGGCGGGCCGGCCTGCACCACCCGCTGCACGTGGGCGCGATCGAGGTCGGCGGCTGCCAGGTGCTCGGGATCGACTGGTGCCAGGGCGACCACGCCGTCCGGCACCACGGCGGGCGGGACTGGGGCCAGGCCTTCCCGGTCACCCTCGAAGCCGACGGGGCGGGCGGGACGGTCCTGCGCTGGACCATCCCGCCCTACGGCGAGGACGAGGACGAGGGAGACGCCTGAGGGGGGAGGCCCGCCGTGTCCGGCTACGGGGCCGGGACCCAGCCCGGGACGGTGGGCAGCACCGTCTCGGCGAGCCGGGTCAGGGTCGCCTCGTCGGGCGTCAGGCCGTCGTCGCGGAAGACGACGACCTCGAAGGCCCGTCCGCCGGGCGCCGCCGGGTCCTGGGCGACGACGATGTTCCGCGTGGCGGGGCCGAGCTTCCCGCCGGGGATGACCGATGTCGCGTTGGACCAGTAGGTCGCGGCGGGGTGGCCGAGGACGGTGGCCGGCCAGGTGTAGACCCGCCGCATGTCGCGCGTGTCCTCGAGCGAGGTGCTGCTGTCCAGCAGGCTCACGACGGTGTGGGTGAGCCGCACCTCCGCCATGACGTCCGTGCCGAAGGTGATCGGCGCCGGCTGCGCGACGGTGACGCGGTCCTCGGGCGTGCCCAGCAGGGCCGGGAGGTCGGGGCGGTTGAGCGCCGCGCAGAGCGCCGGGTAGCCCGGCTTGTCGGTGGGGCGGGGCGCGGCGCACTCGGCCGGCTTTCCGGGGCCGCCCGGCTCGTGCCCCGGCTTCGGGAGGTGGAGGAACCCCAGCCCCCACAGGCCGCCCAGGAGGGCGACGGCCAGGGCCGCCGCGGCCGCCGTCCGGAGGCCCGGTCGGCCGCCGCGCTTCCGGGCGCCGGCGCCGGTGCCGGTGCCGTCAGTGGTGCCGGTCGTCGCGTCGCCGTCGGTCGTTCCGGCGATGTCGGCGATGTCGGCTGTGGTTGCGGCGTCGGTGGTGTCGGCCGCGTCGGACGCCATTCCTGGATCCCCCCGTTCGAGTGGCCCGCCCCGGGCACCCGAGGGCCCCATGAGCCGGGCCGATGGTAGCGCCGGCCGTGGTGCCGGGCGGATCAGGCCCGGGCCGACCGGTTCTCCACCGTCGGGTCCCAGAGCCCGGCGGCCTCGCCGCGCTCCAGGTGGTCGGCGTAGACGGCGGTCTTCCAGGCGATCAGCGAGCGGCACTCCTCCAGCTCCCGGATCCGCTCGTCGACCCGTTGCCGGTGGGCGTCGAGCAGCCGCAGCCGTTCGGCCTCGTTGCCCGGGCCCTGCCGGACCAGTTCGGCGAAGCGGCGCAGGTCGGCGAGCGGCATGCCGGACTCGCGGAGCCTGACGCAGATCTCCAGCCACTGCACATCCAGCACGGCGTACCGCCGCCGCCCGCCCGCCGTGCGCCGCACCGGGCCGACCAGCAGCCCCTCGCGCTCGTAGAAGCGCAGGGCGTGCACGCTGAGCCCGGTGCGTTCGGCGACCTCGCCGATGCTGAGTTCCGTCATGTCGTCAGAGCATAGGAAGAACACCGGGGCGGGACTTGATCTAGACCGCGCTCCACTTCCTACGGTCATCGCCATGACCACCACTCAGCTCCAGCGCCGGCAGCAGCCGATCGGCTCGCCCTTCTCCGCCGCCGCCACCGCCGAGGAGGTCCTGGCGGGCCTCGACCTCTCCGGCCGTACCGCCGTCGTCACCGGCGGCTACTCCGGCCTCGGCCTGGAGACCAGCCGGGCACTGGCCGCCGCCGGGGCCGAGGTGATCGTCCCGGCCCGCCGCCCGGACACCGCCCGCGCCGCGCTCGCGGGGACCGGGAGCCGGATCGTCCCGATGGACCTCGCCGACCCCGCGAGCGTCCGGGCCGCCGCCGGGCTGGTCCGCGAGACCACGGACCGCCTTGACCTGCTGTTCGCCGTGGCCGGCGTCATGGCCACCCCCGAGCGGCGCGTCGGGCCGGGCTGGGAGGGGCAGTTCGCCGCCAACCACCTCGGGCACTTCCTGCTCGCCTGCGAGCTGTACCCGCTGCTGGCCGCCGCCCCGGACGGCGCCCGCGTCGTCGTCAACAGCTCGGCCGGGCACTTCCTGACGGACATCCGGCGGCACGACCCGCACTTCCGCACCGGCTACGACAAGTGGCTGGCGTACGGCCAGTCCAAGACCGCCAACGTGCTGTTCGCCGTGCACCTCGACGCGCTCGGGCGGGGCGACGGCGTCCGGGCGTTCGCGCTCCACCCCGGGAAGATCATCACCGGGCTCCAGCGGGAGATGACCCGGCGGGAGCAGGTCGATCGCGGCTGGGTGGACGAGCGGGGCACCGTGATCGGCGCGGACTTCAAGTCCCCTTCCCAGGGCGCCGCCACGGGCCTGTGGGCGGCCACCTCGCCGCTGCTCGACGGCCTGGGCGGGCTCTACCTGGAGGACTGCGAGGTCGCGCGCCCCGCCGGCCCGGACACCCCGATGGACGACGGCGGCGTCCGCCCGTACGCCGTCGACCCGGACGGGGCGGCCCGCCTCTGGGAGCTCTCGCTGGCCGCGACCGGCGCCACCCCGGTGCCCCGCTGAGCCGCCGAACACGGAGCGGGAAGTCGGGCCCGGCCGACTTCCCGCTCCGCGACGGCCCGGAGGCGTCAGGCGGTCAGCTCGGGGCTCCACGTGACGCCCACGTTCCCGGCGCCCCAGTTGACGATGAGCTGGGTCTGGTAGACGTGGCCCGGGGTGGGGTTGGGGACCTGCGTGCCGACGTAGTGGGACCAGCCGAGCCCGCAGCCCGCCATCGTGTCCCACCGGTAGCCGGTGCTCCGGTCGTACAGGACCAGGTCGACCGTGCAGTTGGAGTTCGCGAAGTTGGTGTACGCGTCGGCGACCAGGGTGCTCCCGTTGACGCTGACGCACGCCTGCTGGGTGCTGCCGTTGCAGCCGCCGCCCGACGCCGCGAACGCGTTGCCCGCGCCGCCGACGGTGAACGTGCCGGCCAGTGCGGCGGTTGCCAGGGCCAGTGTCGACGCCCGTGCGATCCGCTTCGTGATCATTTTCAGCTCCTCGGAGGGGGCCGGCCCCGGTGGCCGGCAGGTGATCACGGTCGGGGTGGGGCGTGGACAAGCGGTCGACGGGCGGTCGACGTTCGATGAACGGGCTGATCGGCCGCACCGGGACCCCGCGCACCGGGCGGCCGAGGCGCCCGTCAGCAGGAGAGGTTGCCGCCGCCCACGTCGGTGCCCAGGACGCCGACGAACTGCTTGTAGAGGTTGATCCGGCTGTTGCGCTGGTCCGGGTTCTTGCCGTCGCACTCCAGCGCGCCGTTGATGGTGCGGATGGTCTCGCCGAAGCCCTTGTTGTTGACGATGGCGTCGTGCGCCGTCATCCGGCCGGCGCCGTTCTGGGTGTTCCAGAACCAGAGCGCGGTCTTCCAGGACGTCGCCGGGTTCTTCTCGACCTGGTACGGGTCGTGCAGCAGGTCGATGCCCAGGGCGTCGCCGGCCGCCTTGTAGTTGAAGTTCCAGCTCAGCTGGAGCGGCCCGCGCCCGTAGTACGCGGACTGCCCGGCCGGACAGCCGTACGGCTGCGAAGTGTCGCAGTAGTGCGGGTAGTTGGCGGTGTTCTGCTCGACGATGTACTTCAGCCCGCCGGTCTCGTGGCTGACGTTGGCCAGGATGGCCGCCGCCTCGCGCTTGCGGGTCGCGGTGTCGCCGGTGGTGGTGAACTTCGGGTAGGCGCCCAGGGCGTCGGTCAGGCCCTTGTACGTGTAGAAGGCGTTCCGGTTCGGGAACATCTTGTTGAACTGGGCCTCGCTCACCACGAAGGGGCCGGCGGCGGAGGCCGGGGCGGTCTGGCCGGCGACGGCGAGGGTGCTGAGCACGGCGGCGGAGGCCGCCAGCGACAGGGTGCGGGAAAGCTTCATCGGTTTCCTCGTTCCTCGGGTTTCCTTGGCGGGGGCGGCACTTCGTTCGCGAGGACTCGCGACGGCTCGGGACGGTTCGCGGGGACGCGCAGATTCGCGCAAAAGGTCACAAAGATCCGCGAAGAGTCGCGAAGGGTCTCGACAGCTCGCGAAGGTTCGCGAAGGGCCTCCGCCATCCTGGCGGGCGGAAAGCGTCAAATATGTCCAACGGAGGTCTAAACCACTCGTACGGGTCGTATCCGATCCGGTCGTTGGACGCCGGCCGCCCTCGGGGTGATCACCGGGCTGTCGGTCGTACCGGATAGCCTCCTTCCGAGTCGGACGGCACAACCGGGGGAGCAGGGGCGCATGAGCGGTCACACCGACGACGAGGGCGCCGAGCGCCTGGCCGCCGAGGGGGAGGTCGCGGTCGCCCGGCTGGCGATCGACTCCGGGGACCTGACGCACGCCGCCGAGCACCTCGGCGACGCGATCCTCGCCGCCCCTCAGCTGCCCGAACTGCACGAGGCGCTGGCCGAGTTGTGCGCCGCGGCGGGCGGCCCGGCGGCGGCCCGCGAGCTGTTCCCGCTGGACGGCCGGGTGTATCTCGGCACGGCGGTCTGCCGGGCCCACGTGGAGGCCGCGGCGGGGGACTGGAACGCCGCCGTCGGACTGCTCGCCTCCGCCATCCAGGCCGAGCCGGCCCGCCCCTGGGCGCACGCCGCCTGGCTCGCCCGCGAGGACCTGCCCGGCCTGGTCGACCCGGACGCCGTCGCCCAGGCGGTGGCCCGCGCGACCGGCGCGCTGCCCGACCCGCTCCCGGCCGAACCGGCCGAAGCCGTACGGCCGTTCCACGACTTCGTGCAGGCCGTGCTGGACCGCCACGGCGACCACGTCCTGCTGCTGGCGATGGCCTCCGGCCTGACCCGCCGGCTCGGCGACACCGCCCGCGCCGTCGAACTCGCCGACCGGGCGCACCGGTCGGCCCCCGGCTACCTGCCCGCCGTGATGCTCGGCAACGCCCTGCGCTCGGCCGGCCGCCCGGAGCAGGCGCTCGCCGTCTGGGAGGCCGAACTGGAGCGGGTCGCACCGGACCTCGACGACTCCAACAGCTACCTCGCCGTCGACGTCGCCGAGTTGTACGGCGCGCTCGGCCGCCCCGCCGAGGGCCTGCCCTGGCTGGACCGGGTGCTCGCCGCCGTGCCCGACCACCCCAAGGCCGGCCCGGCCCGGTACGGGCTGCGCCACGCCCTCGACGGCGACCCGGCGCACCTGCTCGCCCTGGCCGACCACCACCGCGCCCACCCCGAACACGGGTACGCCCAGGAGCTGTTGGAGCGGCTGAGCCACCGGGAGCCCTGGCTCGGCCTGGTCTCCGGCGCCACCGAGGCCACCGTCAACGTGCTGCACCAGGTGCTCGCCGCCGCCGACACCAGCCGCGACACCGAGATCGAGTGCACGGCCTCCACCGTGGAGCCGCCCAGCTCGGTGCTGGCCGTCCGGCTCGCGCTGCCGCGCTCCACCGTCCGCTACCAGGCCGTCGGCGAGCCCGACCCCCGGCTGCCGCTGACCGAGCCCACCACCCGGATCTGGGCCTGGGACGGCACCGACCCGCGCCCGGCCGTCGACCCGCCCGCGCCGCAGAGCGCCGAACTCGTCCGGGCCACCGCCGAGATCTTCTGGCCGACCGTCCCCGCCGCCTACGACCACGCCGTCCGGTTGGCCGGACTGCCGCTGGACGACCTGCTCGGCGTCCTGGTCCACCCGCCGGTGCCGCGCGAGGACGACCTCGGCCGCGCCCTGCTCGCCCACCAGCCCGAACTCTGGGTGCGGGCCGTCCAGGTCTTCGCCTGCCTCGGCATCGCCCACCACCGGGCCGACCAGCCCTGGGAGGGCTCCGAGCGCCGCCGGGTGCTGCGCGACCTGCTGCTCGGGCCGGAGGACTGGGTGGTCGAGGCGGCCGGCTTCGCGCTGGTCGCGATCGGCTGGACGCAGCCGCGGACCAGGGCCGACATCGCCGAGCTGCTCCGGCAGCGGCTGCACCACGGCGCCCGGGCCCGCCGCACCCGGGCGGTGACGATCCTGCGCTCGCTGTCCGCGCTGGTGCTCGCCGCGCCCTGGACGTCCGCCGAGGACCGCGCGCTCGCCCGCCACCTGACGGCCCGGGAGGACGCCGCCGACGCGGGGGCGGAGCCGGAGCCGCAGGAGTCGGAGCCGCAGGCCGCGGAGCCGCGGGCCCCGGCAGCGGCGGCCGCGGAGGAGGAGCCCCGGCGCGGCCGGCTGCGCCGCCTCTTCGGCCGGGGCTGATCGGCCGGGGCTGAGGCTCAGAGGGCCTACCCCACCCCGGGCAGCGGCTCCTGGTCGACGTCGTACCGGGCGACCCGCTCCGCCGGGTCCCGGCACTCCGGGCCCAGCCGCAGCATCCGCGACTCCGGGTCGTGCAGCGGCCGGTGGCAGCGGCGGCAGGTCACCCGCGGGCGGAGGGTCTGCGCGGTGTCCGTCCCGGGGAGCGTCTCGGGCTCGGCCGGTCCGGAAGGGCCGGGACGGCCGGGAGGGGTGGTCGGGCTGGTCATGGTGAGACGGTAGCCGTCCGCGCCGTCAGGGCCCCCGGCCGGTGCGTGAAACGATGGCCCCATGGCCACCGACCGCAGCAGCGCAGGAGACCCGGCCCGCACCCTGGCCCTGCTCTGGGGGCTCACCGCCGAGGAGAAGCCCGGCCGGCGCGGGCCCCGGCAGGCGCGCTCGACCGGCGAGATCGCCGCCGTCGCGATCGCCCTCGCCGACGCCGAGGGCGTGGACGCCGTCACCATGCGCCGGGTCGCGCAGGAGCTGGGCCTCTCCCCGATGGCGCTCTACACCTACGTGCCGGGCAAGGCCGAGCTGCTCGACCTGATGCTGGACACCGTCTACGCCACGATGCCCCGCAGCACCCCGGCCGGGGAGGGCTGGCGCGCCCGGGTCACCGCCGTCGCGGACGACAACCGGGAGCTGCACCGCGCCCACCCGTGGGTCGCCGCCGTCTCCACCAGCCGCCCGCCGCTCGGGCCCGGCCTGATGGCCAAGTACGAGTACGAGCTGCGCGCCTTCGAGGGCACCGGTCTGCCCGACGTCGACCTGGACGCCGCGCTGACCCACCTGCTCGGCTTCGTCCAGACCTGCGCCCGGATGGCCGCCGACGAGCGCGCCGCCCGGCAGGACAGCGCGATGACCGACGAGCAGTGGTGGGCCGCCAACGCCGACCTGCTCGCCCGGGTCTTCGACGCCGAGCGCTACCCGGTCGCCGCCCGGGTCGGGGCCGCGGCCGGCGAGGCGCACGGCGGCGCGTACAGCCCGGACCACGCCTACGCCTTCGGCCTGGCCCGGGTCCTGGACGGGCTCGCCGCCCTTGTCGCGGAGCGGTAGCCGAGGCCGGCGGCCCGCCCGATCACCGCGGGGAGGCGGCCTCACCGCAGGGCGGCGGCCCGTCCGTCGTACCCCTGGCGCGCCGCCTCGACCTCCGGCACCCGCCGCTCCGACCAGTGCGCCAGCGCCGCGACCAGCTCCGCCGCCTCGCGCCCCAGCGGGGTGAGGCTGTAGTCGACCCGCGGCGGGATCACCGGGTGCGCCTCGCGCAGCACGAAGCCGTCCCGCTCCAGCGTCTGGAGGGTCTGGGCGAGCATCTTCTCGCTGACCCCGGTGACCTTGCGGCGCAGCTCGCTGAACCGGTAGCCGCGCTCGTTCAGCGCGCCCAGGACCAGCACGCCCCAGCGGCTGGTGACGTGCTCCAGCACGCCCCGGGACGGACACATCCGGTCGAAGACGTCGGCGGGTGGCAGCCCGCCGGCCTTCATCTCGCTTACCTTCATATCAGTACCCTACTTTGAAGTGCGTACTTTCGAAAGGTTAGTGCCACCCCTAGGGTGAGTTCCGAGGCCAGAACCGCAAAACGTAACCCCGAGGAGCTTCACCATGTACGTCGTCACCGGTGCCACCGGCCAGCTCGGCCGTCTCGTCGTCGAGGGCCTGCTGGCCCAGGTCCCCGCGAGCGAGGTGGCCGTCGCCGTCCGCTCCGCCGAGAAGGCCGCCGACCTGGCCGCGCGCGGCGTCGCCGTCCGCGTGGTCGACTACGACAAGCCGGAGACCCTGGCCGGCGCCTTCGCCGAGGGCGACCGGGTGCTGCTGATCTCGGGCAGCGAGGTCGGCCGCCGGATCCCGCAGCACCGGGCCGTGGTGGAGGCCGCCAAGGCCGCCGGGGTCGCGCTGCTCGCCTACACCAGCATCCCCGGCGCGGCCACCTTCCGGCTGGCCGACGAGCACAAGGCGACCGAGGAGCTGATCCTCGCCTCCGGGCTGCCGCACGCGTTCCTGCGCAACGGCTGGTACACCGAGAACTACCTGGGCGACGCGGCCGGCACGGTGGCGCGCGGCGTGGTGCTCGGCAGCGCCGGGGACGGGCGGGTCGCCACCGCCCCGCGCCGGGACTACGCGGACGCGGCGGTCGCCGTCCTGGTCGGCGAGGGCCACGAGGGCCGGGTGTACGAGCTGAGCGGCGACGCCGCGTGGAGCCTGCCCGAGCTGGCCGCCGAGCTGGCGAAGGCCTCCGGCGAGCCGGTCGGGCACCGGGACGTCACCCCGGCCGAGCACCTGGACGCGCTGGTCGGCGCGGGCCTGCCGCAGGGCTTCGCCGAGGCCCTGGTGGACGTGGACGCGGGCATCGCGCGCGGCGAGCTCGCCGGCACCCCGGGCGACCTGGCCCGGCTGATCGGCCGCCCGACCGTCCCGCTGGCCGAGTCCGTCCGTACGGCCCTCGACGCCTGAGACGACGGCTCCCGACCCCCGGGGCACCCGCCCTGAGCTCCCGGAACTCCGGACGGGTCCAGCATGCAGGCAATGTCATGACCAAAATCCGGAAACGGAGATGACAGTCGCCCCTCCCGCCCGCTACCGTCGCCATCGACACACGCGCGCGGGAGGGCACTCGGCCATGGCGGGAACAGACCAGCAGGACAACGGCCGGGGCCTCTGGTACGGCGTCGCCGCGTACGGCATCTGGGGCCTCTTCCCCCTGTTCTGGCCGCTGCTGGAGCCGGGAGCCGCGGACGACATCCTGGCCAACCGGATGGTCTGGTCCCTGGTCGCGGTCGTCCTGCTGCTGGTCGCCCAGCGGCACTGGGGCTGGATACGCCCGCTGCTGCGCCAGCCCCGCCGGCTCGCCATGCTGGCCGGCGCGGCCACCGTGATCTCGGTCAACTGGGGCGTCTACATCTGGGCCGTCAACGCCGGCCACGTGGTCGAGACCAGCCTCGGCTACTTCATCAACCCCCTGGTCACCATCGGCTTCGGCGTCCTGGTGCTCAAGGAGCGGCTGCGCGGCGCCCAGTGGACGGCGGTGGGCATCGGCGCCGCCGCCGTCGCGGTGCTGTCCGTCGCGTACGGGCAGCTGCCCTGGATCGCCCTCACCCTGGCGCTCTCCTTCGCCACCTACGGCCTGCTGAAGAAGCAGGTCGGGCTGAGCGGCCTGGAGAGCCTGGCGGCCGAGAGCGCCTTCATGTTCCCGTTCGCCCTCGGCTACCTGGTCTACCTGGAGGTCAGCGGGCGCGGCACCTTCGGGCACACGGTGGCCGGCTCGTACGGCTGGGGGCACTCCGGGCTGCTGATGCTCAGCGGGGTGATCACCGCGATCCCGCTGCTGTTCTTCGGCGCGGCCGCCGTCCGGGTGCCGCTGACGGTGCTCGGCCTGCTGCAGTACCTGGCGCCGGTGTTCCAGTTCCTGATCGGCGTCGCGGTGTTCCACGAGTCCATGCCGCCCGCCCGCTGGGCCGGCTTCGGCCTGGTCTGGGTCGCGCTCGCGCTGCTCACCTGGGACGCGCTGCGCCAGGTGCGGGCCGACCGCGCGGTGCGGGCCGCCGCGGCGGTGCCGCAGCCCGCCCCCGCGGCGGCGGCCGCCCCCGCCGCCGCCCCGGAGGCCGTCACGCGCTGATGTCCCGGCTGGTGAAGCGGGACCAGGCCGCCGAGCCGAACACGGCGACGTAGGCGGCCTGGAGGCCGAGGTCCTTCAGCACCCCGTCCCAGTACATCGGCGCCCGCAGCAGGTCCGCGAAGCTCAGCCAGTAGTGGGAGAACAGGAACGGACTGACGGCGTGCAGCTGCGGGAAGACGTCCAGGATCTGGACGGTGACCACCAGCCCGACGGTCGCGGCCATCGCCGCGATGCCACTGCCGGTGAGCGTGGAGACGAACAGCCCGATCGCCACCAGCCCGGCCAGTGAGGCCGCGACCACCAGCGCCACCAGCAGCGCGCGCAGCAGCGCGTCGCCGAGGCCGATGGTGTCCCCGGAGATCAGCGTGACCCGGCCGAGCGGGAAGAGCAGGGCACCCGCGGCCAGCGCCGTCACCGCGACCGCCGCCGTGGCCGCCAGGCAGAACACCAGCCCGGCGGTGAACTTGGCGGCCAGCAGCCTGGTCCGCCCGGCCGGGGCGACCAGCAGGTAGCGCAGCGTCCCGGCGGCCGACTCGCCCGCCACCGAGTCCCCGGCGACCACGCCGACCGTCATCGGCAGGAAGACCGGCAGCGCGACCGCGAGCGCCGTGAAGACCAGGAACAGCCCGTTCTGCGTGGTCTGCGCGATGAAGCTCGGACCGCCGCCGCCCTGGTGCGGACTGTCCGTGTTGAGCTTGACCACCACCCCGATCAGGATCGGCAGCGCCGCCAGGATGCCCAGCAGCACCTTGGTGCGCATCCGGCGGAAGGTCAGGTGCAGCTCGCTGCGGAACAGCGCCAGGAACCCGGCCGCCGTCTGCGGCCGCCGGCCGGTCGTCAACGGCAGCGTCCCGCCCACGGCCGGTGCCTCAGCCCGCGACATCGAAGCCCTCCCCGGTCAGCGCCACGAAGGCGTCCTCCAACGTGCCCCGCTCCAGCCCGAAGCCGTGCACCCGCACCCCGGCCCCGACCAGCGCCGCGCACAGCCTGGGCAGCGCCTCCTCGTCCAGGACGCCCGGCTCGCCGTCCACCCGGTCCTCGCCGGGCACCAGGGCGGTGACCCGGTGGGCCGCCAGCACCTCCGCGGCCCGCGCCACGTCCGGGGTGCGGACCACCAGCCGGCCCTGCGCCCGGGCGGCCAGCTCGGCGACGGTGCCCTGCACCACCAGCCGGCCCCGGGACATCACCGCGGCATGGGTGCAGACCTGCTCGATCTCGTCCAGCAGGTGCGAGGAGAGGAACACCGTGGTGCCCTCCGCCGCGACCTCCCGGACCAGCGTCCGGATCTCCCGCATGCCCTGCGGGTCCAGCCCGTTGGTCGGCTCGTCCAGCACCAGCAGCTCGCGCGGCTGGAGCAGCGCGGAGGCCAGGCCCAGGCGCTGCTTCATGCCCAGCGAGTACGCGCGGGCCTTCTTGCCCGCCGCGGCGCTCAGGCCGACCCGGTCCAGGGCCGTGTCGACGCGCCGGCGGCGGGTGCGCGGGTCGGCGGTCGGGTCGGCGGCGTCGAAGCGCACCAGGTTGTCCCGTCCGGTGAGGAAGCCGTACAGGGCCGGGCCCTCGATCAGCGCGCCCACCCGGGGCAGCACGGTGGCGACGGACTGCGGCATCGACTCGCCGAGGACGGTGGCCGCGCCCGAGGTGGGGGCGATCAGGCCCATCAGCATCCGGATGGTGGTGGTCTTGCCGGAGCCGTTGGGGCCCAGGAAGCCGAAGACGGAGCCGCGCGGCACGGCGAGGTCCAGGCCGTCCACGGCGAGCTGGCCGCCGCGGAAGCGCTTGGTCAGGCCGCGGGTCCGGATGACGTCGTCGGAAGCCGGAGCAGAAGCGGAAGCCGAAGGAGTGGGAGTCGAAAGAGCGGTAGGAGCGGTAGGAGCGGGCACGGGCGCGGGGGCCGGGCGCGACGCGGCGCCCGGACCCCCGGCCGGCTCCGTAACGTCCCCCGTTACGGGAGCCTGGGTCATCCGTCAGTTCACCCCGGCGGCGTGCTGGAGGACCGGCAGGGTCACCGCGCCGGCCAGGACCCGGCCGTCGTCGGTGAGCAGGACGTTGAGCACCTTGGTGCTCACCAGGGTGCCGCCGGCGACCGGCTTGCCGAGCGACTTCACCATCGACTGCGGGTTCAGCGACTGACCGGCCCCCGCCCCGTGGCCGCCGTGCTTGCCGCCCTTGGCGTCGCCCTTCGGCGCGCCGTCCGCGGCCCCGTCCACCGCGGCGGGCAGCCGGGTGGCGAGGACCGTCGTCCAGCCCTCGCCGATCACGTCGAGGCCCTCGGGCGCCCCGGTGCCCACGTGCTCCCGGGCGTCGCCCGGCGCGCCCTTGGCCGCGTCCTGCGCCTTCTGCTCCGTCACCTTGGCGCCCTTGGGGGCGGTGAAGTCGAAGGTCTTGGCGTCCGGCCGGGCGAAGGACACCTGGGTGAAGCGGACGTTCAGCACGGTGCTGCCGTCGATGGACTTCACCGCCACCGACAGCGGCACCCCGTTGTCGGCGGCCACCGCGATCCGCACCTCGGCGAGGGTCGAACCGGACTGGGTGGGCTTCACGCTCAGCTGGTAGGCGTTCTGCCCGGCCACCTTGGCCGTCCCGGCGACGGTCACCGAGGTGGTGCCGGCGCTCGCGGCCAGGAACTGCTTGGCGGCCTCCTGCGGGGTGGTCGGCAGCTCGGACAGCGGCGTCTTGGCGTGCTCCCGGCCGGCGGCCCGACCGGTCATGTGCACCGCGGAGTTGGACGAGCTGTCCCAGGCCCAGGCCTGGTCGCCGTTGCGGACCATGGAGTAGCCGGCCATCTTCTCCAGCACGTCCACCCGCTGGCGGTCCGGGCCGTCCACCGCGATCCGCAGCGTCTGGTCCCCGCCGAGCAGGCCGAGCAGCTTGGACTGCGGGTCCGCGGTGGAGCCCCCGCCGTCACCGCCGTGCCCGCCGACCGCCCCGCCGAGGCCGGCGGCGCCGCTCAGCAGCTGGCCGGGCACGCCGAGGTCGGTCGAGATGGCGACCGACCCGGACAGCGCCTGGGTCTCGGAGCCGAGCACCTTCGCGACCAGCTGCTCCGCGCTCACCGCCGGCAGGTCGGGCGCGCTGTCGGCGGCCAGTGCCGGGACCAGTCCCACCCCCGCGGCGATCGCGGCGACCACCGCCACCGGCACCCCGGCGCGCATCAGTACGCGCCGTCGGGAGCGGTACGGCGTACCGGCGTCCAGATCGTCCCCCGCCGCCTTCTCATTGGTCATGGCGTCCTCAACTCCTCCGCGAACACGTGTGGTTGGCCTTGCCCTTCCATTAGAGGCCGCCGCGCCGCCGCCGTCATCGCCCTGTGGGGCCAGATCGGGTTGACCTTCGTGGGTACGCCGACCCTGATGCCGCCTCAGGGTTGCATCCACCCGCGGTACCACCCCTGGCGTAGGGTCGCGCCATGGACGGAACCGCCACGGACTCCAGCACCCCGCCGACCGCGAACGCGATGCGCCGCGCCCTGCGCCGCGCCCGGGACGGCGTCGCCCTCGACGTGACCGAGGCCGCCGTGCTGCTGCAGGCCAGAGGCGAGGACCTGCTGGACCTCTGCGCGAGCGCCGCGAGGGTCCGCGACGCCGGACTCGAAGCGGCCGGCCGCCCCGGCGTCATCACCTATTCCAAGAGCGTCTTCATCCCGCTCACCCGGCTCTGCCGCGACAAGTGCCACTACTGCACCTTCGCCACCGTCCCCGGGAAGCTGCGCCGGGACGGGCACGGGATGTTCATGTCCCCGGACGAGGTGCTGGAGGTGGCCCGCCGCGGCGCCGAACTCGGCTGCAAGGAAGCCCTGATCACGCTCGGCGACAAGCCCGAGGACCGCTGGCCCGAGGCCCGCGAGTGGCTGGACGCGCACGGCTACGACGACACCGTCGCCTACGTGCGCGCCATGTCGATCCGCATCCTGGAGGAGACCGGCCTGCTGCCGCACCTCAACCCCGGGGTGCTGGGCTGGACGGACTTCCAGCGGCTCAAGCCGGTCTCCGCCTCGATGGGCATGATGCTGGAGACCACCGCCACCCGGCTGTGGAGCGAGCCCGGCGGCCCGCACTTCGGCTCCCCGGACAAGGAACCGGCCGTCCGGCTGCGGGTGCTGGAGGACGCCGGACGCAGCTCCGTCCCGTTCACCAGCGGCCTGCTGATCGGCATCGGCGAGACGCACCAGGAGCGCGCCGAGTCGCTGTTCGCGCTGCGCAGGGTCTCCCGCGCCTACCACGGCGTCCAGGAGCTGATCCTGCAGAACTTCCGCGCCAAGCCGGACACCGCGATGCGCGGCATGCCGGACGCCGAACTGGACGAGCTGGTGGCCACGGTGGCCGTCGCCCGGCACCTGATGGGCCCGGCCGCCTGCCTCCAGGCCCCGCCGAACCTGGTGGACGGCGAGTACGAGCGGCTGATCGCGGCCGGCGTCGACGACTGGGGCGGGGTCTCCCCGCTCACCCCCGACCACGTCAACCCCGAGCGCCCCTGGCCGCAGATCGAGCGCCTCGCCGAGCGCTCGGCGGCGGCCGGCTTCGAGCTGCGCGAGCGCCTCGCCGTCTACCCCGAGTACGTGCTGCGCGGCGAGCCCTGGCTGGACCCGCGGGTGCTGCCGCACGTGCGCGCCCTGGCCGACCCGGCCACCGGCCTGGCGAACCCGGACGCCGTCGTCCGCGGCCTGCCCTGGCAGGAGCCCGAGGACCTGCCGGAGTCGTACGGGCGCACCGACCTGCACACCGCCGTCGACACCGAGGGCCGCACCGGCGACCGCCGGGCCGACTTCGAGGACGTGTACGGCGACTGGGAGGTGCTGCGCGAGCAGGTGCTCGCCAAGGGCGCGCCCGAGCGCCTCGCCGGGGACCTCCGGGAGGCCCTGGCGGTGGCCGCGGCCGACCCGGCGCGGCTGACCGACGACCAGGCGCTGGCCCTGTTCCACGCGGACGGCCCGGCCCTGGACGCGCTCTGCCGGATCGCCGACGACGTCCGCCGGGACGCCGTCGGGGACGACGTCACCTACTGCGTCACCAGGAACATCAACTTCACCAACGTCTGCTACACCGGCTGCCGCTTCTGCGCCTTCGCCCAGCGGCGCACCGACGCGGACGCCTACACCCTCTCCCTGGAGCAGGTCGCCGACCGGGCCGCGCAGGCCTGGGAGGTGGGCGCCACCGAGGTCTGCATGCAGGGCGGCATCCACCCGGACCTGCCCGGCACCGCCTACTTCGACATCGCCCGCGCGGTGAAGGAGCGGGTGCCCGGCATCCACGTGCACGCCTTCTCGCCGATGGAGGTGGTCAACGGCGCGACCCGCACCGGGCTGTCGATCCGGGACTGGCTGCAGCGCGCCAAGGAGTCGGGCCTGGACACCATCCCGGGCACCGCCGCCGAGATCCTCGACGACGAGGTCCGCTGGGTGCTCACCAAGGGCAAGCTGCCGGCCGCCACCTGGGTCGAGGTGGTCACCACCGCGCACGAGCTGGGCATCCGCTCCTCGTCCACGATGATGTACGGGCACGTGGACACCCCGGAGCACTGGCTCGGCCACCTGCGGCTGCTCGCGGAGATCCAGCAGCGGACGGGCGGCTTCACCGAGTTCGTGACCCTGCCGTTCATCCACACCAACGCCCCGGTCTACCTGGCCGGCATCGCCCGGCCCGGCCCGAGCGCCCGGGACAACCGCGCGGTGGTCGCGATGGCCCGGCTGCTGCTGTATCCGCACATCCCCAACATCCAGACCAGCTGGGTCAAGCTGGGCGCCGAGGGCGCGGCCGAGATGCTCCGCTCGGGCGCCAACGACCTCGGCGGCACGCTGATGGAGGAGACCATCTCGCGGATGGCCGGCTCGGCGTACGGGAGCTACAAGTCGGTGCGCGACCTCCAGGCGATCGCCGAGGCGGCGGGCCGCCCGCACCGCCAGCGCACCACCACCTACGGCGAGGTGCCGGCCGAACGGCGGGCCGCGGCGCTGGCCTCGGACGGGCACCTGCCGGAGCTGCTGCCGGTGCTGGACTGAGGCCCGCGACGGTCCCGGTCGCCGTCCCGGCCGCCGTACGGGCGGCGGCCGGGACGGGGCGGTGAACTCCCGGGGACGGGTGCGCCGAAGTCCGGGGGACGGGGCCGGTCCGACCGGCTCTTCGAATACAGTGCGAGGGCGCGCGCCCGGCCGAGCGTCGCGCGGACCCCCACACGCCCGAGGAAAGGCGCCCCGTCGTGATGCCACTGTGGTCACGCGCCCAGCAGCAGGACTACCGCAGCCGGGTGCGGGGCTGTCTGCTCGGCGGTGCCATCGGCGACGCGCTCGGAGCCGGCGTCGAGTTCGAGTCGCTGGAGAAGATCCGGGCCCAGCACGGCCCGCAGGGCGTCACCGGTTACGTCCCCGCGTACGGGCGCACCGGCGCCGTCACCGACGACACCCAGCTCAGCCTCTTCACCGTCGACGGACTGATACGCGCCCACATCCGACGGGACACCGGCAGCTGGCACCCGCCCACCGACCTGCACCTGGCCTACCTGCGCTGGGCCGCCACCCAGCGCGACTGGGGCCCGGACGAGCGCCGCCCCGACCTCGGCTGGCTCGGCCGCGAGGAGTGGCTGTACGCCCAGCGCGCCCCCGGCCAGGGCTGCCTGTCCGGCCTCAGCGGGGCCCACGCCGAGCGGCTCGGCACCCTGGAGGCCCCCAAGAACCCGCACTCCAAGGGCTGCGGCACGGTGGTGCGGGCGGCGCCCTTCGGACTGCTCACCACCTGGGAGCCGGGCCTGGTGTTCCAGCTCGCGGTGGAGTGCTCGGTGCTCACCCACGGCCACCCCACCGGCTACCTCGCGGCGGGCGCGCTCGCGGTGATCGTCCAGTCCGTCGCCCGCGGCGGCACCCTGGAGGAGGGCGTCCACCTCGCGCTCGCCCTGCTCTCCGAGCGGTCGGCGCACGAGGAGACCACCGCGGCGCTGCGGGCCGCCCTGGACGCGGTGCGGGCCGGCGAGCCGTCCGCCGAGCGGGTCGAGGCGTTGGGGGAGGGCTGGGTCGCCGAGGAGGCGCTGGCGATCGGGGTCTACTGCGCCCTCGTCGCGCACGACGTCCGCTCGGGCCTGCTGCTCGCCGTCAACCACTCCGGGGACAGCGACTCCACCGGCGCGATCTGCGGCAACCTGCTCGGGGCGCTGCACGGGGACACCGCGCTGCCGCCGGGCCTGCTGGCCGGGCTCGAAGGGCGCGGGGCGATCCTCGAACTCGCCGACGACTTCGTGATGGAGCTGGTGCACGGCACCGAACTGCACGACCGGCGGACCCCGGAGGGCGCCAACTGGACCACCCGCTACCCGGTGGCGGGCTGAACCGGGGCCTTGCGTGCCGGAGTTGCACCGGGACCGGCCCTCAGGACCGGCCCTCGGGACCGGCGCCGGGCCGGGCCGGCCCCCGGAACGGGAGTTGCCCGTAGCGCCGGCCGCCGACGGGCGACGGACACCGCTACGGGCAACTGGTCCGAGTGCGGAACCGGAGGGGGGTCAGCCCGGGAGCTCGCCGAAGGCGCCGCCCGCCGCCGCCGAGGCGAAGGTGTTCCATGCCTCGGTCGAGAAGCGCAGTTGGGGGCCCCGGGGGTCCTTGGAGTCCCGGACGGCCACCTCCCCCGCGCCGGGGACGGCGATCTCCACACAGGCGCCTTGGCCCCCGCTGTGACTGCTCTTGTGCCAAGGGGTTCCGTACTCGGACGGGGTGATCATTCGTGGAATTCCTTCTCGATGTCGGCTATCAGCGACCGGCTCTCCGAGACACCGAGTGCGGCCGCTCTCAGGTAGTCGTACAGACCGGTATAGCGGCGCACGTCCGCCTCCTTCTCCAGGTAGAGATCGCTCGTCACACCTTCGAAGTAGACAACTGTGGAATCGGCTGACTCGGGGAACTCCAGCAGCGAGAATGTCCCGGTCATTCCGGGATGGGCGCCGTGCGAGAACGGGATCACCTGGATGGTGATGTTCGGGCGCTGGCTGAGTTCCAGCATCTGCCGCAGCTGCTGGGCCATCACCGCCTTGCTGCCGACCTCGCGGCGCAGCACCGCCTCGTCTATGACGGTCCACAGGCTGCCCAGCTGGTTCTCGCCGTGGACGCGCTCCTGGCGCTTCATCCGGACCTGCACCCGGCGCTGCACGGCGACCGCGTCGGTGTCCGGCTGGGTGCCCTCGACCACGGCCTGGGCGTAGTGCTCGGTCTGCAGCAGGCCGGGGACGAAGGAGGACTCGTACGCGCGGATCGAGGAGGCCTCGGCCTCCAGCCCGATGTAGACGCTGTACGGGGTCGGCATGTCGTTGAAGTCGTGCCACCAGCCGCGCTGGCGGGACTCCTTGGCCATCTCCATCAGGCTGGCGCGCAACTGGTCGTCGGGCACCTTGTAGACGTCGCAGAGGTCGCGCACGTCGCGCTGGCTGATGCTGCGCCGGCCGTTCTCCAACCGGCTGATCTTCGACTGGGAGACCATCAGCCGGCCGGCGACCTCCTCCGCCGTCATACCGAGGCCCTCACGGAGTTTGCGCAGCTCCGAACCGAGGCGCCGACGGCGCACGGTGGGATTGACGTTGGCGGACACTTCGACCTCCGGCCGGACCTCTGGTGCTCGTTGGAACGGCAGTCCTCGGAACACTTCGGACATTGGGACCAACCCCCCTGACTTGGAGCAGCATGTCACCTTGGGCCAGGTCGGCGCCGGGGAATCACAGCAGCGCGGTAGAACAGATCATCGGAAAAGCACTTCCGCGAGACAGCGAAAGCCCCCAGGTGGTAATGCGGCTCGGACGACTCGGACAGGTACTGCGGAGGCCGTCCCCGGACCGGCCCGCACCTGCCCCGGCGCGTGCGGGGGGCGGGCGGTTGCCGGGCGTCCGGGGACGGCGAAGGGGCGGTCGCCGGGCGACTCGCGTCGCGGGGCGACCGCCCCTCGGTGCTGGTGGTGCCGGTGGTGCGTCCGGTGCGGCCGGTGCGCGTCGTGCTCCTGGCGCCGGTGGTACCGGTCGTGCGTCGGGTCGCTCGGCGCCCTCGGGCGGTGCGAGCGGGGCGGCGTGCGCCGCCGGGTGCGCGGCCGTTGGCGTCGGACGCGCGACCGGTGCCGGCGGGCGTGCGGCGGGCGTGCGGCCGGTGGTGTCAGGCGCCGTGATGGCTGCCCGCCGGGCCGCGCGGACCGCCGCGGTCAGTGCGCTCCGCCGAGATCAGTGCACGCCGCTGTGATCAGCGCACGCCGACCCGGGAGGCGGGGACCCGCCCGCCCGAACCCCGGCCCGCCGTACGGGCGCCAGGACGGCCGGAAGCGGCCCCGGAACCCTGGGAAGAACGGTTCTGCTGAGCCGGTAGGCCGTTCTGCACGTCCATCACGGCGTGCGCGACCATCCCGCCCAGCGGGTCGTACCGGATCAGGTCGCGCAGCCGCGACCGCGAGGACCGGCCCTCGTTGCCCGGGTACAGGTGCTTGCCCAGGCCGACCGAGTGGGCCAGCGCCGCGAGCGCCGCCGTCCGCGGATCCGGCGGGACGCCGGTGCGGATCGCGGTGTCCAGCCGCTGCTTGATCGCGGCGTTGGTGCAGTCGTCGGACGCCTGGTACCGGGTCGTCGGCAGCACGCCGCACACCTGGCCCGGTACGGCCGTGACCATGCCGCAGCGCTCCAGGTGCGCCAGATACGTCTGCCGCAGCCCCAGCCGGGGCCCGCCGATCCAGTGCGCCGCGCGGACCGGACTGCCGCGTCGGCGCAGCAGTTCCAGTGCATGGTCGAGGGTCGGGTCGCCGGTCGGCCGTGCGAGCACGACGGCGATCCGGTCTCCCTCCGGTACGATCCGTCCGGCCAGGGACAGCTCGACGAGCTGGGCCCCGGCAAGTCCGAGGTCGAGGGTCTGCGGCTGCGCCGTGGTACCCGTGGTCGGGTCCAAAGCGAGCAGCAAGAGTTCCTCGGGAACAGTTCTGCGGCTCTTGCCCATCCAAGCCTCCCCGCGTGGATGAGAGACAGGGTGACGCCTCTCACACGGGCTTGTCGAGTACGCCTCCGAATCGTGACCTTGCGGTGAAGGCGCGGAACCGGCGGCGGCGGGCCCTGCGTCTGAGCGGTGAACAGACCGCGGCGCGGCCGGGCGACGACAATAAGCGCCGGTCGGGCGGGGTGTGCGCGGCCGGAACGGCCGCCGGTGGCGGAGACTGTACAGGTACACGGGGCGGGGCGTCGGCTTCCCGAAATCGGGTTCGCCGGTGCCCCGCCGGGCGTTGAGGAGGCTGGGATACGTGGGCGAGTCCCCCGACAGGGTGCTGAGGGACGGCGACGAGCGGCAGCGGGACCGCGAACCCGAACGGACCGGTGCGGCGGCCGGCGCCGCCGGGCCGGCCGGGGGCGGCTCCGGTGCGGCGGCCGACCGGGCGTCAGCCGCGGCTGAGACCGGGGCGACCGCGGAGACCTCCTCCGACGCCGCCTCCGACGCCTCCTCGGCCGCCGACTCCGGCACCGCCTCGGAGAGCCCCGCGGAGACCTCCGCCGAGGCCGCCCCGGAGGCGTCCGACGACGCCCCGGCGACGGCGCCCAAGGGCGGCTCGACCGTGCAGCTCCGCGTCCGGGATGTGGACAGCCGGACGACGATGCTGCGACTGCCGGTGGACAACCGGACCACCGCGCTGCGGCTGCCCGAGGAGCTGGTGAAGGCTGCCGGCAAGGGGAGTTCCGAAGGTGGGGGCGAGGAGAAGGAGTCCTCGTCGGACACCGCGGAGGTGACGGAGCCCGCCGGGCGTCCGGTCGCCGCCGACCCGCGTCTCGCCATGCGGACAGGTGCCGCGGTGGCGGGGAAGGCCGGGGAGAAGGAGGCCGAGCCGTCGGGGGAGACCAGCTCCGAGGGCGGCTCCGAGCCTGCCGCCGCACCGGTGGAGAAGGCGGCGGAGAAGCTCGACGAAGCGGCCGACGAAGCTGCCGACAAGGCCGACGAAGCCGCCACGGCGGAGCCGGTCGAGAAGGCCGAGAAGGCCGCGAAGACCGAGAAGGCCGAGAAGGCCGCGAAGACCGAGAAGAGCGAGAAGGCAGGGAAGGCCGAGGAGACCCCGGGGGAGACCGGCGACACCGGTGACGACGACGGCGCTCCCGCCATCGGCTCCGTGACCCTCGCGCTGACCAAGCCCGCTCAGCCCGGCCAGTCGGGTCAGCGGCCGGGGCAGGCCGAGAAGTTGGAGAAGCCCGCGCCGCTGCGCGCCTCCGCGGCCGCCGCCGTCCCCGGGACCGGCACCGTGCCGGAGCCGAAGCCCGAGCCCAGGCCCGAGCCCAAGCCGCTTCCCGAGCCCGAGCCGACCCCCGGTCCGGCGCCGCTGCCGAAGCCGACCCCCGAGCCCGCCCCCGTACCGGCCCCGAAGCCGCTGCCGGAGCCCGACCCGCGGCCGGTGCCGCCGGTCCCGCCGCTGCCCAAGCCCGAGCCGCTGCCCGCCCCGGAGCCGCTGCCGTCGCCGGAGAACACCGCCGAGGCGATGGAGGTCCTGGCCTCCCTCAACGCCCGCCCGGTCTCGCCGCTGCGGCGCGCCCTCAAGCGGGTGACCATCTGGACCGTCTTCCTCGCCGTGGTGCTCGGCGCGCTCGCGGTGGCCCAGCTGCTGCGTCCGCTGCCGGACCCCAAGCTGAAGATGACCGCCGCGGGCAGCTACAGCTTCTCCGGCGACGTGCTCGACCTCGCCTGGCCGGCCAAGGGCCAGTCCGCCGCCGAGGTGGTCGGCGTCGGCAGCCTCGGCAGCTCGGGCCAGGAGACGCCGTCCTCGATCGCCAGCGTCACCAAGGTGATGAACGCCTACCTGATCCTCCAGAAGTTCCCCCTGAAGAAGGGGGAGAGCGGTCCGAAGATCACCGTCGACAAGCAGGCCGCGCAGGAGTCCGGCAACGTCGACGAGTCCCGGGTGACCCTCACCGAGGGCCAGGTCATCACCGAGTACCAGGCGCTGGAACTGCTGATGCTGCCCTCGGCCAACAACGTGGCCCGGCTGCTCGCCCGCTTCCACTCCGGCTCCGAGGACGCGTTCGTCAAGCTGATGAACGACACCGCGACCAAGTTCGGCATGACCAACACCATCTACGCCGACCCGGCGGGTTTCAGCGCGGACACCAAGTCCACCGCCAAGGACCAGCTGAAGCTGGCCGAGCAGGTCATGCAGGACGAGATCTTCCGGCAGATCGTCTCCACCCCGGAGACCAACTTCAACAACGTGAAGATCTCCAACACCAACAACCTGATCAACCCGAAGACCGGCGTCATCGGCGTCAAGACCGGTTCCAGCACCCCGGCCGGCGGCTGCCTGATGTGGGCCGCCTACAAGGAGATCGGCGGCGTGCAGCGGCTGATCCTCGGCGTCACGCTGGGCCAGCAGGCCACCTCGCCCAACCCGGGCGACGGCATCCTGCCGACCGTGCTGAAGGTCAGCGGCAAGCAGATCCAGGCCGCGCAGAACGGCGTGACCGGCCAGACCGTGGTGAAGAAGGGCGACGTCGTCGGCTCGGTGGACGACGGGATCGGCGGCAAGGTCGCGGTCGTCGCGACCAAGGACCTGGTGGTGGCGGGCTTCCCCGGCATCTCCGGCACGGTCACCCTGGACACCTCGAAGATCGGCCACCGCGCGCTGGCCGGCACGGAGGTCGGCACGCTGCGGGTGGGCGCGGGCGAGGACAAGGCGGAGGTCCCGGTGGCCCTCCAGGCCGACCTGAACCCGCCGTCCATCCAGTCCCGGCTGCTGCGCACGCTGTGAGGCGCTGAGCGGCCGAGGCGCCGAACGCGGGACGGAAGAAGGGGAGCCGGTCCACACCGGCTCCCCTTCTTCCGTTCCTTCCGCCCCCTACACGTCCCGGTCGAGCAGCGCGAGCGTGAGGCCGCCGAGCGGCGTCACCCGGTCCGGGTCGCCGTACTGGGTGCGGAGCACCTGCGCCTGGTCGGTCGGCATCGCGCCCAGCGGGTCCTCGGTGTCGCCGAGGACCAGCAGCCATATCCGGGACACCCCGCCCAGGCAGTCCGCCGGCTGCGGGCAGGGCGTCGGGGAGAGGTCCTCGGCGTCGTCGGCGCTCTGCGCGACGAAGACCGGGAAGGGGACGACGTCCCGGGGCAGGTAGTAGCTGACGCCCGGCCAGGCCATCGCCCAGGCCTGGTCGCCCAGCGGGGCCGCCATCCCGTCCCCGGTGCGGTAGCCGGCCGCTATCTCCCGGGCCGCCGCCTTGAACGGCTCCTCCGAGCCGTTGTGCGAGTCCGCGTACCGGATCTCGGGCTGCTTCGGCAGCGCGACCACGGCCGGCGCCGCGAGCAGCCCGACCGTCAGCAGCCCGGCCACCGCGACGGCCCCCCGGGGCGCCCGGCCGCGCCGTCGGGCCAGGGCCGCCACCGCGCCGTACACCGCCCCGGCGCCGCCGCCGGCCAGCACCGCCCAGGCGGGCACCGTGAACAGCAGGTACCGCCCGAGGAAGTACGAGGTGTCGGTCAGCCGGGACACCAGCCAGACGCCCACCACCGGCAGCTCCGCGAGCAGGAGCGCCTGCCAGGCCTGGATCCGCCGGCCGGGCAGTGCCAGTGCCAGCAGCGCCAGCGGGACGAAGGCGTAGAAGACGAGGTCCGAGCCGAAGAGGCGCTCGCCGAAGTAGGCGAGGCCGCGCAGGGAGGGGGTCGGTATCCAGCCCAGCTGCCGGTCCGACTGCCGGCTGCCCAGGAGCACCACCGGCAGCACCGGCAGCGCCGCCACGGCGACCGCCAGCGGGTACTGCCACAGCAGCCGCCGGTCGACCGCCGGACGGGTGCGCCACAGGTGCAGCGCCAGGAGCCCCAGCTGCCCGGCGACGGTGCTGAAGGAGACGAGGTGCCCGGCGCCGGCCAGCGCCATGGCCACGCAGTACGGCGCCCAGCGCCGCCAGGTCGGCCGCTCCAGGGCCCGCAGCAGGAAGTACGAGGCCGCCGCGATCGCGCAGGTCACCAGCGCGTAGGAGCGCGCCTCCTGGGCGTACCGGGAGATCTCCGGGGGCACCGCGAGCAGCAGCCCGGCGCCGACCGCCGCCACCTTGCTGCCGAACAGCCGTCGGGCGGTGAGCGCCACCAGCGCCGCCGCCCCGGCCATCGCCAGCACGGAGGGTATTCGCAGGGAGAGCGTCGAGTCGCCGAACACCGCCGTCCAGCCGTGCATCAGCAGGTAGTACGCGCCGTTGCTGGCGTCCACGTGCTGGAGCAGTCGCAGCAGGTCGCCCAGCGAGCGGGTGGAGACCGTCCAGGTCGCCATCTCGTCCCGCCACAGGTCCGGCGTTCCCAGCCGGTACCCGCCCACCGCCAGCATGACCAGCGCGGGCCACACCCACACCTGCCCCAACAGCCGGCCCACCGGGCGCACAGCAGGTCTCATCGAGTCCTTCGTCTCCTTCACGCGACGCGCCGGGGCGGATCCCGCCCTGCCCGGCAGGCTACTTGACCCGCCCTGACACGCCGTCGGCCACCCGCACCCCCTCCGCCGCCGTGCGGCGCCTCCCGCGGATCCCGCCCGGTCCGCGCCGCCGCGGCCCGATCCGACAAGATCCACAGGACGCACCCCGAGCCCCAGCCCCGATCCGGTACGCTGTGAACGGCCCGGCAGCACGCGGGCCCCGCCTCAGTAGCTCAGGGGATAGAGCACGGCTCTCCTAAAGCCGGTGTCGCAGGTTCGAATCCTGCCTGGGGCACAACGAAAACGCAGGTCACAGGCCCTCCGCCCATGTCGGGCGGGGGGCCTGTGCCATTTCCGGCGGTGCCCGACCGGTCGGGGGTCGTCGGCGTTCCCGGGGCTGACGGTGTCAGGGGCGGCGTACCTCTCCGGGAGGAGGAGGGGGCGGGAGACCGTCCGCCCACGGATTGATCATGAAGCAGACCTCGTGCCGATGGCCCGCGGCCGCTCCGCTCCTAGGCTCGTCGAGACCCCTGCCGGAGCACCGTACCGGCCAGGGTGGACGAGCCGGGGAACCATGACGACGTACCGATACACCGTGGCCGAACTGCGCGGCCAACTGCGCCAACTGCTCCTGAGCGGCGCCGCGATCGCGCTCGGGGTGGCCTTCCTGATCGCCTCCGTCAGCGGCAGCGGGGCACTGGTGGACTCCTTCAGCCAGACCGCGGCCGCCGAGGTCGGGCCCGGTGACATCCAGGTGACCGGGAAGACCGCGGCCGGCGGGCTGGACGCGGCGGCGACGGAGCGGGTGCGGCAGACCGCCGGGGTGGCTGCGGTGGCGCCGAGGCTGACCGGCAAGGGCGGCGTGCTGGCCGCCGACGGGCGGCCGCTCGACCGCACCGCCGCGGTCAGCGCCGTCGCCGAGGACCCGGCGCTGCGCTGGCAGCTGCTCAAGGACGGCCGCTGGCCCGCCGGACCCGGCGAGGTGCTGCTCGACACCGGGACGGCGCACCGGCTGGACGCCGCCGTGGGCGCCGAGGTGCACCTGGCCCGGGCCGACGGCACCACCGCCACCGCCCGGCTGGTGGGCACCCTGGACGAGCGGGGCGCCCCGAGCCTCGCCGGGGTCCCGATCATCGGCGTCCCGGCGGACGCGGTCGCCGGCTACGCGGCCGGCGCCGTCACCGACCGGCTCGACGTCCGGGTCGCGCCCGGCGTTTCCCGGACCGGGACCGTCGAAGCCCTGCGCGCCGCCCTCGGCGCCGACGTCCAGGTGCACAGCCACGAGGCCTCGGTCAACGAGGCGACCCGGCAGAGCAGCACCCTGTACGGCATGGTGCTGATCGCCTCGCTCTCCTTCGTCCTGATCGCCCTCGCGGTGGCGCGGATGGTGGTCGGCAACACCTTCACCGTGGTGCTCGCCCAGCGGACCCGCCAGCTCGCCCTGCTGCGCTGCGTGGGCGCCGACCGGCAGCAGCTGCGCCGGCTGATCCGCCGCCAGGGGCTGCTGCTCGGGGTGGGCGCCTCGGCGACGGGCGTGCTGCTGGGCGTCGCCCTCGGCGCGGCCGGCACCGCCGTGGTCGGCGGGCTCGACCTCGGCCCGGTGCACCTGTCACTGCTGCCCTCCCCGCTGACCTGCCTGCTGGCCGGGCTGTTCGGCGTGCTGCTGACCCTGCTGGCCGTCCGCGGCCCGGCGAAGGCCGCCGCGGCCGTGCCGCCGATCGCCGCGCTCGGCGGCACCCCCGCGCCGGCCGACGGGGCCGCCCGGGTGCGGGCCGCGGTGTGGACCACCGGACTGCTGGTCGCGGGCACCGCGCTGCTGGTGGCCGGGGCGGTGGCCCCGCCGCCGCTGTCGCTGCTCGCCGTCACCGTCGGCGCCATCGCCAACTTCTTCGGGGTGCTGCGGCTCTCCCACCGGGTGCTGCCCGCCGTCGTCGCCGTGCTCGGCCGGCCCGCCCGGAGGCTCGGCGGTACGGCCGGGCGGCTCGCCACCCAGCAGCTGCGGCTCAACCCGGGCCGCACCGGGGCCACCGGCTCGGCGCTGCTGCTCGGCGTCACCGTGATGGTCGGCGCGGTCACCGCGCTGGACATCACCTCCCAGTCGCTGGTGCCCGTGGTGTCCGCGCGCCAGCCGGGGGTCTTCTCGGCGGCCGCCACCGGCGGCGGCGCCCTGCCCGCCGGGGCGCTCGGCGCGCTCGGCGCCGAGCACGGACTGACCGTGACCCCGGTCCGGTCCGCCACCGTCGACCTCGACGGCCGGCCCACCGTGGTCGCCGCCGTCGACGCCACCCGGCTCAACTCCTCGACGGACGACGTGGACCGGGCCCGCGCGCTCACCGAGGGCGGCGCGCTGAGCGGGCTCGGCGACACCGGGGTGCGCCGGGTCGGCGGCGTCGAGCTGCGGCTCCAACCCGGCCGCAGCAGCCTGCCGTTCACCCTGCAGAGCGGCGCCACCCTGCTGGTGGCGCCCGCGACCCTGGACCGCCTCGCCCCCGGCGCGCCCGTCACCACGGCCTGGATCAGCCCGGCCGCCGGCGAGGACCGGCCGACCGCCCGCCGCGCCCTGGACCACGCCCTCGCCGACCACCCGCAGGTGACCGTCGCCGACACGGCCGCCCAGGCGGACACCCTGCGCTCCCTGCTGGACCGGCTGAAGACCATCAGCATGGCCCTGCTGTCCTTCTCCGTCGCCATCGCCGGCCTCGGCGTCGCCGCCACCCTGATGCTCAGCATCAGCGAACGCTCCCGCGAGATCGGCATGCTGCGCGCGATCGGGATGTCCCGCGAACAGCTCCGCCGGATGCTCACCCTGGAGGCGCTGCTGCTCTCCCTGGCCGGCGCCCTGGTCGGGACGGGCCTGGGGGCCGCCTACGGCTGGGCGGCCGCCCGTTCGATCACCTCGACGGTGGGGACGGTCGGCACCCCGCCGGTCCTGCCGGTGCTGGCCGCCCTGGGCCTGACCGTCCTGGTCGGCCTGGCCGCCGCGGTGCTCCCGGCCCGCCGGGTCGGGCGGATGAGCGCGGTGGCGGCGATGCGGGCCTCCTGACCGGGCCGGCAGCCGGGTGCCCGGCAACCGGCTCCCGGCTCTCGGGTGGCCGGCCCGGCGGGGTGCTCAGGCCAGGGTGAAGCGGGTCCGGGGCGCGGGCGGCCGGTCGGCGGCGAGGGCGAGGTCGGCGAGGAGGGTCTCGGTCTCGCGGGTGGTGCGCAGGACGTCCGGGTCGAGGTCGACGACGACGAGTTCGCGCCGGTCCTCGCCCGCCTCGGCGATCAGCCGGCCGTCCGGGCCCCAGACCGCGCTGCCGCCGCAGGTGTGCCACTCGCCGGTGCGGCCGATGTGGTTGGCGAGCACCGTGTAGAGGGTGTTGTCGAGCGCGCGGGCCGGGAACCAGGTGCGGGACTCGTGGTGGCCGTGGCCCATGCTGAACAGCGCGCCGACCAGGTAGGCGTGGCAGCCGTCGAGCGCTGCGGCGCGGGCGTGCTCGGGGAAGCCGGAGTCGTAGCAGACGCCGAGGCCGAGCCGCCAGCCGTCCAGTTCCACGGTGCAGCCGGCCGTTCCGGGGCGGAAGTGCTCGCGTTCGCTCTTGAACAGGTGCTGCTTGTCGTAGCGGGTGACGAAGCCGCCGTCCGGCCCGAGGACGAGGGCGGAGATGCGCAGGTCGTCGCCGTCCCGTACGGCGGCGCCGACGATCGCGGCGGTGCCGGTCTCGCGGCAGGCCTCGGCGATCGGCGCGAGCCGCGGATCGCCGGGCTGGACCGCGTACCTGACGGGGTCGGCGCTGATCAGCTCGGGCTCGTAGCCGGAGAGGAACTTCTCCGCGAACAGCACCAGCCGGGCGCCGGCCCGGGCGGCCTCGCGGATCAGTCCGGCGGCCTGGGCGGCGTTGGCCGGTATGTCACCGGCCACGGCCTGGGCCTGGACGGTGGCGATCCGCAGCGGGCGCCCGGGGTAACCGTCCGGTGCGGTGGGGGCGTTGGGAGCCGTGGGAGCGGTGGGGGCAGGGGTGTCGGACATGGCCGCCAACCTAGCGCGACGGCTCTCGGCCGGCGTCGGAGTAACGGGGCGGCGGGGGCGGGGCAGCGGGGTGACGGCGCCTCAGCGCACGGCCTCGTCCGGCCGGTCGACGGGGTCGGACGGGTCCACCGGTTCGCCCGGGGCGCCGTCCCGCGCGCCGTGCGGTCCGTCCTCGTCCAGCGGGGCGGCGGTGCCCGAGGGGTGCCCGGCCGACACGAGGACCCGCTGCACCCGGGGCCTGGTACGCCAGTTGACCCGCCGTACGTCCTGGGCCAGCGCGCCGGGGCGCCACACCTGGATCACGGCGGTCACGGTGCCCAGCACGATCCCGGCGGCCAGCCAGCCGGCCAGCACGTCGCTGGGCCAGTGCACGCCGAGCGCGACCCGGGTCCAGCCGATGGTCAGCACCGTCGCCGCGGCCACCAGGCAGGCGGCGGTCCGGCCGCGCCGGCGGACCCGGTACCAGAGCAGGCCGACCAGGACGGCGCAGGTGATCGCCGAGGCCATGGCGTGCCCGGAGGGGAAGGACGGCCCGCCGGCGTGCGAGACCGGATCGGTGAAGGAGGGGCGGGCGCGGTCGAAGGACAGCTTCAGCGCCCACAGGACGCCCCAGCCGACGAGGGCCTGGGCGGCCACCCAGCCGGCCAGCACCCGGGCGCCGATCAACCAGAGCCACCCGGCGGCGATTCCGAGAAGCGTACGCATCGTGACGGTGCCGCCGATGTCGGAGAGCGTCTGCACCGAGGCGGTCCAGATCCGGTGCTCCCGGGCGTAGGTGTGCAGTTCGCCGATCCACTCCTGGTCGAAGCGGGCGAGCGGGCGCCATTGGCCGGTGACCAGGGCCGCCAGCAGGCCGAACAGCGCGGCACAGCCCAGCGCGAGCGCGGCGTCCCGAAGGAGACTGCGATTACGCGCAGTGAGGATGGTCGTGCTGTTGGTCAGGTGCATGGCTGACACCTTCCCAGTGTCCCGTGCCGAGCAAGGGCCGGAGTGATAGCGATTCGGCATCGTTTGTGCGGAGGACCTGCGTGCGCCGGGGTGTGGGCCGGGACGGACGGCGGGGTGCGCGGGGAACGTCGGCGGCCGTTCGCGGGTTCAAGGGGTGGGCGGTGGTCGCGTGAGGGTCGAGTGAAGAAAACACTCCCGGAGCGGTCACCCGATGACACGGGAAGTGCCCGACCGGTCACCCAGTGTCCAGAAGCGGGGTGAAAACCGGCAGGATACTGCATCGCCGGGAAGAATCTGAGTGACTTGGGAATGTTGTCCGGAATCTGTTCGTTGGATCGTTACGTGTGAGGCCCCGAGGGGCCCGCATTTCTTGCCCTCACGAGGCAGGCAGGCAGACCTCGGCAACACCAGCAAAGGGAGCAAGCATGGCCACCCGTGCCGTCGTTCGCGACAGGGCCGACCGGAGTCGCGCGGCCCGCCCGACCAACCTCGAGGCCGACCGCGACCTGGTCGGCATGTACCTCGACGAGATCGCCAGGACACCCCTGCTCGATGCCGCCGAGGAGGTCGAGCTCTCGCTGCGGATCGAGGCCGGCGTGTACGCCCAGCACATGCTGGACGAGGGCGAACTCCCCGACGGCGTCACGCGCGAGGAGCTGGAGGCGATAGCCGCCGACGCCGAGCGCGCCAAGGACGTCTTCATCCGCTCCAACCTCCGGCTCGTGGTCGCCGTCGCCCGTCGCTACCCGCGCAGCGGCCTGCCGCTGCTGGACCTCATCCAGGAGGGCAACGCGGGCCTGGTGCGCGCCGTCGAGAAGTTCGACTACGCCAAGGGCTTCAAGTTCTCCACGTACGCGACGTGGTGGATCCGGCAGGCGATCACCCGGTCCATCGCCGACCAGTCCCGCACCATCCGGCTGCCCGTGCACCTGGTGGAGGAGCTCGGGCGGATCCGACGGGTGCAGCGGGAGAAGTCCAAGGAGCTGGGCCGCGAGGCGGAGCCGGCCGAGATCGCGGCCGAGCTGGACACCACCGAGGCCCGGATCAAGGACGTGCTGGACTGGGCGCGCGATCCGGTCAGCCTCAACATGTCGGTCGACGACGAGGGCGAGACCCAGTTCGGCGACCTCGTCGAGGACACCGGGGCCACGTCCCCCGAGGACGCCGTGATGGTCATGCTCCGCAGGGAGGAACTGGACGGCCTGATCGGGCGGTTGGACGACCGCACCGCTTCGATCATCCGCTCCCGCTACGGGATGGAGGACGGCCGCGAGCGCACCCTCACCGAGGTGGGCAAGCAGCACGGCCTCACCCGCGAGCGGATCCGCCAGATCGAGAAGCACGCGCTGGCCGAGCTGAAGAAGATCGCGGACCACGCGGGCTTCGAAGCCGCCTGAGAGGCCGCCGGGAAAGCCGCCTGAGGAAGCCGCCTGAGAGGCCGCCGGGGAAGCCTCCCGGCAGGCTGCCTGGACCCGCCCTCATCGGGCCCTGGTGCGGAGCGCCCCGCACCGGGGCCCGAGGCGTGCCACGGGGCTCTTAGGCTGGAGGAAAGGGACGAGCGGACGGAGTGGACGGCGTGAGCGAGCAGGGGCAGGAAAAGGACCGGGAGCAGGGCGGGGAGCAGGAGCAGGAGCTCCGGAAGGCCGCGGCCGTGAAGGCCCGGCTGGTCTTCCGGGACCCGTTGGACCAGCAGTCCGGGGACGACACCGACGCAGGCTGGGGCGGCCGCCCCGGGGCGGGGGAGAGCGGTGGACGGGGGCTGGACTGGTACCTGAGCCAGCGCCCGCCGCACCACGGGGACTGAGGAACGGGGACCGGGGCCGAACGGCGCCCGCCGGTCAGCGCAGCGGTGCGACCAGCGCGTCGCGGATCTCGGTCAGCAGTTGGACCTCCTTGGCCTCGGCCTCCGCCGCCTCCTCGGCGAGGCTCTTGCGGTGGGCCGCCAACCTGTTCATGGGCACGATCAGGGCGAAGTAGACGACCGCCGCGGTGATCAGGAACTGGAGCACGGCGCTGAGCACCGATCCCCACAGGATGAGGATCCCGGACGTGACCTCACCGGTCGGGCTCACCTCGCAGGGCCCCTTGAGGCAGGAACTGTAGGACGCGAGGTCCTTGGTCCCGAAGACGCCGACGATCGGATTGATCACGCCTTTGACGAAGGCGTTGACGATGTTGGTGAAAGCCGCGCCGATGACCACGGCGACGGCGAGTTCGACGACATTTCCACGCAGCAGGAATTCCTTGAAGCCTTTCATGCCGCCTCGAACGACGAAGTCGCCTCCCGGTTACGGGTGATCTTCCGCAGCCCCGGACTGACAACCCGTCCGGCCCAGTGCGCCTCCCTGGGGCGGTGGCAGCCCGGCCCGCGCGGGCCCCAGTGCCAGCGCCGACGCCACCGCGAGCAGCACCAGGACGGGCACTGCGGCCCGCCGCCGCACCGCACTGCGCCAGCGGTGCCACCCGCCGCACCCGCGCCGGATCGGCGGGAAGCTCGGCAGCTCCTGCCGGGGCGGCACGGCGGGTGCGGGCAGTGGCAGCGGCAGGGGGAGGGAGAAGCTCGCGGTCGTCATCGACGCACCTCCGAGGTGTCGGCGGGCCGGCCCCTCGCGGACCGACCGGATGCCCACACGATGGGCGTTTCCGGCGAACTCGGAAAGCCCTTTCCCCAGGCCTGTGGACAACTCGCCCCTGTGGACAACTTCGTTCACTCGCCGGAGTGAGGTCGACCCCTCCGGGGTGACAGGGCGCCCGGGCGGGCATGCGAAAAGGCCCGCCGCCCCGCGTGGAAGCGGGGTCGACGGGCCTTTCCCTGGTCTACGGGCCGTCCGGGCCGATGGTGCCCGGCGCCGGGATCAGCTCGCGGCCGGAGCCGGGCTGGACGAGGTCGAGGAGCCGGAGCCCGACGACGTCGACGAGGAGGACGTGGACGCGGTGGACGACGTCGAGGGGGTCGACGACGACCCGGCGCCCACCGAGCTGCTGGAGGACGAACGGCTGTCGGTCCGGTAGAAGCCGGAGCCCTTGAACACGACGCCCACGGCCGAGAAGACCTTGCGGAGCCGTCCCTGGCAGTCGGGGCACGTGGTCAGCGCCTCGTCGGTGAACTTCTGCACCGCCTCCAGGCCGTTGCCGCACTCGGTGCACTGGTACTGGTACGTGGGCACTTGTCTTCCTCCTGGCACTCTCGCCTGATGAGTGCTAACGATGGTCAATGATGCGGCATTCCGCGGGATCAGTCCAGCGACCCCGGTGTGAGATCGGCCCCGGAGCACCCGTCGGCCGCCGTCGGCCCGGTTCCCGGACGACACCCGCGCAGCCTCCGGCCGCCGTCGGCTCGGCCCCGGGCGGCCGGAGGCCCGGCCCCCGGCCGCCGCCCCGCTCAGCCCTCGGCGACACCCGCCAGCTGCATCGGACGCCCGCCTTCCGCGGTCCCCGCAGCGGCGGTCTCCTCGCCCCGCGGCGCCACCAGCAGGTGCCGCAGCGAGGCCAGCACGACCAGTCCGAGCCCGGCCCCGACCACCGGCACCAGGAACCCGGTGGAGGGCCCGTGCCCGTCGATCAGCCGGCCGGCCGCCATCGAGCCGACCGCCAGTCCCAGCCCGATGGCGCCGGTCAGCCAGGTGAAGGCCTCGGTCTTGGCCCCGTCCGCGACCAGCGTCTCGACCAGGGTGTAGCCGCTGATCAGGGTCGGCGCGATGGCCAGTCCGCAGACCAGCCCGGCGACGGTCAGCGCGACCAGGTTGGGCATCGCCCACAGCACCGAGCAGCCCAGCACCAGCAGCGCGTAGCTGAACAGCATCCGCTGCTGCACCGGCCGCCGCCAGGCGATCACGCCGTACAGCACGCCGGCCAGCATGGAGCCGCCGGCGAAGATCCCGTACACGGTGCCGCCGGCGTCGTGCTGCCCGACCGAGTCGGCGAAGGCGTTCACCGAGACCTGCATGCCGCCGAACACCGCGCCGACCCCGAGGAAGGTCCCGGCCAGCAGCCGGACGCCGGGGGAGGCGAGCGCCGAGGCGCGCCTGGTGCCGGGCTGCGGCACGATCCGGGCCGGGGCGGTGCCCCGCTGGGCGGCGAAGGCCAGGCCGCCGACGAGGGTCAGCGCGGCCTCGGCGACCAGGGCGGTGGCCGGGTTGGCGAGGGCGGCGATGCCGGAGGCCAGGATCGGGCCGATCACGAAGGTGAACTCGTCCGTCACGGACTCGAAGGCGAAGGCGGTGCTCACCCGGGCCGCGGAGGCGTCGGAGGCGCCGTCGGCGGTGAACCTGGCGACCCAGCGGGCCCGGACCATCGCGCCGACCTGCGGCACGCTCGCACCGGCCGGCACGGCGGCCAGGAACAGGCTCCAGGCGGGCGCGTGGCCGAGCGCGAGGGCGACCAGCACGCCGACCGAGACGGCGTGCACCAGGACGGTCGGGACGAGCACCGAGGCCTGGCCGTAGCGGTCGGCGAGCCGCCCGGTCTGCGGCCCGATCAGGGCCTGGGCGACGGCGGCGACCGCGGTGACCGTACCGGCGGTGCCGTACGAGCCGTGGGTCTGCGTGACGAGCAGCAGGATGCCCATGCTGAGCATCGCGTACGGCAGTCGCGCGACGAGGGCGGGGGACAGGAACGTCCAGGCCCCGGGCGTGCGCAGCAGCTCGCCGTACCCGACGCGGGCGGGGGCGGGAGCTGCGGGGGTGGCCGCGGGGTGCGCGGCGGTGTCGACCGTTCGGCGCGCCGTCACGGTCGGTCCTTCCTGCTGCCTGGTAGCGCGGCAGGGCATGGTGTGGCCCCGACGGCGCCGAGAGTCGTCCTCTCGCGCGTCGACCGGGGTAGATACCGGGTCGGTCCGGCGTGGTGGCCGGGGGCCGGACCGCGGCCGCCGAGCGGTCGCGCCAACTCTGCGTCAGGCAGATGCTGGGGTGGTCTAGCGGTGGTTATACGGCGTGGTCGAACCAGCATACAGTTACGCGCGTAGACACCGCCAGCCCACCCCGGCCCGCAGGCCCGTCCGGGCCCCCGGGCCAAGGCGGACCGAGGAGAGCCGGGGCGGGCCCGGCGCCCGTCACCGCCCGTTCAGCCACCCCGCGAGCTTGCCGCCCTTGTCCACGGCCCGCAGCCGCCGCTCGGCGGCCTCGCCGACCTCGTCCGTGGTGACCACCAGCAGTTCGTCGCCGGCCCGCAGCACCGTCGCCTTGTCCGGCACGAAGGAGTTCCCCTCGCGCACGACCAGGGTGACCGCGGCCCCCTTGGGCAGCCGCAGTTCGCTGATCTCCACGCCGGACATCTTCGAGGTGGGGGAGAGCGCGACCGACAGCAGGTGTCCGTGCAGCTTCTCCAGCGGGGCGGACTCGATGCCCAGGTCCTGGCCCATGTCGCCCTCGTCGATCCGCAGCCGCTTGGCCACCCAGGGCAGGGTCGGCCCCTGGAGCAGGGTGAAGACGACGACCAGGATGAAGACGATGTTGAAGACGTCCTCGGCCCGGTGCGCGCCGGACACCACCGGGATGGTGGCCAGCACGATGGGCACCGCCCCGCGCAGCCCGGCCCAGCTCAGCAGCGCCTGCTCGCGGGCCGGCACCTTGAAGGGGGTCAGCGAGACCATCACCGACAGCGGCCGGGCCAGGAACACCAGCACCCCGCCGATCACCAGCGCGGGCACCACCGCGTCGCCCATGGTCTCGGGCGTGACGAGCAGCCCGAGCAGCACGAACATGCCGATCTGCCCGATCCACGCGAGCCCGTCGGCGAAGCCGCGGACGGCCGGGCCGTGCGGCAGCTTGGAGTTCCCGAGGATCACCGCGCTGATGTAGACGGCGAGGAAGCCGGAGCCGTGCAGCAGCGCGCCGCCGGCGTACGCGAGCACGGTGAGCGCCATCACGGCGATCGGGTAGAGGCCCGAGGAGGGCAGTGCGACGTGCTTGAGCCCGTAGGCCCCTATCTTGCCGACGGCCAGGCCTATGACGGCGCCGATGGCCAGCTCGGCGACGATCGTGCCGATCAGGACGTACCAGGAGTCCAGCTCCCCGGTGGTGGCGAAGGCGACGACCAGGATGACCACGGGCGCGTCGTTGAAGCCGGACTCGGCCTCCAGCAGGCCGGTGAGCCGGTGCGGCAGCGGGACCATCCGCAGCACCGAGAAGACGGCGGCCGCGTCGGTCGAGGAGACGATGGCGCCCAGCAGCAGCGAGGTGCGCCAGTCCAGGCCGACCAGCCAGTGGGCGCCGGCCGCGGTGGCGAACACGCTGACGCCGACGCCGAGGGTGGCGAGCACCGTCGCGGCGGGCATCACGGGCTTGATCTCGCGCCAGCTGGTCTTGAGGCCGCCCTCGGCCAGGATCACCACGAGCGCCGCGTAGCCGAGCACCTGGGTGAGTTCCGCGTTGTTGAACGTGACACCGATCCCGTTCTGGCCCAGCGCCACGCCGATCCCCAGATAGATCAGCAGGCTGGGCAGCCCTGATCGGGTGGAGAGTCGTACGGCGCCCACCGCGAACAGCAGGATCACGGAGGACTCGAGCAGGAGCTGGTTCAGATGGGAGATGTTCACGCAGGGGCACCTCGGGCAGGCAGGGGCGGGCGGGGTGTCTGGTGGTGCTGTGGGGTGACCCGTTAAGAAGTCGTCAATGCTCCCCTTGCGGATCGTTACGCAGTCTAACATTTTGCCATATCTTTAGCTTGGTCCCCCGTTCACGGTGCCCGGCCGACTCGGCCTAATGTGGTGCCCTGCCACGGCCGCAGGCCCTGGACACGCCCGCCCGCCCCGAAGTCAGGACCGCAAGGACCCAGATGCCCCGCTCGAAGAAGTTCCGGCGCGCCCGTCTGATCGTGATCGTGCTGGTCGTGCTGTTGGTGGCCGGTGCCGGCTACGGCGGCTACCGCGGGGTCTCCGCGGTTCGCGCCTCCTTCCCGGAGGTCGACGGCAGCGTGAAGGTGGCGGGCCTGAGCGCGCCCGTCGACGTCAAGCGGGACGCGAACGGCATCCCGCAGCTGTACGCGGACACCGACGAGGACCTGTTCCGCGCCCAGGGCTACGTCCAGGCGCAGGACCGCTTCTGGGAGATGGACGTCCGCCGGCACATCACCGCCGGCCGGCTCTCCGAGATGTTCGGCGACAGCCAGGTCGACACCGACACCTTCATCCGCACCATGGGCTGGCGGCAGGTGGCGCAGAAGGAGTTCGACACCAAGCTCTCGCCGGAGACCAAGAAGTACCTCCAGGCCTACTCGGACGGCGTGAACGCCTGGCTCTCCGAGCACCCCGGCGGCGCGAAGGCCTCGCTGGAGTACGGCCTGCTCGGCGTCGTCAACGGCGGCTACCGGCCCGAGCAGTGGTCCCCGGTCGACTCGGTGGCCTGGCTCAAGGCGATGGCCTGGAACCTCTCCGGGAACCTCCAGGAGGAGATCGACCGCTCGCTGCTGGCCCAGGACTTCGGCCCGGACAAGATCGCCGAGCTGTACCCGGACTACCCGTACGCCCGCAACGGCACCATCGTGAAGACCGGCGCGGTGACCGGCGACAACTACCGCCCCGCGGACGGCTCCCCGCAGTCCGGCACGGCCGCCGGAACGGCCGCCACGGCCCAGGGCGCGGCCACCACCAAGGCGATGCTGCAGAGCCTGACGGACCGGGTCGACGCGATGCCGCAGCTGCTCGGCCGCCCCGGCCAGGGCATCGGTTCCAACTCCTGGGTGGTCGCGGGCTCGCACACCACCACCGGCAAGCCGCTGCTGGCCAACGACCCGCACCTGGGCCCCGGCCTGCCCTCGGTCTGGTACCAGATGGGCCTGCACTGCCGGACCAGCTCCCCGGCCTGCCAGTTCGACGTCTCCGGCTTCACCTTCGCGGGCATGCCCGGCGTGGTCATCGGCCACAACAAGGACATCGCCTGGGGCTTCACCAACCTCGGCGCCGACGTCACCGACCTCTTCCTGGAGAAGGTCACCGGCCCGGAGACCTACCAGGTGGACGGCAAGGACGTGAAGTTCGACCTCCGCAAGGAGACCATCAAGGTCGCCGGCGGGGAGGACCGCACCATCACCGTCCGCACCACCCAGACCGGCGCCCCGCTCATCTCCGACCAGAGCACCGAGCAGCAGAACGTCGGCAAGTACGCCCCCAACGGCCCCTCCGCCCCGGACCGCGGCACCAGCGGCTACGGCGTCGCCCTGCAGTGGACGGCGCTCAGCCCCGGCAAGACCATGGACGCCGTCTTCGAGCTGGACAAGGCGAAGAACTGGGACGAGTTCCGCGCCGCCGCCAAGGACTTCACCGTCCCCGCGCAGAACCTGATCTACGCCGACGCCAAGAACATCGGCTACCAGGCCCCGGGCACCATCCCGGTCCGCGGCAAGGGCGACGGCACCCTCCCGGCGCTGGGCTGGGACTCCGCGTACCAGTGGAAGGACCCGATCCCCTTCAACGCGCTGCCGTGGAGCCTCAACCCCTCGGCCGGCTACATCGTCACCGCCAACCAGGCCGTGGTGGACCCGAGCTACAAGTACACCCTCACCAAGGACTGGGAGTACGGCACCCGCGCCAAGGAGATCACCGACCAGATCGAGGGCCTGCTCAAGAACAACGGCAAGATCTCGCCGGACGACATGCAGACCCTCCAGCTGGACAACACCAGCGTGATGGCCAAGACGCTGGTCCCGCTGCTGCTCAAGCAGCCGGTCAACGACCCGTACGTGCGCGAGGCCCAGGACCTGCTGAAGGACTGGAACTTCCACCAGGACGCCGACTCGGCCGCCGCCGCCTACTACAACGGCGTCTGGCGCCAGCTGCTGATCCTCGCCTTCGGCCAGAAGTTCCCGGCCGACCTGCGGGCCAAGGACAACTGCCTGCTGGTCCGCCAGCAGGACGACCCCACCAAGCCGGACAGCGCCACCAAGATCGTCACCGAGTGCGGCACCCGCGAACCGGGCAAGGCCCAGCCGGACGGTGGCGACCGCTGGACCGAGGTCGTGCGCCAGCAGCTGGAGAAGCCCGACAGCTCGTGGTGGACGTACATCGACGACCAGCACAAGGAGCAGAAGGGCCTGGACAACCTGCTCCAGGAGGCGATGAAGAACGCCCGCCAGGAGCTGACCTCGCTGCTCAGCAAGGATGTCTCCACCTGGAGCTGGGGCCGCCTGCACAAGCTGGAGCTGCGCGAGCAGACCCTCGGCACCGACGACTCCTCGATCGCCTCCGGCGCGGTGCACAAGCTGCTCAACCGCGGCCCGTACCGGCTCTCCGGCGGCTCGGCGGCGGTCGACGCGGCCGGCTGGAACGCGGCGGCCGGCTACCAGGTGGACTGGATCCCGTCGATGCGCATGGTGGTCGACCTGAACGACCTCGACTCCTCGCGCTGGATCAACGTCGGCGGCGCCTCCGGCCACGCCTTCCACGACAACTACAACGACCAGACCGACCTCTGGCTCAAGGGCAAGCTACTGACCTGGGCCTACACGCCGGACGCGGTCGAGAAGGCCACCAAGCACAAGCTGGTGCTCACCACCGGCTGACGCCCGTACGGCCCGGACACCGGCGGCCCCGCTCCCCCCGAGGGAGCGGGGCCGCCGCCGTCTCACCCGAGCCGGCGCACCCCCGAGGGCAGCACCGCCAGGTCCACCGGCCGGTCGTGCGGCTCGGCCGGCACCCGCTCCAGCAGCTCGTGCTCGTACAGCAGGACCGCCAGCACCGGCCGCGCCCCCGCCCGCGCCAGCCGGGCCAGCACCCGGTCGTAGCTGCCGCCGCCCCGGCCCAGCCGCAGCCCGGAGCGGTCCACCGCCAGGCCCGGCAGCAGCACCACCGCGGCCCGCGCGACCGCCTCCGGGCCGAGCCGCGGACCGACCGGCTCCAGCAGCCCGCGCCCGGCCGGGGCCAGCGCGTCCGGCCCCGCGTACGCGGCCCAGTCCAGGTCGTTGTCCGGCAGCAGCACCGGCAGCAGCACCCGCACCCCGCGCGCCCGCAGCGCGTCCAGCAGCGGCCTGGTCCCGGGCTCGGCTCCCACCGAGACGTACGCGGCCACCGTGGCGCCGGGGGCGGCCAGCTCCCCGGCGTGCCCGGCCAGCGCGTCGGCCGCCGCCGCCCGCTCCTCGACGGCCAGTTCGCGCCGCCGCGACAACAGCCGTGTCCTCAGGCCGCTCTTCTCGTTGGGCATCCGATCCTCGTTCATCCGATCCTCCTGGCCTCCGCACCGCCGACGCGCAGAGCCTGACACGCGAAGGGGCACCCCCCATTGACCACCCCGCTGCTGGTCCAGGCCCTGGCCGCACTCGGCGTCCCCGCACTGGCCGGCGCCACCGCCCTCGGACTGCGCGGCCGCCGGGAGCGGGCCCGGGCCGCCGCCGGGGCGCAGCGGCTGCGCGGGCGGATCGCCGAACTCGAGGAGCGCTGCGCCGACCTGGAGCGCACCGCCTCCTGCGACCCGCTCACCGGCGTGTGGAACTACCGCCACCTCCAGCTCACCCTGGACCGGGAGATCGAACGGGCCCGTCGCGCCGAGCACACCGGACAGGCCGACGGCCCGCGCCCGCTCGCCGTGCTGATGCTCGCCATCAGCGGCTTCGACGCGGTCGTCGCCGAGCACGGCCGGGGCCGGGCGGGCGCGGTGCTGCGCGACCTCGCCCAGCGGCTCGCGATGGAGATCCGCCGGGCCGACACCCTCGGCCGCTACGGCGGCGAGGAGTTCCTGGTGGTGCTGCCGGACACCGGCGCCGAGGGCGCCGCCCAGGTCGCCGAGCGGCTGGTCTGGTCGGTCCGCCGGCACCTGCTGCTGGACTGGTCCTCCGGCCCGCGCGAGTCCCGCCCCGCCGCCGGCAACGGCCTGACCGCCGCCGCCGGCATCGCCGTGTTGCCCGAGAACGGCACCCACGCGGCCGTCCTGCTGCGCGCCGCCGACACGGCGCTCGCCGCGGCCCGGGCGGCCGGCGGCGACTGCTGGCGGCTCTCGGCCCGGCCGCCCGGGGAGTCCGGGGAGCCCCGCGCCGACCGCTCCGAACAGGCCGCTCGCACGCCCGATCACGGAACGGATGCCGAACGTGACCGTACGGAAAAGGCGGGTAGTGTGTCGGCCTGTGTCGGCCGGGACCCGTTCGCCCAGCCGGTCGCGACCCATACGACTGCCACCGCGGCCGGGCCCAGCGACGTGCTGTCCTAGCCGTCCGCCCGTACTCGGCCGGGCGAAAACGTGCCTGAGTAAGGTGAACGCATGACGACGACCAACCCCCGAGTTCCGGTGACCAAGGCCGTGGTGCCCGCGGCCGGACTGGGCACCCGCTTCCTTCCGGCGACCAAGGCCACCCCGAAGGAGATGCTCCCGGTCGTCGACAAGCCGGCGATCCAGTACGTCGTCGAGGAGGCCTCCGCCGCGGGCCTGTCCGACATACTGATGGTCACCGGGCGCAACAAGCGGGCCCTGGAGGACCACTTCGACCGCGCCTACGAGCTGGAGGAGCTGCTGGTCCGCAAGGGCGACGAGCAGCGCCTGGCCCGGGTCCGCGAGTCCGTCGAGCTGGCCAACATGCACTACGTCCGCCAGGGCGACCCGAAGGGCCTCGGCCACGCCGTCTCGGTCGCCGAGCAGCACGTCGCCGGCCAGCCCTTCGCCGTCCTGCTCGGCGACGACCTGATCGACCCGCGCGACCCGCTGCTCTCCCGGATGATCGAGGTGCAGCAGCAGCTCGGCGGCTCGGTCGTCGCCCTGATGGAGGTCGACCCCTCCCAGATCCACCTCTACGGCTGCGCCGCCGTCAAGGCGAACGGCTTCGGCGAGGACGTCTTCCAGGTGACCGACCTGGTCGAGAAGCCCGAGCCCGGCGAGGCCCCGTCGAGCTACGCCGTGATCGGCCGCTACGTCCTCGACCCGCTGGTCTTCGACGTGCTGCGGGAGACCCCGCCCGGCCGCGGCGGCGAGATCCAACTGACCGACGCCCTGCGCGAGCTGACCAACCGCGAGGCGGCGGACGGCGGGCAGGTGCACGGCGTGCTCTTCAAGGGCCGCCGCTACGACACCGGCGACCGCGCCGACTACCTGCGCGCTATCGTCCGTCTGGCCGCCGAACGCGAGGACCTGGGCCCGGAGTTCCGCTCCTGGCTGCGGGAGTTCGTCGGCTCCGAGATGCAGGACTGACGCAGGACCACGACCGAGGGAGCGAGCCGCCGATGACCGGGTCCACCGAGCACAGCACCATGCCCAGCGCCTGCTGCGACGCCGGAGCGGACCCGGCCCCGGCGGCCCCCCGCCTCTGGACGGTGGACGAGCACCTCGCCGACGTGCTGGCCGCGGTCGGCCCGCTGCCCGCGATCGAGCTCCAGCTGCTGGAGGCCCGCGGCTGCCGGCTCGAGGAGGACGTGGTCGCCGACGGCGACCTGCCGCCCTTCGACAACAGCTCGATGGACGGCTACGCGGTCCGCACCGCCGACACCGAGGGCGCCACCGACACCTACCCGTCGGTGCTCTCGGTGGTCGGCGACATCGCGGCCGGTGCCGACGCGCTGCCCAGGGTCGGCCCCGGCCAGGCCGCCCGGATCATGACCGGCGCCCCGATGCCGCCCGGCGCCCAGGCCGTCGCCCCGGTCGAGTGGACCGACGGCGGCACCGGCACCGGGGTGGCCGCCGCCGCGATGACCGCGCCGGTCCCGGACGAGGAGGTCCGGGTCCTGCGCCCGGTCGCCGCGGGCGCGCACATCCGCCGCCGCGGCAGCGACGTCGCGGCCGGCGTCCGGGTACTGGAGGCCGGCACCCGGCTCGGCCCCGCCCAGCTCGGCCTGCTCGCCGCGATCGGCCGGCCCACCGTGAAGGTCCGCCCCCGCCCCCGGGTCGTGGTGCTGTCCACCGGCAGCGAGCTGGTCCAGCCCGGCGAGCCGGTCGGCCCCGGGCAGATCGCCGACTCCAACAGCTTCGCCCTCACCGCGGCCGCCCAGGACGCCGGCGCCATCGCCTTCCGGGTCGGCGCCGTCCCGGACGACGCCGACCGGCTGCGCGCCGTCCTGGAGGACCAGCTCGGCCGGGCCGACCTGATCGTCACCAGCGGCGGGGTCAGCGTCGGCGCGTACGACGTGGTCAAGGAGGTCTTCGAGTCCTACGGCGGGGTCGACTTCCGGCGGCTGCGGATGCAGCCCGGCAAGCCGCAGGGCTTCGGCCGGATCGGCGGCGCGACCGGGGTGCCGCTGCTCGCCCTGCCCGGCAACCCGGTGAGCGCCTACATCTCCTTCGAGCTCTTCGTCCGCCCGGTCATCCGCACCATGCTCGGCGCCGCCGACGTGCACCGCCCGGTCGTCCGCGCGCTCTGCCCGTCCCCGCTGCGCTCCCCGGCCGGCCGCCGGCAGTTCCTGCGCGGCCGCTACTCGGCGGCCGACGGCACGGTCGAGCCGGTCGGCGGCGCCGGGTCGCACCTGGTGGGCGCGCTGGCCCGGGCCGACTGCCTGATCACCGTCCCCGAGGAGACCACCGAACTGCCGGCCGGCAGCGAGGTGGACGTGGTGTTGCTGGACGCCTGATCGGCCCCCGGGACCGGGGAACGGTACGGTAGCGCGGTATTCGACCTGCGCGCCCCTGGAGTTACCCGTGACGACACCTCCCCCCGGCGACCGCCTCACCCACGTCGACGACCAGGGCGCGGCCCGGATGGTCGACGTGTCCGAGAAGGCCGCCACCGCGCGCACCGCCGTGGCGGCCGGCCGGGTGCGGGTCTCCCCGCAGGTGGTCCACCTGCTGCGCGGCGAGGGCGTGCCCAAGGGCGACGCCCTCGCGGTGGCCCGGATCGCCGGGATCATGGGCGCCAAGAAGACCCCGGAGCTGATCCCGCTCTGCCACCCGATCGCGGTCTCCGGCGTCAAGGTCGACCTCGCCGTCGCGGACGACGCGGTCGAGATCACCGCCACCGTGAAGACCGCCGACCGCACCGGCGTCGAGATGGAGGCGCTGACCGCCGTCGCGGTGGCCGGGCTGACCGTCGTCGACATGGTCAAGGCGGTGGACAAGGGCGCCACGATCGAGTCCGTCCGGGTGCTGAGCAAGACCGGCGGCAAGAGCGGCGACTGGTTCGCCCCGGAGGTGGCGCAGTGAGGGCCCTGGCGGTCACCGTCTCCAACCGGGCCTCGGCCGGGGTCTACGAGGACCGGGGCGGCCCGCTGCTGGTGGCCGGCCTGACCGCGATGGGCTTCACCGCCGACGGCCCCCGGGTCGTCCCGGACGGCGAGCCGGTGGAGGCCGTGCTGCGCGAGGCCGTCGCGGCCGGCTACGACGTGGTGCTGACCACCGGCGGCACCGGCATCTCGCCGATGGACCTCACCCCCGAGATGACCGCCCGGGTGATCGACCGCCAGGTCCCCGGCATCGCCGAGGCCGTCCGTGCGTACGGCCGGGAGAAGGTGCCGACCTCGGCGCTCTCCCGCGGGCTCGCCGGCCTCGCCGGACGTACCCTGATCGTCAACCTGCCGGGCTCGACCGGCGGCGTCAGGGACGGCCTCGCCGTCCTGGAGCCGCTGCTCGCCCACGCCGTCGACCAGCTCGGCGGCGGGGACCACCCCCGGACCGACGCCCCGACACCCGGGGCTCCAGCATCCAGGAGAGGGCACTGAACGCCGGCTGGCCGGTAGAACTCCACGAGGGTGAGGTCGTGCTGCGCCCCATCCGGGCCCGCGACCAGCGCGAGTGGCAGGAGGTGAGCCGCCGCAACCGGGACTGGCTGCGCCGCTGGGAGGCCACCGTGCCGCCCGGCCCGGCGGGTCAGGCGGCCGGCGCCCGGCCGACCTACCGGCAGATGGTCCGCTTCCTGCGCGGCGAGGCCTCGGCCGGCCGGATGCTGCCCTTCGTCGTGGTCCACAAGGGCCAGCTGGTCGGCCAGTTGACGGTCGGCGGGATCACCTGGGGATCGATGTGCTCGGCGAACATCGGGTACTGGGTGGACGAGGAGGTGGCGGGCCGGGGCATCATCCCGACCGCCGTGGCCCTTTCGGTGAACTACTGCTTCCGCACGCTCGGACTGCACCGGATCGAGGTCTGCATCCGCCCGGAGAACGGCCCGAGCCGACGGGTGGTGGAAAAGCTCGGCTTCCGCTCGGAGGGAATCCGTCCGCGCTATCTCCACATCGACGGCGACTGGCGCGACCACCTCGTCTACGCGCTGACCGACGAGGAGGTCCCGGAGGGGATGCTGGAGCGCTGGCGCGCGCTCAGTTCCGGGCGCGGGACACGTAATTGAATGTATGTTCGAAAGAAATATCGATATGGCATCGTCGGGGCACCGGACCCGCACAAATAGCGGCAAAATAGTCGGAGAATCAGCTTGATCACACGACACGCCGCACCAAATTGCTGCCAGGCCTTCCCCGGCGCCCGTACGGTGTGAATCGTGAGCAGTAGCGGCCTTATCTACGCCGTCATCGTAGGGGCCTGGGCCGCCTATCTGGTGCCGATGTGGCTCCGCAGGCAGGACGAACTCAACGAGGCGCGCCCGACGGAACGCTTCAGCACCGCCATCCGCCTGCTGGCCGGGCGTTCGGGGCTGGAGCGGCGGGCAGCCCGGGCCCTGGGTGACGAACCGCGTGACGAGCAGAGCGACGACGGTCCTCCCGAACGGGACGAGGCCGCCTCCGGCGACCCCGCACGGGAGCCCGAACCCCCGGTGCAGCGCCCGGCCGAGCGGCCGGGCCCCGAACCGCGGGTCGGCACCGAGCGCCGGGCGCGGCTGCTGGCCCGCCGGCGCCGGATGGTCACCGCCCTCTTCCTCTCCTTCGCGCTCGGCGCGGTGGTCGCCGCGGTGGCCGGACTCGCCTTCCTCTGGGTCCCGGCGGTCCCGGCGGTCCTCCTCACCCTGTACATCGGCCACCTGCGCCGGCTGGAGCGCCAGCGGTACGAGGTGAAGCTCGACCGGGTCCGGGCCGCCCAGGCCGCCGAGCGGCTGCGCAAGCGCGAGCAGCAGCGCGCCGAGGCCCGGCCGCCGGCCGGCGCCCCGGCCGAGGCCCCCGCCGCGGAGCCGGCCCCGGCCGCGCCCGCCGGGGAGCGGCCCGCGCGCCGTTCCCACCTGCGGCTGGCCGCCGACCCCGAGCAGGCCACCGTCTCGGTGCCCTCCGCCTCCGCGGTGGCCGAGGCGACCGAGCACGAGGAGTGGGTCGACGGCATGCGCGAGCGCGGCGCGGCCGGGCCGGACTCCTGGGAGCCGGTGCCCGTCCCGCTGCCGACCTACGTGACCGCCCCGGTCGCCCCCCGGGTCTCCCGCGGCCTCGACCTGTCGGCCCCCGGCACCTGGACCGCCGGGCGCCCCGCCGAGTCCCGCAAGACCCCGCTCTTCGACCAGTACGCCGAGCCCCAGGCTCCCGAGTCGCGCCCGCGCGCGGCCAACGAGTGACGGGGGCCGGGGGTCGGCCCCCGGCCCGCCCGTACGCCGCGACGCACCCGCCCGATGCCGCCCCGCCCGCCACCGCGGGCGGGGCGGTCCGCGTTCGGGGCGAGCCCCCTGGCCACCCCGGCCGGCACCGTGATCCGGGGGTGGTCACGGACCCCCTCCGAAAGGTGCTAGAGTTTCTTCTCGTTGGGGCTGTGGCGCAGTCCGGTAGCGCACCTCGTTCGCATCGAGGGGGTCAGGGGTTCGAATCCCCTCAGCTCCACCCAACAGACCGGCTCCGGCCGGTCGAGGAAATCCCGCCGGGAGGCAACTCCCGGCGGGATTTCGCGTTTTGGGGTCCGGGTCCGGTGCCGACCCCGACCCGGGGCCCGGTGTGGGGGAGGTCACATCGCCCCTCCGGGCCCGTTTCTGACGCGGTTTGGGGCTCAGGGGGGTCGGTTATGGTGGGTGGGCCCAGACGGCGACGAGGGAACGATCTGGTCTATCTCGACGGGGTGCCATCGCGGTGCGCGAGTTCGGTCTGAAACGGTGGGTGCGGCGGTCCGGTCCGGAAGGGTCCGGCGACGCGGCGGAAACCGGAAGGCCGAATTCCTGGACCCTTCCGGCGGCCTGTGCGGCGGCGGTTTCGCTGGCGGTGTTCGCCTGGTTCCGGCACGTCCACGGGGCCACCATGGTCGACATGCTGGTCTACCGGGCCGAGGGCCAGGCGGTGGTCCGCGGCGAGGACCTGTACGCGATGCGGCTGCCCGGCTGGGACCTGCCGGCCACCTACCCGCCGTTCGCGGCGATGCTCTTCGTACCGAGCACCTGGTTCGACGTGAGCACCCTGCGCGTCCTGGTGATGCTCCTCAACTACGCGCTGCTCGCCGCGGCCGTGCACCTGTCGCTCAAGCTGGCCGGCTGGCCGAAGCGGCACCGCGCGGCCGTGGTGGTCCTGGCCACCGGCCTCGGCGTCTGGCTGGAGCCGGTCTTCACCACCTTCCAGTACGGCCAGGTCAACCTCGGCATACTCTGCCTGGTCCTGTGGGACCTGACCCGGCCGGACAGCCACCGCCTCAAGGGCGTGGGCATCGGCCTGGCCACCGCCATCAAGATCACCCCGGGCCTGTTCGCCGTCTACCTGTTCCTGACCGGCCGGGTCCGGGCCGCCTTCGTCTCGGCCGGCACCTTCCTGGCGGCGGGCCTGATCGGCTGGGCCCTCCTGCCCGACGCCTCGTACGGGTTCTGGACCACCTACCTCTGGGACCCGAGCCGGGTCGGCGTGACCGTCCTGGTGGACAACCAGTCGCTGCGCGGCGCCGTCTGCCGGCTGCTCGACGTCAACGACCCCGGCCTGGTCGGGGTCGTCGCCTCGGCGCTGGTCGCGGTGTTCGGGCTCGGGGTGGCGGTGCTGGCCGGCCGCTCGGCGCGGGTGCTGCGGCGGGCCGACGCCTGGGGCGCGGTCTGCGCCGCGCTCACCGCGCTGCTGGTCTCGCCGATCAGCTGGACCCACCACTGGGTCTGGTGTATCCCGCTGCTCGCCCTGCTGGCGGTGGAGGCCAGGACCACGGCCCGGCGGGTGCTGTTCGGCGTGACCGCGGCGGTCTTCCTCTCCCACGTGATGTGGGCGGTGCCGCACCGCTGGGGCCGCGGGGTCGCCTGGTACTGGCAGCTGCCCGGCGCGATCTACCCGCCGATCGCGATCGCCGTCCTGGTCGTCCTGGGCGTGCGGCTGTACCGCGCCCGGCGGCAGGCCGTGGACGCCGCCAGCGGCGGGGCCCTGACCCTGCTGACCGCCAGGCTGGACCGCGACCCCGCGCTGACGAACCGGACCTGACGGACCGGACCCACGGACCCCAGACCGGACGGACCAGACCAGACGTGACCACCCAGACCGCACCCCCGCCGCCGGCCGCCGCCGGGCCCGCCGTCCGCCGGATGGCCGCCGCCGTCCTGCTCGGCCCCGCCCGGCGCACCGCGCTGCTCACCGCGCTCTGCTTCACGGTGACCTGCGCCATCGGCCTGCAGGGCTGGACGTCCGTCTCGCTCGGCGGCTTCGACCTCGGCATCTTCGACCAGGGCGTGCGCGGCTACGCCCACTTCGGGCTGCCCGTCTCGACGCTGAAGAGCTTCCACCACGAGTTCCCGCCCGGCTTCTCGCTGCTGGGCGACCACTTCTCGCCGGTGCTGGCGATGCTCGCGCCGCTGTACTGGATCTGGGACGACCCGCGCTCGCTGATCATCGGACAGTCGCTGCTGTTCGCGGCCGGCGTGCCGCTGATCCGGCGGATCGCCGGGTACGCCTTCGCCGGCGCCGAGCCGCGCACCGCCCGCCGGGCCGCCGACCTGGCCGGCCTGGTCTACGGGCTCGGCTGGCCGCTGCTGGTCGCCGCCCGGGTGGGCTTCCACGAGGTCGCCTTCGCGGTCCCGCTGACCCTGCTGATGCTGGAGCGCGGGCTGGCCCGCCGGTACGGCACGGTGCTGCTCGCCGCCCTGCTGCTGTGCTGCACCAAGGAGGACCTCGGCCTGCTGGTCGGGGCGTACGGGCTGGTGCTGCTGCTGCGCACCCGCCGCACCGACGACCGGGCGGGCCGCCGCACCGGGCTGGGACTGCTGCTGGGCGGGCCGGTCGCCTCGGCCGCCGCCATCACCTGGCTGATCCCGGCGATGGGCGGGGAACCGGGCTACTACTGGAACTACGGCTCGCTCGGCGCGGACGGCGGCGACGCGCTGCGCAACCTGCTGCACGACCCGTTCCTGCTGGTGCAGGCCGCCTTCGACCAGCCGCTCAAGCCGCTGCTGCTGCTGTGGCTGTTCGGCACCATGCTGCTGCTGCCGCTGCGCTCGGCCACCGTGCTGTGCGCGGTGCCGCTGCTGGCCGAACGGATCCTGTCCAGCAACCCCAACCACTGGTCGATCGCCCGGCACTACGACGCGCTGCTGTGGCCGGTCCTGCTCACCGCCGCGATCGAGGTGCTGGGCCGGCTGAGCGCCACCGGGCGGCCGGAGCGGAGCCTGCGGCGGGCCCGCCGGCTGGGCCTCGGCGTGGCCGGCATCGCGCTGGTGGCCGCGGTGCCGATCGGGCTGGTGCCGCTGGTCCTGCCGACCTCCTGGGCGCCCAAGCCGAGCGAGGCGGCGCTGGTCCGGGCGGCCGCGCTGATCCCGGACGGGGCGTCCGTCGAGGCGGACAACCAGATCGCGCCGCGGCTGACCGCCCGGACGGACGTGGTGCTGGTGGACGGCACACCGCGCGGGCGCGAGTACGTGCTCACCCGGGGCGACAAGCGGTCCTTCCCGTTCAAGACGGACAAGGAGCAGGCCGAGCGGATCCAGCTGCTGCTGGCGCACGGCTACCGGCAGCTGTGGGCCGAGGACGGGGTCGTGCTGCTGCACCGGGAGGGCGACGAGCCGGTCCCCGGCGAGCACGTGCCGGGGCCGGGCAGCAAGCCGGTCCAGGACGAGGTCCCGACCGACGTCGGACACAACCTGTTCCGCGGCTGAGCGCGGGGCCCGGACACGCCGGAGGGCCGGCCGGAACGACGTCCGGCCGGCCCTCCGGGGCGGGTCAGGGGCGGTCCGAGCCGGTGTAGTGGCCGCTCTGGTGGGAGCCCTGGGACGGGACGGCGCCGTAGTGGCCGGGCCGGTGGCCGCGCGGGTGCCGGGTCAGCCGGTAGCCGAGGATGCCGGCCAGCGCGGCCAGGAAGCCGCCGCCGATCGTCCAGTACCAGCGGCTGTTCCAGCCGGAGAACCAGCCGGTGTACCAGTGCTCCTCCTGGGCCACCGGGGCGGCCGCCTTGGCCGTGCTCGCGCCGCCGCCGGCCGGCGGGACCAGCGGGGCCTTCAGCTCGCCGCCCTCCGGCTGGGCGTTGTCCGCGTCGCCCTTGGCGGCGACGTGCAGCTGCACCGAGGAGGCCAGCCCGAGGTCCGGCTGCGGGACGTCGCTGACCGACAGCCGCACGTAGTAGGTGCCGGGCAGCGGGTCGCCGGACCACGGCTCGGCCCAGGTGCGGACCTCGCGCAGGGTGCAGTTCAGCGCCAGCGAGCCGGCGCTCTGCTCGGCGGTGGCGTTCTGGGTGCCGGCGGTGCACGCCTGGCGGCGGCGCAGCCCGTCGAAGACCTCGACGGACCAGGTCTGCGGGCCGTGCCGGTCGGCCGAGGGGGCCAGGCCGACGGTCAGGTTGACCGTCGGGGTCTGGCCCTCGGCGGCGCCGAACGCCCAGTACAGGTAGTCACCGGTGGAGACGGAGACGTTGGCGTCCTGGTTGGGCGAGAGGTTGACCGCGGTCAGGAAGGAGGTGCCGGCCTTGGTGGCCGGGGCCGGGGTGCCGCTCGCACTGGCCGAGGGGGACGGCGAGGCGGCCGAGGCGGCCGGGGCGCCCAGGGCGCTCAGGGCCAGGGCGGGCAGCAGGGCGAGGGCGGCGAGGGTGCCGCGGATCGTCGTACGCATGGTCAGTTCTCCCGCCAGACGGCGATCCGCCAGCGCGCGATCCAGCCGAAGACCAGACCGAAGGCCAGGCCGGCCAGGGTGAGGGTGAGCAGCAGGATCCAGCCGCGGCCGAGGCCCATCGCGGCGCCCTCCGGGGCGGGCGAGGCGGAGGCCAGGTCGACGGTCAGCTCCAGCGGCAGGCCGGGGTCGGCCAGCACGCCGGCCTGCGGGGCCAGCGAGTTGCTGACGACCAGGCAGACCGTGGTCTCCGGCTTCTCCTTGGAGTCCTTGGTCGCCGTGGGGCTCGCGGTGACGTAGCCCTTGGAGTCGTCGGTGGACCAGCGCAGGCCGGTGGAGACCACGTCGGTGCGGCTGCTGCCGGCGTCGGTGCCGCGGACCAGTTCCTGGCCGGTCGCGCTGGTGGCCTGGAGCAGCACCCCGTAGTCGCGGGCCACCGGGCGGTCGAGGGCGACGCTGACCGAGGCGCGCAGCTCCTGGCCGGACTTGACCGGGACCTTGTAGACGCGGTGCTCGGAGAACTTCTCGCGGTCGGTGTAGACGCCCGGGGCGAGCACCGGGGCGCTCTCGCACTTGTCGGTGCCGGTGGTCTTGACCGGGGTCACCGTGTAGGTGTCGTTGGAGCGGTCGACCAGCTGCTTCACCTTGTCGGTGAGCTGCTCCTGGGTGCGGACGTCGGTGTAGGTGCCGCCGGTCGCGTTGGCGATGCAGAGCAGCTGCTGGCGGGTCTTGTCGTCGTGGGCCAGGCCCAGGGTGTCGACCACCAGGTGGATGCCCTGGGAGGCGAGTTCGCGGGCGACGTCACAGGGGTCGGGCGGGGTGCAGGTGTCCTCGCCGTCGGTGATCAGCACCACCCGGCGGGTGGTCTCGCCCTTGCCGAGGTCCTGCGCGGCGCCGCGCAGCGCCAGGCCGATCGGGGTCCAGCCGGTGGGGCGCAGGGTGGCGACGGCGGTCTTGGCCTCGACCTTGTTGGTCTTGCCGACCGGGTACAGCTGCTTGGTGTCCTGGCAGCCCTGGGCCTTGTCGTTGCCGGGGTAGTTCGCCCCCAGGGTGCGGATGCCGAACTCGGTCTCCGCGGGCAGCGCGTCGATCACCTCGTTCAGCGACTGCTGGGCCACCGCGATGCGGCTCTTGCCCTGGATGTCCGCCTCGCGCATGGAGCCGCTGACGTCCAGGACGAGGTCGACCCGGGGCGCCTCCTTGGTCGCGGGAGCGGCGCCGGCTGATGGTTCGTCGGCGTGGGCGGGCAGGCCGAGGAGCAGCGAGGCGCCCGTTATCGCCACTGCTGCCAGCAGGCTGCCGAGCCTGGTCTGTGGTCGTCGTCCGGTAGTCACCCGGCCGATCCTAGGGCGTGTCCGACAGTTCCCGCCGGGTGCGCGACGCCGGTGCACGCACCTCGCCGCGTTGTCGTCGGTCGCCGATGCTCCGCATGGACTCCCTCCTCCGCCTTGCGATGCACGCACCCCGACGCCGCGCCCTGATCCGACGCCAATTGTCGGACACGCCCTGGGGATCATCAGTTCGTCATGGCGAAACGAGTCCGGATCGTGCCTCAACCAGCTCCGGCGCGAACTCCGGCGCACAGCTTGGGAATCCGTGCTTTCACAGCGGTCTTACGCGGCGTGGATAGCCTTCCTTTCACGACGGACTGGGGCGGGGGAGCGATGGAGCTGACGGCGGTCGGCAAGCGGTACGGGCGGCGGGAGCGGTGGATCCTGCGCGGGGTCGATCTGGCGGTCGGGCCGGGCGAGCTGGTGCGGATCGCCGGGCGGAACGGGAGCGGCAAGTCGACGCTGCTGCGGCTGGTCGCCGGGATCGAGCGGCCGAGCACGGGGCGGGTGGCGCGGCCCGGCCCGGCGGCGTACGTGCCCGAGCGCTTCCCGCCGGCGCTGCCCTTCGACGCCGCCTCCTACCTGCTGCGGGTGGGGCGGGTGCACGGGCTGTCGGCGGAGCGGGCGCGGCGGCGGGCGGGGGAGCTGCTGGACCGGTTCGGTGTCGCGGACCGGGCGGGCACGCCGTTGAGCCGGCTGTCGAAGGGCACCTGCCAGAAGGTCGCGGTCGCCCAGGCGCTGCTCCCCGAGGCGCGGGTGCTGCTGCTGGACGAGGCGTGGACCGGGCTGGACCCGGAGGCCCGGGCGGTGCTGGACGAGGCCGCCGCCGAGCGGGCGGCGGCGGGCGGCACGGTGCTGTTCGTCGACCACGACCCGGCCCGGCTGGCCGGGTTGACCAGCGCCGCGTACCGGGTCGGTGCGGACGGCGTGCTGCGGCCGGTCGAGGACGGGGTGCCGGAGCCGGCGGCGGGCGGCCCGGTGATGGAGGTCGAGGTGGACGTCCCGGACGGCGCCCCGCTTCCCACGGCGCTGCCGGGGGCGCCGGAGGTCACCGCGCTGGCCGGGACGGCGGTGCGGCTGGCGGTGCCGGCCGCGCACTCGGACGCGCTGCTGCGCCGGCTGCTGCTGGGCCGCCCGGCGGTCCGGGTGCTGGCGGTGCGTCGGCGCGAGGAGGGGGAGCGGTGACGGCGCGGATCGGTGCGCTGACCCGGTACCACCTGGAGCTGCTGCTGCGCTCGCACGCCTGGCTGCCGCCGTTCCTGGCGTACGCGGTGCTGCTGGTGGTCGGGGTGGCGGCGGGGGACCCGCTGCTGGGCGGCCTCGGCTTCGGCGCGGGGGTGCTGCTGCCGGTGAGCGCCTGGTACGTGCGCAGTGCGCTGAGCGCGGAGCCGCCGGCCTCGCGGGCCTGCCTGGTGGCGGCGGCGGGCCCGGTCCGGGTCCACCTGGGGGCGCTGCTGGCGGCGCTGACGGTGTCGCTGGTGCTGGCGGTCGGTCAGGTGGCGGCGGTCTGGTGGACCAGTGGGCCGGTGGTCGGCCAGGGGGCGCGGCAGGAACCGGGGACCGGGCCGGCGGTGCTGGCCGGGCTGGTGGCCTCCGTGGTCTGCGCGCTGCTGGGGGTGCTGGCCGGGGCGGTGGCGAACCGTCCGGTGCTGGTCCACGCGCAGTACGGCATCCCGGCGGCGCTGGGGCTGGCCACGCTGCTGCTGGTGGTGCCGGCCTCGCCGGCCAACGCGGCGGTGCGCGGGCTGGTGTCGGCGGCCCGGACCGGCCGGGTCGCGGTGCCGTGGCCGAGCCTGCTGGCCGCCGCCGTCCTGCTGGCGGCGGTCGGCGCGGGGGTGGCGGCGCTGGCCGGGCGGCGGCCGGAGTGAGGGCCGGGGGCTGATCGGCGGGCCCGGGTGATTCGGGCATCGGCGGACACACCGTGGCGGAGTGTCAAAAATACGGATAGCACTCGTTAGGGTGACGAACCGGGACACGGGCGCCGCCGCACCGGCGCCCGGACCCTCCCCGCTAGACCGCGACCCCCAGGACGGTCCGTGGCGACACCCTCCGCCGTGCCGAGATCCGCCGCCGGGCCGAGCCGGCCGGTGCCGACCAGGCGCACCACCGAGCTCGTCCTGGTGGTCGGCGCCGTCCTGATCGCCGTGTTCGGCTACGTCGAGGTCGGCGTCAACCTGGACGGCCACGTCCCGGCCGACGCGGCCGAGTACGGCGCCGCGCTGGGCGTGCTCGCCCTGACGGCGCACGCCGTGGTCCGGTGGCGGGCCCGGTACGCGGACCCGCTGCTGCTGCCGATCGCGGTGCTGCTGAACGGGATCGGGCTGGTGGTGATCTACCGGCTCGACCGGGCCACCCCGGGGCGCGGCGCCGCCTCCACCCAACTGCTCTGGTCGGCGCTGGGGGTGGCGCTGTTCATCGCGGTGGTGCTGCTGGTGCGCGACCACCGGCGGCTGCGGCGCTACGCGTACGTCGGGGCGCTGGTGGCGCTGGTCCTGCTGGTGCTGCCGATCTTCTTCCCGCCGGTGTACGGCTCCCGGATCTGGGTCGTGATCGGGCCGCTCTCCTTCCAGCCCGGGGAGTTCGCCAAGATCCTGCTGGCGGTCTTCTTCGCCGCGTACCTGGCGGTGCACCGGGACGCGCTGGCGCTGACCGGCCGCCGGGTCTGGCGCTGGCAGCTGCCGCGCGGGCGGGTGCTCGGACCGGTGCTGCTGATCTGGGCGGCGTTCGTCGGCGTCCTGGTGCTGGAGACCGACCTCGGCACCTCGCTGCTGTTCTTCGGCCTGTTCGTGGTGATGCTCTACGTGGCGACCGCGCGCACCGGCTGGATCGCGATCGGCCTGGGCCTGGCCGCCGTCGGGGCGGTGACGGTGGGCTGGCTCTCGCCGCACGTGCACAGCCGGGTCGCGGACTGGCTGGACCCGCTGGGCTCGATCGAGGCGGGCCGGGGCGCCAACCAGATCGCCCAGTCGCTGTTCGCCTTCGCCTGGGGCGGCGAGCTGGGCACCGGGCTCGGCAACGGGCACTCGGTGCTGATCGGCTTCGCCGCCAAGTCGGACTTCATCCTCGCCACGATCGGCGAGGAGCTCGGGCTGACCGGGCTGACCGCGGTGTTCCTGCTGTACGCGGCGCTGGTCTCGCGGGGCTTCCGGACCGGCATCGCGCTGCGCGACCCGTTCGGGCGGCTGCTGGCGATCGGGCTGGCCGCGATCGTCGGCCTCCAGGTGTTCGTGGTGGCGGGCGGGGTGCTCGCACTGATCCCGCTGACCGGGATGACCATGCCGTTCATCGCCCAGGGCGGTTCCTCGGTGGTCACCAACTGGATCATCGTCGCGCTGCTCGTGCGGATGAGCGACGACGCCCGCCGGCCCGTGACCGGGGAGGTCTGATGGCGCGCGTCCCGTCCAGGGGGAACGGCCCGCAGGGGCTGCCCGGCATCTCGGTCACCGGGCGCCGGGCGGGCACCTTCTGCCTGCTGCTGGTCGCGGCGCTGTGCGTGCAGGCCACCCGGGTGCAGGTGTTCCAGGCGCAGGACCTCGACCGCAACAGCGCCAACCAGCGGCTCACCGTCGAGCGGTACGCCCAGCCGCGCGGCGACATCCTGGTCGGCCCGGACCCGGTGACCGGCTCCGAGCCGACCGGCGGCCGGTACGCGTACAAGCGCAGCTACACCGACGGCCCGACCTACGCGGCGGTCACCGGCTTCGCCTCGCAGGCGTACGGCACCACCCAGCTGGAGGGGACCGAGGACGAGCTGCTGACCGGCACCGACGGCCGGCTGGCGGGCTGGTCGGTCTGGGACGCCGTCTCCCGCCGGCAGAACCCCGGCGGGGACGTCCACACCACGCTGAACCGGGCCGCCCAGCAGGCCGCGATGCGCGGGCTCGGCGACCAGAAGGGCGCGGTCGCCGCGATCGAGCCGGCCACCGGGCGGATCCTGGCGCTGGCCAGCACGCCCTCCTACGACCCGGGCTCCTTCGCCGGGTACGGCGCCGACGACCAGGAGGCCTGGAACCGGCTGCAGGCCGACGCCGACCAGCCGATGCTCAACCGGGCGCTGCGCCAGACCTACCCGCCGGGCTCGACCTTCAAGGTGGTCACCGCCGCGGCCGCGCTGGCGGCCGGGGTGGTCACCGACCCGGCCGCGCCGACCGGGGCGCCCTTCCCGTACGTGCTGCCCGGCACGACCACGCCGCTGGTCAACGACACCCCGGCCTGCGACCGGGCCGACCTGTCGCTGGCCGCCGCGATGACCGCCAGCTGCAACAGCGTGCTCGGCTACCTGGGGGTGCGGACCGGGCTGGACCGGATGGCCGAGATGGCCGGGGACCTCGGCTTCAACGACGCGAGGCTGGACGTCCCGGTGCGGGCGGCCCGGTCGAACTTCGACACCCGGATGGACGAGTCGCAGCTGGCGCTCTCCTCGATCGGGCAGTTCGACACGGCGGCCACCCCGCTGACGATGGCGATGGTCGCGGCCGGGGTGGCCAACGACGGGACGGTGATGCGGCCACAGCTCGTGGACCGGCTGACCAGGAGCGACGGCACCACGGTGCAGCTGATGAAGCCGGCCGTGTACCGGCGGGCGATGACCCCGGCGGTGGCCGGGCAGGTGCGCGGGCTGATGACCGGCGTGGTGGAGAACGGCACCGGCGGCAACGCCCGGATCGCCGGGGCGGTGGTCGGCGGCAAGACCGGGACGGCCCAGCACGGGGTGGGCAACAGCGGGACGCCGTACGCCTGGTTCATCGCCTGGGCGGCGCCGGCCGGCTCGGACGCGGTGCCGCCGGTGGCGGTCGCCGTGGTGGTCGAGGACAGCGGGGCCACGGACGTCACGGGTGGCGCGCTGGCGGCGCCGATCGCCCGGTCGGTGATGCGGGCGGTGCTCGGCGGATGATCTCCGCAGGTGCGCTGAGCTGCTGCTTTAGCGACCGGGCGGAGGATGCGCCGTTTACGAAGTGTCCGGTTTGTACATCGATATGCGCCGATTCGTACAATGCGCTGGTTGGGACTGTTCGTTTGCGACACTGGTGCTTTCGCGGGGTACTGTCCCATGTTTGTTCGGTTGGTCCCCGATGACACCCCCTGGCACGTCGGGTGACCGACTGCAAGGACACCCTCCCCCGCCCAGAAGGACCGTGGTTTTGGCCAGCAACACCATCGGTGCGCGTCTGCTGCGACGCAAGCCCGTCTCGACACTGATCGCCGAGACCGAAGGCGAGGACGTCCTCCCGGCCGGCGCACCCGAGGAGGGCGGGCGCTCCGGCATCCACCTGCGCCGCTCGATCGGCCTGTGGCAGCTGTCCTCGATCGGCATCGGCGCGACCATCGGCACCGGCATCTTCTTCGTGCTGAACACCGCGGTGCCCTCGGCCGGCCCGGCCGTCATCCTGTCCTTCGTGATCGCCGCGGTCACCGCCGGACTCACCGCGCTCTGCTACGCCGAGATGGCCTCCGCGATCCCGGTCTCCGGCTCCTCGTACTCCTACGCCTACGCCACCCTCGGCGAGGGCGTCGCCTTCGCCGTCGGCATCTGCCTGCTGATGGAGTACGGCGTCTCCGCATCCGCGATCGCGGTGACCTGGGCCGAGTACCTGAACAAGTTCCTCGACCTGACCTTCGGGGTCACGATCCCCGAGCAGCTCTCCGGGGCGCCGGACAGCGGCCACTGGTTCAACCTGCCGGCGCTGCTGCTGGTCTTCATGGTCTGCTTCCTGCTGATCCGCGGCGTCAGCGAGTCGGTCAAGGTCAACGCGGTGATGGTCGCGATCAAGATCGCGATCCTGCTGATGTTCATCGGCATCGCGCTCACCGGCTTCCACTCCGGCAACCTGACCCCGTTCATGCCGCTCGGCATCAGCGGCGTGCAGATCGCCGCGTCCAGCATCTTCTTCTCCTTCATCGGCCTGGACGCCGTGTCCACCGCCGGTGAGGAGGTCAAGAACCCGCGCCGCACCCTGCCGCTGGCGATCATCATCTCGCTGGTCGTGGTGACCCTGCTCTACATCCTGGTCGCGCTGGCCGGCATCGGCGCCCAGCCGTGGACCAAGTTCGACGGCCAGGAGGCCGGCCTCGCCCAGATCCTCCAGGACATCACCGGCCAGAGCTGGCCCGCGATCGTCTTCGCGATCGGCGCGATCGTCTCGATCTTCAGCATCACCCTCGTGGTGATCTACGGCCAGACCCGCATCCTGTACTCGATGGGCCGCGACGGCATGCTGCCCAAGCGCTTCGCCAGGCTCTCCCCGCGCAGCGGCACCCCGGTCTGGAACACCGTCGTGGTGGGCCTCGGCGTCGGCGCGCTGGCCGCGTTCATCCCGCTGCGGGTCCTGGCCGACATCACCAGCCTCGGGACGCTCATCGCCTTCTCGGTGGTCTCGATCGGCGTGATCGTGCTGCGCCGCACCCAGCCCGACCTGCCGCGCGGCTTCAAGGTGCCCGGCTACCCCGTCGTCCCGCTGATCAGCGTCGGCTTCTGCGTCTACCTGATCACCGGCCTGCACGCCGACACCTTCCGGGCCGGGGCGATCGCCCTCGTCATCGCCGTGGTCGTCTACTTCGGCTACAGCATCAAGCACTCCCGACTGGAGCAGGCCGAGCCGCAGTCCACGCCCTCGGACAGCGCCGCCGGCTGACCCGGAGGCAAACCCCGCGTGAAGGGCCGCCGACCGCCACCGCGTCCGGCGGCCCTTTTCACGCCAACGCCCGTCCGGTGTCCGACACCATGGCGACAGGGCCCGGCTCCCACCCATAACCTTCCACCATGGTGAGCACCCGCACGCCCGGCTACCCCCGCCCGCGCGGCCGCTTCACCGGCCGCGGCGGAACGCCGGCCCAGACCTCCACGACCGAGGCGCCGGCCAGGCCACGACGGCCGCAGCGCGGCCTCTCCGTCCGGCCCTTTCCCCGCCAGCGCGGCGAGAGCACGTTTCCGCCCACGCCCGCCCGGCTGAACACCGCCCGGCTGGCCGGGCTCGCCTCGACGCGGACCGTCCAACTGCTCGGCTGCCTCGTCGCGGCCGGCTGGGCCGCCGCCTTCCCGCTCGTCTCCGACCTGCCCAACCAGCGGCAGTGGGGCCTGATCGCGGCCCCCGGCTACGTGCTGGCCGGAGTGCTCTGCCTGACCCTGCCGCGCCGCTTCGCGGCCAAGGCGGCCGCCTCGGTCGCCCTGGTCGGGGCCGTCCTGGTGCCGCTCGGGCTGCTCGCCCTGCAGGGCCGCCACCAGTCCGAGGTCATGGTGGTCGAACGCTCGGCCCACCTGCTGCTCACCACCGGCACCGCGTACCTGCCGCACCCGGCGGTGGTCACCGACTACAACCCGTACCTGCCGGCGATGTCCCTGTTCGGGATGCCGCGCCAGCTGTTCGGCGACTCCACCGCCGTCGCGCGGGTCGCCGGGGACGCCCGGATCTGGTTCGCGCTGACCTTCTTCGTCTGCATGCTGGCCGCCTGGCGGCTGCTGCGGCCCGCCCGCCCCGGCGGCGACGGGCGCGCGCCGCTGCTGCCGCTGGCCGTCCTCACCGCCTCGCCGCTGATCGCGCTCGCCCTGGTGGTCGGCGGGGTGGACCTGCCGCTGATCGGCGTCTGCTGCCTGGCCATGGCGCTCGCCGAGCGGGACCGCACGGTCGCCGCCGGGCTGGTGCTCGCCCTCGCCTGCACCCTGAAGTGGACGGCCTGGCCCGCGCTGCCGGTGGCCGTCCTGCTGCTCTGGCGGCTGTACGGCCGGCGCCCGGCGGCCCGGACGGCGCTGATCGGGGTCGGGGTGAGCGCGCTGGTGATCCTGCCCTCCGCGCTGACCCAGGCCGACGCGCTGCGCGAACAGGTGGTGCGCTTCCCGCTCGGGATGACGGCGATCCGCACCCCGGCGGGCAGCCCGCTGCCCGGCAAGGTGCTGGCCGGCTTCGGGCCGACCGGGCACGCGATCTCGCTGGCGCTGATGACCGTGGCCCTGGTCGCGGTGGCGATCTGGCTGCTGGCCCGGCCGCCGGTCTCCGCGATCGCCGCGGCCGACCTGCTGGCCGCCGGGCTCGCGATCGCCTTCATGCTGGCCCCGGCCGGGCGGTTCGGGTACCTGGCGCTGCCGGCGGTGCTGGTGATCTGGCCCCGGCTGGCGGCCCGGCGCTGGAGCAGCCGGCGCCCGGTCCCGCCGGGCCGGGTGCGGCCGGGAAGGCCACAGCCCGCCCTGCCGCGAGGCTGAGCGGGCTGTCGGCGGCCCGCCCGGCTCCGGGCGGGCGGGGGCTTGCGGGGGCTCAGCGGCCGCCGGCGGCCTTCAGGATGGAGGCGACGGCCGGGCCGGCCGCGTCCACGCCGTGGCCGCCGCCCTGCACCTCGGCGGCCACCGCGACGTTGCCGCGGTAGGCGGTGAACCAGCTGTTGGTGACGTCGACCCCGGCGACCTCGGCGGAGCCGGTCTTGGCGCCCGCGTTGTCGGTGATGCCGGCCATCACGTCCCTGGCGGTGCCGCCGGTGGCGGTGGCCGCCATCATCGCCTTCAGCTTGGCGTCGACGTCCGGGGAGAGCGGGCGGGCGGCCTTCTGCTGCGGCAGCTCGGCGACCAGGATCGGCTGCTTGAACTCGCCGCTCTGCACGGTGGCGGTGACCGAGGCGATGGCCAGCGGGTTCATCTGGACCTTGCCCTGGCCGATGTAGTTCATGGCCTGCTCGTCCTTGCTGCCCGGCGCCGCCGGAACCTTGCCGTCGGTGTTCGGCAGGCCGGTCTTCCACTCCAGGCCGATGCCGAACACGTCCTTGGCCGTGCCGTTCAGCGTCTCGGGCTTGAGGCTGGTCAGGCCCTGGTTGATGAAGGCGGTGTTGCAGGACATCATGAAGTCCTGCTGGAGCGTGTTGTTCGGGAAGGCGCCCGGGAACGAGTTCGGGATCGCGTGCGGGTTGCTGCTCTTCTCCGGGCAGGCCACCACGGTGTCCGGGTTGACGCCGTTCTCCAGCAGCGCCGCCGAGGTGACGATCTTCATCGTCGAGCCAGGGGCGAGCAGCCCGGCGAAGGCCCGGTTCTGGCCGGTGGCCGGCGAGTTGGCGAAGGCCAGCACCTGACCGGTGCTCGGCTCGATCGCGACGATGGAGCCGGGCTTGCCCGCCAGGTCGGTCATCGCCTTCTCGGCGGCGGCCTGGAGGGTGTTGTCGATGGTGAGCTTGAACGGCTTGCCGGGCTTCGGCTCGACGATCGTGAACAGCTTGTCCTGGGGGCCCTTGCCGGCCGGGTCGGAGATCACCACCGCGCTGCCCGCGTCCTGGTCCTTGGCCGGGTCCGGCGGCAGCAGCTTGTTGGCGTTGTCCTGGAGGGTGGTCAGCAGCGACTGGGTGAGCGAGGCGCCCTGGACCGGCTTGCCGTTGCGGTCGACCACGGTGGACGGCGGGGCGAAGACCGGCTGGACGGCGATGGTCTCGTTGCCGGACAGGTGGGGGTGGATCACCGACGGCGCCCAGTGCACGGCCGGGGTGTTGTCGCTCATCTTCACGACGCCCAGGAAGCCCTGGTAGTCCCAGGCCCGGTTGGTGCCCGCGAACTCGGCGCGCGCCTTGTAGGACATCAGCGTGCCGGTGGGCGCGGGCGTGGCGGCGGCGGACGGCGAGTCGCCGGCGCCCGGCGTGCCGGTGGCGCCCGGGGTCGCGGAGGCCCCGGCGGTCGGCTTGGCGGCCGGGGCGGGGGTGCCGGTGGCGGCGGAGAAGACCTGCTGGGTGGTCGGGCCGAAGGGGGTGAGGGTCAGCGCGCTCGGCTTGACCTGGTCCCGGAAGGCGGTCAGACCGGCGGTGGCCGCGGCCGGGTCGTCGGTCAGCGAGGCCGCCTTGGCGATGTCGCCGGCCGCCCAGGCCGTCAGGAAGTCCTTCAGTCCGGCCGTCGCCTGGTCGGCGGTCGGCGGCTCGGCGACCACGGTGCGCGGCTTCTTGCCACCGGATACGCCGTCCGACTCGCTCACCAGGCTGTACACGCCGTAGCCGCCGCCCGCGAGGACGGCGATGGACACGCCGGTGATGATGCCGATCTTCGCGCCACTGCGCATGGTGCAGGTCCCCCAGGGGTCTCGCGGCCGGGCGCAACCGGCGGGGCCGGAAACGCGGTACCCCTCCACCCTAGGCAGCGCGGATCGGTGCGCCGGCGAATCGCCCGGCACTTGTGACGGATCTGGTACGTGTTGTGCACCGCATACGGACGGTTCGCGGGAACGCGGTGTGCCCGGGGCGGCGGGTCAGATCCAGGTGTTGAACCACATCCGGCGGCGCCAGTCCTCCAGCGGGATGGTCTGCCCGGTGAACAGCGGGTAGAAGAAGAGGAAGTTCCAGACGATCAGCAGGACCAGCAGTCCGGCCGCCGCGGAGCCGATGATCCGGCGGTCCCGGGAGGCGCCGGCCGGCCCGATCAGGGCGCCGATCAGCATCGTCACCGCGAGCACCAGGAACGGGACGAAGACCACCGCGTAGAAGAGGAAGATCGTCCGCTGCTGGTAGGCGAACCAGGGCAGGTAGCCGGCGGCCAGGCCGCAGAGCAGCGCGCCGGCCCGCCAGTCCCGCCGGGCCGCCCAGCGCCACAGGCAGTAGGCCAGCGCCGCGATGCCCGTCCACCACAGCAGCGGGGTGCCGATGCCCAGCACCTCGCGGGCGCAGTCGGCGGCGGTGCAGCCGGCCTGGCCGTACTTGGGGGACTCGTAGAAGAAGGACACCGGCCGGCCCAGCACCAGCCAGGACCACGGGTTGGACTGGTAGGTGTGCGGGTCGCTCAGGCCGACGTGGAACTCGTAGACCGTGGTGTGGTAGTGCCACAGCGATCGCAGGGCCTCGGGTATCCACGGGAAGTCGGTGGAGCGGCCGACCGCCCAGTCCCGGCCCCAGCCGCCCTGGCCGGGAGCGGTGCTGCTGGCGAACCAGCCCCACCAGGACGCGATGTAGACCGCGACCGCGACCACGACCACCGAGACGAAGGCCGGCAGGACGTCCCGGGCGAGCACCGCCACGAACGGGCGCGGGGCGCCGGCCAGGCGGCGGGCGCCGACGTCCCAGAGCACCGTGAGCAGCCCGAAGGCCGCCGCGACGTACAGACCGCTCCACTTGGTGGCGCAGGTCAGGCCGACGCAGGCGCCGGCCGCGATCCGGTACGGGCGCCAGCCCAGGCCGAGCCGCTGGGCGAGCCGGGCGTCCTCGACCCCGCCCAGCCGCCGGGCCAGCAGGGCCCGGGTGCGGTCGCGGTCCAGCAGCAGGAAGCCGAAGGCGGCGAGGGTCCAGAACATCACCACCAGGTCGAGCAGGGCGGCCCGGCTGAGCACCAGGTGCAGGCCGTCCACCGCGAGCAGCAGGCCCGCCACGCAGCCCAGCAGGGTGGAGCGGAACATCCGGCGGGCGATCCGGGCCACCATCAGCACCGACAGGGTGCCGAGCAGGGCCACCGCGAACCGCCAGCCGAAGGGGTTCATGCCGAACAGCTGCTCGCCCAGGCCGATGATCCACTTGCCGACCGGCGGGTGCACCACGTACGAGGGCGTCGCCCGGTACGGGACGGCCGCGCCCGGCGTCATGATCGTGGTGTTGGCGTCCTCCGGCCAGTTGATCTCGTAGCCGCCGTGCCAGAGCGCGTAGGCGTCCTTGGCGTAGTACGTCTCGTCGAAGATGATCGCGTGCGGCTGCCCCAGGTTCGTGAACCGCAGGAGGCCGGCGAAGACCGCCACCGCGACCGGACCCAGCCAGCCGGCCCAGCGGCAGAGGAAGAACCACAGGCCCTGCGGCAGCGAGACGCCCAGCCGCAGCAGCAGCGGCGACTGCGGCACGTCCCGGGGCGTCACCTGGGGGCCGTCCGGCATCGGCGGGGCCAGGCGCTCGGTGAGCGTCCCGGTGGGGCGGGCCGTGTAGCCGAACCGGGCCAGGCGCTCGCGCCAGCCGGCCGGCCCGTCCTGCGGTGGGCGGGGGGACGGCAGGCCGACGCCGCCGTACGCGGAGTGGTCCGTACCAGTGGGCGCCTGGGCCGCCGTGTCGCCGTTCATCCGCCACATCGTAGGGGCGCTCTTCGCACGCGTGTCCGCTCCCTCGGAAGCTGACCGAATCGTCACCAAAAACCCCGGGCGCCCGACAGCTGCGAGGATGGGGACCGTGACAGGAGTACTCGTTCTCGCAGGCACCCCCATCGGCGACGTCTCGGACGCCCCGCCCCGGCTCGTCGACGAACTGGCCACGGCGGACGTGATCGCGGCCGAGGACACCCGGCGGCTGCGCCGGCTCACCCAGGCACTCGGGGTGACCCCGGCGGGCCGGGTGGTCTCCTACTTCGAGGGGAACGAGGTCGGCCGCACCCCCGAACTGGTCGAGGCGCTGCTCGGCGGCGCCCGGGTGCTGCTGGTCACCGACGCCGGCATGCCCTCGGTCTCCGACCCCGGCTACCGGCTGGTCGCCGCCGCCGTGGCCGCCGACGTCAAGGTCACCGCGGTGCCCGGGCCCTCGGCGGTGCTCACCGCCCTCGCGCTGTCCGGCCTGCCGGTGGACCGCTTCACCTTCGAGGGCTTCCTGCCGCGCAAGAGCGGCGACCGGGCCCGGCAGCTCGCCTCGATCGCCGCCGAACCGCGCACCATGGTCTTCTTCGAGGCGCCGCACCGGATCGCCGAGGCGCTGACCGCGATGGCCGGGGCGTTCGGGCCGGAGCGGCCGGCCGCCGTCTGCCGCGAGCTCACCAAGACCTACGAGGAGGTCAAGCGCGGGCCGATCGGCGAGCTGGCCGCCTGGGCGGCCGAGGGCGTCAGGGGCGAGATCACCGTCGTGGTCGCCGGCGCCCCGCCGGCCGCGCCCCAGGAGCTCACCCCGGCCGAGCTGGCCCGGCTGGTGGCCGTCCGCGAGGAGGCCGGGGAGCGCCGCAAGGAGGCCATCGCGGCCGTCGCGGTGGAGCTCTCGCTGCCCAAGCGGGAGGTCTTCGACGCGGTCGTGGCGGCGAAGCGGGAAGGCCTGGAAAGCGGCCTGGGAAAGGGGTGAATCCCGGGGGTTGCGTTGCTCACGGGGAGTCGTACCGTGGAGAGAAGGCCCCGGTAAACACCAGCTGAGCTGAAGTTTCGGCCGCGCTTCCCGGACCCTGCGAGGATTTTCGTATAGGTCTGACCAACGCGCATCCAAGTCTTCACAAGCCGGGCATCGGCCGGGGCGGTCCGGGCATTTCCTGGAAGGGAAAGACCCAGCCGGACGAGCGTCCGGCGGGCGCTGGGAGACGGCCATGAGCGATGTAGTCGGTACCCCCCGCAGTGGCAGCGCACTGAGCACCGCCGGTCTGGCCGGCCGGCCGCACACTCCCGTCGAGACCGTACGGGAGGCCTACTCCTTCGCGTGCCTGCGCTGCGGGTACGGCTGGGAGCAGGCGTACGACATCGAACACCACGTGGCCAACGACGGGCACGTCGTGTTCGAGTACCACGCCAACGGCGTCCGGGTGCCGTCCCCGCTGCTCAAGCCGACCTGCCCGGGCTGCGGCGGCCACACCGTGCGGATCATGCGCGAGGGCCGGGTCGCCTCCGCCGACCAGGCCTGGCAGCACGCCCCCGGCTACCCGGCGCACGCCGAGCCGGCCGGGACGCCCGCGGCGGCCGAGCCCACCCGGCCGCGCGGACGCTGGGCCCGGTTCTGGTCGCGGCTGCTGGGCTGACACCGGGGCGACGGAGCAGGGACCGCCCCCGGCCGGGAACAACTCGGTCGAGGGCGGTCCGCGTGCCCGACTAAGCTTTCCGACCATGGCGGCCACTGCAGACCACAGCACCACCGGGGCGAGCACCCCGGCGTACTACGTTTCCACCCCGATCTACTACGTCAACGATCGCCCGCACCTCGGCCACGCGTACACCACCGTGGCGGGCGACGTCCTCACCCGCTGGCACCGCCAGCGCGGCGAGAAGGTGTGGTACCTGACCGGCACCGACGAGCACGGTCAGAAGATCATGCGGACCGCCGAGGCGAACGGCGTCAGCCCGCAGGAGTGGTGCGACAAGCTGGTCGAGGAGGCCTGGAAGCCGCTCTGGCAGCACCTGGAGATCGCCAACGACGACTTCATCCGCACCACCGAGGAGCGGCACACCGCCCGGGTGCAGGAGTTCGTCCAGGACCTGTACGACAAGGGCGAGATCTACAAGGGCGGCTACTCCGGCCCGTACTGCGTCGGCTGCGAGGAGTTCAAGCTCCCCTCCGAGCTGCTCGACGGCGCCACCGGGGACGAGAAGCTCTGCTCCGTGCACAAGCGGCCCGTCGAGTGGCTGGAGGAGGAGAACTACTTCTTCCGCCTCTCCGCCTACGGCCCGCAGCTGCTGGAGTTCTACGCGGCGAACCCGGACTTCATCCAGCCCGCCTCGGCCCGCAACGAGGTGCTGCGCTTCGTCGAGCAGGACCTCAAGGACCTCTCGATCTCCCGCTCCACCTTCGACTGGGGCGTGCCGCTGCCCTGGGACGAGAAGCACGTCCTCTACGTGTGGGTCGACGCGCTGCAGAACTACATCACCGCGGCCGGCTACGGCAGCGACCCGGAGCGCTTCGCCGAGCTGTGGCCCGCCTCGGTCCACCTCGTCGGCAAGGACATCCTGCGGTTCCACGCCGTCATCTGGCCCGCCATGCTGATGGCCGCCGGGCTGCCGCTGCCCAAGCGGGTCGTCGCCAACGGCTGGCTGATGGTCGGCGGCGAGAAGATGTCCAAGTCCAACCTGACCGGCATCGCGCCCACCGACCTGACCTCGCACTTCGGCGTGGACGCGTACCGCTACTACTTCCTGCGGGCGATCCCGTTCGGCACCGACGGCTCGTTCTCCTGGGAGGACTTCACCGCCCGGTACACCTCCGAGCTGGCCAACGACTTCGGAAACCTGGCCTCCCGGGTCGCCGCGATGGTCGGCAAGTACTTCGACGGGGTGCTGCCCGCCGCCACCGCCGCGGGCGACGCCGAGCAGGCCGTCGCCGACGGGCTGACCAGGGCCGTCGAGACGGCCGACCGGAAGATCGGCGAGGAGCTGGACTTCGCCGGCGGCCTCGCGGCGATCTTCGAGTTCGTCAAGCAGGTCAACGGCTACCTCACCGAGCAGGAGCCCTGGAAGGTCGCCAAGGACGACTCGGCCGAGGGCCGGGCCCGCCTGGCCACCATCCTCTACACCGCCGCCGAGGCGCTGCGCGCCACCGCCGTGCTGCTCAACCCGGTGATGCCGACCACCGCCGAGAAGCTGTGGGTCTCGCTGGGCGCCGAGGCCGCCGGGCTGGGCGCGCTCTCCGCGCAGACCGTCGCCACCGTCGCCGACTGGGGCCGGCTGCCCGCCGGTGCCACCGTCACCAAGGGCGAGATCCTCTTCCCGCGCCTCGAAGAGAAGCCGACCGCCTGACATGGCCGCCAAGGACGACGCCCGGTCGACCCCGCCGCCGCTGCCGGAACCCCTGGCAGTGGCGGTGGCCGACTCGCACACCCACCTCGACATGCAGTCCGGCACCCCCGCCGAGGGCCTGGCGAAGGCCGCCTCGGTCGGGGTCACCACGGTGGTCCAGGTGGGCTGCGACGTGCCCGGCTCGCGCTGGGCCGCCGAATTGGCGGCGCAGTACGAGCAGGTGCACGCGGCCGTCGCCCTGCACCCGAACGAGGCGCCGCGGATCTTCCTCGGCGACGCGGACGGCTGGTCCGGCCAGCAGCGGAAGGCCGGCGGCGCCGCCGCGCTCGACGAGGCGCTCGCCGAGATCGACCGGCTCGCCGCGCTGCCGCAGGTGGTGGCGGTCGGCGAGACCGGCCTGGACTACTTCCGCACCGGGCCGGAGGGCGTGGACATCCAGAAGGAGTCGTTCCGCCGCCACATCGAGATGGCCAAGCGGCACGGCAAGGCCCTGGTCATCCACGACCGGGACGCCCACGAGGACGTCATCGCCGTCCTGCTGGCGGAGGGCGCCCCGGAGCGGACGGTCTTCCACTGCTACTCCGGCGACGCGCAGATGGCGAAGACCTGCGCCGAGCACGGCTGGTACCTCTCCTTCGCCGGCCCGGTCACCTTCAAGGCCAACCAGCCGCTGCGCGACGCCCTGCTCGCCACGCCGCTGGACCGGGTCCTGGTCGAGACCGACGCCCCCTTCCTCACCCCGCACCCGTACCGCGGCCGCCCGAACGCCCCGTACCTGATCCCGGTCACGGTGCGCTCGATGGCCGCGACCCTGGGCCTGGCCGAGGACGAGCTGTCCACGGCCATCGCGGCGAACACCGCCCGGGCCTTCGGGTACTGACGCCGGGGCCCCGGGGCCCGAGCGCGCGGTCGGGGCCCCGTCCGGATCGGCGCGTGGTCGGGCCCCGTCCGGATCGGCGCGTCCGGACGGCGGCCCCGGCGCCCGTATCCTTGGCGCGTGAGCACCACCGACCCCACCTCTGACAGCCGCCCCCAGCCTCCGGCCGGGGGGACCCCCTTGCTGGGCAGTGCCGACATCCGGGAGCTGGCGGCCGCGTTCGGCGTGAAGCCGACCAAGCAGCGCGGGCAGAACTTCGTCATCGACGGCAACACCGTGCGGCGGATCGTCCGGGCCGCCGAGGTGACGGAGCAGGACGCGGTGGTGGAGGTCGGGCCCGGGCTCGGCTCGCTCACGCTGGCGCTGCTGGAGGTCGCGCGGCACGTGACCGCGGTCGAGATCGACCCGGTGCTGGCGCGGCACCTGCCGGACACCGTCGCCGCCCGGATGCCCGGCAAGGCGGACGCCTTCGACCTGGTGTTCAGCGACGCCATGGAGGTCACCGAGCTGCCCGGCCCGGCGCCCACCGCGCTGGTCGCCAACCTCCCGTACAACGTCGCGGTGCCCGTCCTGCTGCACATGCTGGCGACCTTCCCCAGCATCGAGCGGACCCTGGTGATGGTGCAGAGCGAGGTCGCCGACCGGCTCGCCGCCAAGCCGGGCAACAAGGTGTACGGCGTCCCGTCGGTCAAGGCCAACTGGTACGCCGAGGTGAAGCGGGCCGGCGCCATCGGGCGGAACGTGTTCTGGCCCGCCCCCAACGTCGACTCCGGGCTGGTCTCGCTGATCCGCCGCGAGCCGCCGAAGACCAGCGCCAGCCGCGAGGAGGTGTTCGCGGTGGTCGACGCCGCGTTCGCCCAGCGGCGCAAGACCCTGCGCGCCGCGCTGGCCGGCTGGGCGGGCTCCGCCGCCGGGGCCGAGCAGGCGCTCGCGGCGGCCGGCATCGACCACAGGCTGCGCGGCGAGATGCTGACGGTGGAGCAGTTCGCCGCGATCGCCGAGCACAAGCCCGCCCAGGCCGAGGGGGCCGAGGGGGCCGGTCAGCGGACCGGCCGGGCCGGGGCCGCCGAGCGCAAGCCGGTCCGGTCCGCGGCTGCCGAGCCCGGGGCCGCCGAGCCCGGGGCCGCCGAGCCCGCCGAGCCCGCTGAGCAGGCGCCCGCGTCCGCCGAGCAGACGACCGAGGACAGCGAGTGATCACCGTACGGGTACCGGCCAAGGTCAACGTCCAGCTGGGGGTCGGCGGGCTGCGCGCCGACGGCTTCCACGACCTGGCCAACGTCTTCTTCGCCGTCGCCCTCGGGGACGAGGTCACCGCCACCGCGGCGCAGGGCGTGACGCTGAGCTGCTCCGGGCCGGACGCCGCCGCCGTCCCGCTGGACGACAGCAACCTCGCCGCCCGCGCCGCCCGGCTGCTCGCCGCCCACCACGGCATCGCCGACCCGGGCGTGCACCTGCACATCGCCAAGGCCATCCCGGTGGCCGGCGGCATGGCCGGGGGCAGCGCCGACGGCGCGGCCGCGCTGGTCGCCTGCGACGCGCTCTGGCAGCTGGGCACCCCGCTCCCCGTGCTGCTCGAGCTGGCCGCCGAACTCGGCTCCGACGTGCCGTTCGCCCTGGTCGGCGGCGTCGCCCTCGGCCGCGGCCGCGGCGAGATCCTGGAGCCGCTGGCCGTCGAGGGCACCTTCCACTGGGTCTTCGCGGTCGCCGAGGGCGGCCTGTCCACCCCCGCCGTGTTCCGCGAGTGCGACCGGCTGCGCGAGGAGGCCGGCACCGGCTCCAGCGACACCGACGTCCCCACCCCGGACGCTGACCCGGCGCTGCTCGCCGCCCTCGCCGAGGGCGACCCCGTCGCCCTGGCCGCCGCCCTCGCCAACGACCTCCAGCCCGCCGCGCTCTCACTGCGCCCCGCACTCGCCGCCACCCTGCGGGCCGGCACCGAGGCGGGCGCGCTCGGGGCACTGGTCTCCGGCTCCGGGCCGACCTGCGCCTTCCTGGTCAAGGACGCCGAGGCCGCCGCCGCGGTCGCCGGGGCGCTGCGGGCCTCCGGCACCTGCCGGACCGCGCACGCCACCCACGGGCCGGTCCCGGGGGCGTCCGTCGCGGGCTGACGCGGTGAGGCCGCCGCGGCGGGCCCATTAGGCTGGGGAGATCGGGGTGTCCCGAGAGGGGCATCCGGCCGTCGAGCGGCGGGCCGCCCCGCGACCGCCGAACCCTGGAGCGCAGCACACGTGGCCGTCAACCTCGCCACCATCGAGTCCGTCACGAAGGTCTACGGCACCCGCGCCCTGCTGGACGCGGTCAGCCTGGGCGTCAGCGAGGGCGACCGGATCGGCGTCGTCGGCCGCAACGGCGACGGCAAGACCACCCTGATCCGGATGCTCGCCAAGCTGGAGGAGCCCGACGGCGGCCGGATCACCTGGAACGGCGGCCTCGAACCGGCCGTCCTCACCCAGCACGACTCGCTCGACCCGAAGGCCACCATCCGGCACGAGGTGATCGCCGGCCGGGCCGACCACGAGTGGCTCGGCGACGCCCGCATCCGCGACATCATCGAAGGCCTCTTCGGCGGCCTCGACCTGCCCGGCTTCGCCGACGGCCTGGACACCGTCATCGGCCCGCTCTCCGGCGGCGAGCGCCGCCGGATCGCCCTCGCCAAGCTGCTGCTCGGCTCGCCCGAGCTGATCATCCTGGACGAGCCCACCAACCACCTCGACGTCGAGGGCATCAACTGGCTCGCCCAGCACCTGCAGAAGCGCCGCTCCGCGCTCGTCTGCGTCACCCACGACCGCTGGTTCCTCGACCAGGTCTGCACCCGGATGTGGGACGTCCAGAACGGCGAGGTGCACGAGTACGAGGGCGGCTACTCCGACTACGTCTTCGCCCGCGCCGAGCGCTCCCGGATCGAGGCCGTCGAGGAGCAGAAGCGCCAGAACATGGCCCGCAAGGAGCTGGCCTGGCTGCGCCGCGGCGCCCCCGCCCGCACCTCCAAGCCGCGCTACCGGATCGAGGCCGCCAACGCCCTGATCGCGGACGTGCCGGACCCGCGCGACAAGTCCGAGCTGATGAAGTTCGCCAACGCGCGGCTCGGGAAGACCGTCTTCGAGCTGGAGGGCGTGACCGTCACGGCCGGCCCGAAGCTGCTGCTGGAGAACCTCACCTGGCAGCTCGGCCCCGGCGACCGGATCGGCCTGCTCGGCGTCAACGGCGCCGGCAAGACCTCGCTGCTGCGCGCGATGCGCGACGCGTACGCCTCCGAGGGCGACGTCCAGCCGACGTCGGGCGTCATCAAGGTCGGCAAGACCGTGCGGCTGGCCTACCTGTCGCAGGAGGTCGCCGAACTGGACCCGGCGACCCGGGTGCTCCAGGCCGTCGAGCAGGTCCGCTCGCGGGTCGACCTCGGCAAGGGCCGGGAGATGAGCGCCGGCCAGCTGTGCGAGCAGTTCGGCTTCGGCAAGGACAAGCAGTGGACGCCGGTCGGCGACCTGTCCGGTGGCGAGCGGCGCCGCCTCCAGCTGCTGCGGCTGCTGATGGACGAGCCCAACGTGCTGTTCCTGGACGAGCCCACCAACGACCTGGACATCGAGACGCTCAACCAGCTGGAGGACCTGCTCGACGGCTGGCCCGGCTCGATGGTCGTCATCAGCCACGACCGCTTCTTCATCGAGCGCACCACGGACACCGTCCACGCGCTGCTCGGTGACAAGAAGATGCGGATGCTGCCGAACGGCGTCGACGAGTACCTGGAGCGCCGGGCCAGGATGGCCGCCGCGGCCACCGCCGCCGCTCAGGCCGGCGCCGCCGCCCCGACCGCCACGGCCGTCGCGGAGGACGGGGGCGCGGCCCCCGCGCTGTCCGGCGGGGACCTGCGGGCGGCGAAGAAGGAGATGCAGAAGCTGGAGCGGCAGATCGCCAAGCTGGACGAGAAGGAGTCCAAGCTGCACGCCCAACTCGCCGAGCACGCCGCCGACTTCTCCAAGGTCGCGGAGCTGGACGCGCAGCTGCGCGCGGTCCGGGACGAGAAGGAGGAGCTGGAGATGGGCTGGCTGGAGCTGGCCGAGCAGGTCTGAGCTAGTCGTCCGGTCGGGTACGGAGGAGCGCTTCGAGCTCCTCCGCCGCACGGCCCAGCGCGCTGCGCGTCGGGTCGTGCGGGGCGGGTGTTGCGACTGTCGGGGTCGCCGCGGCTGCCGGGGACGTCGGGGGTGTCGGCGCGCTTGGGGCCGTCGGCGGGCGGTGCGCGCGGGCGCTGGCGGTCAGTTCGTCCAACGCGCGCCGCACCCGGTCGACCTCGGCCGGGTCCGGCACCCGGCCGCCGTACCGGATCTGCGCCGCGAAGGCCGCCACCGCGCCGCCCAGCCGCTCCAGCGCCGCCGTCGCCGGCAGCCACCGCTCGGCCAGCCGGCCGGTGGGCGGCGGCTCGGCCAGTCCCTGCTGCACCTCCCGGCGGGCGTCCGCCAGCGCCCGGTAGGCCGTACGGCGCAGCCACACCTGGGCGGTGCCGGTCCGGCCGCCGTCCTGGCCGCTGTTCGGGCCGCTGTCCGGGCCGTCGTCCTGGCCGGCGCCGCGGACGACGGCGTCCAGGTAGGCCCGCAGCGCCGTCGTCGCGTCGACCAGCCTGGGCTCGATCCGGTGGCGCGGGCGCTCCGGCCACAGCAGGTAGCCGAAGAGCAGCACGATCGCGCTGGCCAGCACGGTGTCCAGGACCCGGGGCCAGAACTCGGCGGCGCTGCTCTGCCCGCCGAGCTGGAGCAGGACCAGCGCCATCGGCGTCATCACCACGGTGTTCAGCCCGTAGTGCGCCGCCGTGGCGTACGGGAGCAGGGCCACGCAGCCGGCGGCCATCGCGGTCAGCGCCCACTCGTCGGTGGTGGCCATGAGCAGCGCCGCGGTCACCGCCACCCCGAGCACCGTGCCGACCGAGCGGCTCACCGCGCGTAGGAACACCGAGCCGAGGTCCGGCTTCAGCACGAAGGCGATCGTCATCGGCACCCAGTAGCTCTTGCTGAGCGGGTAGTTGGCGGTGACCGCCGAACCGACCGCGATGCACAGCGCGACCCGCAGCCCGTACCGGACCGAACCCCGGGACAGCAGCCGCACCCGCAGCCGCCAGGGGTCCGGCGGCGGCGCGGGGGCGGTGCCGAGCCGGGTGTCGCGGCCGGCCACGGTGTCGGCGGCGGCGCGCAGGGCCACGTCCAGGGCCTGCCGCGAGGGGGTGTCGGGCCGCCAGTCGGGGACGGCGACCTCGCCGCCGCCCCGCCGCACGGCGGCCGCCAGCCGGTTCGGCACCTCGGCCACCTCGGGCGGGACCGGGCGGCGCGCCCACAGCAGGCCGGTCGCCGCCTCGGTGGCGGCGAGGGCCGCCTCGTACATCCGGGCCCGGCGGTTCTGCCTGCTTCGGTGGTCCTGCCGTTCCCGGCGGTCCCTCCGATGCGTGCCGAGGAGGTCCTGGAGCTGGTTCAGGCGGGCCGTCAACACCTGGCGGGAGGCCCCCGCCCGCGGGCCGCCCAGGTCGGCGAGAGTACGGCCGAGCGCGTCGTACGCGGCGGCCAGCGCCCGGTTGCGCGGATCCGCCGCAGGCCGGTTCGGCGCACCCGCCGGCAGCCCGAGCAGCACCACGAACGCGGCCCCGACCGGCAGCATCGGCGCCGCCGCCCACCACGGCTGCGGCAACGGCATCCCACTGCCCAGCGCCGCCGACACCAGCAGCAGCATCCCTGCCGCCGACCCGCGCGGACCGGTCGCACTCAATGCACCCGAGGCGAAAGCGGTCAGCGTCAGCACGACACCCAGGACGAGGCCGTCCGCGTCCACGTGCTGGAGCGCGGTGCCGATCAGCATGCCGAGCGCCGAGGCGAGGACCGCCGTCCCGATCCGGGCGGCCCGCAACCTGCCCGGCTCGGCCCGGTCGTTCATCGTCGCGTGCATCGCCCCGAGCCCCGCGAACACTCCCAGATCCAGCCGGTGCACCAGCAGCCCCACCGCCAACGGCACCGCCATGCCCACCGCCGCCCGCACCATCAGCGCCACCGGCACCGGCGGCCGCGCGGGCCGCGCGGCACGGGCCCACCAGGGGGAAGGGGAGACGTCGGGAGAGCTCACGCGGTCACGTCCGTTCTGCGGCCTGGGGTCGCTGCTGTGCGACATTGCGCGGCAGATGGGGCGTACCGGGTCAGTCTACCCAGGCCGTCCGCGGCGGCTCCCACATGTCAAGTTCGTACCGATCGCGTACGGGCGGGCCAAGGTCCCTGCCGGTCCGACAGAGGCGATGGCTACGATGACGGAGGCGGAAACCGTCCACAGGGCGGACGGTGTACCGACCAGGACGGTACGACCCAGAAGTTGACGGTGTGTTGCGGAACGCGGCCGCCCGGGACGCCCCGGGCGCGGCGGGCCGTACGGGGGAGAGGTGAACTGCCGTGGCAGGCAATGGTGCAACTAGTTCGGGGACGCCGACTCCGTCAGCGAGTCCGTCGCCCAGTCCTACGCCGACACCCTCGGCGAGTCCTACGCCCAGCCCGTCGCCGAGCCCGGCCCCGAGCCCTACGACGACTGCCGCGCCCAGCCCTTCGGCCAACCCGGCACCCAGCGCGTCGGGGGCCGACCCGGGCAGCCAGGCGCCTGCGAACGACTCGGCACCGTTCATGCTGGACCAGAAGCTCCCGTGGCCGCTGGGCGGGATCAACATCGCCCCCGTCGTCAGCACGGTGCAGACCAACGTCAGCGCCAGTGACCTGGTGGCGGCCTTCGGGAAGCAGAACGTCCAGGTCGAGCTCGACACGCTCACGACGTTCGTGGGCAAGATCGAGGCCCTGCTCGCCGCGATGGAGGGCTCGCCGGCCGCGCCGTACAAGCTCCAGGAGCAGAAGCTGACGGGCAAGAGCTTCGCGAGCGCGGACTTCGCCGAGGCGACGGCGCTGACCACCGCCTACGGGAAGGTGCACGCCCAGCTCGTCCAGCTGCACAAGGACTTCGTGTCGCAGATCCAGGCGATGCAGACGGCGGTTACGCGGACGGCCAGCATCTACGCGACCAACGAGGACCACACGACGGCCGCGCAGAACGCCGTCGCGAAGAACGCGGGTGTCACCACGTCGGCACCTGGGTCGGGCGACGGAAAGTACTGATGGCGGTCTGGGGAGAGTCCTACGGGGAGACGGGGAGCAAGTAGTGTCAGGCAGCACGAACTTCGAAAGCATGGAACACGCCCACCTGCGGAAGATGGTGGACAGCACGGACCCGACGACGGTCCTCAGTCGCGGCACCCAGCTGCAGTCGGCCGGGCGGGTGCTGAAGGAACTGAGCACGGCGCTCAAGTCGCATGTCGGCAACGTCACCTGGGAAGGCCCGGCTGCCGAGAGCTTCAAGACCTGGGTGAACAACCTCCAGCAGTCGGCGCAGATCATCGGTGACCACGCCACGACCGCGGGCGATGCGATGCACCAGGCCGGGGAGGCACTCAGCACCGCCAAGGTCGCTGTGCCGGAGCCTCCGCAGACGGAGATCCAGGCGGTCGACAGGCACAACAGCCAGTCGAACCTGCTCAATGTTCCCCAGCTTGCCGTCGGCCAGACCGTCGACGAGTACATGAAGACGGTCAACCCCAAGTGGGTGACGTCGACGGAGTACGTCCAGGCGAAGGCGAAGGTCGAGAAGGAGCACCAGGAGGCCGTTCTCCAGATGGAGAAGCTGGCCCAGGCGTACAGCGCGGCGACGACGACGCTGAACGGGATTCCGTCGGACGTGGTGCTGCCCGGGACACCTGGTGACGGCACCGGCAAGGACGATGCGTCAACTGTTACGGGTGGCAGCGGTGGCTCGGTAGGCTCTGGCGGCCCCGTCCGCAATCCGCGTTCGGGCGGCGGAAGCGTCGGCGGTGGCTCCGACCCGTCCGGTGGGGGCGGCTACGGCGGAGGAAAGGTCCTGCCCCGTGACCCGGGATCGGGCGGCCCCGGCCCGTCCAACCCGGGCAACACCCCGCCCCCGCCGCACGGTGGCGGCGGCCAGCTGCCGCCCGCGCCGCAGGACCCGGGGACCTCGACCCCGCCGTCGTACCCGTCGGACCCGGTCAACCGTCCGGGCACCGACCTCAACAGCCTGCCCACCCTGCCGACCCTGCCCACGCAGACCGGCCCGTACGGCCCCGGCGGCGGCCAGCTGCCGACGGACGGACCGACCACCCTTCCCGGCTACCCGAACGGGCCGGGTGGCCCGGGCGGCGGGCCCGGCGTTCCCGGTGGCGGCCCGGTCACGGGCATCCCGGGTGGACCGGGCGGCGGCACCGTCCCGACCAAGGGCGGTGGCACCGGGTACGTCCCGGGCAAGGGCGGCGGCCAGATCCCGGTGCGCACGACCCCGTTCGGTGGCGGCCCCGGGCAGGGGAGGAGCGGCACCCCCGGCCTGCCCAGCGGGACGGTCTTCGGCGCCCGTGAGGCGGGGCCGGGAGGCGGCGGCCGGGTCGGCGGCCCCGGTGGCATGGGCGGCGGCATGCACCCCGGCATGGGCGGTGCCCACGGCGGTGCGGTCGGCGCCGGCGGAGGCTCGCGCGGCCGGGGCCTGTCCTCGACCACGGGTGGCACGGTCGGTGGCCGCAAGGGCCCGACGGCCGGCGGGGAGTTCACGCCGGGCGGTACCGGTCTGCGCAACCGCGCGGCGGGTGCTGGCGAGAGCGGCCCCCAGGCCAGGCAGAACGGCATGATGGCCCCCGGAGCGGCGGGCCACGGCGGCCGGAAGGAGCGCGACCGCCGCCAGCGGGCCGACTACCTGCACGAGGACGAGGAGACCTGGACCAGCGGTACGCCGCACAGCAATCCGGACGTGATTGAGTAGGACGGCAACGACTGCCCGGCCACTGGGCATCCCCAGTGGCCGGGCAGTCTTGTTCGGGGCACGCTTCCCGGTCGACGGAGAGATTGACGAGGAGTTGTGATGGGGCGGACGAACGCGCGGGCGCGTTGGCGGGCTGCTGCTGCGGCGCTTCTGGCGGCGGGAATCGTGGTCGGCCCGGTCGCAGCACCCGCAGTTGCCGAGGACACGATCCGGCAGCAGCAGTGGCATCTGGAGGCGATGCACGCTCCGGAGATGTGGAAGGTCACCAAGGGGCGGGGCATCACTGTCGCGGTGATCGACAGCGGGTTCAAGCTGGATCATCCTGACCTGGAGGGGCAGTTCCTGCCGGGCCAGGACTTCAGCGGAAGCCCCGGAGGTGTGGGTTCGGCCGCGGACGGCCATGGCACGGGTATGTCCAGCCTCATCGCCGGAACGGGCAAGGGAAACGGGGGGACGGGTGCGCTGGGGTTGGCGCCGGGTGTCAAGGTACTTCCGTTGAAGATCAACACCGGCAAGGTCGGCTCAATCGTCTCGACTGATTTCCTTGGTCAGATCGGGCAGGCCATCAGCTATGCGGTCGATCAGGGCGCCAAGGTCATCAATATTTCGCAGGGGATTGACGCGGTAACGGCCTACCCGGCGGACGTCACGAAACTGAACGGGATCATCGCGGCAGCCAGGGACAAGGGAGTCCTAGTATTCGCCAGCGTCGGAAATGAAGCCGAGAAGGGGAATCCGGTCGAGTATCCCGGAGCGCTTCCCGGGGTGGTCGGCGTGGGAGCTTCGGATCGAAATGGCACTGTTACGGCGGAGTCCGAACGGGGCCCCCAGGTGGTGTTTGTCGCGCCTGGCATGGATATGATCGCGGCTTGCACCTCACCCACGGGCTATTGCAAGAGTCACGGGACCTCTGACTCGACCGCGATGGTGTCGGCCTCGGCGGCATTGGTGTGGGCGGCGCATCCGGACTGGACGGGGAACCAGGTCCTGCGGGTGCTCATCAATACCGCAGGGAAGGCGAATGACGGGTCCGGTCGCAATGACCTCATCGGTTTCGGTGCGGTGCGGCCGCGTATTGCTTTGACGGATCCGGGAGATCCTGGTCCCGCGAACGTGTCACCGCTCCCGGTTGGCACGCCTGCACCGTCGGGGGCCCCGTCGCCTTCGGCGACCGCGCCTGCTGCTGGGTCTGCGGTGCCGATCCCGGTCGAGACTCCGACCGATGTGGCCGCCGGTGCGCCGTCGGTGCAGCCGAAGGCTGAGGCGTCCTCGGGCTCCGGCAGTGCGTTGCCGATCGTGGCGGGTGTGGTGGCCGGGTTGGTGCTGGTGGCGGGTGTGGTGATCGCGGTGGTGCGGCGAAGGAAGCCGGCCGCGCAGCCCGAGGCGGCCCAGGTGCCGCCGGTGCCGTTGCAGCAGCCGATGGGGGCGGTGCCGCCGGCTCCGCCGTCGTACCAGCCGCCGGTGCCGCCGGAGGACAACCCGTACGCGAGGTAGTTCACGTTGTTGGGGGAACGCGGGATGTGGGGTCGTCGGTTTGTGGCCCTGGGGGTTGTGAGCCTGAGCATGCTGGGGAGCGCGGTGACACCGGCTGCCGCCGATGGCTCGATTCGTGCTGATCAGTGGCACCTGGACGCGATGCACGCACCTGAGGTGTGGAAGGTTTCCAGGGGCCAGGGCATCACTGTCGCGGTGATCGATGGCGGGTTCAAGCTGGACCATCCGGACCTCGTGGGACAGCTCCTCCCTGGTAAGGACTTCAGTGAGAGCCCGGGCGGCGTCGGCTCGTACGCTGACGGCCACGGTACGGCGATGGCCGGCCTCGTCGCAGGATCCGGAAAGGCCAGTGGCGGCACGGGGGCGTACGGCCTTGCTCCTGCTGCCAAGGTCCTTCCACTGAAAATCAATAACGGGTCCGTAGGGGCCGTGGTTTCGGCGGATTTTCTGGGGCAGATCGGGCAGGCTGTCACGTATGCGGTCGAGCAGGGTGCCAAGGTCGTCAATATCTCGCAGGGAATCTCTGCCGTCACCGCATCTCCTGCTGACGCGGAGAAACTGAGCAAGACCCTGGCCTGGGCGCGGGCGAAGGGTGTTCTGGTGTTCTCCAGTGTGGGTAACTCCTACCAGTCAGGAAATCTTCTCGAGTATCCGAGCGGCCTGCCGAACGTGGTCGGGGTGGGCGCGATCGACCGCAACGCCACCGTGACTTCGGAGTCCCAGCAGGGGGCGCAGGTCATTCTCTCCGCGCCTGGTGTTGACATCGTCGAGGCATGCACCGGGAATACCGGGTACTGCAAGGGCCATGGCACATCGGACTCTTCTGCTCTGGCTTCAGCCTCGGCCGCATTGATCTGGTCCGTGCACAAGGACTGGACCGCGAATCAGGTCCTGCGGGTCCTCATCAATACCGCGGGGAAGCCGAACGACGGTTCCGATCGCAACAACATCATTGGTTATGGCGTTGTCCGGCCGCGTATCGCGTTGACGGATCCGGGAGACCCGGGTCCGGCGGATGTTTCGCCGGTTCCGGGTGATGCGGCGACACCATCGTCGGTTCCGTCGCCTTCGGCAATCGCCTCGGCTGCCGCATCTACTGTTCCAGGCCAGGCCGGAAGCCCGACCGACGTGGCCGCCGGTGCGCCGTCGGCGCAGCCGAAGACTGAGGCATCGTCGGGTTCGGGCAGTGCGTTGCCGATCATGGGGGGTGTGGCGGCCGGGTTGATGTTGGTGGCCGGTGTGGTGTTCGCAGTGGTGCGGCGCCGGAAGCCGGCCGTACAGCCCGAGGCGGTTCGGGTGCAGTCGGAGGGCAACCCGTACGCGAGGTAGGTCACGTTGTTGGGGGAGTACGGGATGTGGGTTCGTCGGCTTGTGGCTCTGGGGGCTGTGAGCCTGTGCGTGGTGGGGACCGCGGTGACGCCGGCTGTCGCCGATGGCTCGATTCGGCAGCAGCAGTGGCACCTGGATGCGATGCATGCCCCTGAGATGTGGAAGGTCTCCACGGGGCAGGGGGTCACTGTTGCGGTGGTCGACGGAGGATTCAGGCTGGACCACCCTGACCTTGTGGGGCAGTTCCTGCAAGGAAAGGACTTCAGCGGCATTCCCGGCGGGGTGGGATCGTTCAAGAACGGCCACGGCACGGAGATGTCCAGTTTGATCGCGGGCACCGGAAAGGGCGTGGGGGGAACCGGCGCCTACGGTTTGGCGCCGGGCGTCAAGATTCTGCCACTCAAGATCAACAATGGGACGGCCGGGTCCGTTGTGTCGGCCGATTTCCTGGATCAGATCGGGCAAGCCGTCACCTATGCGGTTGACCAGGGGGCAAAGGTCGTCAACATCTCGCAGGGGATTCCGGCAGTGACAGCCTCGCCGGATGATGTGGCCAGGCTGAACAGGGTTCTGGCCACTGCGCGATCCAAGGGTGTTCTTGTGGTGTCCAGTGTCGGGAATGAGGCGAAAACCGGAAACCTGGTGTCATACCCGGGCGGGTTGCCCAACGTCGTGGGTGTGGGGGCCATCGACCGCCAAGGGACCGTTGCGGACGAGTCGGAAACCGGTTCTCATGTCGCGCTGGTCGCGCCGGGTGCGGAGATCCTCGCGGCTTGCACCTCGGAGACGGAGTACTGCAAGAGCCACGGGACGTCGGACGCGGCAGCTCTGGTTTCCGCCTCGGCGGCACTGGTTTGGGCGGCTCACAAGGACTGGACGGCGAATCAGGTCCTGCGGGTCCTCATCAATACGGCGAGCAGGCCGAACGGGGGGACGGTTCGCACGGACGATGCCGGCTGGGGTGCGGTGCGGCCGCGTATCGCGTTGACGGATCCGGGGGATCCCGGTCCCGCCGACGTGTCGCCGCTTCCGGCTGATGCGGCTCCGGTGCCGTCGGCGAGTGGGTCTGCTGCTGCCTCGGTGGTGCCGGTTCCTGTCGAGAGCCCGGCTGGTGTGCCGTCGGCGCGGCCGAAGGCTGAGGTGGCGTCGGGTTCGGGCAGTGGTGCGTTGCCGGTCGTCGCGGGGGTGGTGGCCGGGTTGGTGTTGGTGGCGGGGGTGGTGTTCGCGGTGGTGTGGCGGCGGAAGTCGGCTGTGCGGCCTCGGGTGGCTCAGGTGTCGCTGGTGCCGCCGCCGGACCTGCCGGCGTACCGGCCGCAGGTGCCGCCGGAGGACAACCCGTACGCGAGGTAGCCGGGTTGCCGCGTTGCCGGGCAGCCGCGCAGGCGGGTCGGCTGAGGTGTGAGGGCGTCAGGTGCATCCTGGCGCCCTCGCGCACGTCGGGGGCGTGGGGCGGCGGGTGTGCGCCGGGGTCACTCGGGTGGAGGCTGGTGGGGGCGGGGTGGGGGTGGCGAGGGTGGTGGTATGGATGCGGAGGGTGCTTGGCGGGTCGGGCAGGTGCGGCGGGCGGCGGCTGCGGCGCTGATCGGGACGGCGATCGAGTTCTACGACTTCTTCATTTACGGGACGGCGGCCGCGTTGGTGTTCGGGCCGGTGTTCTTTCCCGGGTTGGGCACGGTGGGGGCGCTGTTGGCGGCGTTCTCGGTGTACGCGGTGGCGTTCCTGGCCCGGCCGGTGGGGGCGGTGGTGTTCGGGCACTTCGGGGACCGGGTGGGGCGGAAGGCGACGTTGGTGGTGTCGCTGCTGCTGATGGGGTTGGCGACGGCGGCGGTGGGGCTGTTGCCGGGGTTCGGGGCGTGGGGGTGGTGGGCGCCGGCGGTGCTGGTGGTGCTGCGGGTGTGCCAGGGCGTCGGGTTGGGCGGGGAGTGGGGCGGGGCGGCGCTGCTGATCGCGGAGAACGCGCCGGCCGGGCGGCGGGGGCGGTACGGGGGGTTCCTGCAACTGGGGCCGACGATCGGGTTCGTGCTGGCGAACGGGGTGTTCCTGGCGCTGCAACTCGGCCTGGACGAGGGGGCGTTCCGCGCGTGGGGTTGGCGGGTGCCGTTCCTGGCCTCGTTCGTCCTGGTCGCGGTGGGGCTGTTCGTGCGGCTGCGGGTCGAGGAGTCGCCGCTGTTCCGGACGGAGGGGCGGCGGGAGCGGCTGCCGGTGCTGGAGGTGCTGCGGGGGCACTGGCGTCCGGTGCTGGCGGGCGGCGGGGCGATCACCGTGGGGTACGCGTTGTTCTACCTGACCACGACGTACGCGCTGGCGTACGCGACGACCGGGCTCGGGGTGGCGAGCACGGTGGTGCTGTCGATGCTGCTGGTCGGGGCGGTGGGCATGGCCGCGACGGTGTGGTTGAGCGCCTCGCGCAGTGACCGCTGGGGGCGGCGGCGGACCTTGCGGTGGGCGACGGCTCTGGCCGCGGTCTGGTCGCCGGTGCTGTTCCCGCTGTTGGAGACGGTGAGCCGGCCGCTGATGTTCGTCGGGCTGGCGGGGGCGATGGTGGTGCTGGGCTGCATGTTCGGGCCGTTGGCGGCGTTCCTGCCGGAGCTGTTCCCGACCCGGGTGCGCTACACGGGCGCGGCGCTGACGTACAACCTGGGCGGTGTGGTCGGCGGTGCGACGACGCCGCTGGTGGCCACCCGGCTGACCGGGGCGTACGGGACGGCGCAGCCGGTGGGCTGGTACCTGGCGGTGCTGGGTGTGCTGGCCCTGGGGTGCCTGCGGATGCTGCCGGAGAACACCGGCGCGGAGCTCGGTTCGCTGGACGGTGTGACGGGCGGGGTGACGGGCGGTGCGGCGGACGGTGCCGAACTCGGTGCGGCGGACGGCCCGGTGGACGGCGGAGGCCGCCGGGCGCCCCGGTTGGGGACGGATCCGGCGGCCTGACGAGGGGTGGGCTCAGCCGGCCAGGGCGGCGCGGCCGGCCAGCACGACGGCGGTGTGCCGGGCGACGCGGTCGCCGAGGTGCTCGGCGGTGGCGATGTCGGACTTGTGGACGGCCTCCGGGCCGGCGTCGGCCGGGGAGGACGCGGCGGCGCCGTTGGAGAAGCCGAGCCGGTTGAGGTCGTCCTCGGAGGCGGTGGTGGCGTTCCAGCCGGGCTTGAGGCCGAGGTTGACCCAGCTCATGCCGTGCTGGGCGGCGAGGGTCTGGAAGAAGAAGAGGGTGCCGGCCTTGTCGCCGCTCTTGGAGGCGGAGTTGGTGAAGCCGGCCGCGACCTTGTCCTTCCAGGAGTCGGAGAACCAGCGCTTGCTGGTGGCCTCGGCGAAGACGTGGAAGGCGCCGGAGGCGGTGCCCATGTAGGTGGGGGAGCCGAAGACGATCGCGTCGGCGGCGTCCAGCTGGGCCCACTGCTCCTCGGTGATGGTGTCGACGGCGATCGTGACGACCTCGGCACCCGCGGCGGCGGCGCCACGGGCGACGGCCTCGGCGATCACGGCGGTGTGGCCGTAGCCGGAGTGGTAGGCGAGGGCGACGGTCGGACGGACGGCGGTCATGCGGCGCTCCAGGGGACGGGTGCGGGCCGGCGCGGTGGCCGGCGGGCAGGCGTGGGGACGGGACGGGGCGGGCGCACCGCGGTGGCGGCGGGCCCCGGCTCCGTTGGTCTCCAATATAGACCAGGTCTCCAATGGTTACCAAGGGTGGATTGGAGACCGCAGGGCTACCCTGGACGCATGACGACGGAGCAAGCGGCCCGGGCCGGGACCGGACAACCCGCGGAGCAGGACGCGAAGGAAGTGCGGACCGCGCAGGAAGCACGGGACGCGAAGGAAGCGCGGGACGCACGGGGGGAGCCGGATGAGTCGGACGAGCTGGAGTACGACGTGTTCGCCCAGCTCTGTCCCAGCCGCGCGGTCTTCGCCGAGCTGGCCGACAAGTGGTCGATGCTGATCCTGATGAGCCTCCTCGGCTGCGGGCCGCAGCGCTTCTCCGAACTCCAGCGCGGGGTCGGCGGGGTCAGCCGCAAGATGCTCACCCAGTCGCTGCGCAACCTGGAGCGCAGCGGGCTGGTGCTCCGTACGGTCTTCCCGGAGACGCCGCCGCGGGTGGTCTACGACCTGCTGCCGCTCGGTCGCGAACTGGCCGAGCTGCTCACGCCGGTCGGCCGGTGGACGGAGCACCGCGCCAGGCGGATGATGGCGGCCCGCGAGGAGTTCGACGCGGTGCACGGCGAGGACTGAGCCGGCGCGCGGTGAGGACCGGGAGGGCCGGCGCGGTGAGGTCCGGGCCGACCGGCGGCGGGGGCCGGAGGCCGATTTCCCTTCCGGGCCCGGAGCCGTGTAATGTCTTCCTTGTTCGACCGGCCCGGTGAAAAGCCCGGCAAGCCCCTATAGCTCAGTCGGTAGAGCGTCTCCATGGTAAGGAGAAGGTCTGCGGTTCGATTCCGCATGGGGGCTCCACTGAAAGACCCTCGCCTCACGGCGGGGGTCTTTCGCGTTTCCCGACCGGTTCCGCGGCCCGACACGCCACGGCCTAGCGGGTCGGGTACGGAATGCGCTGTGATGGTGCGTCATCGGCCGCCCGCCCGAGGGGTGCGGGCGCGAGCCGAACCCCGACCGGGAGGGTGTCATGGGTGTTCGACTCGTTGTGGTGGACGACCACCGGCTGCTGGCCGAAGCGCTGGCCACCGCACTTCAGCTGCGCGGCCACCGGGTGCTGGCGGTCGGTTCCCCGGCCGGTGTCGCCGCCGACCTGGTGGTTGGGCGGCGGCCCGAGGTGTGTCTGCTGGGGGTGGCCGCGCCGGGGGAGTCGGGTGCCTTCGACGGGCTGCGCCGGATCCGCCGGGAGCGCCCTGAGGTGGCCGTGATCGTGCTCGGTCCGGTGGGTGAACTGCGCGGAGTGGCAGGGGCGTTCGCGGCCGGCGCGGCCGGGTACGTGCCCAGCGACGAGCGGATCGAGGTGGTCGAGCGGGCCATCGGGCGGGCGCGCGCGGGCGAGGCCGCGGTCGCGGTGGACATCCTGCGCGGCGCCTTCGACCAACTGCTGCGCCCGGCGGCCGAACCGGACGACGAGGCCGTCCGGCTGCTGCGGCTGCTGACCCGCCGTGAGGTGCAGGTGCTGGCCCGGATCGCGGACGGCGAGGACACCGCGGCGATCGCCGCCGGGATGCGGATCGCCGCCAGCACCGCCCGGACGCACGTCCAGCGGGTGCTGATGAAGCTCGGCGCACGGACCCGGCTGGAGGCGGCCGCGGTGGCGGCGCGCACCGGTCTGCTGGAGCGGATGGCCGGCGGCTGAGGAGTTGGTGAGAAGGCTGGAAGCAGTCGTCCGGGTGGCGCGGAGCACCCCGGTGGGATTGGGAGAATGACCCCAGTCGTACGGATTCCGTCGACGGCTTCCGCCCGACCGGGCGGACCGTCGTTCGCTGGAGGTCGCAACATGAGTAAGTACCTGGTCACGGGTGGCGCCGGCTACGTCGGCAGTGTGGTCGCCGCCCACCTGCTGGAGGCGGGGCACCGGGTGACCGTCCTGGACGACCTCTCCACCGGTTTCCGCGAGGGCGTCCCGGCCGGTGCCGAGTTCGTCGAGGGCCGGATCCAGGAGGCCGACAAGGTGCTGGACGGTTCCTTCGACGGCGTGCTGCACTTCGCCGCCTCCTCGCAGGTGGGCGAGTCGGTCGCGGACCCGGAGAAGTACTGGCGCAACAACGTGGCCGGCTCGCTGGAGCTGATCAGCGCGATGCGCGCGGCGGGCGTGCGCAAGCTGGTGTTCTCCTCCACCGCCGCGACCTACGGCGAGCCGGAGGCCGTGCCGATCGCCGAGACCGCCCGCACCGCGCCGACCAACACCTACGGCGCCACCAAGCTCGCGGTGGACCACCTGATCACCAGTGAGGCCGTCGCGCACGGCCTGGCCGCCGTCTCGCTGCGCTACTTCAACGTGGCCGGTGCGTACGGGTCCTACGGTGAGCGGCACGACCCCGAGTCGCACCTGATCCCGCTGGTCTTCCAGGCCGCGCTGGGGCAGCGTCCGCACATCGCGGTGTACGGCGACGACTACCCGACCCCGGACGGCACCTGCGTCCGCGACTACATCCACGTCGCGGACCTGGCCGAGGCGCACCTGCTGGCGCTGGACGCGGCGAAGCCGGGCGAGCACCTGATCTGCAACCTGGGCAACGGCAGCGGCTTCTCGGTGCGCGAGGTGATCGAGTCGGTCAAGCGCGTCACCGGCCGGGAGATCCCGGTGCAGGTCGCGGGCCGCCGGGCCGGCGACCCGGCGGTGCTGGTGGCCTCGGCCGCCCGCGCCCACGAGACGCTGGGCTGGACCCCGCGCCGCCCGAACCTGGACGAGATCGTCGCCGACGCCTGGACGTTCACCCTGGCGAAGAACGGCCGGTGAGAAAAGGCCGGTGAGAAAGGCCGGTGAGCAACGGCCGGTGAGCAGTGGTGGAGTGGGGGTCGGACGGTCCAAGTCCGGCCACTCACGCACCTTCTGACGAAACTTCACCGAATCGCCACGAGCGCGTATCCCGCCCCGTACGCTGAGTGCGGTACCGGTGGGGGCCGGCGCCCATTCGGCCTCACCGGCCACCGGTGGGCGGGCGGAACGGCGGGTCCGGAACGCGGATGCCGGGCCGGTCCCCGCCCCCGGGCTCGGGCGGTGCGAGCAGGGGGAGGGACGATGGGGCGGATTCGCGTCCTGGTGGTCGACGACCACCGGATCTTCGCCGAGGCACTGGCCGCGGCGCTGGCCGCCGAGCCGGACGTGGAGGTGGGGGCGGCCGGCAGTGCCGCCGCCGCCGAGCGGGCCTTGGAGCGGGCGGCCGGCGAGGGCCGGTCCTACGACGTGGCGTTGATCGACGCCGACCTGGGCGTCGAGCCGGTCGGGACGGTCGGTGCGGCCGGGACGATCGGGACTGGCGGCCAGGCGGGCGTGCCGGGAGCGCAGGCGGGCGGCGGAGTGCCGGCCCGCCGTCGGCCCGGCGCGGAGTACGGCGACGAGGCCCGGCGCGGCCGCGGTGCCCCGCCCGTGCCGCAGCCGCGCCGGCCGGCCGTACCGGTGGGGGTGCCGGTTCCGCTGTCGGGCGGGCTGCCGACCGGGGTGCGGGCCGTGGTGGACCCGCTGCGGGGCGATCAGTTCAGACCCGCCGCCCCACCACCGGACGGCATCACCCTGCTCGCCCGGCTCCGCCGCGCCCACCCCGGGCTGCGCGCCGTCGTCCTGGCCACCGCCGACGACCCGCACCGCGCCGCCCGCGCCCTGCACGCGGGCGCCACCGGCTGGGTGGCCAAGGAGAGTTCACTGGCCCGGCTGCTGGCGGTGGTCCGGGGCGTGCTGCGGGACGAGACGCACCTGCCGCCCGCGCTGCTCACCGGGGTGATCCGCGAGCTCACCACCGCCCGGCGGGACCGCACCGAGAGCGAGCGGCTGGTGGACACCCTGACGCCGCGGGAGAAGCAGATCCTGCGCTGTATGGTCGCGGGCCTCGGCCGGCAGGCCGTCGCGGAGCGGCTCTACCTGTCGCCGCACACCGTCCGGACGCACATGCAGAACGTGCTGGGAAAGCTCGGGGTGCACTCCACGCTGGCGGCCGTCGCGGTCGCCCGCCGGGCCGGGGTCAGCCCGGCCGAGCCGGCCGCGCCCCCGCCGTCCCCGGTGGTCGGCACCGTCGAACGGCCCTGACCCGCAAGCCCGGGCCCGGAGCCGTCAGCCCGGAGCCGTCAGCCCGGGATGTTGTCGAACGGGGCGACCAGCACGCGCAGCAGCGCGGCGAGTTCGGTCTGCTGGCCGGAGGTGAGCTGGGCGAGCAGTTCGCGTTCGTGCGCGAGCAGTCCGGCGAGCGCCTGGTCGGCGCGGTCGCGGCCGTCGTCGGTGAGCCTGACCAGCACGCCGCGACGGTCGTCCGGGTCGGGCAGGCGCTTGACCAGGCCCTTGCCGGTGAGGCGGTCGATCCGGTTGGTCATGGTGCCGGAGGTGACCAGGGTCTGGGTGAGCAGCTGGCCGGGGGAGAGCTGGTACGGGGAGCCGGCCCGCCGCAGGGCGGTCAGGACGTCGAACTCCCAGGGCTCCAGCCCGTGCTCGGCGAAGGCGGTGCGGCGGGCGCGGTCCAGGTGCCGGGCGAGCCGGCTGACCCGGCTGAGCACCTCCAGCGGCTCCACGTCGAGGTCGGGGCGCTCCCGGCGCCACGCTGCGACCAGCCTGTCGACCTCGTCCTCCATGGCGATCAGTGTATCGGTGGATGTGTCGATGTGAAGTCTCTTGACATCGAGAAATGTGCCAGCAAGGCTAACGCTGGATATCTTGATATCGAGATACCTGCGAGGTGAACCATGACCACCCCCGTCTGGGACCCGGAGCAGTACCTGCGCTTCGCCGACGAACGCAACCGTCCGCTGCGCGAACTGCTCGCCCGCGTCCCCGCCCTCCCGCACCCCGGTGCCGAGGTGATCCTGGACATCGGCTGCGGCCCCGGCAACTCCACCGCCGCGCTGCGCGAGCGCTGGCCGACCGCCCGCCTCACCGGCGTCGACAACTCCGCCCCGATGCTGGCCACCGCCCGTACCGGGGGCGAGCCCACGGCCGAGTACCTGCTCGCCGACGCCCGCGAGTACGACCCGGCCCCGGCCGGGCCCGACCTGATCGTCTCCAACGCCACCCTCCAGTGGGTGGACGGGCACCTGGCGCTGCTGCCGCGCTGGGCGGCGGCCCTCGAACCTGGTGGGGTGCTCGCCTTCCAGGTGCCCGGCAACTTCGACGCCCCCAGCCACACCCTGCTCGCCGACCTGCGCCGCAGCGCCCGCTGGCGGGGCCTGCTCGGCGAGGAGGCCGTCCGGGCCGGCGTCCACCCGCCCGAGCGCTACCTCGACGCCCTGGTCGCCGCCGACTGCCTGCCGGACGTCTGGGAGACCACCTACCGCACCCTGCTGCCGGGGCCGGACCCGGTGCTGGAGTGGGTCAAGGGCACCGCGCTGCGCCCGGTCCTCACCCGGCTCACCGACCCGGCCGACCGGGCCGCCTTCCTGGCCGAGTACGGGCGGCTGCTGCGCGAGGCCTACCCGGCCGGGCCGCACGGGACGGTCTTCCCGTTCCGGCGGATCTTCGCCGTGGGGACCAGGCGGCCGCGGGGGTGAGACGGCCGTACGGGTGAGGCGGCCGCGGGGCCGGGTCGGCCCGGGCGGCCCGGCCGGTCAGCCCTTGCGCTCGCCGACCAGCCGCGGGTGCCGCTCCAGGCCCTCCAGCCCGTGCCAGGCGAGGTTCACCAGGTGCGCCGCCACCGTCGCCTTGTCCGGCTTGCGGACCTCCAGCCACCACTGCCCGGTCAGCGCGACCATCCCGACCAGCATCTGCGAGTACATCGGGGCCAGCCGGGCGTCGAAGCCGCGGGACTTGAACTCCAGGCCCAGGATGTCCTCGACCTGCGTGGCGATGTCGCTGATCAGCGAGGCGAAGGTGCCGGTCGACTGGGCCACCGGGGAGTCCCGGACCAGGATCCGGAAGCCGTCCGTCGAGGTGTCGATGTAGTCCATCAGCGCGAAGGCGGCCTGCTCCAGCAGCTCGCGCGAGTGCCCGCCGGTCAGCGCCCCGGTGACCATGTCCAGCAGCAGCTGCATCTCGCGGTCGACGACCACCGCGTACAGCCCCTCCTTGCCGCCGAAGTGCTCGTACACCACGGGCTTCGACACCCCGGCGCGCTCGGCGATCTCCTCCACCGAGGTGCCGTCGTAGCCGCGCTCGGCGAAGACCGTCCGGCCGATCTCCAGCAGCTGTTCGCGCCGCTGCTTGCCGGTCATCCGGACCCGGCCGCCCCGGCGGCGGGCCGTCGGGGCCGGGCCGCCGCCGGCGCCCCGGTCCGGACCTCCGTCGTCGGTGCCGGCCGCCGGTGCGGCGGCCCGCGGACGGGCCTGCGCCGTGGCGGGCGCCGCGTCCGTCCGCGTGCCGTGGTGACCGCCCCTGCTGTCTGCGCTGCTCCCGTTCACCCCTACATCATGCTGGAAGCGCCGCCTCATGCGGCGCGGCGGGCGGCGATCCGCTGCGCGTCCGGCCAGCGGACGTCCCGGACCCAGCCGGCCAGCTCGAACCAGCGGATCAGCCGGGCCGAGGAGTCGATCTGCCCGCGGAGCACCCCGTGCCGGGCCGAGGTCGGGTCGGCGTGGTGCAGGTTGTGCCAGGACTCCCCGCAGGAGAGCACGGCCAGCCACCAGACGTTGCCGGAGCGGTCCCGGGAGCGGAACGGGCGCCGGCCGACGGCGTGGCAGATCGAGTTGATCGACCAGGTGACGTGGTGCAGCAGCGCCACCCGGACCAGCGAACCCCAGAAGAAGGCGGAGAGCGCGCCCTCCCAGGACAGGCTCACCAGGCCGCCGATCAGCGCGGGCAGCAGCAGCGAGATGGTGGTCCAGAGCCAGAACAGCCGGGAGATCCGCCGCAGGGCCGGGTCGCGCACCAGGTCCGGGGCGTACGTGAGCTGCGGGGTCTGCTCCTCGTCGAACATCCAGCCCATGTGGGCCCACCAGAGGCCCTTCATCAGCGCCGGGACGCTCTCCCCGTAGCGCCACGGCGAGTGCGGGTCGCCGTCCTTGTCGCTGAACCGGTGGTGCTTGCGGTGGTCGGCCACCCAGCGCACCAGCGGGCCCTCGACGGCGAGGCTCCCGGCGATCGCCAGCGCCAGGCGCATCGGGCGGCCGGCCTTGAAGGCGCCGTGGGTGAAGTAGCGGTGGTAGCCGATGGTGATGCCGTGGCAGGTGAGGTAGTACATGCCGACGGTGATCGCGAGGTCCGTCCAGCCCAGCCCCCGGCCCCAGGCCACCGGGACGGCGGCGACCAGGGCGGCGAACGGCACGAGGATGAACAGGGAGAGCGCGATCCGCTCGGCCGGGCCCTGCTTCTCGCCGCCGCGGGTGGCGGACAGCCGGGTGGCGGCGGTGTCGGAGTCGCCGGTCCCGGCGGTCTGGTCGGCGGTCTCCACGGCGTCGTCGGTCTCCACGGGTGCGGCGGGGTCGGTGGGTTCGGCGGGTTCGGGGTCGGGAGACGGAGTGCGGGACGCGGCGTTCCCCGCGCGCGCCTCGCCTGCCTGGATGGTCATGGGCGTCCCTTGTGCGGCGTCCCGGAACGGGAGCGAAGCGGAGCTACGTTGGCGTAACCTACGGCATCGTAGGTTGCGCTCCGTGTCCAGGGGAACACACCGCCGCGCGGCGCTTGAGTGAATTCACCCGACTGGATGGATGAACCGGGGGGCCGGCGGGTTCGGCCGCCGGGGCTGGAATCCGGGCCGTGGATCGGTCAAGTCGATACCCACGGCAGGGCCCTCTCGGGTAGGGTCTGACACGACTGTCCGCCGTGGTGTAATGGCAGCACAGGGCCCTTTGGAGGCCTTTGTCTGGGTTCGAATCCTAGCGGCGGAGCCTCTGCACGCCTCGGGTTCGGGCGTTATCCGTGGCGCCGGTATTGTCGGTGCTGCTCGGCGGACTGTGCGAATGGCGACCGGCCTGGGTCCGGGCCGGGCCTGCTCTGCCCTCTCTGTGAACCTACCGAGGAGCCTCCCCGCATGGGTGCCAATTCGCTTGCCGCCGTTGTCGTGCTCGCCGCCGGTGGCGGGACCCGGATGAAGTCGAACAAGCTGCCCAAGGTGCTGCACGAGGTGTGCGGCCGCTCGTTGGTGGGTCACGCGGTCTCGGCGGCCCGGGAACTGACGCCTGGCCAGCTGGTCGTCGTGGTCGGCCACCAGCGCGAGCTGGTCGTGGCGCACCTGACGGAGCACTACCCGGCCACCCGCACCGCGGTGCAGGCGGAGCAGAACGGCACCGGGCACGCGGTGCGCACCGCGCTGGAGTCGCTGGCCGCCGACGGCGCCGTGCTGGACGGCACCGTGATCGTCACCGCCGGCGACTCGCCGCTGCTGACCGGGGAGACCCTGCGCCGGCTGGCCGACGCGCACACCGCCCAGCAGAACGGCGTCACCGTGCTGACCGCCGTCGTCCCGGAGCCCTTCGGCTACGGCCGCATCCTGCGGGACGAGGACGGCACCGTCGCCGCGATCGTCGAGGAGCGCGACGCCAGTGCCACCCAGCGCGCGATCACCGAGATCAACTCCGGCGTCTTCGCCTTCGACGCCAAGCTGCTCACCGCGGCGCTGGGCGAGCTCACCACGGACAACTCGCAGGGCGAGGAGTACCTGACCGACACCCTGGAGATCCTGCGCACGGCGGGCCACCGGGTCGGCGCCGTGGTGGCCGAGGACCACCGGGACATCCTGGGCATCAACGACCGGGTCCAGCTGGCGCAGGCCCGCCGGCTGCTGAACGACCGCCTGCTGGAGCGGGCGATGCGCGAGGGCGTCACCGTGGTGGACCCGGCGACCACCTGGTTCGACGTGCAGGTCACGTACGAGCCGGACGCCGTGGTGCTGCCGAACACCCAGCTCCAGGGCGCCACGCACCTGGGCGAGGGCTGCGAGGTCGGCCCGAACTCGACCCTCAAGGACACCCTGGTCGGCGCCGGCGCCCGGGTGAGCAACACCACGGCCGACCGCGCCGAGATCGGCGAGCTGGCCACCGCCGGCCCGTACGCCTACCTGCGGCCGGGTGCCCGGCTGGGCCGCAAGGCGAAGGTCGGCACCTACGTCGAGGTGAAGAACTCCGAGCTGGGCGAGGGCGCCAAGGTGCCGCACCTGTCCTACATCGGCGACGCCACGATCGGCGAGGGCACCAACATCGGCGCGGCCTCCGTCACCGTGAACTACGACGGCGTGAACAAGCACCGCACGGTCATCGGCGCGCACTGCCGCACCGGCTCGGACAACATGTTCATCGCCCCGGTCACCGTCGGTGACGGCGCCTACACCGGCGCCGGCTCGGTGATCACCAACGACGTCCCGGCCGGGGCGCTCGGTGTGAACCGGGCCACGCAGCGCAACATCGAGGGCTGGGTCGAGCGCAAGCGCCCCGGGACGGTGTCCGCGCAGGCCGCGAAGGCGGCGGCGGACGGGGCCGAGCAGGCCTGAGCGGGCGGGCCGGGGCCGGGGGACGGTCCCGAGGCGGACGGTTTCTGCGCGGGCGCGTAACCTTGGGGACATACGTGCGCCACAGGGCTTACCGCCCGTGTCCAGGCGTACCGACAATTCCCCAACCCGTACCGCGAGCGGGCCCTGCCTGCCCGCCACCGGGTCGAGGGTTCAGCGTTCGCAACGCGAGGAGACGGTGCAGTGAGCGGGATCACGACGTCGGGTGAGAAGAAGCTGAAGCTCTTCTCCGGCCGTGCCCACCCGGAGCTGGCGAAGGAGGTGGCCGAGGCGCTCGGGACCGAGCTGGTCCCCACCAAGGCCCTGGACTTCGCCAACGGCGAGATCTACGTCCGCTTCCTGGACTCCGCGCGCGGCGCGGACTGCTTCGTGATGCAGAGCCACACGGCTCCCATCAACCAGTGGATCATGGAACAGCTGATCATGATCGATGCTCTGAAGCGGGCCTCCGCCAAGAGCATCACCGCGATCCTGCCGTTCTACGGGTACGCCCGCCAGGACAAGAAGCACCTCGGCCGCGAGCCCATCTCGGCCCGCCTGGTCGCCGACCTGCTGCGCCAGGCCGGTGCCGACCGCCTGATGGCCGTGGACCTGCACACCGCGCAGATCCAGGGCTTCTTCGACGGCCCGGTGGACCACCTGTTCGCGCTGCCGCTGCTGGCCGACTACATCGGCGGGAAGGTCGACCGCGACAAGCTGACGGTCGTCTCCCCGGACGCCGGCCGCGTGAAGGTCGCCGACCAGTGGTGCGACCGGCTGGACGCCCCGCTGGCGATCATCCACAAGCGCCGCGACATCACCCAGGCCAACACCATCCTGTCGGCCGATGTCGTCGGTGACGTCAAGGGCCGGGTCTGCGTGCTGGTCGACGACATGATCGACACCGCCGGCACCATCTGCGCCGCGGCCGACGCGCTGTTCGACAACGGCGCCGCGGACGTCGTGGTGGCCGCCACCCACGGTGTGCTCTCCGGCCCGGCCGCGGACCGGCTGAAGAACTCGCGGGTGAGCGAGTTCGTGTTCACCAACACGCTGCCCACCCCGGCCTCGATCCAGCTGGACAAGATCACCACGCTGTCCATCGCCCCGTCGATCGCCGCCGCGATCCGCGAGGTCTTCGAGGAGGGCTCCGTGACCAGCCTCTTCGAGGGCGTGCACTGACGAAGGCCTGTGCAGGCGGCCCCGGTCCGGTCGGACCGGGGCCGCCGCCGATTTCGCGGGAGGCCGTTCGTGCGGTTAGACTCGTGAAACTGCTCGGCGAGGGATGCCGTGCGCCTGCTTGCCGGGTGCCCGCTCCGTGATCGACGCGCTGCCGGTGCCGGACTCCCGTCCACCGGCAGGCCGTTGCCGCCGAGTGACCCCCGAACGTACTGAGGGTGTGGTCCCGGCGGTTTTCGCATTGCCTGCACCCCCGCGCCATTTCCACGAGGAGTGCAGTCGTGTCCGAGATCCGTATTGCCGCTGAGACCCGTTCCGAGTTCGGCAAGGGTGCCGCCCGTCGCGCCCGCCGCGCCGGCTTCGTCCCCGGTGTCGTCTACGGCCACGGCCACGCCCCGGTTCACCTGAACCTGCCCGGCCACGACCTGATGATGGCCCTGAAGACCCCGAACGCCCTGCTGGTCGTCCCGATCGAGGGCAAGGACGAGTACGTCCTGCCGAAGGCCGTCCAGCGCGAGGCCATCAAGCGCACCATCGAGCACGTCGACCTGCTGCTGGTCAAGCGCGGCGAGAAGGTCACCGTCGAGATCCCGGTCCACACCGAGGGCGAGCTGGCCGCCGGCGGCAACCTGCTGGAGCACGTCCTGAACGCGCTCCCGATCGAGGCCGAGGCCACCCACCTGCCCGAGTCGGTCACCGTCTCGGTCGAGGGCCTGGAGGCCGGCGCGGCCATCCACGCCAAGGACATCGTCCTGCCGGCCGGCGTCACCCTGGCCGTCGACGCCGACGCCGTCGTGCTGCAGGTCATCGGCGCCCAGGCCGCCCCGGCCGAGGACGAGGCCGCCGAGGCCGAGGGCACCGAGGCCTGAGCCTCGCCCCGTTAGTCGGACCGCTGCCCCGGTCGCTCCCGTCGGAGCGCCCGGGGCAGCGGCGTGTCCGGGATGATGACGACGAGCGCGAAGGAGAGGAAGGACGGCATGGCGGACGAGTACGAGGGCCCGTGGCTGGTGGTCGGGCTGGGCAACCCCGGGGAGCAGTACGCCCGGAACCGGCACAACATCGGCTTCATGGTGGTGGACCTGCTGGCGCAGCGGATGGGTGCCAGGTTCAAGGCGCACAAGAGCCGGGCGCAGGTGGCCGAGGGACGGCTGGCGGGCAGGCGGGTGGTGCTGGCCAAGCCGATGTCCTTCATGAACCTCTCCGGCGGGCCGGTGACGGCGCTGCGCGACTTCTACAAGGCGCCGGCCTCGGCGCTGGTCGCCGTCCACGACGAGCTGGACATCGACTACGCGACGCTGCGGCTGAAGCTGGGCGGCGGGGACAACGGCCACAACGGGCTGAAGTCGATCACCAAGTCGCTGGGCCCGGACTACCACCGGGTGCGCTGCGGGATCGGCCGTCCGCCGGGCCGGATGGAGGTCGCGGACTTCGTGCTGAAGGACTTCTCCGCGACCGAGCGCAAGGAGCTGGAGTGGTTCGTGGACCGCTCGGCGGACGCGGTGGAGGCGCTGCTGTCCGAGGGGCTGGAGCGGGCCCAGGGGACGTACAACTCCTGAGCCTCCTGACCGTCCGTCAGGACCCTGTGCGGGGTACGCAACGGTCGTACAACGCTTGGCCCGTCAAACCTGAATCGGTGTGAGAAACCTGTGCGGGATCGGATAGCGTCGGCCTGGTACGCGAACGAGTCCTGGGGAGTTCTCGATGCGGGAATTGCGTCCGGACCGCCGAGTGCGGTGGAGCCGGGGGGTCGAGCTGAGGCGGCTCGGCCGGCGGGTCGGTACGGCCGGTGCACTGGGGGTGGCCGGCGTCCTGCTGTCGGGCGGTGCGGTGGCGCACGCGGAGCCGGTCGCCGAGTCGGACCCGGCGGTCTCCCCGGAGCCGGCGGCGGCGCAGTTCGGCCCGGTGCTCGGTGACTCGATGGGCCCCGACGCGGGGCTGCTGGCGGTCGGCGGCGGCCTGGTGGTCGCGGCCGGCGGCGCGGCGCTGTGGCTGAAGCGCAAGCGCGCGGGCGAGAGCGCGGAGTAGGAACCTCACGGCCGAGGGCCGGTGTCCCCGACGGGACACCGGCCCTCGGCCGTTCTCGGGCCGGCCGTCAGCCGGTGTTGCGCAGGCCGGCGGCGATGCCGTTGACGGTCAGCAGCAGCGCGCGGGCGCGCAGCGGGTCGTCCTGGCGCCCGGCCGAGAGCTCCTCGCGCTGGCGGCGCAGCAGCGCGACCTGGAGGTAGGAGATCGGGTCGAGGTAGGCGTCGCGGACGGCGAAGGTCTGCTTCAACACCGGGTTGTGCTCCAGCAGTTCGCTCTCGCCGGTGAGCCGGAGCACCTCGCGCAGGGTGAGCGCGTGCTCGGCCTTGATCTCGTCGAAGACGTGGTGCAGCTCGCCGGGCACCAGCTGCTCGACGTAGTGGCGGGCGATCCGCAGGTCGGTCTTGGCCAGCGTCATGGCGACGTTGGACAGGAAGTTGCGGAAGAAGTGCCACTCGCCGTACATCTCGTCCAGCACGTCGCCGAGGCCGGCCGCGCGGGCGGCGGCGAGGCCGGATCCGACGCCGTACCAGCCGGGGACGATCTGCCGGGACTGGGTCCAGCCGAACACCCACGGGATGGCCCGCAGGCCGTCCAGGCCGGCGCCGGAGTCGGGGCGGCGGGACGGGCGGGAGCCCAGGTGGAGCGAGGCGAGCTGGTCGACCGGGGTGGAGGCGAAGAAGTACTTCGGCAGGTCCTCCTGCTCGACCAGGCCGCGGTAGGCGGTGTGGGCGGCCTCGGAGACCTGGTCCATCGCGGCGTCCCAGCGGGCCAGCGACTCGGGGGCCTGGCGCGGGGCGGTGTGCAGCGCGGAGGCGGAGAGCGTGGCGGAGAGGGTCAGCTCCAGGTTCTCCCGGGCCAGCGAGGGGAGCAGGTACTTGTCGGAGATGACCTCGCCCTGCTCGGTGACCTTGATCTCGCCCTCCAGGGTGCCCCAGGGCTGGGCCAGGATGGCCTCGTGCGAGGGGCCGCCGCCGCGGCCGACGGTGCCGCCGCGGCCGTGGAACAGGCGCAGCCGGATGCCGTAGCGGTGGGCGACGTCGCGCAGCCGGCGCTGGGCGCGGTGGATCTCCCACTGGGAGGTGGTGATGCCGCCGAACTTGGAGGAGTCGGAGTAGCCGAGCATGACCTCCTGGACGTCGCCGCGCAGCGAGACGAGCAGGCGGTAGGACGGGTCGGAGAGCATCTCGTCGAGGATGCGGTCGGCCTGCTGGAGCTCGTCGGTGGTCTCCAGCAGCGGCACGATGCCGATCTTGGCGATGCCGGCGTGCAGGTCGATCAGGCCGGCCTCGCGGGCCAGCACGGTGGCGGCGAAGACGTCGTCGGCGCCCTGGCACATCGAGATGATGTAGCTCTCGACGATCTCGTCGCCGAAGCGCTCGAAGCCCTGGCGGACGGTGTTGAAGACGCCGAGGGTCTTGGTGCCGGCCTCGTCCAGCGGGGCCGGGGTGGGGGCGAGCGGGCGGCGCGAGCGGAGCTCCTTGGCGAGCAGCTTCTGCCGGTACTCGCGGGGCATGTCGGCGTAGCGCCAGGCCTCCTCGCCGAGCCGGTCGAAGAGCTGGCCGAGGGCGTGGTGGTGGGCCTCGGCGTGCTCGCGCACATCCATGGTGGCGAGCTGGAGGCCGAAGGCCTCGACGGTGCGGATGGCGCGGGCGAGGCGGCCGTCGGCGATGAGCTCGCCGCGGTGGGAGCGCAGCGAGTCCTGGATCAGCCGCAGGTCGGCGATCAGCTCGCGGGTGCCGAGGTAGTCGCGGCCCTCGACGTGCGGGGTGCCGCCGGCCAGCCGCTCGCGGGTGTTCTCCAGCTTGAGCCGGATGCAGGTGGCCTTGAGGCGGTAGGGCTCCTCGGCGTTCATCCGCTTGTAGCGCGGGCTGAGTTCGGGGAGCAGGTGCAGGTCGGTGTTGAGCGAGGCGAGCAGCTCGACCGAGGCGCCGGCCAGCCGCTCGGAGGTGGAGAGCGTGTTGCGCAGGTCGTCGATCGCGGCGAGCGCGTCCTTGATGCCGTACTCGTGCTGGAGGTTGAGGACGTCCCAGGTGACCTGCGGGGTGACGTTGGGGTTGCCGTCGCGGTCGCCGCCGATCCAGGTGCCGAAGGTGAGCGGGCGCACGCCGTCGGGCAGGCTCAGGCCGACCCGGGCGAGCTCCTCGTGCAGCTCCTCCAGGACCTCGGGGACGGCCTCGCGGTAGAGCTCGTCCAGGTAGTAGACGGCGTTGCGGGCCTCGTCGGTGGGCTCGGGGCGGGCGATGCGCAGCTCGTCGGTCTGCCAGAGCAGGTCGATGACCTCGGCCAGGCGGCGGTCGGCGGAGCGCTTGGCGCTGCTGGTGCGGGCCTGGTCGGCGGCGGCCAGGCCGGAGGTGACCTCGTCGCGGTGGATGCGGTCGAGGAGTTCGCCGATCCGGCGCAGCTTGTTGAGGACGCTGCGGCGGGCGGCCTCGGTGGGGTGCGCGGTGAAGACCGGGCGCACGGCGAGGTGGGCCAGGGTGTCCTGGAGGTGCTTGGCGTCGGCCTCGGCGAGCAGGTCGGCGGTCTGCGCGAGCAGCGAGCCCTCGCGGGCGCGGCGGGTGGCGAACTCGCGGCCGCGGTGCACCTGCTCGGTGACGTTGGCGAGGTGGAAGTAGGTGGAGAACGCCCGGACCAGCTTCGCGGCGGTGTCCAGGTCGATGTCGGAGAGGAGTTCGGCGGTGGCCTCGCCGTCGGTGCGGCTCAGCAGGCGGACCTGTTCGACCAGGCCCAGCAGCTGGGGGCCCTCCTGGCGGACCAGCGTCTCGCCGAGCAGGTCGCCGAGGCGGCGGATGTCCGCACGCAGGGCGGCGTTGTCGGGATCGGCGACGACGGGCGTGGGGCTGTCCGCCGGGGTGGGGACCGGAGCGGTCACGGCTGTCTCCCTGTGGTGGTGGGGTTCGGCAACGGCTCATCGTCACAGGTCCACACGCGTGTGGCGGGTGTGACGCGTGCGGACCGCGCTGTCCGACGCGACCAGCATAGGTGTCGGGGAGGGTGCTGTCCGCGACGTGGCCGGATGGCGGACAGGGCTGCCGAAAACCACCTGTGGTCTGGACCACTTGACGGCCTAGGGGGGTGTACGGGGAGATCCCGGTGGGGAGGGGAGGGGGTTGCCGCTTACGCTGTGGGGCATGAGCAACTCGCCTGGGGAGCGCGTGCCGGTCCGGTCGTTCTTGTGGTGGAAGCGGCCGCGCAGCGCTTTCCTGGACATCGGGCTGGCGTTGCTCGCCGCCGTCGAGTGCGCGGCCAGCACGATCGCCTTCCTCTCCGCCCGGATCCACGTCAGCACCGCGGGAGCGGTCGGGATAGCCGTGCTCGGCACGCTGGCCGGCGGCTCCCTGGTGGTGCGCCGGCGCTGGCCGGCCGTCCCGGTGCTGGTGACGCTGCTGGTGATGCCGGGAATGCTGGGCGTGGTGCTGCTGGTGGTGGCGCTGTACACGCTGGCATCGACCTGGGAGTGGCCCTCGCGGCGCCGCCGGGTGGTCGCGCTGTCCGCGCTGGCCTTCGCCGAGGCGGCCGCCGTGATGGCGGTGTCGCTGATGACGCCCGGGGACGGGCCGGTGGACCCGCCGCCGCTGTGGGGTCAGATCCTGCTGTCGCTGCTGGTGGCGGTCGGGCTGACGGTCGCCCCGGTGCTGACCGGACTGTACGTCGGCGCGCGGCGGCGGCTGATCGAGTCGCTCAAGGACCGCGCGCACGGCCTGGAGACCGAGCTGGACCTGCTGGCCGAGCAGGCGCAGGAGCGCGCCCGCCGGGCCCGGCTGGAGGAGCGCACCCGGATCGCCCGGGAGATGCACGACGTGGTGGCGCACCGGGTGTCGCTGATGGTGGTGCACGCCGGGGCGCTGGAGCGGATCGTCGGCAAGGACCCGGAGAAGGCGGCGCAGAGCGCCAAGCTGATGGGCGAGGTCGGCCGGCAGGCGCTGAACGAACTGCGCGAGATCCTCGGGGTGCTGCGGATGGACGACGAGCGGCAGCCGGAGCCGGACTCGCTGGCCGGGCTGCCGCGGCTGGTGGACCAGTCCCGGGTGGCCGGGATGGCGGTGACCCTGACGGTCAGCGGCAGCCGGCAGGAGTTCACCGGCGAGGCCGAGCAGACCGCCTACCGGGTCGTCCAGGAGGGCCTGACCAACGCGCACAAGCACGCGGGCGGCGCCCAGGTGTCCGTCCTGCTCTCGTACGCGCCGAACGGGGTGCGGGTGGCCGTGGTGAACGCCTGCCCGGGCGGGGAGCGGGGCGCGGCGAAGCTGCCCAGCGGGGGCAACGGGCTGGTCGGGATGCGGGAACGGGTGATCGCGCTGGGCGGCACCTTCTCCTCCGGGCCGGAGGCGGACGGCGGGTTCCGGATCGAGGCGGTGCTGCCGTCCCGGCTGGCGGTGCGGGCCGAGCGGCTGCGCTGAGCCGGGCCCGGTGCTCCGGCGCTCCCGGTGCTCCTCCTCCGTACGCCTCGGTGCCCGTCAGCACTCGTCAGTACTCGTCCGGGGTCCGCAGCCGCTCCGGGGCCGTGCCCAGGACCAGGGCGGAGACCGCCTGGTCGATGCCGTGCCCGAGGAACCACTCGCCGGTGTGGTCCAGGCTGTAGACCCGGCCCTCCTCGTCGACGGCCAGCAGCGCCTGCCCGTACGCCTCCTCGCCGAGCGGGGCCAGCCGGGTGCCCAGCGCCCGGCCGAGGTCGAGCAGGGTGCGCGGCTGGTGCAGGCCGCACAGCGGGTCGATCAGGAACGGGGTGCGGGCCAGCTGGCGGCCCGGGCCGGACAGGTCGAAGGCGAGGCCGCCGAACTCGGCCCAGGCCTCCACCGCCGCCGGGAACACCGCGTGCGTCACGCCGGTGGGCGCGCCGTACCCGACCAGGGCGTCGGCCCACTCCTCGGCCTGCCGGATCTGCCAGCGGCCGGGGTGCCAGCCGGCCGCCTTGAGCTCGGCGGCGACGTCGGCGGGGAAGCGCGGGCGGGTCCGGGCGCCGGCGGGGGAGAGGGTGGCCGGTGCGGGCGGGATGGGCGGGTTCAGGGCGGGCTCCAGGGCTGGGGGACGGGGGACGTGCCGGCGGCTCGGCCGGTCAGTGCGCGGGCGGTCAGTGCGCGGGCGGCCCGACGGCGACGCTGCGCACGGTGAAGTGCTCCAGCATCGGAGCGCAGGAGCGGCAGGGCGGGGCGTGGCTGCCGTGCGCCGGATCCCCCTCCTCGCGGATGCGGACGGTCGTCATCCGGGAGCCCTTGAGTGCCTTGCGGGCCTCGTGCAGCGTCATCGGCTTGCGGGCGGCGCGCTTGGAGCGCCGGCCGTCGACCGCGGCCAGGTGCTGGGAGAGCAGGACGGCCTCCGGGCAGCGGCCGGTGAACCGCTCGCGGGCCTCCGTCGGCAGGGCGTCCAGGAAATCGGCGACCAGGTGGTGCAGCACCGGGCGGCGCGGGTCCTTGTCGCCCGCCAGGGTGTGCACCTCGCCGCCCTTGAGCGACAGCGCGGCGGCGACGGCGGGCAGCAGGCTGTCGCGGTGGTGGCGCAGCACGGGCGGGCCCGCCGGCTCACCGGTGGTCATCCGTCGTCCTCCTCCTGGTAACCCGGTGTCGGCCGGAGTGACCGGGCCCGTCCGGGGCAAGCCTGTTCAGGGGCAAGCCTGTCAAACGGCACTGACAACCGCGCAACCGGGGTGCGGCGGCGGCCGGTGGCGCCACGGACCGGCCCGGCGGTCACCCGATGCTGGCCGAACGCGCACGCGTCCGTCACGACTTGTCCGCCGATTTACCGAAACGGCCCCGGAGGCCGGTACGCGGCCGGTACCGTTCCGGCAGCGAGCCGAAGGGGGACGCGGCCGACCGCGCGGAGCAACCGCCGGGCGGGCCCGACTCCCGTGCCCGCGCCGGACGTTGAGGCCACCGGGGAGGGCCTGCCGCCCACCCCGGCGCTGAGCGAAGGGGCCCGTGCGATGACGTCGGAACCGCAGGACGACCACTGGCAGGCCGCCAACCAGGCACCCGGCGGCCACGTACCCGCACCGGACGAGCCGCCCCGGCCGGTGCCCGAGCGCCCCGTCGGGCTGGCCGTGGTCGGGGCCGGCTACTGGGGCCCGAAGCTGGTCCGCAACGCGCAGCAGACCCGGGCGCTGCGGCTGCACTGGCTGTGCGACCTGGACGAGGCCAAGGCCCGGGCGGTGCTGGGGGAGTACAGCACCGTCGGGGCGACCGCCAGCTACTGGCGGGTGCTGGCGGACGAACGGGTCGGCGCGGTCGCGGTGGCCACACCGGCGGGCGCCCACTACGCGCTGGTGCGGGCGGCGCTGGAGGCCGGCAAGCACGTCCTGGTGGAGAAGCCGATCACCACCTCCGCCGCCGAGGCCGAGGAGCTGGTCGACCTGGCCGAGCGGCGCGGGCTGGTGCTGATGTGCGACCACACCTTCTGCTACACCCCGGCGGTGCGGCGGATCCGCGAGCTGGTCCACGGCGGGGAGATCGGGGACGTCCAGTTCTTCGACTCGGTGCGGATCAACCTCGGCCTGGTGCAGCCGGACGTCGACGTGCTGTGGGACCTCGCCCCGCACGACCTGTCGATCCTGGACTTCGTGCTGCCGCCCGGGGTCGAACCGGTCGGGGTGTCCGCCCAGGGCGCCGACCCGATCGGGGCCGGCCGCGCCTGCGTCGCGTACCTGACGGTCCGGCTCAGCAACGGCGCGCTCGCGCACTGCCACGTCAACTGGCTCTCCCCGACCAAGGTCCGCACCACCCTGATCGGCGGCTCGCGGCGCACCCTGGTCTGGGACGACCTCAACCCGCAGGCCCGGCTGGCGGTGCACGACCGGGGCGTCGACCTCACCCCGCCCGACCAGCTCACCGACGAGATCCGGCACCGGGCGCTGATCTCCTACCGGGTCGGCGAGATGGTCGCGCCGGCGCTGGTCGAGCAGGAGGCGCTGCGCAACGTGATGGCCGAGTTCGCCGCCGCCATCACCGAGGGCCGGGCCCCGCTCACCGACGGCCGGGCCGGGGTGCGGGTGCTGCAGCTGCTGGAGGCGGCCTCGCTCAGCCTCGAACTCGGCGGGGTCACCGTGCCGGTGGGCGCGGCGGTCCGGGCCGGGGCGGAGGCGCGGTGAGCGGGGTGGTGCACGGTTCGGGGAGCGGCGCGGGGAGCGGTGCTGTTGGGGAGGGCGTCCCGCTGGTCGATCTGGCGGCGGCGCACGCCGAGGTGGCGCAGGAGGTGCGGGCCGGCTTCGACCGGGTGCTCGCCTCCGGAGCCTTCGTCAAGGGCCCCGAAGTGGCCGCCTTCGAGCGGGAGTACGCGGCCTTCGTCGGCGTCCGGCACTGCGTGGGCGCCGCCAACGGCACCGACGCGCTCGAACTGGCCCTACGCGCCCTGGACCTGCCGCCCGGCGGCGGGGTGGTGCTGCCCGCCAACACCTTCGTCGCCACCGCCGAGGCGGTGCTGCGGGCCGGGCTGCGCCCGGTGCTCGTCGACGCCGACCCGGAGTACCTGCTGATGGACCCGGAACGGGCCGCCGCCGCGCTGCCCGGCACGGTCGCGCTGCTGCCCGTCCACCTCTTCGGCCAACTCGCCCCGATGGGCCCGCTGCTGGCGGCGGCCGACGGCCGTCCGGTGGTGGAGGACGCGGCGCAGTCCCAGGGCGCCCGGCAGCACGGGCGCACCTGGTACGGGCGGATCGCGGCCACCAGCTTCTACCCGGGCAAGAACCTCGGCGCCTACGGCGACGCCGGGGCGGTGCTCACCGACGACGACGCCCTGGCCGACGCCGTCCGGCTGACCGGCGACCACGGCGCCCGCGACCGGTACCGGCACGAACGGTTCGGCTGCAACTCCCGGCTGGACGCGCTGCAGGCCGTCGTGCTGCGCGCCAAACTGCGCCGGCTGCCCGCCTGGAACGCCGCCCGCCGGGCCGCCGCCGCCCGCTACGACGCGCTGCTGGGCGGGCTGGACGGACTCGCCCTGCCCCGTACCGCGCCCGGCAACGAGCACGTCCGGCACCTGTACCCGGTGCGGATCGGCCCCGGTCGGGACCGCGACACGGTGCTGGCCGCGCTGCACGCCGCCGGGATCGGCGCCGGGGTGCACTACCCGGTGCCGGTCCACCTGCAACCCGCGTTCCGTCACCTCGGCCACCGCGAGGGGACGTTCCCGGTCGCCGAGCGGGCCGCCCGCGAACTGCTCAGCCTGCCGCTGCACCCGCACCTCACCGAGGCCCGGCAGCTGCGGGTGGCCGAGGCGCTGGCGCGGGCGCTGGGCGGGCGGCTGTGACGGCGGGGGCACTGCCCGCGCTCCGGGCTCTCCGGGGCAGGGGCCCGTCGTCCGCCTGGCTGACCGGGGGTTGAGGGCAGGCCCTAGGCTGGTGCCCAGCAAGCACCGTATTTTGCAGCAGCCAGTGGGGGCTCCCAGATGACGACAGGTCGGCCCGGCGTCGCCGCCGCACCGAACGCGGCGTACGCAGGTCAGGTGGTGCAGTTCCCGGACCCGGTCCGCGCGGAGCGGCACCCCGCCGGGGTCAGGGTGGACGAGTACGGCTTCCCGGACTTCGGTCCGTACGCCGCCGCCGCGGCCGAGGTGGCCGACCCGCCGGCGGGCTTCGGCGTGGACGAACTGCGGCTGACCGACTACGTCTCGGCCAACGCCGCGCTCTACACCCAGGGCCACCCGCTCTGGGCCGACCTCCCGACCGCCGTCGCCACCCCGCCCGGCTGGACCTGGCACCACGCGGTCGGCCGGGCCGCCCCCGGCTGGCGGCGGATGGAGCTCGTCCCGGTCGAGGTCAAGGCGCTGCTGCGGCACCACGGCGGCCTGGCCACCTCCGCCGCCGACCACACCCGCCGCGGCACCCGCCCGCTGCAGGAGCGCAGGCCGGTGCACTTCTCGCTGGCCGGGGACGGCGGCGACCCGATCGGCGTCCCCGAGGACCTGGTGCAGCGCGCCGAGGAGCGCCTCGGCTACCGGCTGCCCGACGCCTACCGCACCTTCCTCAAGCTGGGCGGCGGCCGCGCCCCGGTCGGCGTGGCGCTGGACACCGAGCTCGGACTGCTGCTCGACCAGCCGTTCCTGACGCTCACCGAGGAGTACGGCACCGACGACGTCGTGTACGCCAACAAGTGCCTGCGCGACCACCTCACCAAGGACTACCTGGGCATCGCCTACGCGCAGGGCGGCCTGGTCGCGCTCAAGGTGCGCGGCGAGCGGACCGGCTCGGTCTGGTTCCACCTGTACGACGACGCCCGCGACGCCGGCGGCCCGGAGGCGCCGGAGGACCGCTGCGCCCGGCTGCTGCTGCCCTGCGGCGAGGACTTCGACGCCTTCCTGCTGCGGCTGGCCGGCAGCCCGCCGGAGCTGGAGACGGTCGCGGAGCTGATGGTGGACGGCGGGTTCGCCCGGGCCGTCCCGGTCGGCTGAGGCGCGTGGGCGCGGTGTTCGTGGTGCTCGCGGTGGTGTCGGTGGCCGAGGTGGTCGCGGTGGAACGGGGGACGAAGAGGATGCGGACAGGGGTGAACCGGGCGTGGTGACGTACGCGCAGGCGCAGGAGCTCGCCGAGGAGTGGATCAACGGCGGGGTGCCGCGCTCGCAGCAGCGCGAGGTGCGGGTCCGGGAGTTCGACCTGGGCTTCGTCTGCTGGGCGGTGGCGCCCACGGGCCCGGCCGACGGCTCGGGCGGTGCGGGCGGCGGCTCGGGGGAGGCGCGGCTGGTGATCGCCCGGGACTCCGGCGCCAGCACGCTCTGGCCCGCGCTGCCCGTCAACGAGGTGGTCCGGCAGTACGAGGAGGTCTACGGGCGGCCGGTGGCGGCCAACCCGGCGGGGGCGGCGAAGCCCGCGCCCGGGCCGGTGGAGGCGACCTCCTTCCTGCTCAGCCCGCCGCAGTGGCTCCAGGAGGCGGGGGCCGCGGCGATCGCGGCGGAGGCGGAGCGGCTCGGGACGGCTCCGGCCGCTGTTGCCGCCGCTGCCGCGCCCGTTCCGGCTGTCGCGCCCGTCGAGGAGCCGCCCGCCGCGGCGCCGCGGCCCGGGCCGGCCGTGCTGACCGAGCCGCCGGACTCCGGCCGGCCCGCCGGGGACGCGCCGACCATGCTCGCGCCGCCGGCCGGGCACGACGAGCCGGCCGTCGCGCTGGTGCCGCCGGTCGCGGCTCCGGTCGCGCCTGTTGCGTCCGCGGCGCCCGTCGCGCCTGTGGTGCCCGGCCGGCCGCCGGTCGAGGGCGAGGCCGCGACCGTCCTGATGTCCGAAGGGCTGCGGACCACCGGCTCGGACCTGCCCGAGCCCGCCGCGTCGGCGGGTGCCGAGGCCGCGACCATGCTGATGCCGCCGACGGGTGGCGGCTACGGCATGCCCCCGGTCCCGCCGTCCGCCGCCCAGCCGCCCGCCGCCCAGCCCCCGGCGCCGCCCGTCGCGCCGCCGGCCCCGGGACCGGCGCCAGTGCCGGCGCCCGCCCCGGCCGCCGAGCCGGCGCCCACGCTGCTCGCCTCGCCGGACGCGATGCCCGGGCTGATGGGCCTGCCGGGTGCCCCGGTGGCCCCGCCCGCCGGTGGTCCGCCCGCCGGTGGTCCGCAGGTGGAGCACGCGCCGACGATGCTGGCCCCGCCCGGTGGTCTGCCCGGTCTCGCCGGGCTGCCCGGTGCTCCGGCCCCGGGCGCTCCGGCCCCGGGCGCTCCGGCCCCCGGTGCCCCGGTCCCCGGAGCCCCGGTCCCCGTCGCCCCGGAGGCCGCCGCGCCGCAGGGCGGGCTGGGCCGTGGCGCGGGTTCGGGTCCGCCGCCGCCCCCGCCGGCCGCGCTGCGCGGTGGCCCCGCCGGTTCCCCCGGCCCCGGCCCCGCCGCCGGGCTGGGTCGCGGTGCGGGTTCGGGTCCGCCGCCGCCTCCGCCCGCCGGGCTGAAGCACACCCCGGGCTCCGGCACGCCCGCCGCCCACCCCGGTGGTCGTGGCGCCGCCTCCGCCCCGCCGCCCCCGCCCCCGGCGGGCCTGCGGGGCGGCGAGGCCCCGGCGGCCCCGCAGGCCGCGCCGGCCGCCGGCCCGGCCGCGTCCGGTCCGTCGTACGAGGCGACCCAGCTGGCGGGCGCGATCGACCCGGCGCTGCTGGGCGCCCCGGCGGACCCGGGCACCCCGCCGTCCGGCGGCCCCGCCGTCCCGCCGCCGCCCGGCGGTCCGGCGGCCCCCGCCGCGCCCGCGGCCGGCTACGGCTACCCGAACGCGCCCGGCGCCGCCGGGGTCGTCCCGCCGGCGGTGGTGCCCGGTTCGCCGCCGCCCGCGCCGGTGCCGCCGGGCGTGCCCGCGGTCGGCCCGGGGTACTTCGCCGCGCTCAGCTACCGGGGCCCGGACGGCTCGGAGCAGAAGCTGCTGCACCGCAGCGAGCCCGGCACCCCGCACCCGGAGTGGAAGATCCTCCAGGACCTGCGCCGGCTCAACGTGCCGCCGGAGCAGGTGCTGGAGCTCTACACCGAGCTGGAGTCCTGCGACCTGCCGGGCGGCTACTGCAACCGCATGATCGCCGCGTCCTGGCCGAACGTCCGGCTCACCCACACCGCCCCGTACGGCCGCGACCACGCGTCCCGGCAGGCCGGGATGGCCGAGCTGCTCGACCACCTGGACGAGCTGCACCAGCTGGCGTCCGGCGCCCAGCGGGTCCGCCCGTTCCGGGTGCCGCCGCCCGCGCCGGGGACGGTCCAGGCGCTGCCGCCGCTCCCGCCGCAGCAGCTCGCCCAGGAGACCGGGGCCGCCTTCGGGCAGAACCTGTTCCGCTACGAGCAGCGCGCCGTCTCCCGCCAGGGCGTGCCCGAGCCGGTGTCCCAGAGCCTGATGTGGGCCGGGCTGCCGCGCGACTTCGGGCCGTTCTTCTGGGCGCAGGCGCAGGAGGGCCGTCCGATCCCGACGCTCGCCGAGCTGGCCGCCGAGCGCGGCCTCGCCGCGGGCCCGGACTTCGGCGGCTACCTGGTGCTGGGCAACGACTACGGCCGCCAGCTGTGCGTCCAGTACGGCACCGCGCACGTGGTGGCCGTGGACATCGATGGAACCGGCCAGCCGCCCCGGTTCGTCAACAGCGGTGTACCGGAGTTCGTCCGCTCGCTGGCCCTGCTGGGCCGGATGTGGCGGCTCCGGTACGGGCTGACGCCGGACCAGGCCGGTCGATGGACGACCGACTTCCAGGCCCAGCTCGCCGCGATCGACCCGGCGGCCCTGCAGAACGCGGACACGTGGTGGGCCGTGCTGCTGGAGCAGTTCTGGGACGGCCTGCTGTAGCGGGTCGTCGCTGATCCTCGCAGGTGGGAGGGGTCGTTCCGGTGTCCGGAACGACCCCTTCGGCATGCCGACGCAGCCGTGCCTCGTTGGGGTTTCGCCCGGATCTGCGCAAAATAGGTCAAGAGGATGGGTCTATTCGTCCGGTCCTCGACACATTCCGGTCCGTACGACGGCGGAATCCGGCCCCGGCCTCCGAACCGGTTCCGGATCCGTCCGTTCCGTCCGATCATGGGCTCCGCAGCCCGCGAAACGAGGGGAAGAGCCCATGAGCGACGCCGTCCCCCAGTACGGCTTCACCCAGGCCCGCCGTGGCTACGTGCCCGAGCAGGTCGACCGAGCCCTCGCCGCCCTCACCGCGCAGCGTGACGAGGCGTGGGAGCGGCTGAGCGTCCTGGGCGCAGGCATCCGGCAGATGGAGGCCCGACTGGCCGACATCCGCCGGACCGCCGAGGACGCCCCGGAGCCCGACTACCAGGTGCTCAGCGAGCAGGCCGCCGGACTGGCCGCGATGGCCGAGAACGAGGCGCGCGCCGTCCGGGAGAAGGCCGAGCGCTTCGCCGAGGACCTGCGGGACGAGGTCTACGAGGCCGGCCAGGCCGCCGACCGCGCCGCCAAGGAGTACGGCACCACGACCCGTACCGACGCCGACGCGGCCGCCCGCCGCACCGAGGAGCGGACCCGGGCCGAGGCCGAGGGCATCCGGTCCGACGCCGACCGGGAGAGCCGTTCCGCCCGGGACGCCGCCACCGCCTACGCCGCCAAGGTGCGGGTGGCCGCCGCCGAGGCCAGCGAGCAGGCCGAGGCCGAGCTGGCCACCCGGCGCCGCAAGGCCGACGAGACCTTCGCCGCCGCCCAGGCCAAGGCCGACGCCGAGGACACCGAGGTCTCGGCGACCGCCGAGCGCCGGGTCAAGGAAGCGGAGCAGCAGCGGGAGACCGTGCTGAACCGGATCAAGCAGCTGGAGACGGACGCCCAGGCCAAGGCCGACCAGCTGATCGAGCAGGCCCGCCGGGAGGCCGAGAAGATCAACGCGGAGAGCGAGCGCGAGCAGCGCGAGTTCGACACCCGGCTGGACACGGTGCAGCAGCACCTGGACCACATCAAGGCCACGCTGGCCTCGCTCACCGGGGCGGCGGTCGGCCAGATCGAGCCCGAGGTGGCGGCTGCGGCCGCCGCGGCCGTCCAGGCCTCCGGCGCGGCCGCCACGACCCCCGCGCCGCGGGACGCCGTCGCGGACGCCGTCGTCGACGCCGCGCCGGTGGACTCGGAGGCGGACACCGGGGAGATCCCGGTGGCGAACCTGCGCAAGGCCCTGGCCCCCGCGGCTCCGGCCGGGGCCAAGGCCCCCGCCGCCCGGGAGGGGGCGGCGACCGTGCTGCGGACGCCGGTGGTCGGCAGCAGTGCCACCAGGGCCATCGGCGGGCCCGTGGCGACCGGCCCGGTGCCGCCGAAGCCGGCCGCGCCGCCCGCCGAGGAGACGGTCGACGGGACCGCCGACGGGACGGCCGCGGTGGAGAAGGGTGCCGGGAAGCCGTCGGAGGACGAGACCCGGATCGTCCCGAAGATCATCATCGTGGACGACGGCAGCGACTACGCGACCCCGCACACGGTGAGCTACAACCGCCGCTGACCGGGCGCCCGACCGCGCGCCGCGAAGGCCCCGACCGCCCCCACCGGGCGGGCCGGGGCCTTCGTCGTGCCGGTCGTGCCGGGGCGGGGCGGGGGTGGAACAGGGGGCCGGGTTCGGGATAGGACGGCGGCCGACGGGGTAGGCCCCGGGAACGAAAGAGGCCGAGACCCGTGGCGCCCTCCAGGAAAGGGCGCCACGGTTCCCGGCGCTTGGGCGGGCGCCCCCACCCAGGGCCGCCCGGCCTCGCACCTCCGACCCCCATCGGGGGTGCGACAGTGCCCCCACAGCCATCCCCCACGGTTGGGTGCGGCGGGCACGTTCACCATGGTGCGCGATCTCCATGGACGGCCAGTGACAGGAGTATGTCCAGTTCGTGGCGGATGGCCGTGCCCGGTTCGGTGCGGGTTCCGGTCGGTTCGTCCACCGGCCGGACCAGTGGTCCGTCCAGCCGTTCGTTCCCGGATGTGTTCCTGACAAAACTTGGGGGCGGACGGGAGGGGGTCGACGCCCCGGGCCCCGGCATGGCCCCGGTGCGGTCCTGGCGAGGTCCCGGCGCGGTCCCCGGTCCGGCTCGGGTCCGGCCCCGCCGGAGCCGTGGACCGCGTGCGTGTCCGTGCCGCGGCGTAGGCTGGAGACCCCCGGCCGCTCGGCGTGCCGGGCCGTTCGCGTTGCCCCGGCGGGCCTTCGCCGCCCCGGGACAGCACCAGCCACGGGACGAAGAAGAGACCCCAGATGAGTCTGACCGGACTGCTCGATGTCGTCGCGCGGGACGCGGCGCTCGCCGAGGCCATCGAGGCGGCCACCGCCGCCGGAGCCGCGGCCGGCGGACGCCGCCACCTGGACCTGGTCGGGCCGCCCGCCGCCCGGCCGTTCGCCATCGCCGCGCTGGCCCGCGCGCTCGCCGGGCAGGCCGCCGGGGAACGGGGCCGTCCGGTGCTCGCCGTCACCGCGACCGGCCGGGAGGCCGAGGACCTCGCGGCCTCGCTGCGCTCGCTGCTGCCCGCCGACGCCGTCGCCGAGTTCCCGGCCTGGGAGACCCTGCCGCACGAGCGGCTGTCGCCCCGCTCGGACACCGTCGGGCGCCGGCTGGCCGTGCTGCGCCGGATCGTGCACCCGAGGGCGGACGACCCGGCGGCGGGGCCGGTCCAGGTGATCGTCGCCCCGGTCCGCTCGGTGCTCCAGCCGCAGGTCAAGGGGCTGGCCGAGCTGGAGCCGGTGGCCGTCCGGCGCGGTGAGTCGTACGACCTGGAGGAGGTGGCCCGCCGGCTCTCCGCCGCCGCCTACGCGCGCGTCGAACTGGTCGAGAAGCGCGGCGAGTTCGCCGTCCGCGGCGGCATCCTGGACGTCTTCCCGCCGACCGAGGAGCACCCGCTGCGGGTGGAGTTCTGGGGCGACGAGGTCGAGGAGGTCCGGTACTTCAAGGTCGCCGACCAGCGCTCGCTGGAGATCGCCGAGCACGGCCTGTGGGCGCCGCCCTGCCGGGAGCTGCTGCTCACCGACGAGGTGCGGGCCCGGGCCGCCGAGCTGGCCGCCGAACACCCCGGGCTGGCCGAGATCCTCGACCGGATCGCCGAGGGGATCGCGGTCGAGGGCATGGAGTCGCTGGCGCCGGTGCTGGTGGACGACATGGAGCTGCTGCTGGACGTGCTGCCGCTCGGCTCCGTCACGGTGGTCTGCGACCCGGAGCGGGTCCGCACCCGGGCCGCCGACCTGGTCGCGACCAGCCAGGAGTTCCTGCACGCGTCCTGGGTCGCGGCCGCGGCGGGCGGGGACCGGCCGATCGACCTGGAGGCCATCGACGTCTCCGCCGCCTCGCTGCGCTCGCTCGCCGAGGTGCGCGAGCACGCCGCCGAGATCGGGCTGCCCTGGTGGTCGGTCAGCCCGTTCGCGACCAGCGAGTCGACGGTCGACGGCATCCTGGAGTTCGACGCCAACACGCTGACCCTCGGCATGCACGCCGTCGAGGCCTACCGGGGCGACACCGCCCGGGCGATCGCCGACGCCAAGGAGCGGCTGGCCGCCGACTGGCGGGTCGTCATGGTGACCGAGGGCCACGGCCCGGCCTCCCGGCTCGCCGAGGTGCTGGGCAACGAGGGCATCCCGGCCCGCCTGGTCGCCGACCTCGCCGAGGCGCCCACCCGGGACGTCGTCCACGTCTCCTGCGGCTCGATCGAGCACGGCTTCGTCGACGAGGACCTGAAGCTCACGGTCATCACCGAGACCGACCTGTCCGGCCAGAAGTCCTCCACCAAGGACATGCGCCGGATGCCCTCGCGCCGCCGCAACGCGATCGACCCGCTGGCGCTGGTGGCCGGCGACTACGTCGTCCACGAGGCGCACGGCGTCGGCAAGTACGTCGAGATGGTGCAGCGCACCGTCCAGGGCGCCACCCGCGAGTACCTGGTGCTGGAGTACGCCCCGGCCAAGCGCGGCCACCCCGGCGACCGGCTGTTCGTGCCGACCGACCAGCTCGACCAGGTCACCAAGTACGTCGGCGGCGAGGCCCCGACGCTGCACCGGCTCGGCGGCGCGGACTGGGCGAAGACCAAGCAGCGGGCCAAGAAGGCGGTCAAGGAGATCGCCGCCGACCTGATCAAGCTGTACTCGGCCCGGATGGCCGCCCCCGGCCACACCTTCGGCCCGGACACCCCGTGGCAGCGCGAGCTGGAGGACGCCTTCCCGTACGCGGAGACGCCCGACCAGCTGACCACCATCGCCGAGGTCAAGTCCGACATGGAGAAGTCCGTCCCGATGGACCGGCTGATCTGCGGCGACGTCGGCTACGGCAAGACCGAGATCGCGGTGCGGGCCGCGTTCAAGGCCGTGCAGGACGGCAAGCAGGTGGCGGTGCTGGTGCCGACCACGCTGCTGGTGCAGCAGCACTTCTCGACCTTCGCCGAGCGCTACGCCAACTTCCCGGTGACGGTGAAGGCGCTGTCCCGCTTCCAGACCGACAGCGAGGCCAAGGCCGTCCTGGAGGGGCTGTTCGAGGGCTCGGTGGACGTCGTCATCGGCACCCACCGGCTGTTCTCCTCCGAGACCAGGTTCAAGGACCTCGGCCTGGTCATCGTCGACGAGGAGCAGCGCTTCGGCGTCGAGCACAAGGAGCAGCTGAAGAAGCTGCGCGCCAACGTGGACGTCCTCACCATGTCCGCGACCCCGATCCCGCGCACCCTGGAGATGGCGGTCACCGGCATCCGCGAGATGTCCACCATCACCACCCCGCCGGAGGAGCGGCACCCGGTGCTGACCTTCGTCGGGCCGTACGACGAGAAGCAGATCTCGGCCGCGATCCGGCGTGAACTCCTGCGCGAGGGCCAGGTGTTCTACATCCACAACCGGGTGGAGTCGATCGACAAGGCGGCCGCCCGGCTGAAGGACCTGGTGCCCGAGGCGCGGATCGCCACCGCGCACGGGCAGATGGGGGAGACCCAGCTGGAGAAGGTCGTCGTCGACTTCTGGGAGAAGGAGTTCGACGTCCTGGTGTCGACCACGATCGTGGAGTCCGGCATCGACATCTCCAACGCCAACACCCTGATCGTGGAGCGCGGCGACACCTTCGGCCTCTCCCAGCTGCACCAGCTGCGCGGCCGGGTCGGCCGCGGCCGCGAGCGCGGCTACGCGTACATGCTGTACCCGCCGGAGAAGCCGCTCACCGAGACCGCGCACGAGCGGCTGGCCACCATCGCCCAGCACACCGAGATGGGCGCGGGCATGTACGTCGCGATGAAGGACCTGGAGATCCGCGGCGCGGGCAACCTGCTCGGCGGCGAGCAGTCCGGGCACATCGCGGGCGTCGGCTTCGACCTCTACATGCGGATGGTCGGCGAGGCGGTGGCGGAGTTCCGCGAGTCGCTGGCCGGCGGCGGGGAGGCGGAGGAGGAGCCGCTGGAGGTGAAGATCGAGCTGCCGGTCGACGCCCACGTGCCGCACGACTACGCGCCCGGCGAGCGGCTGCGGCTGCAGGCGTACCGCTCGATCGCCGCGGTCAACTCGGAGGAGGACATCCAGCAGGTCCGGGACGAGCTGGTGGACCGCTACGGCAAGCTGCCCGAGCCGGTGGAGAACCTGCTGCTGGTCGCGGCGCTGCGGCTGTACGCCCGGCGGTGCGGGATCTCGGACATCACCCTCCAGGGCTCCAACGTGCGCTTCGGGCCGGTGGAGCTGCGGGAGTCCCAGCAGCTGCGGCTGAACCGGCTCTACCCGCGCAGCCAGGTGAAGGCGGCGGCCCAGCAGCTGCTGGTGCCGCGCCCGAGCACCGGGCGGATCGGCGGCAAGCCGCTGGTCGGGCGGGAGCTGCTGGGCTGGTGCAGCGAGTTCCTGTCGGCGATGTTCGACGACCTGGCGGGGGCGAAGAAGTAGCGTCCGCCCCTCGGGTGGTCCACGGCGGTCTCGGGCTCTGCCCGGGGCCGCCGTTTCGTTTCTGTCCGCCTGCCTGTCCGCCTGCCTGTCCGTCCGCCTGAGCGGGGCGGGGCGGGGCCGCGGCTGTGAACAGGGCTGTCAGCCGATCTTCCACTGGCCGGTCTGCGGGGCGAAGCCGCTGTCCAGGCCGAACTGGGCCTTGTCGAGCTTGACGTCCTTCGGGACCTCGAAGGTGACGAAGCCGAGGGCGCTCTCGCCGGGGGCGATGGTGGCCGGGACCTGGAAGCTCGGGCCGGCCTTGGTGTCGGCGACCGTGGTGCCGAAGGCCTGGCCCTGGGCGTCCAGCACCTTGGCGCCGTTGCCCGGGGCGTCGCTGTAGGCCTTCTTGCCGCTGGCCTTGATCCGGAACTGCACCGCGACGAAGCGCTTGCCGTCGGCCGGGTGGACGTACTCGTTGTCGGCCTCGGCGTTGTCGACCACCTTCACCAGCGTCACCTCGGCGGTGTCGGCCGGGTCGTTGCCCTTGAGCGGGATGGTGTCGCCGACCTGCGCCACCTTGGGGGCGTCGGCCGGCTTGCCGCCGCCGGCGGGCGCGCTCGCGGCGGCGCTCTGCTTGGGCTCGGTGGCGACGGACGGGCCGCCGGTGGAGTTGCACGCCGTCGCGGTGAGCGTGATCAGGGCGGCGCCCAGCAGCAGGGAGGCGGTGCGGCGGCGGGTGGTCGCGGACATGGGTGTTCTCCCGGTGATCGGTGGTCTTCCTGGCGCCGCCCCCGTTCGGTGGCGACGGAGAGATCACACCACTCGGGCGTGAATCATGTCAATGCGATTTCACAAAAGAGCTCTGTTCACATGTGAACTGGGATCGAGAGGCTCGTCGCTATGCTGTGCGGTCACAGCCCCGAGCCGCCCACCCCCGGCCCGGCGCCCAGCCCCCGCCCGCAGTGCGGTCGCAGCCCCCACCGAAGGAGCCCCCGTGCCGGACCGTCCCGAAGTGACCGCCGCCGAGATCGCCCGGCTGGCCGGCGTCGGCCGGGCCGCGGTCAGCAACTGGCGCCGCCGCCACCCCGACTTCCCGCGCCCGGTCGGCGGCACCGACGCCAGCCCGGCCTTCGCGCTCGCTGAGGTCGAGTCCTGGCTGCGCGCCCAGGGCAAGATCGCCGAACTCCCGCTGCTGGAGCGGGTCTGGCAGCTCGTCGACACCCTCCGCGACCCGGCCGGCCACCCCGCCGCCCCGCTGGTCGAGGCGGGCGCCCTGCTCCTGCTGCTGCACCGCGAGCCCGGACAGTGGGCCGAACTCGCCGACCGGCCCGACGCCCGGCTCGCCCTCGCACTGCCCCGGGCCGTCGCCGGCACCGCCGTCCACGCCTTCGGCCCGGACGGCGCCCGCACCCTCGGCCTCCCCGGCCTGCTCGGCAGCACCCAGCTGGACCTCGCCCGGCTGCTCGCCGAACTCGCCGCCCAGGCCGGCCCGGTCGGCGCGTACGAGCAGCTGCTCACCCGGTACGCCGAGGCCAACACCCGCCAGCTCAGCCCCACCCCGCCGGAGGCCGCCGAGCTGCTCGCCGCCGTCGCCGGCGTCCCCGCCACCGTGCTCGACCCGGCCGTCGGCCTCGGCTCCGTCCTGCTCGCCCACCCGCCGACCACCGGCCGCTACGGCCAGGACGCCGACCCGGTCGCCGCCGCCCTCGCCCGGCTCCGGATCGCCCTGCACACCCCCGCCGACGAGCCCGGCCCGCTGCCGCTCGACCTGCGGGCCGGCGACGCCCTGCGCGCCGACGGCTTCCCCGGCGACACCTTCGAGGCGGTGCTCTGCCAGCCCCCGTACAACGAGCGCGACTGGGGCCACGACGAGCTGCAGTACGACACCCGCTGGCCCGGCGGGCTCGTCCCGCCGCGCGGCGAGTCCGAACTCGCCTGGGTGCTGCACTGCCTCGCCCACTCCCGCCCCGGCGGCCTCGCCGCGCTGCTGCTCCCGCCGACCGTCGCCGCCCGCCGGGCCGGCCGCCGCATCCGGGCCGAACTGCTCCGCTCCGGCGCGCTGCGGGCCGTCATCGCGCTGCCGGCCGGCGCCGCCCCGCCGTACGGCGTCCCGCTGCACCTGTGGGTGCTGCGCGCGCCCCTGCCGGGAAGCGACTTCCGCCAGGTGCTGATGCTGGACGCCGGGGCGTCGGCCTCCGGCCCGGCACCTACCGGACCGGGCGGGGCCGCCGGGGCGCAGGCCGCCGAGGGGGGCCGGGACAAGGTCGACTGGACCGGGCTGCGCCGCACCGTCCTGGACGCCTGGCGCGGCTTCGACCTCGCCGCGCGCGAGGGCCTGCCCGTCCCCGCCGACCGCCCCGGCGTCCACCGGGTGATGGCCGCCATCGACCTGCTCGACGACGAGACCGACCTCTCCCCGGCCCGGCACGTCCCGCCCGCCGCCCCGCTCGGCGGCGCGGCCGAACTCTCCCACCTCGGCGGCCGGCTCGCCGAACTGCTGGCCGACCTGCCCGACCCGGTCACGCTGCTGCCGCGGCCGGGCGCCGCGACCGACGGCGCGTCCGGTGCCGCGCCCGTCGGGGTGGTCACCATCGGCGAGCTGGTCCGCGGCGGCGCGTTGGAGGTGTACTCCTCCGGCACCGGCGCCGCCACCCGGCCGGCCGGTTCGGGCGGCACCCCCGTCGTCACCGACCAGGACCTCGCCACCGGAGCCGCCCCCAGCGCCGTCCTCGCCACCGGCCCCGGCCCGGCCGGGGACGTCCGCACCCGCCCCGGCGACGTCCTGGTCCCCGCCCTCGGCGGCGGCACCGCCCGGGTCGTCCCCGCCGAGGGCCCGCTGGTCGGCGCCGCCCTCGGCCGCCAACTCCACCTCCTGCGGCCCGACCCCGCCGCCCTCGACCCCGAGTTCCTGGCCGGCCAGTTCCGCTCCACCGCCGGCACCCGACGCGCCGCCAGCCACGCCACCACCACCGCCCGCCTCGACATCCGCCGCGTCGAACTGCCCCGCCTCCCACTCCCCGCCCAGCACCGCCTCGGCACCGCCTTCGCCCGCCTCGCCGCCTTCGACGCCGCCCTCACCCAGGCCGCCGCCCTCGGCCGCGGCCTCGCCCGGGCCGCCACCGACGCCCTGGCGACCGGCGCGCTGGCGCCGCCGGAGTAGGGCACACCTCCCAGCGGTGCACGCACCCCGAGGCGGCGTGCGGCTCCGGCGTGGACGACCGGTCCCGCCCCGGGGCCCGTCCTCGGGTCGGCGTCGCGTCCGCTCCGGTGGACGGCGGTGGCCGAGGGAGGGACGGGGTCCGTTTCGGAGGTGACCACGGCTCAGTACCGGCGCGGTACCGGCGTGATACCGATGCGACAGCAGGCGGACGGAAGCCCTCCGGGGCGACCGGGCCTGGCGGTACGGTGGGCGCAGCCGTTCGCACCGTCCGTCGGTGCCGGTCCTCACCAGCTCAGGAGCGCGCATGTCAGGGCAGTACCCCGGGCAGTTCGGACCGCCGCCCGGCGGAACGCCGTACGGGCCGGGGCCGGGGCAGGGGTACGCGCCGGGCACGGTGCCGGGCGGACTGCCGGGCGGGCTGCCCCGGCCGGTGGCGGTGGCCGGACAGGCTCCGGTACCCGGGCGGTTCGGGGTGGTCGCGCGGGTGCTCTGCGCGCTGGCCCCGCTGCTCACCTTCGGCCTGCTCGGGGCCGTCCCCTCGCTGCTGCTGGCGGTCCGGCGCCGACGGGCGTACGACATCCTCGGCGCGGCGGTGTTCTGCGCGCTGCTGCTCACCATGATCGTCTCCGCCGGGATCGCGGGCACCCTGAAGAATCCGGCCGCCGACACCACCGGCTCGATCACCCTGGCCGTGCTCTGGCTCCTGCCGACAGCGCACTTCCTGGTGATGGACAGCCGCGCGGTCTGGCTGGCCGGGCGTCCGGCGCCGCGGGCCGTACCGCAGGCCGTTTCGCCGTACGCGGTGCCCACCGTCTCGCCGTACGCGGCGACCGTACCGGGGTACGGCGTGCCCGCTCCCGCCGCCCAGGGCCCGGTGACCCCGGCCCCCGAGACCGCCCACGACCTGCGCGAGCTGGGCGAGTTGCTGCGCCGCCAGGCCCGCGAGGACCGGCCGTGACCGCCACCCGGCTGATCGCCGGCCGCTACCGGCTCACCGAGAAGATCGGCCACGGCGGCATGGGCCAGGTCTGGGCCGGCCAGGACGAACGGCTGTACCGCCCGGTCGCGGTCAAGCTGCTCCGCCCCGAGCACCTGGTCCCCGGCGGGGCCGGCTCCGGTGGCGAACGGGCCCGCCACGGTGACGAGTTGCGCCGCCGCTTCCTGCGCGAGTGCCGGGTCACGGCCGCGCTCGACCACCCCGGGCTGGTCACCGTCTTCGACGCGGGCGAGGACGAGGGCGAGCTCTACCTCGTCATGCAGCGCATCCCCGGGGTCAGCCTGGCCGACCTCATCGCCGAGGACGCGCCCTTCCCGATCGAGCGCGCGGCGGCCGTCGCCGCGCAGCTGTGCACCGCGCTGGCCGCCGTCCACGCCATCCCGGTGGTCCACCGCGACCTCAAGCCGAGCAACGTCATGGTCCGCGAGGACGGCCGCACCGTCCTGCTCGACCTCGGTATCGCCACCGCCCTCGACACCGAGACCACCCGGCTCACCCTCACCGGCGTGCCCGTCGGCAGCCCCTCCTACATGGCGCCCGAGCAGGCCCTCGCCGCCACCACCGACCCGCGCAGCGACCTCTACGCGCTCGGCTGCCTGCTGCACGAGATGCTGGCCGGGGAGGAGCCGTTCCGGGCCCCCACCGCGCTCGGCGTCCTGCGCCGGCACGTCGACGAACCGCCCGTCCCGCTGCGGGAGTTGCGCCCCGAGGTGCCGCAGCCGCTGGAACAGCTGGTGCTCGACCTGCTCGCCAAGCAGCCCGCCGACCGCCCGGCCGACGCCCGGACCGTCTACGCGCGGCTGCTCCCGCTGCTGCCCCCGGCCCACGGCGCCCCGCAGCCCCGCTACACCCCGCTGCCGGACCCGGCCCGGCCCTTCCGCTACCCGCACCAGCCGCAGCCGCCGGCCGAGGCGGCCGCCCCGGTTGCCCCGGCCGCCCCGCCGTCGGTGGTCCGCTCCGAGCCGCGACCCTTCCTCATCCCGCCCGCGCCTTCGACCCCTCCGACCCCACCCCCCGTTCCCACGGGCCTGGACCTCGGCGCCGAGTGCGCCCGGCTCTCCGACCTGGTCGACGCCGGCCGCCACACCGAGGTACTCGGCCTCGCCGCCCGCCTGCTGCCCCGGGCCGAGGCCGAACTCGGCGACGCCGCACCCCTGGTGCGCACCATCCGCAGCATCTACGCCCGCACCCTCCTGCACGAGGGCCACCCCCAGCAGGCCCTCCCCGAGTACCGCCGCCTCGCCGCCACCGCCGACGGCGGCCCGCACGGCCCCCAGGGCCTCGACTACCGCTACCGCGCCGCCATCTGCCTCGACCGGCTCGGCCACGGCCCCGAAGCCCTCGCCGAGTACCAGGCCCTCCTCACCGCCCACACCGCCCGGCTCGAATCCGGCCTCGACACCGACCCCGAGCGCGGCTACGACCTCCGCGAACGCATCGGCCTCCACCTCGCCGCCACCGGAGACCCCCAGAACGCCTGGCAGTGGCTCCTCCCCCTCCTCCTCGAACGCGAACGCCGCGACGGCCCCCACCACCCCACCGTCCGCCGCCTCCGCCAATCCCTCTCCACCCTCACCCCCACTGCCACCCCCTGGCCCCCGCCCCGCCCCTGAGGCGGCGGCTCGTCGGGCGGGCCGTGTGGGAGGAGACCGCTTCGCCCTCACCCCTACCGCCGCCCCTTGGCCCCCATTCCGTCCCTGAGGGGCGGGGCATCGGGCAGGCCGTGGAGAGGAGACCGTTCCACCCTCACTCCCACCGCCGCTTCCTGGACCGCGCCCCGTCTCTGAGGGGGCGCGGCGTCGGGTGGGCTGTGGGGAGGGGACTGCTTCGTCCTCACTGTCACTGCCACTCCCTGGCCCCGACCCCGCCGCTGAGCGAGCGGGGCATCGGGCAGGCAAGGGGAGGAGACCGCGCCACCCTCACCCCGACCGCCACCCCTGGCTCCCGCCCGCCACTGAGGGGCGGGCCATCGGGCAGGCCGTGGGGAGGAGACCGTTCCACCCTCACCCTCACCGCCGCCCCCTGGCTCCCATCCCGCCGCTGAGGGGGCGGGGTGTCGGGCGGGCTGTGGGGAGGGGACCGCTTCACCCGTACTCTCGCCGCCGCCCCTGGCACCCGCCCCGCCGCTGAGCGAGCGGGGCATTGGGCAGGCCGTGGGAAGGAGACCGCCGTGGTCGGTGCCGGACAACCTGTGGGGCAGGACCGAGCCGCCGCTGGTGCGGCGGCGGCTCCAGGGATCCGGCCGCCCGCCGTTGGACGACCGGAGCCGTCTGCCGCAGGAGCGCGGCTTCGGGACTGGCACGCACTGGGACGGGGGAGCGGCTGCCCACCGGGCGGCACCATGCCGGTGACGTGGACCGGTCGCGGGTGGCGATCGACGGCTCGCATCGGCGGGCCAACCGTGGCGGCCCACAACGGGAGCGGGTCCGGTCGGCCGTGCCGTGCGGGGCTCGGAGCGGCATGTGGCGGCTGGTGGCCGGGGGCGTCCTGCCGACCGGCGGCTCGCATCGTTGGGTTCGTCGCGGTGGCCCGCACGGGGGTCGGGTCCGGAGCGCCGTGTGACGGTTGGCGGCCGGGGCGTGCCGTCGGCTGTCATGCCGGGAGGTGGCTCCGCGCTGTTGGGGCCGTCGCGGTGACTGGCAAGGCGGCTGGGTCCGTCGGCTGTGTCGGGCCGGGTTCGAGGCGCCGTGTGACGGCTGGTGGCTGGCGCATGCTGTCGGCTGTCACGCCAACCGGCGGCAACCGCCACGACAGCACCTGGCGCCTGCCCCTCCTGGGCGCCGTCCTCCGTCGCCGGTTGCGGCTCGGGCTCACCGGCCGCCGGATGACCGCGTGGGCGTGGCGTTCCCCCGTGCGGGCGCCGACCGGTGCGGGGCGGCTGGGAGTGGGAAGTCGGCTGGATGACTCTGCTGGCGAAGTATTTGATCTAGGTCAGGTTGCTGTTGGGATGCCGTGTTGGGTGCAGAGTGTGTGGATGCG
>NZ_JBHVVE010000027.1:0-132383 GCF_042883725.1 Kitasatospora sp. NPDC058184
CTACCTCGCAGGCCTCCACCTCCGCGCCTCAATGATCTGGATAGACGACCTCGTGCGACCACCCAACTGATCACAACATCACACAGGCCCTAGTAGTGCTTTGTTAGGTCGGGGCTGGTCTTGGTCTGGGCAGTGGTCGTTGGCAGGTCGGGCATGTGCCGTTCCAGGTGGCCAGGAGGTGTTGGAGGGCTCTGACCACCTGGTAGAGGGTCATGCCCGAGCAGGCACTTTTGGGCGGCTCCGGGTGAGGGTGACGAAGAGGTGGGCGGCGGTGACGAGGGTGACGTGGCGGTGCCAGCCGGTCCAGGAACGTCCCTCGAAGTGGTCGAGTCCCAGGGCGGTCTTCAGCTCGCGGTAGTCGTGCTCGATCCGCCAGCGGATCTTGGCCAGGCCCACCAGGTCCTCGACGGGTGTGTCGGTGGGCAGGCTGGAAACCCGGTAGTGGGACGGCTCCGGCAGGTGGGCGGGCCACTGGGCCGGCAGCCGGCACGCGGGAACGGTGCCGTCCTTCTCGATCCGGGGCCGGTGTCCGGCCAGCCGGACCCGTAGAACGATGAAGCCGCTGGTCAGGTGGTCGCGGGGGCCGTGTCGCCAGGTGATCGTGCGGGCCGCCGCTCGGCCGGCGGCCCGCACGTGCCCGGCCGGCGGGACAGGTCGGGTGCGGTAGCGGGGCTTGGGGCGGGGGTCGAGTCCGCCGTAGGGCGGCCGGCGGGGGACCGCGTCCGGCGGGTGGGCGGTTGCCAGGCCCTTGACCCGCACGATCCAGTGCAGGCCCCGCTCGTCGAGGGCGTTGCGGAAGTGGGCGTTGTCACCGTGGCCGGCATCGGCGACCACGACCGGCGGGGTGAGGTGCCGGGCGGCGAGCTCGTCGAGCATCTCCACCGCCAGGCGCCACTTCGGCCGGTGGCCCTCATCCGCCGGGATGCGGCAGTGGGCCCGCCGCCGCCTGGTGCGGGCGGCGGCGGCCTCATCCGCAGCATGTTCCGGGTCCCGGGCAGCGGGCAGGAACAGGCGCCGGTCGAGCGGACAGGACGCCGTGTCGGTGACCGCGTGGACACTCACCCCGATCTGGCAGTTGCCGATCTTGCCGAGTGTTCCGGAGTACTGGCGGGCGACCCCGGGCGAGGCCGTGCCGTCCTTCGGGAACCCGGTGTCGTCGATCACCCAGGCGGCCGGTGCCAGCGCCTGCACGGCCCGCCGGGCGATCCGGGCGCGGACCTCCTCGACCGGCCAGGTCGAGGAGGAGATGAACTGCTGCAAGCGCTGGTGGTCGACGCCCAGGCGCTCGGCCATCGGCTGCATCGACTTGCGCCGCCCGTCCAGCAACAGGCCACGCAGGTAGCTCAGGCCCTTGTCCTGCTGATCGGAACGTCGCGGCGGACCGAACACGTCCGCTGCGAACGTCTCCAACTCATCACGTAACACTGCCAGTTCGTCCGGAGTCACACCGACAGCGAACCGCCGAACAGCCGACATGCCCAGACCCCGCGCAGCACGTAACAAAGCACGACTAGGCAGTGTCCTGCCGATCAGGTGAGTCGTTGAGCGAGCGAAGGGCGACTGCTCTCTGCGAGGCTTGACTCTCGTCCACGCTCGGGCCGTGCTGACCCATCTCCGGCCCCGGAAAGCATCTTGGGCCGTCGGGCGCCGTGAAGGTGGCCATGTCGTCGGACACGGTCGTGTCCGGCGGGCCGGATGTCGTGCACGAGGCCGATGCCCTGCCCCATCAGCCAGGGCATCTCCTCCCAGTCGGCCTCGGTGGCGGGCGCGGGCGGTAGCACGTTGAACGTGCGCAGCACGGTCTCTTGTCCCTGGAAGACTGTGGTACCGACCTGTTCGAGTCCGCCACGGACGGTCGGCACCTCGGCCAGTCGGTCGTTCCACTCGGACACCACACGGTCGCGCTGCACCCGCATCGGATTGAACTCCGGCTACTCAGGGCCGAAGATCCCGGTGCGTACGGTGTCCTCGCCCAGCGCCGCGACCAGGCGGCGGTGGTGCTCGGGATGGACCTGCGCTTCGCGCGAGGCGACCAGGCGGGTACCCACCCACACGCCGTCGGCGCCCAGGCACAGGGCCGCGGCGACCTGACGCCCGTCGGTGATTCCGCCCGCGGCGAGGACCAGGGCGCGATCTCCCACGGCGTCCACGACGGCGGGCACACCGACGATGGTGGGCAGACCGCCATAGGTGTGCCCGCCAGCCTCCCAGCCCTGGGCGACCACGACCTCCACGCCGTCGTCGACGGCACGTTCAGCCGCGTCGGCGGAGCCGACCTGGGGTGTGGAGTTGCGCCAGTTGCGGTACTTCGTCGCGGTGGTCGGCGGGGGTGTCCGGCCGCCGGCCGGTGAACCTGTCAATCGGCCGCCGGGGTGATCTCGTACATCCCGGGGCCGTCCAGGTAGCGCACCGTGTTGAGGTCGCGCTGCAGAACGGCGTCCATCGGGTGGCTGAGCGTCAGGGTGACCGGATACTCGCGGTCGTAGGTGGTTGAGGTGATGGCGTCACCGGGCTTCACCAGCTCGGTGAGGGAGTGGAAGCTCGCCAGTTGCTCGAGCTGGTCGAGCGCGCGGTAGCCCCGCAGCCGGCCCGTGGCCGGAGCGACCAGTGCCGCCCAGGCGAACGCGTGCTGCCGCTGGTAGGGCCGGCCCGCCCGGGCCCGGAACCGCTCGGGCCGGACGTAGGCGTCGACGGTCCACTCCAGCTGGCCCTCGCCCAGGACCTCGGCCGTGTAGTAGGGCAGCCCCGAGACACGGGCACCCACCTCGACCAGTCGCGGGCCGTCCGGGGTCAGCTTGATCTCCAGGTGTGCCGCGCCGTACCGGATGCCGAGGGCGTCCAGCACCCGGCGGCCGTAGCCGAAGAGCTCGCCGACCGGCTGTTCGTCGCAGCGCAGCAGCACCTGCGCGGTCACCAGGTCCCGGACCCCGTTGGCCTGGATCCGCTCGGTGCGCCAGGCGTCGGTCAGCTGGTGCACACCAGCGCAACTGACCGTGTTCACGATGTACTCGGCGCCCACCAGGTACTCCTGGGCGACGACCTCGGTGATCGGCTCGCCCAGCACCACGCGGCGGTCGCGGAGCGCGCGCAGCGCGGCGACCGAGTCCTGCGGAGCGTCGCAGAACGACACGCCGTCGCCCCAGTAGCCGCGCAGGGGTTTGACGACCACGGTCCCGCCCAGTTCCTCGTGCCAGGCCAGCAGTTCGGCCTCGTCACCGGTTCGCAGCTGCCGCATGCCGGGGACGCCCTGAGCCTTGATCGTTTCGATCTGCACGTACTTGTCGCGCCGCGCGCTGCTCAGGGCGGTGCCGTTGGAGGCCAGCCCCAGCCGTTCGGAGAGGGCGTCGGCGAGCTCCACCCCGGTCTCGCGACCGGCCAGGACCGCGACCGGCCCCAGCGCGGCGAGTTGTGCGGTCAGGACGTCCAACTCGCCGTCGTGGACGAGCACATGACCGAAGGCCCGGTCGTCCACCGGATCGAGTCCGACCGGAGGGGCGGGAGTGCTCCGGACCTGGATCACCTCGCCGCCCAGTGCGCCGAAGGCGCCGGTGAACCCGGAGGACGTGCCGAACGCGTCGACGACCGCGACACGGAATGCTGACATCGGTTGCCTGCCTACTGGTTGGCCGGAGCGGAGCCGGGGTGGATGAGATCGGCGCGAAGCGCGAGGAGCCGGTACACCGCGTTGGTGAGCACGTGCCGGACGCTGAACCCCGACGTGCCGGGGTCCCGGCCGTCCAGGATGTCGTGTTCGCCGCCCTGCTCGTGGATACCGCGACGGGTCAGCCCGGTCCGCTCCCGGAACGCCTCGGGGAGCGCGTGCCGGGTGACGCCCAGGTGCGCCATCCGGAAGTCCACGAACTTGTCGATCACCCTGACCAGCCGGGCGCGCCCCGCGTGGTCGAGCACCAGCCGTCCCTCCCGCAGCCGCTGGGACACGTTCGCCCCGCGGATGGAATCGCCGCGCCACCGCGCGATGGCGGGCCGCGACCACGAGGGGAAGTAGGACATCGACTGGTCCAGGAAGACGCCGTACTCCTTCGACGGCGGCAGCAGGGCCAGTTCGAGGAGGTGGACACTGGGCATGAACGCACCGCTCGCGCCGCGCGGGCCGCCGGGATGCCCCATGTGGTAGGGGCGGAACCGGTTGAACGCCTGCTGGGACAGCTTGCGGTACCTGGCCATGTACCGGGTGAACTCCGCGAGGTGCTCGACGACGTCGTCCAGGACCGCGGCCGGTCGGGCGGCGGCCGTCGGCAGGACCAGCGAGCGCAGGCCGTAGGCGGCCGACTTGGCCCATGGTTCGGAGAGGTGGTGGCCGAGGTAGAAGTCCCGTTCGTGAGGGGCGTCCCGTCCCGCGGAGAACACCCGGATGTCCCCGCTGCGCCGGTGTTCCTCGCAGTTGACGTCGATCAGGAGCTCATAGCTCAGATGGGGATCCAGGGCGGGGAACCTGCCGCACTGGGCGGATATCAGCTCGGCCAGGGCGCGGGGTGCGGCCTGCGGCCCCGCGGGCGCGTAGCCGCTGAGCAGGAAGAGCAGATCGAGCTGGAGGAGACGCGCGGTCCGCTCGTCGTCCTCGGAGAGGCACTGCGGAGTGACGTTCCGGAGCATTTGCTCCTGGGAATCGGCAAGTTGATGGTACGTCAGGCGCCCTGCCGAAAGGTCGCCGAGGGCGGCGGGAAGGCTGCCCAGGACGTAGTCGCGCAGCGGTGAGCCCGAGCGATCGGGGGCGGGAGAGGTGTGCTGCCGGGGGTGTGCGGCACCGTCGAAGAGCTGGCTGCTGTTCACGTCTTCTCCTTGCCGGCCGCCGCGACGGGCCGTGACGGCGCTGGGGTTGGTGTTGCCCGCGGGTCCAAGCGTGCTTCACCGCCACGCGTCGGCACATCGGTCATCTGACGGCGGGGGCCGACCGGTTGACCGCGTCGGCCACGTCGGGCGGTGAGCCGAGACCGGGGTGAGCGGTCCTGGTCCGGGCTGGACGAGGAGTCCAGGGCAGAGCGGACGCACCGTCAAATGACCGATGTGGAACAGAAGTACCGAGCCGATGATGGAGAGCACACGCCCGCCCCGAAGGCGGCGCCCCGTCTGTGCCTCCCGTCATCAGCAGCCCGCTGTCCGACAGCGCCGGAGCGGTCGCCGGCAGTGGCCGGGTGTTCCGGGCGCAGAACCGGGCCCGGTCCCTCCGGCGGCACCATCACACACACGGAAAGGTGATTCACATGCTCACACCCAGGGCCGTGCTCCGCGGCTCGGCCGCCACGGCGATGGTCGTCGCCGCCCTGACCGGCCTCGGTGCCGGAACGGCACACGCCGCCGGCTGGCCTCCGTTGCAGCCGGGCGCCCGCCTCTACTCGGGCGCCGGCGGGAGCGGCGCGGTGACCGCGGTCGACCTCGACGACTTCGGCACGTGCCACACGCTGGCGGCACCCGCCCGATCGGTCCAGGTCGCCTCCGGCTCCGCGTCCGTGGTGCTGTACTCCGGCGCGGGCTGCTCCGGCGCCACCCCGTGGGCCACCGGCTCGCTGGCCCAGTTCAACCTGCCGTGGCCGGTGCTGAGCTACCGGGTGGTCCCGGCCTGACGCCACCCGGACCAGGGCGGTACGGCCCTCGGCGACCTCTCCGCACGGAGGCCTCGATGCCCCGGTCACGAGGGGGGCCGGGTGGGCCGGTGACGCCCGACGGCGGGCGGAACACCTCACATCCCGTTCCGACACGAGGAGTCCACTGGAACGAGGTCGACAGGGGCGGCCACTTCGCCGCCCGGGAGCAGCCGCGGCTCCTGGCCGAAGAACTCCGCGCCGCCTTCAGGACGCTGAGGTGACACGGCGCGGTGGTGCCGGGCCCCGCACCACCGCGCGTGCCGCCGGCTGACCGCCGCGCGCCGGTCGTGACGGAACCCGTGCGACTCGGCCGGCCCCGCCCTTCGTAGGATGGGTGCAGCTCCTCCGGGAGGAACTCTCCCCGGAGGTGCCATGCCGCAGTCCGCGAACCACCAGCTCATCGGGCGTACCCGGGAGGTGGAGGTGCTGGACCGTCTGCTGCGCGAGGTGGGCGACGGGCGCAGCCGGGTGCTGGTGCTGCGGGGTGAGGCGGGTGTCGGCAAGTCGGCGCTGCTCGACCATCTGGCCGGGCAGGCGGGGCAGTGGCAGGTGGTACGCGCGACCGGTGTCGAGGCCGAGGCCGAGTTCGCCTATGCGGCCCTGCAACGGCTGTGCGCCCCGCTGTTGTCGCACCTCGGCCGGCTGCCGGAGGTGCAGCAGGACGCGCTGCGGGTCGCGTTCGGCCTGAGCACGGGAAACCCGCCCGAGATGCTGCTGGTGGGGCTCGCGGTCCTCGGGCTCCTCGCCGAGGCGGCGGCCCGGTCCGCGCTGGTGTGCCTGGTCGACGACGCGCAGTGGCTGGACCTGATGTCCCGGCGAATCCTGGCGTTCGTCGGGCGCCGGCTGGACGCGGAATCGGTGGCGCTGGTGTTCGCCGAGCGGATCACCGACGGGAATTCGGACGACGAGGGCCTTTCCGGTCTGCCGGACCTTCCGCTGGGCGGGCTGGCCGATGCCGACGCCCGGGCGCTGCTGGACGGCGTGCTGCCGGGGCCGGTCGACGCCCGGGTACGGGACCGGATCGTGGCCGAGACCGGCGGGAATCCGCTCGCCCTGCTGGAGCTGCCCCGGGGCCTGTCGCCGGCGGAGTTGGCGTTCGGCTTCGGCGGGCCCGGCGCCGGCCCGCTGGCGACCCGGCTCGAGGACGGCTTCCGCCGGCGCGTCGACGCCCTGCCGGCCGACACCCGCGCCCTGCTGCTGGTCGCGGCGGTCGAACCGGTCGGCGACGGGCCGCTGTTGTGGCACGCCCTGCGTCTGCTGGGCATCGGGCCGGAGGCCGTGGCGCCGGCCGAGGCCGCGGACCTGATCACCCTGGGAGCCGCCGTGCGGTTCCGGCACCCGCTGGTGCGTTCGGCGGTGTGGCGCGGCGCGGATGCCGCGGCGCTGCACGCGGCGCACGCGGCCCTGGCCGAGGCCACCGACGCCGAGCGCGACCCCGACCGGCGGGCCTGGCACCGGGCCCACGCCGCGGTCGGGCCGGACGAACAGGTGGCGGCCGCACTGGAGAGCTCCGCCGACCGGGCCCTGGCACGCGGCGGCCGGGCGGCCGCCGCCTCCTTCCTGGAACGTGCCGCCGCGCTCACCCCTTGCCCGGAGGCGCGGGCGCGGCGCGCACTGGCGGCCGCGGCGGCCCATGTCGCCGCGGGCGTGCCGGCCCGGGTGCCCGACCTGCTCGCCGCCGCGGAGCTGGGGCCGCTGGACCGGCTGCAGCAGGCCCATGCCGACCGGCTGCGGGCCAAGGCGTCGTCCATGACCGACTCGGGGAGGGGCGCGGTGCAGCCGCTGCTCGACGCGGCGGGTCGGCTCAGGGACCTCGACCCGGCCCTCGCGCGGGAGACCTGCCTCGCGGCGTACGACGCGGCCATCTGGGTCGGCCGGTACGACGAAGGCGCACTGTGCCGGGTCGCCGAGGCCGCTCGGGACCTGCCGCCCGGCGACGAGCCGGCGGGAGTCTTCCTCAGGGCCCTGGTCGCCCGGAGCGTGGACGGGCCGGCTGCCGTCTTCCCGCAGCTGGCACGGGCGCTGCGCTCCCTCACCGACGAGGAGGACCCGTCCGTCCTGTGGGCGGCCGCGAACGCCGCCGCGGAGCTGGGCGATCTCCAGGGCTGGCTGGACATCGGCGGCCGGGCGGTCCGCTTCGCACGCCGGACGGGAACCCTGTCGCTCCTCTCGACGGCGCTGCCCTACCAGGCGTCCGCGCTGGGCTTCGCGGGGCGTTTCTCCCCGGCGGGCGACCTGCTGGCCGAGGCCGCGGCCCTGGACAAGGTCACCGGCTCGGTGGCGCGCACGGCCACGGCGGCCTTGATCAGCGCGTACCAGGGACGGGAACGACCGGCCCTGGAAGCGATCGAGGCGATGGAACACGAGGGCGAGCAGCGCGGCCTGGGCCGACTCGTCGGCGTAGCCGCGTGCGCGAGGGCTGTGCTCCACAACGGCCTGGGCAACTATCCGCTCGCCATGGAAGCGGCGCTCCGGGGCGGGGAGTACCAGGACCTCGTGGTGCACGTCTGGACGTGCGGCGAGCTGGTCGAGGCCGCGACCAGGGCCGGCGAGCCGGCCGTGGCGGCCGGGGCGCGCGAGCGGCTCGCCGACTGGAGCCGGGCCGGCACGCCCTGGGCCCTGGGCGCGCACGCGGTCGCCGAAGCCCTGACCGGAGCACCCGAGCAGGCCGAGGACCGCTACCGCGAGGCCGTCGACCACTTCGGCCGCGGTGGGCTCGGCGTGTTCGAGACCCGGGCCCGACTGCTGTACGGGGAGTGGCTGCGCCGCCGGAACCGGCGCGCGCAGGCCCGTACCGAGCTGCGGGCGGCGTACGAGGCGGCCGGGCGCACGGGTATGGAGGGGTTCGCCGAGCGGGCCCGGCGTGAGCTGCTCGCCACCGGTGAGACGGTTCGCAAGAGGACCGTCGGCGCGCCGGTCCTGACCCCGCAGGAGGCGCGGATCGCCCGCCTCGCGGCCGCCGGGCACCCGAACGCGGAGATCGGCGAGCACCTTTTCCTCAGCCCCCGTACGGTCGAGTGGCACCTGCGCAAGGTCTTCGCCAAGCTGGGGATCTCCTCCCGTCGAGAGATCGACGGCGCCCTGTCCGTGCGGTGACGGCCGTGCGGTGACGGCGATGCGGTGACGGCCGTGCGGTGACGGCCGTGCGGGATCAGCAGGGGTCACAGATGGTCGGCGTCCACCACGGCCTGGGCGAACGCCGTCGGCGCCTCCTGCGGCGCGTTGTGGCCGATGCCGGTGAGGACGCGGTGCTCGTAGGGGCCGGTGAAGAACTTCCGGTACCCACTGCCGTCGGTGGTGGGCAGGAACGGGTCGAGGGCGGGGTCCACGGCGATGGCCGGCACCGTGACGGGCGGTCGGGCCGCGAGTAGCCGCTCGTAGTGCTCGTAGCGGCGCTCGCCGTCGGCCAGGCCCAGACGCCAGCGGTAGTTGTGGATCACGATGGCGGCGTAGTCGGGGTTCTCGAACGCCGCCGCGGTGCGTTCGAAGGTGGCGTCGTCGAACCTCCAGGTGGGGGAGGTCTCCTCCCACACCAGTCGGCACAGGTCGTGCCGGTTCTGCCTGGTCTCCATGGCGACGCGGCCGCGGTCGGTGGCGAAGTAGTACTGGTACCACCAGGTGCGCTCGGCCTTCGGCGGCAGCGGGTTCTTCTGCGAGGGGAGGTTGACGATCAGGTAACCGCTCACCGCCACCAGGGCCTTGACCCGCTCCGGCCACAGCGCCGCGACGGTGCCGGCGGCCCGCGAGCCCCAGTCGAAGCCGGCCAGCACCGCCTCGGGGATCTTCAGGGCGTCCATCAGGGCGATGACGTCGAGGGCGATCGCGGACTGCTGCCCGGTACGGACGGTCGTCGGGGACAGGAAGGTGGTGGTGCCGTGGCCCCGCAGGTACGGCACGATCACCCGGTAGCCGGCGTCCGCCAGCAGCGGCGCCACGTCGACATAGCTGTGGATGTCGTAGGGCCAGCCGTGCAGGCAGATGACCACGGGCCCGTGCTTCGGCCCGGCCTCGGCGTAGCCGATGTCGAGCACGCCGGCCTGGACCCGCTTCAGGTCGGTGAACGTGGTGTGGGTGCCCGCGGTGACGGCCGGGATGACCGGGATGACCGGGGCCGGGCGGCCGGGCCGGTCGGAACCGGCCGCGAGGGCGGCAGGCGCGTTCGAGACCGCGCCGACCGACACGGCCGTGGCGCCCACGCCGAGACCGACCGCTTTGGTGAAGGCACGCCTGTCGATCATGTCTGATCCTTCCTGGAGACCCGCTGGTGCCTCCACTGTTCTCCGGCCGCCGGCCGGACGCATCGGTCACATGACGTCGAGACGCGGGAAGACGCCCGCGGACCCGCGAAGGGTCTGCCGGGCCGCCGGATTCAGTCATTCGACTGTGTCCGCCGGCCTGCCGCTCGGTGATCCTCGATGGAGCGCCGTGATGCCGGCGGATCGTCGTGCGTGCAATTCGGAAGGTCTGGCCGTGAAACAAACCCCCGTCGTCCTCATCCACGGTGCGTGGTTCCACATGTCCTCCTGGGAGGGCTGGGCCGAGCGGTTCACCGCGTACGGTTACGCGGTGTGCGTCCCGGGCTGGCCCGGCGAAGCCCACACCGCCGACCAGGCCCGCCGCGATCCCGGCCCGCCGCGCGACCTCGGGCTCGCCGCGCTCGCGGCCCACTACGAGCAGGTCGTGCGCGGCTTCGACGACCCGCCGGTCCTCATCGGGCACTCGGCCGGCGGCCTCATCGCCCAGCACCTCCTCGGGGCCGACCTCGGCCGCGCCGCCGTCGCCCTCGCGCCGCTGCCGGCCGGCGGTGTGCCGCCGGCCGACGGCCGGTCCCGGCCGTGGCCGCTGATGTCGGCCGGCCCGACCCGGCACCCGGGCTTCGGGCAGCTGCCGCGCGCCCGGTTCCGACACCTCGTCGTCAACACGGTCGGAGAGGGGGAGGCCGAGCAGCTCTTCGACCGGTACGCGGTCCCGGCCCCGCTCCGGCTGCTCGCGGACCTCGGACTCGACGGCACCGCCACCGGGCCGGCCGGCACCGTCGTGGACACGGCCAATACGGCGCGCGGACCGCTGCTGCTGGTCTCCGGCCAGGAGGACCGGATGGTCCCGGACGTCGTGACCCGCTCGGTCTACAAGCTCTACGGCGACTCCTCCGCCGTGACGGACCTGAAGCAGTTCGCCGATCGGGGGCACTCCCTGGTGTTCGACAGCGGCTGGCGTTCGGTCGCCGACCACGTCCTCGGCTGGCTGGCCGCCAACGGCGTCGAGGCCGTGGCCCCACAGGGGTGAGCGCGGGCATCAGACCTGCGCCGCGTCGGTCCGGCTCAACGCGTCGCGCAGTGCCGCCCGGGCCGTGATGCCCAGCTTGGGGAAGACGCGGTACAGGTGCGAGCTGACGGTACGCGGCGACAGGTGCATCCGCGCGCCGATCTCCTTGTTCGTCAGACCGCCGGCGGCCAGGTCGGCGATGCGGCGTTCCTGCCAGGTCAGCGGGGCCACGGTCAGCGTCGGGACGCGGGGCGGGGCCCCGGTGGCGCGCAGTTCGGCCCGGGCCCGTTCGGTCCAGCCGGCCGCGCCCAGCCGCTCGAACACCTCGGCCGCCGGGACCAGGTACTGCCGCGCCGGGGCCGGGCCCTGGACGTGGCGCACCCGGATGCCGTGCGCCAGCCGGATCCGGGCCAGCTCGAACGGGAAGCGGGTGGCGTCCGGCTGGGATTCGGCGCGCGTGAACATCTCGGCGGCCTCCCGCTCGTCCTCGGCGGTCATCGCCAGCGCGCCGTAGGTGATCAGCCCCAGGCGGGGCGACACCTCCGGCAGACCGGCGTCGCGGGCGGCGAGGGCGTGCGCCCGGGCCTGGTCGACGCGTCCGGTGTGCCGGGCGGCCTCGACGAGATCGAGCAGGGTGCGCGAGGCCTGGTAGGCGTAGGGCCGGAACTCACCCGGCTGGGTGATGCCGATGGCGTAGAGGTACGCGGTCTCGTAGTCGCCGGAGCTCAGCGCGGCGGTCGCGCCGGCGGCGTCGGCGACCTGGGTCAGGAACCCCAGTCCGCGCGGGCGGGCCCAGGCGTCCACCTCGGCCTGCAGGTCCCGGGCCCGCCCGACCTGTCCGCGCAGCGCCGCGAGCTGGGCCAGGTACGCGCGGCTCTGGGCGGCGAACAGCTGGTGGCCGTGCTCGGTCGCCAAGTCCAGGCCGCGTTGTCCGGTGTCCTCGGCCTCGGCCCATTCTCCGACCGTCAACTGGTCGAGCATGATCTGGTGCAGCATGACCATGCCGGTTGCCACGGCCCCGGTCTCCAGCTCGCGGTCGACGACACGCTGCAGGTGGGGGCGGTAGTGGCTCAGGAGGTCGAGGTGGTACGCGGCCGCGCCGAACTGCGTGACGTCCCAGGGTTCCAGGTCCGGCAGGGTCGCGGCGGCCTGTCGCACCGGCCCGGCGAAGCCGGCTCCGTGCCTGGTCACGTCGCTCCAGGTGCCGCTGTAGAGACGCGAGCGTCGGGTGAGGAGGCTGCCCAGGGAGGCGAGGAGTTCGTGCGTGCTCTCCCAGGCCGCGCGGTCCCCGCTGTACTGGCTGATCGTCAGGAGCAGGACCACCAGCCGGGTGAGGACCTCGTCAGGTTCGGCTTCGCCGACAGTCGACGCGACGGCCGACCCGCCGTCCCGGAGCTTCTCGATCGCGGCCGAGACCTGGCGGTGCGTGGAGCGGACGTCCCCGTCCTGGTGGAGCGCCCGGTAGGCGGCCGCCAGCACCGAGGCCGGCGACCCCGTCGAGCCGGGCGTGAGGTCTGCCTGGACCAGCCGGTGCGCCTGGCCGAGGCGGGCGGCGTGAGCGGCGACGAAGGCCGCGTCGGCCAGGCGCCGGGACCGGCCGGTGTGGGTCTCGCTGAGCTCGGCGGCCCGGGTCAGCCAGGCCACGGCCGCCAGCGCGCCGCCGCGCCGGGTCGCCGACTCGGCCGCCGCCTCCAGGATGTCGGCGACGTCCTCGTCCGGATCGACCGTTGCCGCCGCCAGGTGCGTCGCCCGGCGTTCGAGGTTCTCCCGGTGAACCTGTGCCAGCGCCAGGTGGGCGGCGCGGCGCTGGTTGGGAGTGGCCATCCGCACGACGGCGGACCGTACGAGCGGGTGCCGGAAGACGAGATCGCCGGTGACCACCTCGACGTCCAGCAGCCCCGCGGCCACCGCCGTGTCGGCGTCACGCATGCCGTAACGGGTGCCGGGGACGGTGTCGGTGCCGCTCGGGGCCCCGGCGCCGTCGAGCGCGCCCATCAGCAGCTCGGTCCGCACCCGCTCGTCGAGGGCGGCGATGCGGGTGCCGAACAGCCGTTGCAGCCGTCGGGGCAACGGCACGCCGTGCTGGCCGACCAGGTCTTCGACCGGGAGATCGCTCGACCGGCCGGCGAAGTGGGCGGGCAGCTCCAGCAGGGCCAGCGGGTTGCCCCGGGCCCGCTCCAGGACGATCCGACGGACCTGTCGGCTCAGCTCCGGGTACCGGTGGTCCAGCAGGCGGGCCGCGTCCTCGTCGGTGAGGGCGGTGACCGGCAGTTCGGGCAGTGCGGCGGTGTCGAAGCGGGACGTGATGTCGCTGCAGACCGCGACCAGCATCTTCGCCGGGCCGCCGGCCAGGCGTCGGCCCACGAAGCCGCAGACGTCGGCGCTGGAGTCGTCCAGCCACTGCGCGTCGTCGAGGACCAGCAGCAGCGGCCGCTGCGCGGCGGAGAGCGACAGCAGGCTGAGCACGGCGATGCCGAGCGCCATGACCGACGGCGGATCGCCCCGCACTCCGCTGAACACGGCGTCGAACACCGCCCGGGTCCCGTCGTCCAGCCGCGCGACGTCGGTGAGCAGCGGATGGAGGACCTGGTGCAGCCCGGCATAGGGCAGCTCGGACTCCGCCTCGACACCGGCGGCCCGGATGACGACCTGGCTCTCCCGCTCCGCCAGCGCGGCGGCGTGGCTCAACAACGAACTCTTGCCGACCCCCGTCTCCCCCCGCAGGACCAGCGCCTGGCCCGTCGCGGCCGTCACGAACGCCGCGAGCTCCGCCTGCTCGTCCTCGCGGCCCACCATCGCCGTGGTGACGCCCCATCGCTGGAACCCGGTCATGTCCCCTTGCCCCTTCCTGATTTCGTTCCCACCGCGCGGCAGCTCCCGCAGCGCCGGCGGGGTGACGCGTGCTTCGACGACGATCGCGTCCCGCACGCGGGGGTGCACCGGACCGGGCGGCATCGAGTCGAGCAACGTCCGGGCGTCGTCGCCGCGGAGCCCGTCCACCCGTGGTTCCGGCAGGCCGGCAAGGCGTCCGGCGCTGGTCGGCGTGCGGGCCCCAGGGCGGTCGTGCCGACGCCGGAAGCCCCTGCCAACAGGCCCCACCCCCGTCAGCTCCTTCGCGGCCATGGAAGCCGTGCGGCGTCCACCGACCACGATCCCGGGACCACGGGCCCGTCGAGCCAGTGTCGAACCCTGGCCAGTACCCTGGCCGGGGGCGGCCGGTGTCCGGCACGGGCACGGTGGGGCCGGCATCCTCCTGGCCCCCGGGGGCCTGCTGACGGGACGCCACGCCGACGCCCTCCACCACCCGTAGACGCCCGCCGCTCGACGGGTTTCCCTCGCGTCGACGGGCGCGGAGGAGTCCGGGGCCGACGAACACCGACCGAGCGCCCCACCCGCACAACGGAAGCAGAGACATGAGCGATCAGCACACCATCGGCTGGGACGACGCGACCTGGCTCAACCCTCCGCTGGACGCCGTCCACGACGGCTCCGGGCTGCTCGTCACCACCCGGGACCGCAGCGACTTCTGGCGCACCACCAGCTACGGCTTCGTCCGGGACGACGGGCACGCGCTGCTGACCCCCTTGCCGGACGCCAGCGCCGTCGAAGTGACCTTCGTCGCCGACTTCGACGCCCTCTACGACCAGGCCGGACTCATGGTCCGGGTGGACGAGCGGACGTGGATCAAGGCCGGCGTGGAGATGACGGACGGCGTCCCGCACCTGGGCGCCGTCGTCACCCGCGGCCAGTCCGACTGGTCCCTGGCCCCCGTGCCGGACTGGAGCGGGCGCCACATCACCGTCCGGGCCAGCCGCGTCGGCGATGCCCTGACGATCCGGGCCCGTCGCGACGACGACCCGTGGCGCATGGTCCGGCTCGCCCCGCTGGCGCCGGAGGCGGTGGCATCAGCCGGCCCCTTCTGCTGCTCCCCGCAGCGCGAGGGCCTTCAGGTACGGTTCACCGGCTTCCGTCAGGGGCCCGCCGACGCGTCGCTCCACGACCCGGCCGCGGCGTAGGCCGAGCGTGCCCCGGCCCCCGCACCTTCCCTGAACCAGGAACCATATTTGCGGAAACGGCAAGTCTGTTTGCCGCCTCCGCGATTGCGGGCGCACCCTCGGAGCTGAGGTTCGAGCGCCGCCCCGGTCCCGGTCCGGTCCCGCCGGGAGCGGCGCTCGTGCGCGAACGCACCGGAAGAGGAGAGCCCCACCATGGCCGCAAAGTCCACCCGCTTCGTGGAGAGTGTCACCGAACAGACCTTCCCCGCCCGCGTGTTGAAGGCGGAGCGCCCCGTCCTGGTCCAGTTCTGGGCCGCGTGGTGCGGGCCGTGCATCAGGGTCACTCCCATCGTCGAGGCGTTGGCCGCCGAGCACGCGGGCGTCCTGGACGTCGTCAAGATCAACGTCGACGAGGAGCCCGGACTGGCGGAGCGGCACGGGGTCACGTCGATCCCCGCCTTCGTGGTCTACGCCGACGGCGCCGTCTCGACGGCGTGGACGGGTGCCGCGCCGAAGCCGGTCCTGGAGCGCCAGCTCGCCCCCTTCCTCCGCTGAGCGCGGACCCGGACCGACCCACGAAGGAAGGCATGGACTCATGAACCCGCAGCACGACCAGGACCTCGGGTGGGACGCCTCCGGCGCGCTCCGGGAACGCGAAGCCGGTGTGCACGCCCCCGCTCTCCTGCGGGCCGTGGAGTGGTTGCGGGGTCTGCTGCGGATCGGCGGCGGCGGACACGCTCCCGTCCACCGGGTGCTGGACGTCGGCAGCGGGCCGGGCGTGGTGACCTGCCTGTTGGCGCAGACCTTCCCGGACGCCGAGGTCGTAGCCGTCGACCGGTCGCCCGGCCTCCTGGAGCAGGTCCGTTCGCGTGCGGCGGCTCAGGGGGTGGCGGACCGCGTCGTCACTCAACTGACGGACGTCAGCGGCGAGTTCGACGCGCTGGGTGCCGCCGACCTGATCTGGAGCCGTCACGGCGTCCAGCAGGTGGGTGACCAGCAGGCGGCACTGCGCTCCCTGGTCGCCGGCCTGCGGCCGGGCGGACTCCTCGCCGTCGCCGAGAGCGGGCTTCCCCCGCGCTTCCTGCCCCGCGACATCGGCGCGGGGCGTCCGGGCTTGCAGGCCCGCCTGGACGCGGCCGCCGAGGACGCCTTCGGCGCGATGCGCGACCAACTGCCGGGCGCGGCCGCGACGGTGGAGGACTGGCCGGCCATGCTCGCCCGTGCCGGGCTCGTCCCCAGCGGAACGCGCAGCTTCTTCACCGATCTCACGTCCCCCCTCGGGATGTCGGCGCGGGAGTACCTGCACCTGCGTCTGACCCGGCTGCGCGACCGGATCGGTGACCGGCTGGATCCGGAGGACCGCGCAACGCTGGAGCAGCTCCTGGACAGCGACACGTCCGCGGGCATCCTCGGACGTCCCGACGCCTTCTACCTCACGGCCGACACCGTCCACACCGCCCGGCTGTGCCACGGCGGCGTTCGGCACTGAAACGCTCCTCACCGTGACGAGGCCGCAGCCCAGCAGCTGCGGCCTCGTCGCTCGTCGTGGCCGGTCCGGGTCCGGGTCCGGGCCCGGTGTCGGCGTCGGTGACGCCAACGGGATCGTCAGCCGTTCTCGCAACGATCGGGAGCCGGGGCCGCGGGCCGCTCCATCTCGCGCAGTCGTGCGAACGGCGCGGCCGTGGCGAGGGCTAGAGCGATCGCTCCCACGAGCAGGAGGGCGAACCAGCCGCCGGACTCGTCGATGACGATTCCGGCCGCGGCGGACGCCAGCGAGGCGCCGAGGTTCACGGAGGTGTTGATCCAGGTCGACGCCTCCGTCCGGCCGGACTCCGGGACGACGGTGTCGGCGATGAGGTACCCGGTGATGAGGGAGGGGGCGAGGAAGAGGCCGACAAGGGCGAGGCCCGCGGCGAAGAGACCGAGCGGGTGCAGCTGGGACACGAGCACCGCGGCGAGCCCCATGCCGGTGCACAGGGTGAACAGCCTCGCGCCGATGCCCGACGTGAGCTTCAGCTGCCCGTAGAGGAACCCGCCGAGGGCGCTTCCGCCGGCGAAGGCCGCCAGGAGCCAGCCCGAGGCCGCGACGGCGTCACGCTGCGCGGCGACGGCCGGCGCCGCGATCTCCGCGACGCCGAGCACGCCGCCGACGCCCACGAGGACGGTCAACACCCGTGCGAATCCCGGCTGCTGGAGCGGGCGGTCACCCCGCGCGACACCCCCTCCGGTTCCGCGCAGCGCCCCCGACGACGCGCTGGACGTCATCGCCGCGGTGCCGAGGAAGACCGTGGCGGCGGTCACCCAGAGGCCGGTGGCGGGAGACGTGGCCACGATGACCGCGGTGATGACGACGGGACCGCCGACGAAGAGGAGCTCCTCGCAGACCGCGTCGATGCTGAACGCCTTCGTCCGCTGGTCGCCGGCCGTCGTGAGCGACGCCCAGATCATCCGCATCGCGGCCCCCAGGGGCGGCGCCGTCAGGCCGACCACCGCGCCGAGGACGAGGAACCAGGCATCCGCGACGCCCTCGGCTCCCGCGACGAGCGCGAGGGCGACGAACCCCGAGGCCTGGCCTGCCGCCATGGCGGTGAGCGCGATCCGCTGCCCGAGCCGGTCGACGGCCCGGGCGCGCCAAGGGGCGGCGACGACGTTGGCGATCCCGAACGTCGCTGTGGCGAAGCCGGCCTGGGAGTACGAACCCGTACTGGCCTGGACGGCGAGCAGGAGGGCCAGGCCGCCCATCGCCAGGGCGGACCGGGCGACCAGGGCGGGGAGGAAGGCGCGAAGCGCGCCGGGAAGGAGAAGCACTGCGAGCATGAGGAGGCTCCGATGATGCGCGGCCGGAGTCGTGTGCGCGGCCGCCGACGTCTGACGGTGATCGAAGTCCGGAGGGCATGCGGAACCGCACCCTCGACGGATCAGAACCTGGGCGGGAGGGACCCAGGACCGTCAGATGAACATCACGATGAACACCCGCGGAGCCTAACAGGCGGGCCACGGAGACCGGCCGGAATTATCGCCCCGCCGGTGCCGCCCAGGTCCTCGACGTCGGCCTCGCGGCCTGAGACACCACAGGGCCCGGGGCATTGGTCCGTGCCGGTGAGCGGTCCCGTCGCGTGCCCGGGGATGGGCGGTCCGGCGGGCCGGGCGTGGTTCAGTGGCGCGGACGGCGGTGACCAGGGGCTTCGGAGGGTGGTGCGGATGTCGGGCGAGGGCGGGTTCCCTTCCCGCGGCGTGTGGCGGCGCCCGGCACTGCGCTGGGTGGACGTGCTGGTGACGGCGGCGCTGGTGGGGCTGCTGTACGGCCTGCTGCGGCTGGCCCCGTCGCTGGACGCGCCGTTCCTGCCGGAGCAGGCGCCGTCCACGGTGTCGACCGATCCGTCGGACCTGCCGTACTACGCGGTGCGGTCCTTGCTGCGGATGTTCGTGGGGCTCGTCGTCTCCGTGCTGTTCACCTTCGTCTACGCCACGGCCGCGGCGCGGATGCGGCGGGCGGAGAAGGTGCTGCTGCCGGTGCTGGACGTCCTCCAGTCGGTGCCCGTGCTGGGGTTCCTGTCGGTGACCGTGACCGCGTTCATCAACCTCTTCCCCGGTTCCACGCTGGGGCTGGAGTGCGCGTCGATCTTCGCGATCTTCACGTCGATGGCGTGGAACATGACGTTCGCCTTCTACGCCTCGCTGACCAGCCAGCCCGGGGAACTGGACGAGGCGTCCCGGGTGATGCGGCTGACCAAGTGGCAGCGGTTCTGGCAGCTGGACGTGCCGGGCGGAATGATCCCGCTGGTGTGGAACGGGATGATGAGCTTCGGCGGGGCGTGGTTCTTCCTCGCCGCGTCCGAGTCGATCAGGGTCCTGGGGCACCAGTACGCCCTGCCGGGCATCGGGTCCTACGCCGCCGCCGCGATCCAGGAGGGGGACCTGGGGAAGGTGGGCGTCGCGATCGCGGTGATGGTCGTGATGGTGGTCGGGGTGAACGTGCTGTTCTGGCGGCCGGTGGTGGCCTGGTCGGAGCGGTTCCGGGTGGAGGAGTCGGAGGCCGCCGAGCGGCCGCGCAGCGCCGTGCTGGACCTCCTGCGCCGCTCCAGCGTGCCGGAGCTGCTCGGACGGCCGCTGCGGCCGGTCGGCACGGCGCTCGACCGCGGCACCCGGGCCTTCGGCCTGGCCGAGCACCCGCTGGCCCCTCCGGCGGCGCGCGAGCGGACCGGGGACGTGTTCTTCGCGGGCGCGGTGACGGCCGTGGTGCTGCTCGGCACCTGGCGGGCCCTCGACTACGTCGACGCCACGGTCGGGCTGGGCGAGTTCGTCCACGCCCTGTGGCTGGGCGCGGTCACCTTCAGCCGGGTCGTGGTCCTGCTCGTCGCGGCGACCGTGGTGTGGGTGCCGATCGGCGTGTGGATCGGCATGAACCCCAAGGTCACCCGCTTCGCCCAGCCGGTGGTGCAGGTGCTGGCGAGCTTCCCCGCGAACTTCCTCTTCCCCTTCGCCACGGTGCTCTTCGTGGCGGTGGGCATCTCGCTGAACGTCGGCGCGGTGCTGCTGATGGCCCTGGGCGCGCAGTGGTACATCCTGTTCAACGTCATCGCCGGCGCCTACGCGATTCCCTCCGACCTGCGCGAGGCGATGACCGGCTTCGGGGTGAGCGGGACGCTGCGCTGGCGCGCGTTCATCCTGCCGGCGGTCTTCCCGTACTACGTCACCGGCGGGATCACCGCGGCGGGCGGCGCGTGGAACGCCTCCATCGTCGCCGAGGTCGTCGACTACGGATCCCACCACCTGACCGCGACCGGGCTCGGCGCCTACATCACCGCCGCCACCGCCACCGGCGACTTCCCGAGGATCCTGGTCGGGATCAGCGTCATGAGCATCTACGTCGTCGCCCTCAACCGCCTGCTGTGGCGCAGGCTCTACCGGATCGCCGACACCCGCTACGCACTCTGACCGAGGGACCGAGGGACGGCGAGACAGCGGGACGGCGAGACAGAGGGACCGAGAGGCCGAGGACCGAGGGAGCGCGATGACCACCAGCACCGTCCACACCCCGATCGTCGAGGCGGTCGGCGTGACCAAGACCTTCACCACCCCCGACGGGCGGGCCCTGCCGGTGCTGGAGGACATCGGCCTGCGCCTGGTCGAGGGCGAGATCGTCGCCCTGCTCGGCAAGTCCGGCTCCGGCAAGTCCACCCTGCTGCGCTGCCTGGCCGGCCTGATCGCCCCGTCGTCCGGCACCGTCTCCTACCGGGGCGATCCGCTCACCGCCGCCAACCCCGGGGTGGCGATGGTCTTCCAGTCGTTCGCGCTGCTGCCGTGGCTGACGGTCCAGCAGAACGTCGAACTCAGCCTGCGGGCCCGCGGGGTGGGGGAGGAGGAGCGGCGCCGACGGGCGCTGGACGCGATCGACCTGATCGGGCTGGACGGCTTCGAGGGCGCCTACCCCAAGGAGCTGTCCGGAGGCATGCGGCAGCGGGTCGGGTTCGCCCGGGCCCTGGTGGTCGAGCCGGACGCGCTGTTCATGGACGAACCGTTCTCCGCGCTGGACGTGCTGACCGCCGAGAACCTGCGCTCCGAGCTGGTGGGCCTGTGGGAAGGGCACGAGGCGCCGGTCAAGGCGATCCTGATCGTCACCCACAACATCGAGGAGGCGGTGCTGCTCGCCGACCGGATCCTGGTGCTCTCCTCCAACCCCGGGCGGATCCGCGCCGAACTCACGGTGGACCTGACCCGGCCCCGCGACCGCCGCACCCCGCAGTTCGAGGCGCTGGTCGACACGGTCTACGGCATCCTCACCGGACGGGAGGAGGGCGCGGCCGCCGGCGCCGGACCGGCCGCCCGTCCGGTCGAGACCCCGATCACCGTCCCGCTGCCGCAGGCGAGCGTGGGCGGCCTCGCCGGCCTGCTGGAGATCCTGCTCGCGATGGGCGGGGAGGAGAGCCTCGCGGAGATCGCCGACGAGCTCAACTTCGAGGTGGACGACCTCCTGCCGATCGTGGACGCCGCCGTCCTGCTGGGCCTGGCCACCACCATGGCCGGCCGGATCGCGGTCACCGGCGTCGGCCGGGAGTTCGCGGCCGCCGACATCCTCGCCAGCAAGCAGCTCTTCGCCCGGCTGGCCGCCCGCCGTGCCCCGCTGGTGCGCGCCATCGTCCAGTCCCTGGCGGCCACCGAGGACCACACCCTGCGCGAGGGCCTCTTCCTCGACCTGCTGCGGCGCGGCTTCGACCCGGTCGGCGCGCGCCGGCAGCTGGAGACCGCCATCGACTGGGGTCGGTACGCGGAGCTGTACGACTACGACGCCGACGACGCCGAGTTCGAGCTCGAACCCGGGGCGGAAGCCGCGCTGTGACGCGCCCGGCCCCGTCCGGTCAGGGGGCCGCGGCTTCGACGAACTCCAGGAGGTTGCCCACGGGGTCGGTGGTGTAGAAGCGGCGCTGGGGCGGCAGGCTGTCGTCCCAGACCACCTGCGCGCCGAGTTCGGCGAGCCGGTGGGCGAAGTCGTCGATCTCGCAGACCGCGAGGCCGGGGTGGGCCTTGGTACTGGGGCGGAAGCGCTCCTCGACGCCGAGGTAGAGCCGGACCCGGCCGCCGTCGGCGGCGAACCAGCAGCCACCGCGGCCGGTCAGCGGCCCGGGCTTGGGCAGCTCCGCCATCTGGAGGACGTCGCCGTAGAAGGCGCGCAGCAGTGCCTCGCTGCCGGGTGGTGCGGAGAGCTGGACGTGGTCGAGGGCCGTGATCACTGCGGTGTCCTCTCGGTCGGGGTGGTCGGGGTGGTTTCGACGGGCGGCTGGGAGTGGGCCGTCCTCAGGCGAGTGCCGGCTCCGCGGCTGTCGTCGGGTGCCCGGCTGTCGGCTGCTCGGCGGAGTCGCGGCCGTCGTCGAGGTGCCAGTGCAGGTCGCGTACGCCGGGCTCCAAGGACAGTCGGGTGACGACCTGTTCGAGCGCCGGGGCGATCTGTCGGGCGATCGCGACGGTGGCCCGCAGGCTGGTGGCGTCGCCGTTGTCGGTGCGGCGGGCGCGCAGGCCGGTGGGGGCGAGTCCGGAGGCGGCGAGGGCCTGGAGCAGCAGGGCCCGGATGTGGGTCTCGGACTTGCGGTCGCATTCCAGGTGGACGGTGGCGCGGGTGGTGGAGTCGGGGTCGCTGCCGGCCTGTGGGGCCCGGTCGAGGAGTCGGCCGGCGGGGCGCAGGACGAGGTGGACGACGAGGACGGCGAGTGTGCCGAGGACGGCGAACCGCAGTTTGCCGGAGGCGGCGAGGACTCCGACGGCGGCCGAACACCAGAGTGTGGCGGCGGTGTTGAGGCCGCGTACGCCGGCGCCGTCGCGCAGGATGACGCCGCCGCCGAGGAAGCCGATGCCGGAGACGACGTAGGAGGCGACCCGGGTGGGGCTGGCGGCGTCGCCGACGGCCTCGCTGTAGAGCACGAACAGGGTGGCGCCGGCGGCGACCAGGGCGTTGGTGCGCAGGCCGGCCATCCGGGCCCGCCACTGGCGTTCGACGCCGATCAGCGCGCCGCAGGCGACGCCGGTGGCGAGCCGTACCAGGAAGTCGACGGTGGTCAGGGTGTGCACGACGGCACCTCCTTCACGGGAGGAGGGGGACGGACGGTGGCACGCGGCTGGCGCTCCCGGTGCGATGCGGGCAGCCGCCCGGGGCGGTCCGGACGATCGTGATGACGACCAGGACCGTCACGATCGGCGGGTAGGTGCGCGGGGCACCCGTGCCGATATCGCAACCGGTGGAGACCGCGCTGCGCGCTGCGAGGACGCGACGCCGCAGGGCACGGCGAAGCCGTCGGGCGGGCGTGACGCAGCGGCGCGTGTGCGCGCGGGGAAGGTGGCTACCGCGTGCCGGAGGTGTACGAGGGCAGGCGCGGGAAGGGGCGACTGTGGCCCGGACTACTGCAATCCATGTCTCTCGCCTCCTCCCGGTCGACGCACCCCGTGGTGCGTGTGATCGACACGGCAAGGAGTTCGCCGGCGCGCGGAAACAGCGGCCGACTCACCCCAACTCGTCAGAGCTTTGGCACTCCACGGCGTGTCCGGCCGCATAGGCCGGAAGCCACTTCGGATCAACCCTTAGGTCGGGAGGATCTGTCCTAACCCTGGGCGTCTCTCGACGTCGTCGGATCAGTGGCCTGTGTCCGTGAAGAAGCCTCACCGAACGAGGTGCCTTCTTCAAACCTCGAAAAGCATAGTCCTCCGCCGCGGGCATACTTGCGCACTTGGTAGAATCTTTACCTTTCCGGCTCATGCGGAGAGTGGGGCCACGTGACGGCCGCCTGACCCCTCACCTCGCCAATCCCGGGCACCCACCGCGCCGGGCGGTGATCCGGTCTAGCGTGAACGGTGCTGACGACGAGGACGAAGGAGGTGGCGGCCGTGCGGCTGGAGATGCTGACGGTTCCGCAGTGCCCGAACGAGTCGGTGCTGGCGGAGCGGCTCGCCGTGGTGCTGGCCGACCTGCCGGGCGTCGGGCTGGTGCGGCACGTGGTCGAGGACCAGGAGGACGCCGAACGCCTGGGCATGCACGGCTCGCCCACCCTGCTGGTCGACGGGACCGACCCGTTCGCCGCCCCCGGAACACCGCCGAGCGTGTCCTGCCGGCTCTACCGGAGCGCGGACGGCCGGGTGGACGGGGCGCCGAGCGTCGAGGAGCTGCGGCGGGTGCTCGGTGCCCCGGCCCGGTCCGCCACCCGCGAGGTCGGATGACGTGCTCCGCGGGGACCGACCCGCGGGCTCGTGCCGACTGACGGTGAGGCGTCCTGGCTCGCGGGCGGTGGCCAGGCCCTCGCCTCGGTCCGGTCCGCGAGGCCGGCTCGACACCTTGCTCCTATAGCGTGCGCCGGAACCGAAGTCCGGAACGGCCGTGGGCCGTGGTCGAGGAGCGAGCGATGGGGACACCGGCAGCGGCCCGGGCCGGGGAGCTGGGGCGCCACCTGGGTGTGTTCGACGCCGTGGTGATCGGGCTCGGGTCGATGATCGGCGCGGGGATCTTCGCCGCGCTCGCGCCGGCCGCCGGCGCGGCCGGGTCCGGTCTGCTGCCGGGCCTCGCGCTGGCCGCGGTGGTGGCGTACTGCAATGCCACCTCCTCGGCCCGGCTGGCCGCCCGCTACCCGGAGTCCGGCGGCACCTACGTCTACGGCCGTGAGCGGCTCGGCGAGTTCTGGGGCTACCTGGCGGGTTGGGGCTTCGTGGTCGGCAAGACCGCCTCCTGCGCGGCGATGGCCCTCACGGTGGGCTCCTACGTGTGGCCCGGACAGGCGCACGCGGTCGCGGTCGCCGCGGTGGTGGTGCTCACCGCGGTGAACTACGTCGGTGTACGGAAGTCCGCGTGGCTGACCCGGGGGATCGTCGCCGTCGTCCTGGCGGTGCTCGCCGCCGTGGTCACCGCCTGCCTGACCGGCCCCGCCGCCGAGGGCGCTCGGCTCGCCGTCGGTGCGGACGCGACCTTCGGCGGGGTGCTCCAGGCCGCCGGCCTGCTGTTCTTCGCGTTCGCCGGCTACGCGCGCATCGCCACCCTCGGCGAGGAGGTCCGCGACCCGAAGCGGACCATCCCCCGGGCGATCCCCACCGCGCTCGCCATCACGCTCGTCGTCTACGCGGCCGTCGCCGTGGCCGTGCTCGCCGTGCTCGGGCCCGACCGGCTCGCCCACACCGCCGCACCGCTCACCGAGGCCGTGCGAGCCGCCGGCGTCCCCGCGCTCGCCCCGGTCGTGTGCACCGGGGCGGCCGTCGCGGCGCTCGGCTCGCTGCTCGCGCTGATCCTCGGGGTCTCGCGCACCACCCTGGCGATGGCCCGCGACCGGCACCTGCCCCACGTCCTGGCCGCCGTCCACCCGCGCTTCCGGGTGCCGCACCGCGCCGAGCTCGCGGTCGGCGCGGTGGTCGCGGTCCTGGCCGCCACCACGGACGTCCGCGGCGCGATCGGCTTCTCCTCCTTCGGTGTGCTGGCCTACTACGCCATCGCGAACGTGTCCGCCTGGACCCTCACCCCCGTGAAGGGCCCCGTGCGGATCGTGCCCGTCGTCGGCGCCGTCGGCTGCGTGCTCCTGGCCTTCGCCCTGCCGCCCTCCTCGGTCCTGTGGGGAGCCGCGGTGATCGCGGCCGGTGCCGCCGCCTACTGCCTGCGCAGGGCCGCCGCCCGCGCCTGACGGACGGGAGCACCGTCCCGGCGGCTAGGCAGGGCCCTGGGAGGTGGCGTTACGCCTGGGCGCGGCTCAGGACCCAGACGCCGTAGGCGTCGTTCGCGGGGTGCAGCTGGTAGGTGCCGGCCCGCAGGTCGACGCGCAGTCCGGCGGCGGCCAGGTCCGCCTCGAACTCCGCCGCCGGGTAGGTGCGGGCGTGCGGCGGCGGGTCCTGGAGGTGGAAGCCGACCAGGATCCGGCCGTTCTCGCCGAGCACGTCGCGCATCGCGCCCAGTGCCCTGCGTTCCGTGTCCTCGGCGAGGAAGACGATGACGTTGCCCACGCAGACGACCAGGTCGAACGGGCCGTCGTCGGGGCCGAGGTCGAGGATGTCGCGCTCCTCGATCGCCAGCCCGGGGTAGGTCTCCCGGGCCTGCCGGACCAGGGCCGGGTCGGGCTCGATCGCGACCACGTCGTGCCCCCGCCGCAGCAGCGCCGCGGCGACCCGGCCCATGCCGGCGCCGGCGTCGAGCACCCGGGCGCCGCGCGGCAGGAGGGTGTCGGCGAGCCGGGCCTCACCGTCGACGTCCTCGCCGGCGGAGATGAGGTCGGCGAACCGCTTGCCGAAGTTCCCGCTCTGCCCCGCCTGCTGCCAGCGGGTTCGCCGCGTCGTCGGTATGGGCTCTCCGTGCGGCGGCGTGGTGCTGTTCATGTCCCGCATCCTAAGGCGGGACCGTCGGCGCTGGTCACGGCCACCGAACGCCCGGCCGCGGGCCCTGGCGCCGCAGGCCCTCCCGGGGCCTCGGGCTCCGCGAGACGACCGGACGATCATGTGTCGGACCGGCCCGGCCGTCACAGGTCGGCCGACAGGCTGATCGCCGAGGCGGGGCACAGGGCGACCGCCTCGCGCACCGCGTCCAAGGCCTCGGCGGGAGGGTCGGGTTGTCGTACGACCGAGGTGCCGTCGTCCTCGCGCTGGTCGAAGACCTCGCCGGCCGTCAGGGCGCACATTCCGGAGCCGATGCAGCGGTCGAGGTCCACGGTGATCCTCATCGGTCACGCGTCCCAGGTGACGGGGAGGCTCTTCACTCCGTAGATGTCCGCGAGCTCCGGGCGCAGGGCGACCTCCTCGGGCGGTACGGCCAGCCGCAGCGTGGGGAAGCGGTCGAGCAGCGCGGGGAAGGCGACCCGCATCTCGATGCGGGCCAGCTGCTGGCCCAGGCACTGGTGGATGCCGTGGCCGAAGGCCAGGTGTCCACCGTCCTGCCTGCTCAGGTCGAGCACGTGGGGATCGGGGAAGCGCTCGGGGTCGCGGTTGGCGGTGTTGAAGGAGAGGATCAGCCGGTCGCCGGCCTTGACGGTCCGGCCGCCGAGTTCGATGTCCTCCAGGGCCGTCCGCATGAAGGTCTTGGCGACGCTCAGGTAGCGCAGCAGCTCCTCCACGGCCCGGTCGGCGAGCGCGGGATCGGCGCGCAGCGCGGCCAGTTGGTCCGGGGTGCGCAGCAGCGCGAAGGTGCCGAGGGCCAGCATGTTCGCGGTGGTGTCGAGACCGGCCGCGAGCAGGATCAGGCTGATCCCCTTCAGCTCCTCGTCGGTCAGGTCGCTGTCGGTGAGGTCGCTGAGCACGTCGTCGGTGGGGTCGGCGCGTTTGGCGGCCACCAGTTCCGCCAGGTACTCCTGGGTCGCGGCGTAGGCCGCCATGAGGTCCTCGTCGCTCGTCTCCCCGTTCATGAACGAGTCGACCTGCTCCTGGAAGGAGCCCCGGTCCTCGTACGGCACCCCGAGCAGTTCGCAGATCACGATGGCGGGGATGGGCTTGGCGAACGCGGTCACCAGGTCGGTCGGAGGCCCGGCCGCCTCCATGGCGTCCAGGCGGGCGGCGGTGACCTGCTCGATGCGCTCGGTGAGCAGCCGCATGCGCCGGACGGTGAACTTGCCCGTCAGGGGCTTGCGGTAGCGGCTGTGCTGGGGCTCGTCCATGAGGACGAACTCCCCGGGCGGCGCCGGCGGGATCTGGAAGTCGCCGTAGTCGATGGTCGGGTGGAGCATCAGGTCCTTGCGCGAGCTGAACCGGGTGTCGGCCAGCACCGCCCGGACCAGGTCGTACCCGGTGACCAGCCAGCCGGGCTTCCCGCCGGGGAAGGTGTAGCGGCTCATCGGCCCGTGCCGGCGGGCGTCGATCAGCTCGGCGGGCGGGTCGAAGGGACAGCCGGGGCGGCGCGCCGCCGGCATGGTGGTGACGGTGTGCGGGGATTCCCCCATGGCCGTGCCTCGTTTCGCGTTGCCGCACGTTCGGACAACTGGAAAGCTACGGCTTTTCCTGACGTGGCGTCAATCGTACGAAAGGCATTATGCCAGCTCAGTAGCGGCAAACTGATGCAATGACGCTGACCTCGAACGCAACGGCCCGTTGCAATGGATGAAGGTTAAGGCAAACTCGCCGGGCGTCACGGAGCAGGCTGTCACCCGGCGGACCGGTGGGCGCGGTTCGCTGTGGCGTGCACGGAGCCGAGCAGGCTGAGTGCCTCGGCGCTGGGGCTGCCGGATTCGGCATGGTAGATGATCAACTGCTGGCCGGGGGCGTCCCGCACGTCGAACGCGTGGTGGGTGAGGGTCATGCCGCCGACGTCCGGGTGGTGGACGTGCTTGTGTTCGCGGGTCTTGCCGCGCACGGTGTGGGTGTTCCACAGCCGGGCGAAGTCCGTGCTGCGCGTGCTGAGTTCGCCTATGAGAGCCCGTAGGCGCGGACTGCCCGGGTCGACGCCGGACGCCTGGCGCAGGTGCCCCACCACTGTCTCCGCCGTCCGGTCCCATCGGGGGTGGAACGGTCGACCTGCCGGGTCGAGGAAGACCATGCGGGCCAGGTTGTCCATCGCTTCGAAGGGGGAGTACAGGGCCTCGGCCAAGGCGTTGGCGGCCAGGACGTCCAGGACCGGGTCGATGACGAACGCCGGAGTGCCGGGGTAGCCGTCCAGCAGGACGCGCAGGGCGGGGGCGACCCGGTCGGTGGCGGCGACGGGCCGCCGGGACGCTGCGGTTCCGGACAGGTGGTGAAGGTGCGCCCGGGCGTCGGTGTCCAGCAGCAGCGCGCGGCTGAGCGCGTCCACCACCTGCGCGGACGGGTGGCGTTCGCGGCCCTGTTCCAGCCGGGTGCAGTAGTCCGCGTTCACCCCTGCCAGTACGGCGACCTCCTCGCGGCGCAGCCCGGCGACCCTGCGCACGCCATGGCTCGGCATCCCGACCTCGTCCGGCCGCACGGCCGCACGGCGTGCCCGCAGGAACTCACCCAGCTGGTTGTCGGTCATGTGCCCACGCTATGCCGAGGGCCCGGTGTGCTGCCTGGGTGTACCGCACCCGGGCAGCACACGGCCTGGGCCGCCTGGAACACCTCGCCCAGACTCGGTGCCCTACCGAGAGATGAGGGGCAGTCATGCACGACCGGACAGTCAAGGTTGTAGCGATCACCGGTGCCAGCAGTGGGATCGGCGAGGCGACCGCCCGCCGGCTCGCCGCCGACGGCCACCGCCTGTTCCTGGGGGCGCGGCGCACCGATCGCCTGGAGCGACTCGTCACGGAGATCACCGCCGCGGGCGGCACGGCGGCGACCCGGCGCCTGGACGTGACCGGGGCCGCCGACGTGCGGGACTTCGTGGCAGCGGCCGAAGAGCGGTACGGCCGCGTGGACGTGATGGTCAACAACGCCGGGGTGATGCCGCTGTCGCCACTGGAGGCGCTCAGGACGGAGGAGTGGGACCGCATGATCGACGTGAACCTGCGGGGCGTCCTGCACGGCATCTCCGCCGCCTTGCCCGTGCTGCGCGCCCAGGGTGGCGGGCACATCGTGAACATCGCCTCCGTCGGTGCGCACGAGGTCTCTCCCACCGCCGCCGTGTACTGCGCCACCAAGTTCGCGGTCCGTGCGATCTCCGAGGGCCTGCGTCAGGAGTCCGCCGGTGACGTCCGGGTCACGCTGGTCTCGCCGGGCGTCACGGAGTCCGAACTCGCCGACGGCATCGCGGACCCGGCCGCCCGGGCGGCCATGCGGACCTACCGCGCCGTGGCCCTGCCGGCCTCCGCGATCGCGGACGCCGTCGCCTATGCGATCTCCCAGCCGCCGTACGTCGACGTGAACGAGATCGTCGTACGGCCTGCGGCGAGCGCCCAGTGACGGAAGATCCCGGAATGCTGTCGGCACCGGCGCTACGGCACCGGGCCGGGGCACGGCAGGTGCCGCGCCCCGGCCCGGTGCCGAGGGAGTCTCAGACGAGGCTGTTGAAACGCAGGACGATGTCACTGTTCGGGAGGCTGCTGATGGTCCCGGTGCTGCATTTCGTGATGTCGGCCCCCGGGTAGAGGGTGCCGGTGACGGTGGCACCGGGCAGGACGGTGCTGTCGAGGGAGACCACGCCGTTGAGGTTGTTGGTGATCTCGTTCTTCGAGGGGTCGGCCTGGACGCGCTGCATGCCGTCGGCGTTGATGGTGGAGACGCCGGCCGAATTGCCGCTTCCGTCGGACCAGTTGACGACGATGGTGCCGGTGAGCTGGCCGACCTGGCTGCACGAGAGGGTGGCCGCCCCGGTGAGCGAGACCGTTCCGGCGGACAGCTCGGGTCCGCCGTTCTGCGTCAGACACCTCTCGACGACGCCGTTGGTCATGGAGATGTCGACCGAGGTGGGGGTGTTCGTGACCGGCTGGGTGCTCTGGATCGTACCGTTCGCGCCGCACATGAGCTTGAGCAGGGGGGTGGCCCGGGGTTTGGCAGCCCCGTCGGCGCCGTCGGTCACGACCGGCGTGTCGGCGGCCGAAGCGGGGGCGGACTGCTGGAGCAGCACGGCCGAGGTGGCGGCCACGGCGGCCAGGGCGAGCGGGACGACGGCCAGGTGCCACCGGCGGGGCTTGGAGGGTGTCGTTTCCCGCGTCGGGACGGGGTCGGAGTCCCAGGAGTGCGAAGGCATGGTGTTCCTGTTCTGTGAAGTCGGGCGGCTGGGAGAGGGGAGGGGTCAGAGGAGGGCGGAGAACGCGGCGTCGTGTTTCACGGTCATGCTGCTCAGGCCGTTGGAGCAGTTGCTGATGTCGCTGGTGGGCTCGAAGGTGGCGACGACGCCGGCCCCCGGCAGGACGGTGCTGCCGAGGGACACCGTGCTGTCGGTCGAGTCGAGGATCTCCTCGTGCGCGGGGTCGCCTTCGACGGGCTGTGCGCCGTTGGTGGTCACGGTGGAGGTTCCGACGACGCTGCCGGTCTGGTTCAGTCCGCTGTACCAGGTGATGGTCTCGGTGCCGCTGAACGAGCTGGGGGAGGAACACGAGATCGTGCCGGAGCCGGCGAAGGTGAACGTCGCCGACAGGACGTTCGCGGGCCCGCCGTTCTCGGCGAAACAGTCGTCGTAGGTGCCGACCGCGGTGATGGACACGCTCGTGGGGGCGTCCGTGATCGGCGCACTGGTGGTGACGACCGCCTGCCCGGAGCAGCTGAGCTTGGTCAGGAGCGTGTCGCGGTGGCCGGTGGAGCCGCTGGCGGCGGCCGGAGTGGGGGCGGTCTCCTGGATGAGCAGGCCGGCACCGGCGACCGTGGCGGCCAGGGCGAGCGGGACGGTGGCGAGGCGCCAGCGCCGGGTCGAGGAGTTTCCGGCGTGTGGACCGGACGGGGTGTCCGCGGCGGTGGGCTGAAAGCCCATAATGTCCTCCTTTTGATTGCGTATACGAACTGCTGGTGCCAGGATCACCACTGGCATGGAACTGCGCGATCCAGGCGGGACCGGATTCGCCTTTACGGTGCGATATTGATCCGACTGTCGCAGCGTGTGGGAAGAGTCATGAATGGGTTGACTTTTGCCACTAAAGATCGCTGACGATCTTTACTGTCCGGCAGTCGAGGGATAGCGGCGTGCGCCTGCCGGGTCTTCCGCCGGCGTCGGGCTACGTTCTGCGGCAGACCTTTCAGCGCCGGCCCGCCGGGCCGCCGACGGACCAGGGGAGACCCCCATGCTGCCCAGTCGACCTCGTCTGCCCGGCTTTCCGGGTACGGAGCACTGGCGGCGCGAGGAGGAATCCGGATTGCACTACGTCGACCAGGGGTCCGGCGACGTCGTGCTCATGCTGCACGGGAACCCGACGTGGGGATATCTGTGGCGGCGCCTTGTCACCGCGTTGGCCGAGGACTTCCGTTGCGTCGTGCCGGACCAGCTGGGCATGGGCCTCTCCCGGCGGAGCGTCGGCGCCGCCCCTATTCCCTTGGCGGAACGGCTGGAGCACCTCGACGTGCTGGCGGCCCACCTGATCGAGCGGTGCGGGGCACCGTCGGAGGGTTGGACCCTGGCGGTGCACGACTGGGGAGGGCCGATCGGTCTGGCCTGGGCGAGGCGGCATCCCGGGCTGGTGACCCGGCTGGTCGTGCTGAACAGCGTGGGCTTCCGCTGGCCCGAGGGCTACCGGCTGCCGCGCTCGCTGGCCCTGCTGCGCGACATCGGGCCGCTCGGTGAGGCGGCGCACCTGCTGAACGCCTTCCCGCGGGCGGCACTGCGGGCCGGGGTGGTCCGGCCGCTGCCCGCCGAGGTCCGTTCCGCCTACCTGTGGCCGTACCGCGGCGCGGGGCGGCGGCGGGCGGTACGGGACTTCCTGCGACAGATCCCGAGCAGCGGCGAGGACCCCGCCTGGTCCCTGGTCGATCCCGGTGGGGACAGCGCCGACCACGCCGGGCTGCCGGTGTTCATCGGCTGGGGCCTGCGCGACCCGGTGTTCACGCCGCTCGTCCTGGGGGAGTGGCGCCGCAGATTCCCGCACGCCGAGGTCCACGCCTTCGCCGACGCGGGCCACTTCGTCCTGGAGGACGTCGGCGAGGCCCTGGTCGGGCCGCTTCGGCGCTTCCTGTCCGCGCGGTGACGACCTATCACAGAGAGGTACCCATGCCCTCGCCCCACAGCAGGATCGGTCTCGTGCGGGTCCATGTCCCCGAGGCCCGCCAGAGCTCCCGCGAGATCGAGGAGGAGCTGTGCCGGCAGAGCCCCGGGGCCGCGCTGCCGACGGGGCTGCTGGAGCACATGTTCGGGCTGCGCGAGCGGTGCGTGGCGGCGCCGGGGGACCTGCCCTCGGACCTGGCGGCCCGGGCGGGTGCGGCCGTCCTGGAGGACGCCGGCCTCCCGCCCGAGGCGATCGACCTGCTCGTCTACACCGGGATCAACAAGGACCTCGACGAGCCGGCGACCGCGAACGTGGTGGCCGCCAAACTCGGTGTCACCGCACCGGTCTTCGACCTGATGAACGCCTGCAACGGCGTGCTCAGCGCGCTGGAGAGCGCCGATGCGCTGATCAGGCTCGGCTCCTACCGGCGGGTGCTGGTGGTCACCGGGGAGGCGCCCAGCCGGCTCACCCGCTGGCGCGTCCCGGACCGCGGCCGGCTCGCGTCGGCGATGGCCAGCCTCACGCTGGGTGACATGGGGGCGGCCGTGCTGGTGGAGGCGAGCGAACGGCCCGGCATCCTCGGCAGCAGGTTCTTCGCCAACCCCGCCGCGTGGCCGAGCGCGGTACTGCGCAGCCCGTACGCCACCGGCCGGATGCACGAGTTGGAGGTCGACGACGCCGCGTTGACGGCCTCCTTCGCGGGGCTGCGGGAACAGACCGTCAAGGCCGCGGGCGAGCTGATCGGTGCCGTGGCCGACTGCGCGCTGTTCTGTGTCCACCAGCCCTCGGCGGCCATGACCCGGATCCTCTGCTCGACCACCGGTATCCCCGAGGAGGCCGTGATCCCCACCTTCGCCGACCACGGCAACGTCGCCACCGCCACCATCCCGCTGCAGTTGGTCCTCGCGCAGGAGCAGGGCCGGCTGCGCGAGGGCGATCTGGTGGGGATCGTCGGCCTGGCCAGCGGCACCAGTGTCGGCGTCATGGCACTGCGGTGGTGACCGCGGACTCCGGGGCCGTCCGGGCGGACGGGGCCTGGCCGGAGACGCTCGCCGCCCGCCTGGCCGGCTGGGCCGACCTGCAACCGGACCGTACCGCGCTCGTCTGGCCCGCTCCGCGCGGGCGTTGGCACACCGTCGACTTCGCGACGCTGGAGGCCGCCTGCCGCACGCGTGCCCGGGAACTGCGCGAGGCGGGGGTCGGAGCCGGGCAGAAGGCCGTGGTGATGGCCCGTGACCCGTACGACCTGGTGACCACCGTGTACGGGCTGCTCGCCCTCGGTGCGGTACCGGTGCTGATCGACCCGGCGCTGCCCCGGCCGGCCCTGCGGGCCTGCCTGGAGGAGACCCGGCCCGAGGTGTTCATCGGCGACCCGCTCGCCCACCTGGCCCGGCTGCTGTTCGGCTGGGCCCGCCGGCACGTCACCACCACGCTGGTCACGGGACGCGCGCGGCGCGGCCCGCGGCCGGACCCGGCCCGGCCGGGTCCGCCGTGGCCGAGCCCGCCACCCGCGACCTCGCTCGCGCTGATCGCCTTCACCTCCGGCTCGACCGGTCCGCCCAAGGGCGTCGAGTACGAGCACCGGCAGCTGGCCGCTCAGGTCCGCTCCGTCGCCGGGCTGCTGGAGCTGGGCCCCGATGAGGTGCTGCTCGCCGGGTTCCTACCCTTCGCCCTGTTCGGGCCCGCCACCGGCGCCACCACCGTCGTCCCGGCCGTCGACCACCTCAGGCCCGCGCGCACCCGTGGCGCGGACCTGGTCCGCGCCGTCGCCGACCACCGCACCTCGGTGGTGTGCGCCTCCCCCGCGGTGCTGCGGGCACTGACCGAGGGGTGCGAGGGCGGCCGGCTGCCGCTCGCCCCGGTACGGCGGATCTGCTCCTTCGGCGCCCCGCCGCCCGACCGGCTGGTGCGTGCGCTGCGCCGGGCGCTGCCGGAGGAGGCGACGCTGCTCAGCGCGTACGGCGCCACCGAGTGCCTGCCGGTCAGCGTGATCGACAGTGCCGAGCTGGCCGCCGCGCACGCCGATCCGCTGCACACCCACCGCGGGGTCTGCCTGGGCCGCCCGGTGCCCGGCATGGCGGCCCACGTCCTGGCGCCGGCCGGCCGGTCGGCCTCCGACCGGCCGATGGCGCGAGGGAGGTACGGAGAGATCACGGTCGGCGGCCCGCAGGTCAGCCGGGCCTACCACGCCCGCCCGGAAGCGAACACCGCCGCCAAGGTCGGCACCGGGGAGGACCTGCTGCACCGCACCGGCGATCTCGGCTGGCTGGACGAGAGCGGCCGGCTGTGGTTCCTCGGGCGCTCCGCGCACCGGGTGCACGGCACCGGGTTCGTGCTCGACACCGCCGTGGTCGAGCGGATCACCGACGCGGTGCCCGGCATCGGCCGCACCGCGCTGATCGGCCTCGGGCCCGTCGGCCGCCAACGGCCGGTGCTCTGCGTCGAGTTGGCGCCATCGGCGGCCAACTCCGGGACGGCTGTCCGCCAGAGTCTTCGGCAGGCCCTGTCGGCGGTGCCGGGCGGGCACCGGATCGCCACCGTGCTGGTCCACCGCCGGCTGCCCACCGACCCGAGGCACAACTCGCGCGTCGACCGCGCCCGCCTGGCCCGCTGGGCCCGCCGACAGCTGCGCCGACGAGGCCCGGGCGGCGTGCTGGGAGGCGGGCGATGAGGGTCCTGGTCACCGGGGGCAGTGGCTTCCTTGGTCTGGAGCTGTGCCGGCGCCTCGCCGGGCGCGGCGACATCGCGGTCTCGCTGCACCGCCGCTGGAGTCCTGAGCTGGAGCGGCTCGGGGTCCGTCAGCACCTGGGCGACATCGCCGACCCGGGTGCGGTCCGGCGGGCCCTCGCCGGGTGCGAGGCGGTGATCCACAACGCGGCCCTGGCCGGAGTCCGGGGGCCCGAGCGGCCGTACCGCGCGGTCAACGTCGAGGGCACCCGCAACGTCCTGAGCGCCTGTCGCGCCCTCGGCGTCCCTCGGCTGGTCTATACCTCCACCGCGAGCGCGGTCTTCACCCCTGACGGCATCACGGCAGGGGACGAGTCGCTGCCCCGGCCCCGGCGCCATCTGGCCGCCTACCCCCGCACCAAGGCCGAGGCCGAGGCGGCCGTCCTCGCCGCCAACGACCCGGACCTGGCCACCACCGTGCTGCGGCCCCACCTGATCTGGGGGCCCGGTGACCCCCACTTCCTGCCCGCCCTCCTGCGGGCGACCGAAACCGGACGGCTGCTGATGCCGGGCCGCGGCGGCAACCTCGTCGACACCTGCCACCTCGCCACCGCCGCCCACGCCCACCTGCTCGCGCTGGACCGGCTGCGACCGGGCCACCCGGCGGCCGGGCGGGCCTACTTCGTCGCCCAGGGCGAACCACGGCCGCTGCGCGAGGTGGTGACCGGGCTGCTCGCCGCGGCCGGACGCCACACGAGCTGGCACCCGGTGCCCTACCCCGTGGCGCTGGCCGCCGCCGTCCTGGCCGACGCCACGACGGCGACGGTCCGCCGCCACACCGGCCACGGCCTGAGCCGGTTCCTGCTCCACCAGCTCACCCGGCCGCACTGGTTCGACCTCACGGCGGCCCGGCGCGACCTCGGCTTCGAACCGCCCACCACCTTCGACCAGGGCATCGCCGAACTGACCCGCCACCACCGCACCACCGGCAGCTGAGCCCGCCCCCTCGCCCTCCGGAAAGGAACCACCATGGACACGACGCTCTCCGTGGACGCCGTCTGCGACACCGCTCAGACCCTGCTCGTCGAACGGTTCGGCGTATCCGCGGACGCCATCAGCCCCGACGCCACGTTCGAGGAGATGGAGGTCGACTCGCTCGCGCTGGCCGAGTTCGCCTTCGTCCTCCAGGACGAGTTCGGCATCCTGATCAGCCAGGAGGACGCCGACCGGCAGAGCACGCTCACCGACATCGCCCGGATCGTCCAGGCCCGCCTCGGCGACGCGACCGAACCCGTCGCGTGAACCGCCCCGAGATCGCCGTCACCGGCCTGGGGCTCGTCACCCCGGCCGGGGTCGGCACCGAGGAGACCTGGCGGCGGGTCTGCGCCGGAACCCCCACCGCGTCACCGGACCCTGACCTCGACGCCGCCCCGGTGGCGTTCTCCTGCCGCATCCCCGCCACGGACCTGGACACGGCGGTCGGGCGCAAGAAGGCATGGCGGATCGGACGGTTCGGAAAGCTCGCGCTGCTCGCGGCCCGGGAGGCCGTCCGGAACGCGCGGCTGGACACCGGCGGGTGGGACGGTGCCCGGGTCGCCGTCGTCCTCGGGGTGGGCTTCGGCGGCGCGCCGCACTGGGAGGACCAGCTGCGCCGATTCCAACAGCGCGGGCCGGCCCACGTCTCGCCGACACTGGTCCCGATGGTCATCGGCAACATGGCCGTCGGCGAGGTGGCCCAGGAGTTCGGCGCGCGCGGCCCGACCCTCGCCTGCGCCACCGCCTGCGCCTCCGGCGCCACGGCGCTGGCCGTCTCCCACGACCTGCTGGTCGCCGGGTCCTGTGACATTGTCCTGGCCGGTGGCACCGAAGCCGCCCTCAGCCCGCTGGTGGCGACCGGATTCCACCGGATGGGCACCCTGTCGGCACGCGGACACGACGTACCGGGCGCCTCCCGGCCGTTCGCCGCCGACCGGGACGGCTTCGTCCTGGCCGAGGGCGCCGCCGTCCTCGTCCTGGAGCGCGCCGCGGACGCGAAGGCGCGCGGCGCCCGGGCGCGCGCCGTGCTCGCCGGACACGGCGCCAGCAACGACGCCCACCACCCGACCGCGCCGCCCCAGGGCGCCGCCGGCGCCGAGCAGGCGCTGCGCACGGCGCTGCGCACCGCGGACCTGGGCGCCGGCGACGTCGACCACGTCAACGCCCACGGCACCTCCACCCCGCTCAACGACGCCGCCGAAGCCGGCCTGATCTCCCGCGCCCTGCCGCACCGGCCCAGCGTCACCGCCCCCAAGGGCGTGCTCGGCCACAGCCTCGGCGCGGCCGGCGCGATCGAGGCGGCGCTCACCGTGCTGACCATCGAGCACGGACTGGTACCGCCGATCGCCAACCTCACCCCCGACCTCGCCGAGTTCGACATCGACTGCGTCACCGGGACCGCTCGCCGACAACGCATCGACGCGGCGCTCAGCAACTCCTTCGGCTTCGGAGGCCACAATGTCGTCCTCGCCCTGCGCCGAAGCTGACCCCCGGGCGAGCACGGCCCGGGGCTCCCAGGCGCCGCCGGACGGCGCCGGGGCCCGGCTCGGCGCACTCGTCGCCCGCCACCGCTGGGCGGTGCTGTGGACCACCGCCCTGCTGCTGGCCGTCGCCGCGGCCGTCGGGGCAGGGCTGCCCGCGCGGCTGTCCCACGGCGGCTTCACCAACCCCGGGGCCGAATCCGGCCGGGCGCTCGAAGCCGTCGAACACCACTACAACGCGGGCGGCACCAGCACGGTCGTGATCTTCCGCAGCGAGACCCTCACCGTGCACGACCTGGAGTTCGGCGAAGCCGTGCGCACCGCGCTCGGCGACGTCCCCAGGACCGTGATGGCAGGCGCCCAGCACTACTGGAACACCGGCAAGCGGGAACTCCTCTCCGCCGACGGGCACGCGGCCTGCGTGGTCGTCGGGCTGGCCGGCACCGGCGACCAGGCCAAGGACGCCTCCTACGAGCGGCTGCGCCGGCTGCTGCACGTCGACGGGTTCACCGTCGCCTACGCCGGGGAGGTGCCGCTCCAGGTCGACTTGGACCGCACCGTCGACGACGACCTCACCCGCGCCGAACTCTACGTCTTCCCCCTGCTGTTCCTCCTGCTGCTGCTGTTCTTCGGCAGCCTCACCGCGGCCCTGCTGCCGCTGGCCGTGGCCGGTACGAGCCTCGCGATGTCCTTCGCGGTGCTGCGCCTCCTCTCCCCGCTGGTGCCGGTCAGCTACATCACCCGCAACGTCGTCGTCATGATCGCCCTCGGGCTGTCGGTCGACTACGCCCTGTTCGTCGTCGTCCGCTTCCGGCGCGAGCTGCGCCACCGGGGCGACCCGCACCGGGCCGTCGCCGCCACCATGGCCACCGCCGGGCACACCGTGCTCTACTCCGCGACGGCCATCTCGCTCGCCGTCCTGGGCCTGACCCTGCTTCCGTTCCCCATCACCCGCTCCCTCGGCATCGGCGCCGCCGTCACCGTCGCGCTGGCCGGCGCCGCCAGCCTCACCATGCTGCCCGCCGTGCTGGCCGTGCTCGGCCCGCGTGTCGAGGCCGGGTGCGTCCGGCTGCCGGGCTTCGGGCGGGCCGGTCTCGGCCGCGCCTGGGCCGAGGGCGAGGAGACGGGATTCTGGTACCGGCTGGGCCGGAGCGCCGTCACCCACCCCTGGGCCTGGCTCACCGCCGCCGTCGCGGTGATCGCCGTGCTGAGCGTCCCGGTCGTCGGGCTGCACCTCGCGGCGAGCGACCTGCGGACCCTGCCCGCCGGGGCGGCCAGCCGCAGAGCACAGGAACTGCTGCACGAGGACTTCCCGGCGGCCGGGCTCGACCAACTCCAGGTCGTCGCCCACCTGCGGGACGACATCGGCGGCGAACCGGGCAGGACCGCACTGGCCCACTGGCAGCAGCGGCTCGCCGGGCTGCCGAACGCCCAGGACGTCCGACTTCGCGCCACCACCGCGCACAGCGCGCTGATGAGCGTCACCGCCCCCGCCGCCCCGGACGCCCCCGTCGCCGAGGAACTGGTGCGCGCGGTGCGGGCGCTCGACCCGCCTGACGGCGGCCGCGTCCTGGTCGGCGGACCGGCCGCCGTCAATGTCGACGTCCTGGACACCCTGAAGGCCAGGCTCCCGGCGCTGGTCGGGTACCTGCTGGTGGTCACGTTCGGCCTGCTCTTCCTGGCCTTCCGGTCGCTGCTGGTCCCGCTCAAAGCCGTCGTCACCACGACGATGTCCCTCGGCATCGCCTTCGCGGCCGTCACCTGGACCGTCCAGGACGGCCACGGCGCCCGGCTGCTGGGCCTTCAACCCGCCGGGTACGTCGGAGCGTTGGAGTCCGCCATCATGCTGATGTTCGTCTTCGCGCTCTCCGTCGACTACGAGCTCTTCCTGATCGCGCAGATCCGCGAGCTCCACCGGGGCGGCATGGACAACGCGAGCGCCGTGGTGACTGGCCTCGGGCGCACCGGCGGGCTGATCTCGGCCGCCGCCGCTCTGATCGTGCTGGTCGCCGCCGCCTTCGCGACCAGCCCCGTCCTGACCGTGAAGGAGATCGCCATCGGTGTCGTGGTGGCCGTGGCCGTCGACGCCACCGTGGTGCGCATGCTGCTGGTCCCCGCCACCATGCGCCTGCTCGGCGAACTCAACTGGTGGACACCGCGCCTACGGCGACGGACGGCACCGAGCGGGCCTCGTCCGGAGCCGTTGCGGGACCTGGGGGCGGTCGAGTGAGCGCGTGAGCGACGTGGCCCGGCTCCGTCTGCGAGGCCGGTGCCGAACCGGTGGAGCGCCGCTGTCCAGACGGTGATGAGGCCGACGATGTCGGCGTCGCGGTGGTGGGCCGGTGGTTCCGTAGCCGAGGGCGAGTCCGCCGGAGTGCTGTCCGGCGCTGGAGGCGTGGTCGGGGCGTGCGGTCGTGCGGGGCCCGTCGCGATGGTGTGGAGGGGGTAGTTCCTCTCCCGAGGCCGGGTGTTCGTTCTCGCGTGGCAGGGCTGGTCGGCGTGATCGTCGTGGCTGGTCGGCCCAGTGGCGGGTGGGAAGGGGCGCGGGCGGCGCTGGTCGTGTTCGGCCGCCCGGCTGGAGCCGCCCCGACGGTAAGGGAGAAGACCTGTGAGGACACCGTTCACTTCCCTGGGCCGGGGAGGGCCGGGGCGGCTGCCCGCCGCGCGCGCGGCCTTCGTGGTGCTGGTGGCCACGACGAGTGCGTTCACCGCGCCGTTCCCCGCGGGGGCGGCCGACGCCTCGCGGGACATCTCCCGGACGGTGCTGCAGAGCGGTCAGAAGGCGTACACGCCGGGCCTGTACATCTTCGTGGTTCCGGCCGGGGTGACCCGGATGACCGTGCGCGTCTGGGGCCGTGGCGGCACCGGAGCGGGCGGTGGCGGGGGTGGGGGAGGCGGTGGCGGTGGTGGTGGTGGAAGCTACCCGCCCCTGATCGCCAACCCGGTCGGTGGTGGGGGCGGGGGCGGTGGTGCGGGCGGCAGTGGCGGGGGCGCGGGTGGCAGCGGCGGCAGCGGCGGTTACACGGAGTGCACGACCGCCGTCACGGCGGGAGACAGGTTCGAGGTCTACGTGGCCGGGCCCGGCAGGCCGTCCGGGGGCGGCGGTGGAGGTGCGGGCGGCCTTGGAGGCGCGGCCGGCACCATCGCGACCAGCGGCCGGGCCGGCACCGCCGGCGCGGGCGGCGGCGGAGGAAGCGCCGACACCACCGGACCGATCACCGGCATCGCGGGGCTCAGCACGCGGGTCTTCGCGAAGCCCGGCGGCAACGGGAGCGCCGGGGGCTCCGGCTCCGGCGGCGGTGCGGGACAGGGCGGGGAGAACGGCAAGATCGGCGCGTCGGGGGGTGCGGGTGGTGCCGGAGGTGTGTCCGGCACCACCGGACGAGGGGGTGCGGGCGGCGGGTCGGCGTCCGCCTCCCCCATCACGCGCTGTTCGGGGACGCTGACGCAACTGCCCGGTAATCCCGGGACCGCCGGCCAGTCCGGTGCTGCGGGCGACGACGGCATCACCGGCGGCCAGGGTGTGGAGGGCAGCCCCGGTTCGGGCGAGCGCGGCGGTTCGGGCGGCGCCGGCGGAACCGGTTCCACCGGCGCCGCGGCCCCGGCGGCCTCCGTCGCCCCGCCCGCCGGCACCGGTGTCGGAGGAAGCGGCGGCAACGGCAGCGCCGGCGGCACGGGAGGCCAGGGAGGAAACGGCGGCGCCCCGAGCCCCAACCCCGGCTCGCAGCCGGGCGGTTCCGGCAGCGGCGGCGGCACCGGTCGGCAGGGTGGCGCGGGTGGCCCCGGCTACATCCTGATCACCTGGTAGCACATGTGCTGCCTGACTCCGCCCCGCAGACCGTCCGGGAGGCCGCTGCGGGGCGGAGTCAGGCGAGGCTGAGGGAGACGTCCTCGCGGCTACGTGGGGGGCGCACTGCCCGATCCGGAACGCCACCTTTGCGGCGGGGGCCAGGCCCGTGCGTGCGGCGGCGGCCCCGTCGGGCGGGGCTCAGACCTGGATGAGACTGAAGTCGAAGAAGTTGTCCCCAGTGAGGGCTGTCACCCCGCCGGGGTCGGTGCACGAGCCGGTGAAACCGGTCGGCGCGAAGCTGCTGTCGTAGTTGTTGAGGGGTGCGACGGTGCTGGTCGCGTTGGTGATACCGGTCTCGTGGTTGGAGATGTCGCCGGAGGCCGAGGTGCCCTTCCCGCCGCCCTGGAAGGAGACTGTGGTGGTGCCGACGTTCCTGTTGGAGGCGTCGTACCAGGTGAAGGTCGCGTTGCCGTTGAAGGAATCAGTGGCGCCACAGGAGAGCGTTCCGGAGCCCACCGCGACGACGGTGCCGTGGTCGACGTTCGGATAGGCCCCGGACATGCTTTCGCAGTTGATGAGGTTGCCGGTGAGCGTGTAGCTGTTGGCGGCGGGGGTGTCGGTCACCCCCTTCGCGAATGTCAGCGCGGCGTCCTTCGCCTCGCAGGTGAGGTTGTCGACCAGTGACGTCGCGTGCGCGGTACCTGCGCCCGCCGCGCAGAGTGCGGCCAGCAGACCGCTGGCCGTGCTCGTGGCCATGAGGCTTCTCATCATCGGATGTTGCTCCTTCTGCTGAGTTCGGTTGTGCGATCCGGCCGCGTCCGGTCTCGGCGAGACTCGGAGGGCCAACTTGCGCTTCCGGCCGCCCGGTTGTCGGGATGATCGGGGTACGGTGACCGCCGGTCACGCCCTCCGGCGGTGTTCCGCGGGTGGAAGACCTGCGGTGGGAGGCCGGCTCTGGCGTGGTGGTTCCAGAGGCGGAGTGGTGCTGTTGCCCGGTTCAGGACTGCGGTGCAGTTCGGCCTTGGCGGCCGCGGCGACACCGATCCCCTGACTCAGGGAAGTCGCGCGACTACAAAAAGTCCGCATGCGTCCTATATGCCATGCCTCCGCTCCCGCCGCCACGCCGGCGGGGCCTTTGGGGTCGACCGGTCCTGCATTCCAGCGGTAAAGGCAGCACGACCGTCACCGTGTCACGGCTGGCGGGTGGGGAGCTCCGCCCGTTGGCCGACCCATTGGAACGACCCACCCGAACGAGGTAGTTCGCGTCGAAAGCGCAGCGGTGCCATGGGAGTTGGCACACGATGCAGCCATGAGACTCCATGGTCCCCTCGGTTCCCGCCCCGGCGGGTTCCTTGTGTCGTCGCCGATGTCGGCCTCGGGTGGTGGGCCCGCTTCCGGGCGCGCTCGCCGGCGGGCCCTGCTGTGCGTGCCCGCCGCACTGTGCTGCGTCCTTGGTGTGACCGCTGCCCCCGCTCAGGCCGAGGTCGGCAGGGCCGGGCCCCGGGCGGCGGTCGATCAGCCCCACGGCCAACAGGCGTACTCCCAGGCCGGCAAGTACTCGTTCACCGTGCCGGAGGGCGTCAGCACCGTGACCCTCTACGCGCTCGGCTCCGGCGGGGGCGGAGCCGCCGGGGGCGGAGGCGGCGGTGGGGGCGGCGGTGGTGGGGGCGGGAACTGGACCTTCCTGGGCCACGCCACGGGCGGCGGTGGGGGTGGCGGAGCGGGTGGCGGAGGGGGCGGGGGAGGAGGAGGCGGTGGCGCGGGGGTGTTCGTGACCTGCGCCGTGTCGGTCACTCCCGGAACGGTCCTCTCCGTCACGGTCGGCAAGGGCGGCCCGCCGAGGAGGAACAACTCCCAGGGTGGTACCGGCGGTGCCGGGGGCCGGGAGGGTGCCACCGCGCGGCCCGCCAAGCCCGGTGCCGCGGGCACCCCGGGCAGTGGGGCCAGCCTCTTCAGCCCGGACGGAAGCTACACCTACGTCCGCGCGAGCGACCGCTCCGTCGAACTCCTCTTCGGCGGCGGCCACAGCGGGTTCCCCGGCGAGCCGGCCGGTGCGGGGCGGGGCGGCCGGGGCGGGGAGGCGTCCACCGGCTCGCTCGGCGGCGCGGGCGGAGGCGGCGGGACCGGAGCCGCGGGTGGTCCGGGCGGCCGGGGTGGGAGCGGCGCCGCGTTCAGGGCGTCCCCGAAGACCTGTGGCAGGAACACGGTCTCGGTGAGCGTGGCCCCGGGCGGTTCCGGGGGCTCCGGCCAGGCCGGCGCGGCCAGCGGCGACGCCGCCCCCGGCGGACACGGCGCCAACGCGCTTCCCCCCGGCGGCCGCCCGGGCGGCGGCGGCAATGGATCCCGCGGCGGTCAGGGTGGCACCGCCGGCGGTGCGGGCGGGATCCCGACGGTCGCTCTGCCGCCCGGCGCCACCCTGCCGCCCGGTGTCGGGCGGGGCGGCGCCGGCAGCGACGGCACCGACGGCGGCGCCGGCGGCTCGGGCGGCCACGGCGGCGAGAATCCGCCCGGTGAGGACGACGTCCCCGGCGCCGGCGGGGCCGGAGCCCGGAACCCGTCCGACGCGGCCGGCGGCGGCGACGGCTACATCCTCATCGCCTGGTAGTACCCGCTGCCCCGTGCGGCGGTGTTCCGATCGGGGTTGCCCACGTCGCACCGGCGCCGGTGCGAGGACATGGACCTGTGCTCACCCCGGCGCCGTGAACGGTCCTTCCAGGTGGCGTCGCGCGCAGGGGATGACCCGTGCGGTGCGCCCGGTCGAGTGCCTCGGCCGGTTGGCTCAAGGCTTCGAGCTGACCCGCGGATGGGGCGGAAGGGCCGGAGAGGCCGCCTCCACCTTCTGGTGGAAGCGGCCTCTCCGGTCTGTGGAATCATGGTCGGGAAGGTGTAAACCCGCTAATTCCTCGGTGTCTTGACGGTTCGTCAGGTCGTCAGACGACCGGAAGGCGCGGGGTGCGCGGCGGCTCCGTGCGGCGGTGCCCGGTCGACTCGAAGGCGGCGGCGAGTCGGAGCAGGCTGTTGTCGTCGTAGGCGCGGCCCGCGAAGGTCAGTCCGACGGGCATGCCGGTGTCCGTCATGGTGCCCATGGGGACGGTGACCGTCGGGATGCCGAGGTGGCGGGGGGCGAGGTTGCCGTTGGCGACCCAGACGCCGTTGCGCCAGCCGAGGTCGGCGGAGGCCTCGTTCACGTCCATGTCCGCGGGGCCGACGTCGGCGACGGTGGGGAAGACCACGGCGTGCAGGCCGAGTTCGTCCATCCACGTCTCCAGGTCGATCCGGCGGGTCTCCTCCAGGCCGCGCAGGCCTTCCTCGAGGTGCGGCATCTCGGTGATCGACGCATAGGGGTTGTCGCGCACCAGCCGCGGGTAGTCGGCGATCCCGTCGTCGAAGCCGGCGTAGCGGTCCGGCAGTTCGCCGGGGTGCTTGGGCCAGATGAGCGCGCCGTCGACCTCGGCGAGGGTCGCCAGCGCGGGGTCCCCGTTGGCGCGCAGGAAGTCGTCCCAGGCCCAGGCGGAGAGGTCGAGGATCTCGTGGGTGAGGAAGTCGCGGCTGACCAGGCCTCGGGTGAGCAGGGAGGGCGCGCCGGGGCGGTCCGACTCGTAGTTGGTCACCACGGGGAAGTCGACCTCGACGACCTCGGCGCCGGCGGCCTCCAGGTCGCGGCGGGCGGCCTGCCACAGGGCGATCACCGAGGCGCGGGTGTCGATCGGCTGCCCGGTCTGGCCGCCGATGCCGCCGTCGGGGTTGGTGCCGGCGTCGGGGTCGGCGTTGATGTACATCCGGGGGACGCCGACGCGCCGGCCGGCGAGCGTCGCGCGCGCCGCTGCTGCGTCGGCGGGGGCCAGCGCCGGGTAGGAGGCCGGACGGACCTGGGACGGCGCGGGCAGCGGGATCCAGGGCTGGGCGCGCCACAGGTCGCCGCGGGTGTCCGGGTCGTCGGCGACGATGACGTCGAGCAGTTCGAGCAGGTCCGCCATGGTGCGGGTGTGGGGGACGACGACGTCCATGGTCGGGACGAGCGGCCAGTTGCCGCGCACCGAGATCACGCCGCGGCTGGGCGTGTAGGCGCACAGCGCGTTGTTGGAGGCGGGGGCCCGGCCCGAGGACCAGGTCTCCTCGCCGAGGCCGAAGGCGCCGAATGAGGCGGCCGTGGCGGTGCCGGAGCCGTTGGAGGAGCCGGAGCCGTAGGCGCTGGTCAGCCAGTCGGCGCTGTACGGGCTCTCCGCGCGGCCGTACACGCCGCGCTGCATGCCGCCGTTGGCCATCGGCGGCATGTTGGTCAGGCCGATGAGCACGGCCCCGCCGGCGCGCAGGCGCTCGATGGCGAAGGCGTCGCGCTGGGCCACGAGGTGCTCGAAGGCCGGTGAGCCGGCGGCGGCGGTGAGGCCCTCGGCGAGGTAGCTGTCCTTGGCGGTGTAGGGGATGCCGTCGAGGGGGCCGAGGGTCTCGCCGCGGGCGCGGCGGGCGTCGGAGGCCTCGGCCTCGGCGCGGGCGCGGGGGTTCGTCACGACCATCGCGTTGAGCGCGGTGGCGGTGCCGGGCCGGTCGTAGGCGTCGATCCGGGCGAGATAGGCGTCGAGCAGGCCGACCGCGGTGGTCTCGCCCTTCTCCAACGCCGCGCGCAGGTCGGCGATACCGGTCTCGACGACGTCGAATGCGCGTGTCATGCGGGTGCCTCCAGGGTTTTCGGTTGAACGGTCCGAGGTGTCGGGCCTCGAAGGTGCGGCGCTGGGCCGCTGGTGGGACGTGACCCCGCCCGGGGGATGGGATGCAGCTTCGCACGCGTCGGCCGAGCGGTGCCGCCCGGGCCGACGCCGGCTACAGGACGGCGGGGGCGAGTTCGGCGGTGTGCGGGTGCTCCTGGTCGGTGTCGGTCATGCGGCGGTCGGGGCGGCGCGCCAGCAGGTAGGCGAGGCCGGCGAGGGTGACGGTGCCGACGCCGAGCGGCGCCGCCCAGATCTGGTACCAGGGTGCTCCGGCCGGGGCGAGGATGGCGCGCGGCCAGCAGATGTTGACCAGCTCGAAGCCGGTCCACAGCACCGCGAGGACGTTGAGCGGGGTGCCGAGGCGTCCGTAGTCGACCGCTCCGGCAGGCGTCCAGGTGCCGCGCAGGCGGGCGACGAGGGCGACGAGGGCGAGGATGAAGAACGGCACGAAGATGGCCGCGCTGCCGAAGGTGATCAGGCTGCCGATGGCCGAGGTGTTCAGGCCGAGCACCAGCGCGGCGCAGCTGACCGCCGTGGCGGCGACGAGGCCGCCGATCGGCGCCTTGTGCCGGTTGACCTTGCGGACGTGGCGGGAGAAGGGGAAGACGTCGTCGCGGGCGAGGGAGTAGAGGCCGCGGGCGGCGCCGCCCTGGGAGGCCATCAGGCAGGCCGTGAAGCTGATCAGGACGACGAGGACGAAGGGCTTCTCGGCCCAGCCGCCGAAGGCGTGGGTGACGGCGGTGGTGACCGGGTCGAGGTCCTTGACCGCGACGACGTCGGCGGGGTCGGGGTGGGCGAGTTCGACGGAGACCGCGTTGAGGATGACGACGAGTCCGACGCTGAGCAGGGACCACCACATCGCCCTGGGGACCTGTCGGGCGGCGTCCTTGGTCTCCTCGGCGGTCGACACGCAGGCGTCGAAGCCCATGAAGGCCCAGCCGGCGACGGCCAGGGCGGCGAGCAGGGCACCGGTGTCGCTGATGCCCAGCCCCTTCGGCGCGTTCAGGAAGTCGGTGAGCAGGGAGAGGCCGTGCTGCCGGAAGACCAGCAGCAGGGTGAGGCCGACCAGGACGGAGGCGACGGCTTCGGCGGCGATGCCCAGGCCGACGAACCAGCGCAGGAAGTTGATGCCGTAGGCGTTGACCAGGGTGCAGCAGAGGATGAAGCCGGCCGAGACGAGGACCTGTTCGGTGGGCGTCGGGACGGTGCCGAAGAGCGCGAAGAGCCAGGGCGAGGCGAGGTAGGCGACGGTGGTGTTGCCGAACATCACGGCGAACTGCCACATCCAGCCGCTCAGCCAGGCGACGGCCGGTCTGGCCAGGCGTCTGCTCCACTGGTAGGCGCCGCCGGCCAGCGGCCACTGCGAGGCGAGCTCGGAGTAGACGGCGACGACCAGGCACTGCCCGAGCAGGCACAGCGGCAGCGCCCAGACCCAGGCCCCGCCCGCGACGCTCATGCCGACCTGCACGGCGGCGTACAGCCCCACGACCGGGGAGACGACGGCGAAGCCCATGGAGATGTTTCCGAGCACGGTCAGGCTGCGCCGCAGCTCCTGCTGGTAGCCGAGCGTGGCCAGCCGGTCGGCATCGGTCGGGGTGGTCTCGGCCACGGGCTGCGCCTTCCAGATAAAACTAACTTTGTTAGCAACCGCTGTTGATCTGGCACGATAGCCTCCGGACACGGGGAGCGGAAGAGGGGATTTTTCGGTGGGCCGACCGAGCAGGGCAGTGCTGACCCGCGAGCGGATCGCGCTCGCCGCGCTCCAGGTGGTGGACGAGGACGGCCCCGACGGCCTGACCATGCGGGCGCTGGCGGAGCGGCTCGGGGTCAAGGCGGCCTCGCTCTACAACCACATCCAGAGCAAGGACGAGCTGGTCGACGCGGTCTCCGGGCTGGTCAACGACGAGATCGACCACACACCGCTGGGCGATCCCGACTGGCGGGCCGGCCTCGCGGCGTACGCGCGCGGCTACCGCGCGGTCTTCCTCAGGCACCCGAACGCCATCGCCCTGCTCGCCCGCCGCCGCGTCGAAGCAGCCAGCGCGCTGCGCGGCTACAACGGGCTGCTCGCCCTCCTCGGCCGGGCCGGCCTCGGCCCCGCGGACGCGGCGGAGGTCGCCGCGGCGGTGGACTACCTGGTCCTCGGCTCCGCGGTGGAGACCTTCGCGGCCGGCTTCACCCGGGCACCGGCCGAGTACCGGCCGGAGTACCCGGCGCTCGCGGACGCCCTGGACAGCTCCTTCGCCCGCGGCGGCGGCGCGACGGGCCTCGACGACCGCGGGTTCGAGCTGGGGCTCGGTCTGCTGCTCGACGGCGTGGAGCGGCGGACCCCGTAGGGCCGGGGGTGGTCGTCGCTTCCCCGGGACGGGACTGAGGCTCCTGGTCCCCGACACCAGCGTGAGGGCACCGGCCCCGAGCGCCCCGCAACCGGACGGGCGGGACGTCGGCGGAGTCGTCGGACTGGCGTGCCCCTGCGGCAGGTGCCGTCTTGTGTCAGCCCCTGGGGTGCCGCTGCCGCTGCGAACTGTCCGTCGGCATCGGGAGGTTGCGCAGTGTCAGTGCGGCCGGCGGAGGCAGCGGTCCGTTGGCCGCGTCGGCGCGGAACGACTGGAGCAGGTAGGCCACCAGGCGCCGGGACGCCGCACCGTCGTCCGGCAGGGCGGTCACCAGGGCGCAGTGTGCCAGCAGGACCACGGTGAGGTCGGAGGGGTGGAAATCGGCCCGCAGCGCGCCCGAGGCCTGGGCCCTGCGCACCAGGGTCGTGAGGTCCCGCTCGGCCCGTCGCCGGGACTGCGCGTGCTCCGGCGTGCTGTCCGGGAAGGCCGTGACGAACGCGGCCGGGAAGCCGCGTTCCTCCCGTTGCAGGGCGCAGACCGTCTCGACCAGCTGCTGGAAGCCCTGCCACGGGTCGGGGGCGGCCAGCGCCTCGGTGAGCGCCCGCGAGCAGGTCTCCATCTGCCGCGCGAACGCGCCCCGCACCAGGGCGTCCCGGGTCGGGAAGTGCCGGTACAGCGTCGCCACGCCGACCCCGGCCCGACGGGCCACGGTCGCCATCGGGGCGTCGATCCCGTGCTCCGCGAAGACCGCACGGGCGGCGACGAGGACACGTTCCCGGTTGCGCCGGGCGTCCGCCCGCACCCCGTCCCGGGCTGTGATCCGAGAGGATTCCGCCATCACTGTCTCTCGCTTCCGGTCGAAACGGACGATTGCGTCCACTTGAGAGCCTACGGTCGCTGCCAGATCCCTACGGCCCCCGGCGGCAAGGCGGAACGATGAACGACCACATGATGAAGGCAGTGCTCTACGACCGCTACGGCGGCCCCGACGTGCTCTACACGGGCCGCGTGCCACGCCCCGAGCCGGCCCGCGGCGAGGTCCTCGTGAAGGTGCGCGCGTTCAGCGTCAACGGCGGCGAACTGGCCGTCCGCTCCGGCCGTCTCCGCCTCCTGAGCGGCCGGACGTTCCCCAAGCGCGTCGGCCTGGACTTCACCGGCGAGGTCGCCGCACCGGGAGCCGGAGTCACCCGGTTGGCGGCCGGCGACCGCGTCTGGGGAGTCCTGGGCCGCACCTCCGGGTTCGGCAGCGCCGCCGAGTACGTCACCGTGCCCGCCGAGCGGGTCGGCCGGCTCCCCGACGGCCTCGACCCGGTGGACGCCGCCGCGCTGCCGGTGGCCACCGCCGTCATCACCGCGCTGCGGGACAAGGCCGGGCTGCGCCCCGGCGAACGACTCCTCGTCCGGGGCGCGGCGGGCGGTGTCGGCAACGCCGCCGTCCAGCTCGGACGGGCGTACGGCGCCGAGGTCACGGCCCTCGCCCGCGCGGCGAGCCTCGACTTCGTCCGCGGGCTCGGCGCGCACCGGGCCGTCGACCACCGGACCGTGCGCTCGGCCGAGTTGGGCCGCTTCGACGTGGTCCTGGACGCCGTGGGGCCCGACCTGCGGGCCTTCCGGCGCCTGCTGACCCCCGACGGGCGCATGGTCGCCCTCGCCTTCGACCCGAAACGGCCCGCCGCGACGTTCGGCTACGTCGCGGCCAGCACGGTCCACGGACAGAGCCGGGTCCGCTTCTTCAGCGGCGACCCCAAATGGGCGGACTTCGACGACCTCGCCCGCCACGTGGCCGAGGGCAAGCTGCGCCCCGCGGTGGACACGGTCTTCCCCCTGGAGGAGACGGCAGCGGCACACCGGGCGCTGGAGGCGGGCGGCGTCCGGGGCAAGTACGTGGTCAGGGTCGGGTAGGAGCCGGTGGAGGTGCTGATCGCAGTCACCCGTACGGGTTCGTGCGGCCTCATCTGAGCAACGGTTTCAAGGGGTCGTAGGACCAGGACGCCCACGTTCGGCGCAATCGCGGGTTGGGGCCGGTTGGCGGCGTCAGGCTGCGCCTCGTTCTTGATCGCGGCAGTGTCGGAGGCCCGGGGTTGTCGTCGCGCGTGGCGGTCCGCCGCTGGTCGTCATCGTCCCGTTCGCCGCTGTCGCAGGCCGCCTACGGCCGGCTGTTCTCCCTCAAGTCGAAAGGCCCAGCATGACGCAGAGCACCGCCCAAGCTCCCGCTTCCGCGGGCCCCCGGGGGCCCGACAGCCTGCCCGGACAGCGCGGCGTCGATCCGGCACCGGCCGGCGAGGCGGCTGCCGCCGTATGACGGGCCAAGGAGATGCCGAGGACCAGGACCCCACCGTCACCGACCCTGACCTCTACCGCATCGTCTTCGAGAACGCGCGCGTCCGGGTGCTCGAGTACCGCGACACCCCGGGGGTCAAGACCGGGCTCCACTACCACCCCGACAGCGTCATGGTCGTCCTGAGCACCTTCCGACGCCGCATGACCGAGGGCGACACCGTGGTCGAGGTCGAACGGACACGGGCACCTGAGGCGAACTGGCTGCCGGCCCGGACCCACGTCGGCGAGAACATCGGGACGACGGACACCCACATCATCTTCGTCGAACTCAAATGACCGGCTGCCTGGTGGGTGCCGCGTTCGCGCGAGCCTTGAAGAAGCCGATCAGTTCGCGGCTCAGGAGTTCCGGCTGTTCCTCCGACAGGAAGTGGCCGGCGTCGGGGATCCCGACGAACCGGATGTCGGTCGCGAGGCCTTCGTTCGAGGCGCGGGACAGCCGCCGTCCGCCCGTGACCGCGGCGCTGCGCGACCGGTTGCTGCGCCGTGCCGGTGCTGGGGTTCGGACGGCCGAGCCAGGGTGCCGCGGCAGAAGATGATCTGACGTGCATTCAGGTCCATGGGGCGAGCCGCCGGATGCTTCCTCGATGACCGACGGCGACCTGTAATTCCGTAATAAGTTGATTGCTGCTTCATGGGTGATCTGCGGCATACGGTCGTGTCAGCGCGGCCAACCCGCCTCCGCACGCACCCGCGAAGGAGCGCCACCCTGAACGCCCACGACGACGCCGACGGACCCCACCGCCCCGAACCCGGCCCCGAGCGGGAGCCCGGGCCGGTCCCGGCACCGCAGCCCTCCGCGGGCAAGCCGGCCGCCGGACCTCCGCCACCGCTCCCGCAGCCCGAGCAGCCCGACCAGCCCCCGGCGCCGCCGCGCGACCACACCGCGGAGGGACGGCGACCGGCCCCCCACGCGCCGACGCGCACAGCCCTCAAGGCCAGGGGATCCCGCCTGCGTGCCGCGCTCGCCGCCGGCCCCCCGCCCGGGCCCGCGCGCCCGGAGTTCTGGCGCAGCCCCTTGCGTGGCCCGTGGCTCACCTCGGTGTTCGGCCTGGTGCTGCTGCCCGGGATCACGGTGGTGTTCGTGACCGGGCTGCTGTCCTACGCCGCCTACAACCCCGACCTCGCCGCGGTCAACGACCAGACCCCGGACAAGGGCTGGCTCGGCTTCTACCTCTTCTCCTGGCCGACCAGCCCCAGCTGGCTGTACCGGTTGAACCAGGGGATCCACGTGACCCTCGGCATCGTGCTGGTCCCGGTGCTGCTGGCCAAGCTCTGGTCGGTCATCCCCAAGCTCTTCGCCTGGCCGCCGCTCCGCTCGCCGGCCCAGGCGGTCGAGCGCCTGTCGCTGCTGCTCCTGGTCGGCGGCGCGCTGTTCGAGTTCGCCACCGGCATCCTCAACATCCAGCTGCACTACATCTTCCCCGGCTCCTTCTACACCCTGCACTACTACGGTGCCTGGGTCTTCATCGGCGCCTTCGCCGTCCACGTGGTGTTCCGCGTCCCGGTCATGGTCCGGGCGCTGCGCAGCCGGCGCCTGCGCACCGAACTGCGCACCGGCGCCGCCGACACGCTGCCCGAGCCGCCCGACGGCACCGGTCTGGTCTCCCCGCGCCCCGCCCCCGCGACCGTCTCCCGGCGCGGAGCCCTCGCGCTGGTCGGTGCGGGCTCCCTCGCGCTGTTCGCGGTGACGGTCGGTCAGAGCATCGGCGGATGGTGGCGCAGGACCGCGCTGCTCGCCCCGCACGGCCAGGAGCCCGGCGACGGCCCGAACGGTTTCCAGATCAACAAGACCGCCGCCGTCGTCGGCATCCGCCCCGCCGACATCGGCCCCGACTGGCGGCTGACCGTCCGCGGCCCCGGCCGCGAAACCGTCCTCACCCTGGACCAGCTGAGGAGCCTGCCGCAGACCACCGCGGCCCTGCCCATCGCCTGCGTCGAGGGATGGTCCACCCCCGACCAGGACTGGACCGGCGTCCGGCTGACCGAGCTGGCCGCGCTCGTCGGCCTGACCGACAGCCCACCGGACGTCTTCGTGGAATCCGTCGAACGCGGCGGGTCCTTCTCCTCCACCGTCCTGCGCGACAACCAGGTCCGCGACGCCCGCTCCCTGCTGGCCCTGCGCGTCAACGGAGCCGACCTCTCGCCCGACCACGGCTACCCGGCCCGGATCATCGTTCCCGCCAACCCCGGTGTCCACAACACCAAATGGGTCACCCGCCTCACCTTCGGAGCCACCGGATGAAGCGCCGCAGCGGCCTCCGCGAGCGCTACGGCGCGTCCCCCCTGCACCTGCTCCTCCTCCTGTGTTCCTTCGCCCTGGCCCTGTACGCCGGGATCCGCCTCCTCAAGGGCGATCCGCTCGGCGTCGCGATCTGGTTCGTCGGGGCCGCACTGCTCCACGACCTGGTCCTGCTGCCGCTCTACACGCTCACCGACCGGGCCGCCCAGGCCCTGACGGGTGTCCGCCAGGCTCCCGCGGGCGGTACGCACCGGATGCCGACGGTCAACTACGTCCGCGTCCCCGCCTTCCTCTCGCTGCTGCTGCTGGTCGTCTGGTACCCGCTCGTCCTGCGTCGCGTCCCCGGGTACCGCTCCGCCACCGGCCTGGACCCGGACGTCTTCCTCGGGCGCTGGCTGCTGCTGACCGCGGCGTTCTTCGCCGTCTCGGCGCTCTGCCTGCTCGCTGCGACGGCCCGGCGGCGACGGTCGCACAGGCCTCGCCGCGAGCCGGCGGCGCGGGGACGTTCGTGATCCGTAAGGCATGGTGCCCCGGTTCCGGCCCGGTCCGTTCCTAGAGTTGGCCGGGGGGCTGTTCCCGAGAAGAGAGGTGGACCGGGATGACGGTCGACCAGGACGTCCCGCCGAGCGCCGAGGTGGGCGTCATCGGTGGCTCCGGGCTCTACGAGCTGCTGGACGACGTGACCGAGGTACGGGTGGACACCCCGTACGGCGAACCGAGCGACGCGGTGTTCGTGGGAGAGGCGGCCGGCCGCCGGGTCGCGTTCCTGCCCCGGCACGGGCGCGGCCACCGGCTTCCCCCGCACCGGATCAACTACCGCGCCAACCTGTGGGCGCTGCACACGCTGGGTGTGCGGCAGGTGGTCGCGCCGTGCGCGGTGGGCGGGCTGCGCCCGGAGTACGGGCCGGGCACGCTGCTGGTGCCCGACCAGTTCGTGGACCGGACCTCGGGGCGCCCGCAGACCTTCTACGACGGCCTGCCGCTGCCGGACGGCACGGTGCCGGAGGTGGTGCACGTGTCCATGGCCGACCCGTACTGCCCGGCGGGGCGGAAGGCGGCACTGGAGGCCGCCCGGGAGGCGGACTGGGAGCCCGTCGACGGCGGCACGCTGGTGGTGATCGAGGGCCCGCGCTTCTCCACCCGCGCCGAGTCCCGCTGGTTCACCGCCAACGGCTGGTCGGTGGTCGGCATGACGGGACATCCGGAGGCCGTCCTCGCCCGTGAACTCGGCCTCTGCTACGCCTCGCTGGCCCTGGTCACGGATCTCGACGCCGGGGTGGAGAGCGGCGCGGGCGTCACCCACGGCGAGGTGCTGAAGGAGTTCGCCCGCAACGTCGACCGGCTGCGCGCCGTGCTGTTCAAGGCGGTGGAACGGCTGCCGCTGGTGCGCGAGTGCCCCTGCCCGCACGCCCTGGACGGTCTCACGACCGGTCTTCCGGGGGTCCCCGGCGTCTGACGCCCCACCCCGGCGAGGGAACGCCGGGGCCGTGAGGCCTCATCAGTGGGAGGTTGGACAGGATGATCGACCGTACCGTTCCGTCCTGCGTGCTCGCGCTCGCGGCCCTGGTCAGCGCGCTGGCGCTGACCGTCACCGACGGCGGCTCCGTGCCGCTCGCCGTCTGGTACCTCCTCGACACGGCCCTGTTCGCGGTCGCGGTGCTGCTGCTGCGCAGGGTGCCCGGTCGGCTGGTCGCGCCGCTGGTCCTGGTCGGCGCCGTGGCCGTCGCCGCCGTCGGGCTGCTGGCCCCGCCCCGCACCAGTGACGACGCCTACCGCTACGTCTGGGACGGCCGGGTCCAGGCGGCCGGGATCTCGCCCTACGCCCACACCCCGGACGATCCGGCGCTGGCCCGGTTGCGTGACCCGGGGCTCTTCCCGGTCGGTGACGGCTGCACGGGCTGGGACGAGCGGCGCACCACGGCCGGGGACTGCACCCGGATCAACCGGCCGGCCGTGCACACCATCTATCCGCCGGTGGCACAGGTCTGGTTCGTCGTCGTGCACCCGTTCGGCGGCGGGGTCCGCGGGGTGCAGGCCGGCGGTGCGGTGCTGGCGGTGGCGACGACCGCCCTGCTGCTGAGAGTGGGGCGGGAGCGGTGGCGGGCCGCGTTGTGGGGGTGGTTCCCCGGCGTGGCCGTGTGGGCGGTCAACGACGCGCACGTGGACACGCTCGGAGCCCTGCTGACGGTCGCCGGACTCGGCTGCGCGGCGCGCGGGAGGGCCGTGCGAGGCGGGGTCCTCCTGGGCGGCGCGGTCGCGACCAAGCTGCTGCCGGCCCTCGTCCTCCCCGGCGCGCTGGCGGGCCTGTCGGCCCGGCGCCCTTCGCGGAAGGACGTCCTGCTGGTCGGATCCGCGCTCGGCGCCTTCGCCCTGTCCTACCTGCCGTACGTCGTGGCCTCGGGCACCTCGGTCCTGGGCTACCTGCCGGGCTACCTGAAGGAGGAGGGCTACGAGCAGGGGCACATCGACCGGTTCGGGCTGCTGCGGCTGGTGCTGTCCGACCGCCTCGCACCGTGGGCGGCGGCGTTCGTCCTGGCGGCCATGGTGGTCCGGGTCCTCCGCCGGGGCGACCGGAGTCGGCCGTGGGCCGGCGCGCTCCTGGTGACGGGCACGGCGCTGCTGCTGGTCGCGCCCTCCTACCCCTGGTACGGGCTCCTGGTGGTCGCGCTGGTGGCGCTCGACGGCCGCTGGGAGTGGCTGGCCGTCCCGGCCGCCGGGCAGGCGCTCTACCTGGTGCAGGGCCCGGTGGCGCAGCAGTTCGCCTACGGCACGGCCCTGTGCGTCGTCCTCCTGGTCCCGCTGCTGCGCCAGCGCCGTACAGGGCGGGTCGCCGCCGTGGCGGGGGCCGGGAACTGACCGGCGGCCGAGCTAGGTGGCAGCGCCTTCGACGTTCCGGCGAACCCACTGGGCCAGGCGTGCGGGCGAGCCGAAGGTGTCGGGGTTGATCTCGTCGAGTTCGGCCGAGAAGCCGAACGCCTCCTCGATCCACACCACCACCTCCATGACGGCCGTGGAGTCCAGCACGTACGAGAGGTCCGTGTCCGCGGCGATGTCGTGACCCGGCCCCAGCTTCTCGGAGATGTGGCTGATGATGCGCTCTTCGATGGTGGTCATACGGGTAGCTGCCTTCCGTTCGATCACTGGTTCTCAGCGGGCGGGCGCGGTGCGGCGGCGCAGGGTGAGGAAGCGTCGGCCGTGGGAGGTCCAGCGTTCCGCTTCGACGAGCCCGGCGCCGTGGGCCCGTCGTGCGGCGGCCCTGGCGCCGAGGCGTGCCCAGGCGAAGGGCGGGCCGAGCCGGCCGTCCGGGCCCTCGACCCGGACGGTGACGCGTTCGTCGACCTCGCGCGGCTCGACCTCCACCAGCAACAGCCCGTCCGGCGCGATCAGTTCGGCCGCACGCCGCAGCAGGGCCTCCGGGTTCCCGCCGATGCCGAGGTTGCCGTCCGCGAGCAGGGCCGCACCCCAGCGGCCCTCGGCGGGGAGCCGGTCGAACACCGACCGGCAGAGGGCCGCGCCGCCGAGGCCCAGGGTGCGGGCGACGGCCGCCGGGGTGACGTCGACTCCGAGAGCCGGGACGCCCACGGCGAGGAGCGCGGCGACGAGTCGGCCGGGTCCGCAGCCGAGGTCCACGACCGGCGCGGACAGGTGGAAGCAGCGCATCAGGAGGCTGTGGTCGCCGCCGGCGGCCGGTGCGCACCAGCGTTCGATGTCGAGCGGGATCCGGCGTCCGTCGTCGCCGCGCAGCCACAGCGGACCGCGTCCGGTGCGGACGGCGTCGGCGAACGGGTCGTCGATCCATGCCGTCGAGGTGCCGGTCAACCCGCCACCTCGGGGACGGTCCGGAACGAGTGCAGGCGGGCGGCGAACCGGCTCCGCGGCGCCTGGGAGGCGACCAGCAGGGCGTCCTCGACGGTGTCCACGTCGGTGGCTTCGGGCAGGGTGCGCACCGTCAGGCCGGCCGCCGTGAGCCGGTCGAGGAGCACCTGCCCGGTGTCCGGGGTCGACATCGGGACCCCGAGGAGGAGCCGGCGGGCGAGGTCCTCGGTCGGCCGGGCCAGGCCGAGGGCCCAGAAGCCGCCGTCGGTCGCGGGCCCGTACCAGGCGTCGGCCCCGGCCCGGCCCGCCGGGGAGAGCGGCTCGGCCAGGGTGGCCGCGCTGAGCTGCGGGGTGTCCATGCCGACCAGCAGCGCGGGCGCGTGCGGGGCCAGCCGGGCCGCGTGGCCGAAGGCCGCCGCCAGCCGGGCGTCCAGTCCGCCGCCGCTCTGCGGAAGCACCTGCCACCCGGGCGGCAGCCAGCGGCCCGGTTCGCCGTCCAGGACCAGCAGGCGCCGCCCGGCCGGCACGGTGGCCAGGGTGTGCAGGGTGTCGGAGAGCGCGGCCTCGGCCAGCGCCGCCGCCTGCTGGGGCGTGCAGGCCGGGGTGAGCCGGGTCTTCACCCGGCCTGGTACGGGCGACTTGGCGATGACCAGCAGGGTGGGCGGCGGGGCGGCGAGCACGGCCCGCATGTCCCGGATCGCCTGCCGGGTGCCGCGCACCGTGCCGGTGACCTTCGAACGGCCCGCGCGCGGCAGGTAGTCGACGGAGGTCTCGGTGATCCGCATGCCGGCGGCCGAGGCGGCGAGCACCATCTCCAGCGGGTATCCGGAGCGGCGGTCGCCCAGGCCGAGCGCCAGCAGGCGTTCCCGTCGGGCGGCCCGCATCGGGCCCAGGTCGTGCAGCGGGGCGCCGGTGCGGGCCCGCAGCCGGCGGGCCAGCACGGTGTTGGCGAGCCGTGCGTGCACGGGCCAGGCGCCCGTGCTCACCGGCCGGCGGCGGCCGAGGACGAGGTCCGCCGTGCCGTCGGCCACCGGAGCGGTGACCCGGGGGAGTTGGGCGGGGTCGAGCGAGCCGTCGCAGTCCAGGAAGCAGACCAGCTCGGCGGTGGCGGCGAGGAGCCCGGTGTGGCAGGCGGCGCCGAACCCGCGCCGGGACTCCTCGACCACGGTCGCTCCGAGCGATCGGGCGAGTTCGGCCGAGCCGTCCCGCGAACCGTTGTCCACGACGACGGCCCGCCAGCCGGGCGGGATGCGCCCGAGCACCCAGGGCAGCGCCTCGGCCTCGTCGAGGCAGGGCAGGACGACATCGACACCGGACGAACGAGGGGTAGCGGAGGTCACGTCGGCCACGCTAAGGGCGTGTCGGCCCGGGACGGTGGTGCCGCAGCCTTACGGAAGCCGAACGTCGCGCCGACGGCCCACCGGGGAGCCGTCGGGGCCCGCACCGGTGTGCGGACCGGTGTGCGGACGGGGCCCAGGATCTTACGGAGGTCGAACGGGGGGACGGCGGCGGCGTCCGCACCGGCGCCCGGCGCCTATTCTCGGCGGGGTGAACGAGCCCTCCGCCAACGAGCCCTCCGCCATCGCCGGGCCGTCGGCCGCCGGCCGCATCCTGGTGATCGACGACGACCCGACCGTGGCCGAGGTCGTCGCCGGCTACCTCACCCGGGCCGGCCACCGCGTCGACCACGCCGCCGACGGTCCGCGGGGGCTCGCCCTCGCCCGTGCCCACCAGCCCGACCTCGTGGTCCTGGACCTGATGCTCCCGGGCATCGACGGCCTGGAGGTGCTGCGGCGGCTGCGCGGCCAGGCCGCCGGAGGTGAGCTGCCGGTCGTGCTGCTCACCGCCAGGAGTGACGAGGCCGACCGCGTCCTCGGCCTGGAGCTGGGCGCCGACGACTACGTCACCAAGCCGTTCAGTCCACGCGAACTCGTCCTGCGGGTCCAGTCGGTGCTGCGGCGCTCGCGTGTCGCGGCACCCGCGACGGGCGCCCCGGCCGGGCCCGTCCGCTCCGGGGACATCACCGTCGACGGGCCGGCCCGTCGTGCTCACCGTTCCGGGAGGGAACTGTCCCTGACGGCAAGGGAGTTCGACCTGCTGGCCTTCCTCCTGCGGTTCCCCGGGACGGTGTTCTCCCGCCAGGAGCTGATGGCCCGCGTCTGGGGCTGGGACTTCGGCGACCTCTCCACCGTCACCGTCCACGTGCGGCGCCTGCGCGAGAAGATCGAGGACGATCCCGCCGCCCCCCGGATGATCAGCACGGTGTGGGGCGTCGGCTACCGCTACGACCCGGTGCCCGGTGCCGGGGAGGTCCGCGGGTGAAGGACCTGCTGCTGATCGCCCTGTTCGCCGCGCTCGGCGCGGGCGGAGCGGGCCTGCTCGGCTGGCCGGCCGTCCGGCTGCTGCGCAGGCGCTCGATGGCGCTCTCGCTGTTCTGCGTCGCCGTCGTCACCGTGCTCGCGGTCGTCTCCGGCACCTTCGCCGTCGCGCAGGCCATGTTCCTCTCCGCCCACGACCTCGGTGTCGTGATAACGGTGCTCGCCATGGCCGCCGTCGTGTCCCTGGGCACAGCCGCTCTGCTGGGCCGACAGGTGGTCGCCGGCAGCCGGGCCCTGACCGCGGCCGCCCGGACCGTCGGCAGCGACACCGGCTTCACCGCGCCCGTCCACCCGCTGGGCCGCGAACTGGCCCAACTGAGCGAGGAACTGTCCGCCACCAGCGCCCGGCTCGCCGAATCCCGGGGCCGTGAACAGGCCCTCGAACAGTCCCGGCGGGAGCTGGTCGCCTGGATCTCCCACGACCTGCGCACCCCGCTGGCCGGGCTGCGCGCGATGGCCGAGGCGCTGGAGGACGGCGTCGCCGAGGAGCCGGACCGCTACCTCCGGCGGATCCGCACCGAGGTCGAGCGGCTCACCGGGATGGTGGACGACCTGTTCGAACTCTCCCGCATCGAGGCCGGAACGCTCGCCCTCTCGCTCTCCCGGGTCTCCGTCTACGACCTGGTCGACGACGCGCTGGCCGGTGCCCACGCGCTGGCCCGGCAGCGCGGTGTCCGGCTCGAAGGCCGGCAGGTGGAGCCCGAACCGGTCGAGGTGGACAGCCGCGAGATCACCCGGGTCCTGGGCAACCTGCTGGTCAACGCGATCCGCTCGACCCCTCAGGACGGCGTGGTCACGGTCTCCGCGCGGCGGGAGGCGGACGAGGTGCTGCTCTCGGTCACCGACGGCTGCGGGGGCATCCCCGCCCAGGATCTGACCCGGGTCTTCGAGACCGGCTGGCGTGGCACCGCGGCCCGCACGCCCAGGCCGGCCGATCCCGGCGGGCGGTCCGACCGGCCCGAGGCCGGCGGCAGCGGTGCCGGCCTGGGCCTCGCCATCGTCCGCGGCATCGTCGAGGCCCACGCCGGGCGGGCCCGCGTCCACAACGTGGCGGGCGGCTGCTGCTTCGAGATCGCTCTGCCGTCCGCCCGGAGCTGACCTCAGACCCGCAGCGGTGCGGCGGCGAACTCCGCCATGCCCCGGTCGAACGGGACGCGCGGCAGCCAGTCCAGTTCGGCGCGCAGCCGGTTCGAGTCGGCGGTGACGTGCCGCACGTCGCCGAGCCGGTACTCGCCGGTCACCGTCGGGGCCGGGCCGCCGTGGGCGGCGGCCAGCGCGGCCGCCATCTCACCGATGGTGCGCACCTCGCCGCTGCCCACGTTGTACGCCCGGACGCTGCCCGGCGGCCGGTCGCCCACGGCCGTCAGCGCCGCGAGGTTGGCGGCGGCGACGTCCTCGACGTGGACGAAGTCCCGGCGCTGGCGGCCGTCCTCGAAGACCCGGGGCGCCTCGCCGCGGGCGAGGGCGGAGCGGAACAGCGACGCCACCCCCGCGTACGGGGTGTCGCGCGGCATCCCGGGGCCGTACACGTTGTGGTAACGCAGCGTCAGTACTGTTCCGCCGCAGGCGCGTGCCCAGGCGGCGGAGAGGTGTTCCTGCGCGAGCTTGGTCACCGCGTAGACGCTGCGCGGGTCGGCGGGTGCGCTCTCCGCGACCAGGCCCGGCCGCAGGGGAGCGCCGCAGACCGGGCACGGCGGCTCGAACCGTCCGGCGTCCAGGTCGGCGGGCCGCCGCGGCCCCGGTGCCACCTCGCCGTGCTCCGCGCAGTGGTAGCGCCCTTCCCCGTAGACCACCATGGATCCGGCCAGGACCAGCCGTCGGACGCCGGACCGCGCCATCGCGGCCAGGACCACCGCCGTGCCGAGGTCGTTGCAGCCGACGTACCGCGGTGCGTCCTGGAGGTCCAGTCCCAGGCCGACCATCGCCGCCTGGTGGCAGACCGCGTCCACCCCGGCGAGCGCCTCCTCGACGGTCTCCGCGTCCCGGACGTCCCCGCGCCGGAAGTCGACACCCGCGGGCAGCGCGGGCGGGTTCCCGGTCGGATGGACCGCGGGCAGCAGGGCGTCCAGGACGCGCACGTGATGCCCGGCCGCGACCAGGGCGCGCACCACGGACGCGCCGATGAAGCCGGCACCGCCGGTGACCAGGATTCTCATGCCGCCGACGCTAGCGTCCGACCGGGCCCGCGGCCGGTCGACACGGGGCGGCGTCACGGACCGGTAAGACGCGCACTCCCGGGCCCGCCGAAGGCGAGGACGCCGTCCTCGATCGGGTCGGACAGCAGGACCTTCCGGTCGTGGTGGTAGTCCATCACCATCCGCCAGGGGAACTCGCGCCCCTGGCGCGGCATGACGTCCTTCGCCCGCCGGATGTAGCCCGAGGTCAGCTCGTCGACCACGCCCTCGGCGGTCGCGTTGGCCGCGTGGTCGACGGGCACGGCGACGGTGCGGCCGGTGGCGTCCAGGTGCCTGAGCAGGCGCACCAGGTAGGCGGCGGCGAGGTCGACCTTCAGGGTCCACGAGGCGTTGGTGTAGCCGAAGACCCAGGCCAGGTTGGGGATGCCCTCGAGCATGACGCTCTTGTAGGTGCAGACGTCGTGCAGGTCGCGCGGTTCGCCGTCGACGCTGATCGTGGCGCCGCCGAAGGCCTGGAGGTTCAGGCCGGTGGCGGTGACGACGACGTCCGCGGCGAGTTCCCGGCCGGAGGCGAGCCTGATGCCGGTGGGGGTGAAGGTCTCGACGGTGTCGGTCACGACGTCGGCGCGGCCCTCCCGGAGCACCCGGAAGAGGTCGCCGTCGGGGACGGCGCACAGCCGCTCGTCCCACGGGTCGTAGGCCGGGCTGAAGTGGGTCATGTCGATGCGCGGGCCGACCGCCCGGCGCACCCCGGCCAGCAGCATCCGGCGCGTCGCGCGGGGGAAGCGCCGGGCGGTCCGGAAGAGGGCGCGCTGCAGGCCGATGTTGCGTCGGCGGGTCATCCTGGCGACCAGCGGACCGGGCAGGAACCGCTGCTGCCAGGCGGTGATCCGGTCGACCGAGGGCACCGAGAGGACGTACGAGGGCGAGCGCTGGAGCATCGTCACATGGGCCGCCCGGTCGGCCAGCGCCGGGACGAGCGTGACGGCGGTCGCGCCGCTGCCGATCACGACGACCCGCTTCCCGGTGTGGTCGAAGTCCCGCGGCCAGTGCTGCGGGTGGATCCGCACGCCCTCGAACCGCTCGGCGCCGGGGAACTCGGGCAGGTGGCCCCGGTCGTAGTCGTAGTAGCCGGTGCAGGTGACGAGGAAGGAGCAGACCCAGGTCTCCCGCTCGCCGGTCGCCTCGCGCAGCGCGGTCACCGTCCACCGCTGGTGCTCGCTCGACCAGTCGGCGGCCAGCACCCGCAGTCCGTGGTGGATCGCCTTGTCGACGCCGTACTCGCGGGCGGTGGCGGTCACGTAGTCGCGGATCGACTCGCCGTCGGCGAGCACCCTGGTCCCGTTCCAGGGGCGGAACCGGTAGCCGAAGGAGAACATGTCGGAGTCCGAGCGGACGCCCGGGTAGCGGAACAGGTCCCAGGTGCCGCCGATGCCGGCCCGGCGCTCCAGGATCGCGAAGTCACGGCCGGGGAGCTCCCGGCGCAGGCGGCAGGCGACGCCGATGCCGGCGACTCCGGCGCCGATGACGAGGACGTCGGTGCGGTGTGTGGTCATGGGTCCACTGTCGTGGTTCGCGGGGCGGCCGTATCGTCTTTTCCCGACAAGCTTTTGGCATTGTGCGACAGGGGCGGGCGACGGGCAGCCTCATCCGGGCCACCTCGGTCCGTCGCCGGCTCCGCGACCTGCGCGCAGGACGGTTCCACCGGCGGCGGCCCGGGCCGTGTGAGTGGCCCGGGCCGGCTCGAACGGCGATGGTACGGCGGCGGTACGGCGAGGGGTCCCACCGGCGGGTGGGACCCCTGCGGGTGGGTGGGCCAGTCGGTTGCCGCCGCTGTCGGTCGGACGGCGATCGCGTCGATCTCGAAGAGCATCCCGGGCAGGGCGAGCGAGGCGACTCCGCTGAGTGTCTGCGCGGGCAGCCGGTCGCCCCAGGCCCCGGCGAGGGCTTTGCCGAGGACGGCGAGCTTCTGCGGGTCGTGGTCGACGATGTACGAGCCGAGGCGGACCACGTGCTCGAAGCCGAGGCCGACTCCGGCGAGCGCGGTGTGCAGGTTGGCGAGGGCGAGTTCCACCTGGGCGGCGAAGTCGCCGGGCACGACCTGGCCGTCGGCGTCGGAGGCGTACTGGCCGCCGATGAACACCGGTTCGCCGGGTGCGGAGGCGGCGTGGCTGTAGCCGAACGGCGTCGGGTCGTGCAGGCCGGGCGGGTTGGTGATGGCGCGGGTGTCGGTCACGGGTTTCCTCTCCTGGTGTCGGGCCGGGCTCGGTGCCGGGCGCTCTACGGCTCGGACCGGGCGGCTTCCTCCCGGGCGTCGCGCCAGCTCGGCGACTCCAGGAAGTGGTTGTCGAAGAGGTCCTGCTTGGCGAGCAGTTCCTCGACCGTCGCCTCGCCCGCGCGGATCCGCTCCAGCAGGCGGAAGTAGTCGAAGCGCTCCACGCCGGGGGTGATCACTATCAGCAGGTCCGCCCCGGAGTCCGGGGCCGCCGCGAAGGCGTGCGGCAGGTGGGGCGGTACCACCACGAGGTCGCCGCTGCGGGCGGTGACGACCTCGTTCCCGACCAGCACCTGGGCCGAGCCGTCGACGACGAAGAACAGCTCCGAGGAGCCCCCGTGGTAGTGCGGGGTGGCGCCGTCCTTGCCGCGCCCCAGCGTGACGCGCAGGGTGCTCAGGGCGCCGCCGGTGGCGCTGGAGTCCGCCAGCAGCCGCCCCTGGCCGCCGAGCATCGAGACGGTCTCGGCTTCGTCGCCCCGCACGACCACGGCTTCCGGTCCGATCAACGTCATTGGTCTCTCCCCACGGTGAGCACTCCGATAGTTCCTCGGCTGATAGTACTACGTCTAACTATCTTCCATCGAATAACATTCCCCCATGGATCACGTGGACGTCATGCTCGACCAGTGGAGCCGGGAGCGCCCGGACCTCGACCTGGCGGCGGTCGGTACCGTCGGCCGCCTCGGCCGCTTCGCGCTGCTCGCGGGCCGGGTCGTCGAAGAGGTGTTCAAGCAACACGGCCTCCAGCGCGGCGAGTTCGACGTTCTCGCGACCCTGCGCCGCTCCGGCGCGCCGTACGAACTGATGCCCTCCGAACTCGCCGCGCTGCTGCTGATGTCGCGGGCCGGCATGACCAGCCGGATCGACCGGCTGGAATCGGCGGGCCTGGTGGAACGCCGCACCGACCCGGCGGACCGGCGCAGCGTCCGCATTGCCCTCACCGCGGCCGGACGCGCCCTCGTGGACGCCGCCTTCACCGACCACGCGGCCAACGAGACCGCGCTGCTCTCCGCCCTCTCGGGCGAGGAACGGGCCACCCTGGACGGGCTCCTGCGCAAACTGCTCGCCGACGTCGAGGGCACGGAGACCCCGGCACCCTGACGGCCCGGCCCGACGCCCTCGCCCGAGGTCCAGCCACCCCCGACCGCCCCGGAACGCCGTCGGCCGCCGTCCGCGGGGAACGCGTACGGCGGCCGACACCCGGTGCGGTGTGCCGTCCGTGACGACTGCCGCACCCTGACGTACTCCGCTTCCGACGCGTCCCGTCCGGGATCCTCCCGCCGTGCATTCACCGGCGCGGCGGGCCCGACCGTGGTGCCGGCGCCCAGCGTCGAGCCCGGCAGCACGATGCCGTGCGGGCCGGTGGTGGCGCCCGCCCGCGCCCGCAAGGCCTGGTCCCTCCGACCAGGGCGTGTCTCAGAAGTGGATCAACAGCCGCTTCACTCCTGACGAAGCGAAGCGAGCCAGCTCGCGTCCTGGAACTCGGCCGGGAGCTGGTCTTCCCATGGATCGATCCCGCGACGCTCCAGTTCGTCGAACCAGCGATCCCGCTGGGACTCGGGGAGGCGCTGTCCACACCACGGGCAAAAGTCGATCCTGATGATCGATGCACCACCGTCGTGGATGATCAACCCGTAGTCCTGGAACTTGGTGCTGAAGCGAATCAGCGCGTCCGGGCAGGCGAAGGGGTCGTCGTGCTGGTCGCAGTGCCAGTTCACCTGGCCCGTCATCGCCTCGCAGCAGTGGTCGGTCATAGCCTTGGCTCCTCATCGATCAGCAGGACGATCGGAAGTAGATCACGGCCTGAGATGATCTTCGGATGGGGCGGGGAGATCTGACGAACGCGCAGTGGGCGAGACTGGCGGCGATGTTGCCGGCAGGCAAGAAGCCAGGACGGCCTCCGGTCTGGTCAAGCGGCAGCTGATCGACGGCATACGGTGGGGGCGGTACAGGTGCGCCGAGGCGGGACGTGCCCGCCCGGTACGGCGAGTGGGAGACGGTCTACGGACTCTTCCGCCGCTGGCGGCGCGACGGCACGGGGGCCCGAATCCTCACCGATCCCCGCGGACCGGGTCCACAGCCGAAGGAAGCTCGGTTCTCACGGCGGTCGGCCACCCATGCTCTGCACGACCGACTACCGCGGGCGCCGCGCGGTGTCCCGGAGTCGGGTGCCCGTCAGGTCCGGAGGACCGCCTTCCCCCGGATCGCAGCGTCCGACTGATCGTCATCTCCCGTGCCTTAACGTCGACTTTCCCCTTCCTTGCGTGAGAACGGGGCGGGGATCCTGCTGTGCGGCAGGCTCCCCGCCCCGCTACGGAGGGTCGGGCTTCGGCTGGCGGCTACCCCCTGCGGCGGCGCCGCGTCCTGGGCCCGGAGACCCTGTGCCACGAGTAGCGGCGCGGGACCGGATCCGGTGAAACCGATCCAGCCGATCCAGCCGATCCAGCCGATCCAGCCGATCCGGCCGTCAGCCGATCGGCCCGAGGAGGAAGTTGCCCGGCGCGGAGGGGTCGTCGCTGAGGTAGAACTCGATGATCGCCTCGCGGAACTCGTCGAGGCTGATCACCCCGTTACCGTCCCGGTCCAGCCGTGGGAACGCCTGCTCGGAGTGCACGCGGGGCACGCCCAGCTGCTCGTACATGTGGACGTACTCCTCCTTGCTGAGGACGCCGTCGCCGTTGGTGTCGTAGGCGTTCAGCAGGGCGTCGGCGATCGCCAGCACCGTGCCCTCGAAGTGCGCGGGCGTGGTCACGTCGGCCTTCATGACGGCGAGGAACTCCTGGCGCGAGACCTGTCCGTCGCCGTCGGTGTCCCCGTGCTCCAGCAGGAGGTCCCACCAGCGCGCGAAGGCGTCGTGCAGGGCCCGGATAGTGGCCTGGTCGTCCCTGGTCGCGGTCCGGGCGAACACGTCGGCGGTGCCGCGCAGGTCCTCCTGGGACAGCTGTCCGTCCCCGTTCAGGTCGAACCAGTCGAACAGGGTGTTGAACTTCTTGCTCTTCACGGCCGACGTCATGTGGTCCTCGATTCCCTGGCCGCGCGGGCGGCGTGCGGCGGCATGCGGCGAACGGTAGAGGGGGCGCTCCGGGGGACGCCCCCGCAACGCGGGGAAGCCACCGTCGCGGGTGACGGCGGGAGGGCGGCGGTGCGCCAGGTGGCTCAGCCCGGCCCGGTGAGGGCGTGGAGGGGGACCTCGACGCGCTGGTCGTGCTTGTCGACGAGCCAGCGGTCGATGTCCAACAGCCACCAGCGGTCGACCTCGACAGTGTAGAAGCGGCGGGGGCCCGAACCCCGGAAGTCGGATGCGGGCAGGAGCCATTCGCTCCGCACGGCGGGGTCGGGGAAGTTCAACTCGTAGTAGAGCCGGTGGTGTTCCGCCACGCCCTGGTCGTCGGTGGCGCGGCAGGTGCCGGTGAACTGGGCCCCGTCCAGGCCGAGTCCGGGCAGGCCGGTCAGGTAGAGCGAGCCCGCGACGCGGGGGTGGCAGCCGATGTTGCGGGAGTGCAGGGCGGTGCGCAGCGAGTAGTAGAGCAGCCGCAAGGGGGTGCCGGGAGCGCGCAGCGGCACGAAGTTGACGGTGGAGGCCCACGATTCGGTGCCGTCGGTGGTGGCCAGGGTCATGAACCGGGCGTGGGTGAGCAGGTGCCCGCTGCGGCGCAGGAGTTCGTCGGGGTCGGTCACGGGGTGCGTCCCGGTGCGGGGGTGCGGTCGAAGCCGAGGGGGACCGGGGGGTCGCTGAGCAGGGTGGCGTCCAGCAGGGTCCACCAGCGCGTCTGTTCGGTGCGGCGGTGTTCCCAGGCCGGGTCGCGGCCGCGGTCGGCGACCTGGCGGCGGTAGCGGCCCCAGCCGGCTTCGTCGGCGAAGCTGACGGTGTGTTCGATGGTGTGGACGTGGGCGCCGACGGTGCGTACCGCCCACCGGGTGCGCAGGACGGTGTCGAGTCCGTCGTAGTACCAGGACTCGCGGGCGCGGACCCACTCCCAGAAGGCGTGCGGGTCCGTCTCCGCGTCCGGCGTGGGCTGGATCAGGTAGACCAGGTGCAGCACGGCGGGTCTCCTTCCGATGTCGGCGGCGGTCAGCCGGAGGCGGGAGCGTCGGGGCCGTCCTGGGCCCAGTCGTTCCACTCGGGTGCCAGGGCCCAGGGGCGGGCGGCGCACCGGCCGGTCCAGAGCCGGGCGGTGTGGGTGTTGTGCCGGGCCGCCGTCCGCGGGTCGCAGAACCGCCCGTGCAGGGGCAGGACGGCGGCGGCGAGCGGGGAGAGCACGGCGCCCTGCCGGATCTTGATCTGCCAGGCGGAGACGGCCAGGCGGTAGCGGCGGAAGCCGCCGGCGGCCGCGTAGTCGACGGGGGCCTGGTAGCAGAGCACGAAGTACTCGCTCCGGGGCTGGGCGGCGCGGTAGTCGAAGCCGAAGTAGCGGCCGTAGAGCCGGTCGTGGTGGGTGTAGCAGACGTTCACGGCGACGGGGCGGCCGTCGCGGACGGCGAAGCAGCCGACGGCCCGGTCCAGCACGCCCGTCGTGGCCTGGGCCGCGAAGGAGCGGAGCATCCAGGCGGGGTCGCTGGTTCCACCGTGCCTGGCACGGGTCTGCGTCACCAGGGCCGCGGCCTGCCGGGCGACGTCCCCGTGGGCCAGGGGCCGCCATTCCACGGTCGTGCCGCCGCGCTCGCAGGCCCGGCGTTCGGCCCGGCGGTGGGTGCGGTCGGGCTGGCTCATCCGCGCCGACTGCTCGGCGTAGCCGCCGGCCGGGACGGCGACGTTGGCGTCCGCGTCGTGCAGCAGGACGACGGCCCGGGGGTGGATCCGGGTGAGCTCCCGGGCGTCGCCGGCGGCCAGGTAGGGCAGGACCACGCCGTCGAGGCCGCGGTCGCGGGCCAGCCGCAGCGCCCCTTCCAGCAGGACTTCCAGGGCGCGGTCGCGGTCCTCGCTGCGGGTGCGGACCAGTTCGTTGTAGGTCGAGCGCCGGGCTCCCAGCCACAGCCATCGCGCGGACCGGGCGGCCGCCAGGTCCGGGAACAGCGTGGGCAGGTGGAACAGCCCGGGTTCGTCGTTCTCGCCGGGCCAGACGGACAGGGCGCCCAGCAGCCGACCGCCGGAGGCGGCGGTGAGCGCGCCGGTGTCGCCGTGGGCGAGTTCGAGCGCGCGCACCCAGGCGCTGCTGTTGTAGAAGTTGTCCGGGCCGATCAGCCGGTCCCACCGCGCGGGGTCGACCGCCGCGGGGGACGGGGGGAATCCTGCCTCGATCGGGCCGGGGCGGCGGTGGTCCCGTGGTGTGGTCGCCATGGTGGTGTCTCTGGGATCGGGCTCCGGGGGTCGGGTTCTCCGGGATCAGGTTCTGGTGCAGCTGATGATCGCCGCGTGGGGGCAGGCGAGGTACGGCCGCCAGAAGTCCTCGCCGTGGCGGGCGGTTCCTTCCCCTGAGACCCGGAAGGCGGGCCAGGAGATCGAGGCGAAGCCCGTCTCGCGCAGGGCCCGTTCCAGGGTGGCCCGGCTCCAGTACCGTGCGGTGATCCGTTCGTCGTAGCGGCCGAAGCACAGTTCCAGCGTCACCCGCGAGGCGTCGTGGCGCGACTCGGTCTCCACCAGGCGCAGGCCGTAGCGCTCGTAGTAGGTGCGCTCGCCGTGGAAGTCCGGGTTCACCGGCAGGGTGACGAACCGGCCGCCCGGGCGCAGGGTCCGTGATGCCAGGGCGCACAGGGAGAGCAGTGCTCCGTAGTCCTCCGCGTACGGCAGGACGTACACGGCCAGGCACGCGTCGAAGGCGCCGTCCTCGACGAGGTCGCGGCGCTCGGTGTACTCGATGCCCAGCGGCTCGGCGCGTTCGGCCCGCCGCGCGACGTCGAGCATGCCGCCGGAGACGTCGTACCCGACCACCCGCGCCGCGCCGCGTCGCTTGAGCTCCCGGCTGTACAGGCCCGTACCGCACCCGATGTCCAGGACGCTGCGGCCGGTGACCGTGCCCAGTGCGGCGAACACGCTGAACGACTCCAGGTGTCGGCGCCAGGGCAGGAGGAACATCTCCTCGTACATCTCACCGAGGGTGTCGAACCGGTCCGCTCCGCCCATGCCTTCGATTGTCCGCCCGATCTCCGGGGCGTGCCCGGCCCGCTATCGCCGCGGGTCCCGAGACCGCCGCCGGTCTGGCTACCGTCCGCTCCCGGCCGTCGCCCGCCCGCGCAGGGAGACCCCGAAGCGGCTCCGGAGCCGGTGCACCTCCCACCACGCCACCGCGGTCACCGTCGCGGGCCCGCCGACCACGGCGGCCAGCCGGACGGCCGGCGGGCCGGGCGGCAGGCCGCCGAACACCAGCCCGATCAGGGCGAGTTCCCAGACCAGGACGCCGGTCAGGACGGGCGGGAACACCGGGTGCACCCGGTCCATGGTGAAGGCCGTGCGAACCACCGTCGGCGAGGCGAAGGCCACGAACATCAGCACCCAGATCGGCAACGCCAGGACCAGCAGGTTGAACAGCGGCCCGAGGAACAGCCCCTGGACCGACCCCTGCGCCTGACCGGCGAGCCACAGCAGCACCGGCACCGCCGCGCACGCGCCCAGGTACTGCGAAGCCATCAGGACCGCCGGCCGCACCTGGGCCCGCATGGCCGGGCGCGCGGCCGGCCCGGCGAGCCGGAACAGCACCCCGACCACCACGGGCGCGGTCACCAGCACCAGCAACGGGGTGACCGTCAGCCGGGTCTCGAACTGGTCGTCGAGCTGGTCCCAGTCGTCCGCCGTCCCGTACACGAGCAGCACCACGAGCGCCGCCCCGAGCGCCAGCCACCCCCGTATCCTCTGCACCCGCAGCACCACCTCGTCGGTGATCCCCCGGGGCCCGGGCACGATGAACACCCGTCGCGCCAGCCGCCGTGCCGACCTGGCCATCGGATAGAGCGCCAGGAAGACCAGGAACGGCCACAGGCAGAACAGCAGCGGCACCAGGGCCCACCACCTGGCCACCCGCCGCGCGGGCGCCAGCAACTCCCGCAGGGTGGGCCACTCCTCGCCCCGGAACCGCTGCCACAGCGGAACTCCGGCCGGTCGCGGCCACTGGCGGGGATCCCGCGGGTAGGGGCTCCGTGGGAAAGAGCCCTGATCTCCGTACGTCACGCCGAGTTCCTCACGCCTCTCCGTGTCGCTGCCGACACTCCGTCAACCCGTCAGCGCCGCACCCTACTGCCCTGCTCCCGTGCTTCGTCCACCCCCTGCCCACCACCCGTCCGGCCGACGGCCGTTCTCGGATCGCGCTCGGACCAGGCCGGTCACCCGGTCTCGGGGGGCGTCGGATGAGCCTGCGGAGTGTGACGGGAGTGGCGGTGGGGCCGCCGCGCAGCGGCCCTATCCTTCTGCCATGGCGACATGGCGGCGGTCTCTGGCTGATGGGTTGTGGGCTCTCGACAAGGTCCTGGGCGGGCAACGGCGTCCGACCAGGTTCCAGAAGTGGGCGGGCCGGCACCCGGTCCAGGCCGGCCTGTGGGTGGCCGCGCCCCTCACGCTCTTCCTGTGGCTGGTGTCGGGTGATGAGACCGACAGCCCCCTGTTCGTCGTGATCGGCGGGCTGGCCACGTGGCTGATCCTCGGCCTCACCGCGGCCTCGGAGCGGCTCCGGCAGCGTCGGCTCAAGCGCCTGGGGATATGGGACGGATCGTGAGACGGCCCGGGCCCGGCAGGCGGAGGCCGGTGAAGGCGTCCTCGTCGTGACAGCCGAGACCCTGGTGGGTCGTCCCGCGCACCGGACGCTCCTGCCGGTCCTCAACGAGGAGGACTCCGGGGCGAAGGCGGCGCTTGCGCACCGTCACGCCGTCCGTCCGCCGCGGCGAGCAGGACCTCCGCCGCCTCGGTGCGCACGTACAGGACGTACCGGCCGCTGCGGTGGGCGTCGACCAGGCCGGCGGTGCGCAGGGCGGTCAGGTGCTGGGAGACCCCGCCGGGCGTGATCCCGGTGCGGCGGGCCAGCTCGGTCGTCGAGGCGGGCGTGTCGAGGTCGGCCAGCAGCCGGGCCCTGGAGCGGCCGACGACCGCTGCCAGGGCCTGCGGGACGGTGACCTGCCGTTCCCAGAGCGCGGCCACCCCGCGCGGCGGATAGCGCAGGGTGGGCTGCCAGTTCGGGCTGACGACGGAGAAGACGCGGGGCCAGACGAACACCGACGGCACGAGGAGGAGGCCGCGCCCGCCGAGCCGCCGGCTGCCGTGGACGTAGTGGTGCCCGACGCGCAGGGTGTCGTCGTCCCAGGTCACGACGGACCCCAGGTCGCCCAGCAGTCGGTCCGCCCCGTGCTCGGCGAACAGCCTGGCACGGTGCAGCACGTCCCCCTCCAGCAGCGAGCGCATGCGGGGCCAGTACGGCGCGAGCGCGATCTCCCAGTACGACGCGATGAGGTCGGCGAGTTCGGCGAGGCCGCGGCGCGGATCGCCGCGCAGCCGGTCGACGCGCTCGGAACGCGGCGCGCGCGGAGCGCCGAGGCCCGACCGGACCTGCTCGGCGGGCGTGGCACGCAGGACGGCCAACTCGCTGTCCAGATCGGCGGCCGGGCCCGCCGGCGGCGGCGCGAGGAAGATCGGGATCGACCCGGGCGGATCCGGGACCAGATCGGCGAGCAGACGCCAGTCCAGCCCCGAGGCGGCCAGCCGGCGTCCGGCCTCGACGCTCCACGGGCGGTGCAGCGGGTGCTCGGCCGGATGCTTCAGCACTCTGACGCTGGCCACCACTTCCCACAGCGGCGACAGGGTGAACCTGGTGCGGGCCAAGTCGCGGACGGAGAACGCCAGATCCAGCACGATGCCCCCTCGACGGCGGAGGACCCAGCGGCCGGCGGCCCGGGATTCAGTACAGCCTAAATTCCTCGCCCGCCGGCCGGTGCGGCGGGAACCTCGGCTCATGACCAGCACCGATCTTCCCCAGCGGCCGGACACGGCCGCTACCACCCCCGATCCGTCTGCTTCGGTCCTGCGGGACCCGGGCTTTCGCCTGCTCGTCGGCGCCGCCGCGGTGAGCAAGCTCGGCACCGCGGTGAGTGCCCTCGCGATACCGCTGACCGCCGTCCTGGCCCTGCACAGCTCGCCCGGACAGGTCGGCCTGCTGGCGACGCTGAGCACCCTCGCCTTCCTGCTGATCGGCCTGCCGGCCGGGGCCTGGGTGGACCGGATCCGCAAGCGGCCGGCGATGATCGCCGCCGACCTGGTCCGGGCCGCCCTCCTCGGGTCGGTGCCGGCCGCCTGGGCGCTCGACTGCCTGACGATCCAACAGCTCTACCTGGTGGTCCTGTTGACGGGCGTGGCCACGGTCTTCTTCGACGTGGCCACGCTGACCCAACTGCCCGACCTGGTCGGGCGCCACCGGCTCACCCAGGCCAACGCCCACCTGGTGACGGTGGACGCCCTCGCCCAGATCGGCGGGCGCAGCGCGGGCGGATTCCTCACGGCCCTGCTCTCCGCCCCGGCGGCGATCGTGGTCGACGCCGTCGGCTACCTGTGGTCGGCGCTCCTCCTGCTGCGCATCCGCCGGCCGGAGCCGCGTCCGCGGCAGCGGCCCGACGCGGGGCTCGGCCGCGAGATACGCGAGGGACTGCGCTTCGTGCTCGGCGACCCGATCCTGCGGGCCGTCGCGCTTGCCGGAGCACTGACGAACCTGTCCGTCCAGCTGTGCCAGACCATGGTGCCGGTGTTGTTCGCCCGGGAGCTCGGCCTCTCCGGCAGTGTCATCGGCCTGTTCTTCGCCGTCGGCGGTCTCGGCGTGCTCATCGGTTCGATGTCGGCCCGCTGGTCGGCCCGCCGGTTCGGCGCCGGGCGGCTGCTGTGGTCGGTGGGCCTGGCCGTCGCACCGTTCGGCGCCCTGCTGGCCCTGGCCGACCGAGGACCGGCCCTCTGGCTCGCCACCGGAGCCTGGCTGATCACCACGTACAAGATCGGCGTCGACAACGTGATCCAGGTCAGCTTCCGGCAGAGCGTCACCCCCGACCACCTGCTCGGCCGGATGAACGCCACCATGCGCGTCCTGTTGACGGGCTCACTCGCGATCGGCGCGGCCCTGGCCGGGCTGCTGGGCGAACTCGCCTCCGTCCGAACCGCGTTGTGGGCCGGGGCCGCCGGGCTCGCCACGGTCTGGATACCGATCTTCTTCTCGCCGCTGCGCACCCGGCGCGAACTGCCGGGCACCGGCGCTCCGCGATGAACCGGCAGCCGGGCGTTCGCTCCCGCGCCGTCATCACTCCGGCAGCGGGCGCGGGCGGGTAGGCCGGCACCGGAGCGGGAACCGCCTCCGTCCACAGACGGCCGGCGACGGTGCCCGGCCCGCGCCCAGGAAGGGGAGCAGCGTGCCGAAGGACCGTGCACCACGCGCCAAGGTCCGCCTCATCGCCTCGGAGGACACCGACCCACAGGTCCACGTACCCCCGGGGCAGACGTACGAGATCGTCACGGCCACGATCGTCGACTCGCAGCTCAGCGACATCGTGGAGGAGACCTCCAGCGGGAGAACCCTCAGTCCCGCGCGGCTGTGCGGCAGCCGCTCGACCTGCGTGGCCATCCTGGAAACCGAGTAGACGGCATGACCGCCCCGCTCGCCACCTCCCGGTACACCCTGCGAGTGCCGTTGACCGAGGGCTACGCCCTCTTCAACACCAGTAGCGGCAGCGTCATGAAGTTCGACGGACCGCAGGCCGAGGAGGCCACGGCGCTGCTGAGCGGGAACCGCCGGCTGGTCGCCCCGGACTCCTTCGGTGAACGGCTCACCGCGCGGCTGCGCCGGAACGGGTTCCTGGTGGACCCGGAATTCGACGAGGTCGCGGAGGTGCGGGAGCGGTACTGGGCGGCCCGGGGCAACGCCCCGGCCGTCCTCCTGGTGACCACCACCATGGACTGCAACCTCGGCTGCTACTACTGCTACGAGTCGCGCTCCTCCGACGCGCTCCGTCTCGACGACGCGGACATGCTCGTCGCCCTCGCGGCGCAGCGGCTGGGCGACCACAGGAAGTCCCTGCACGTGGACTGGTACGGCGGCGAACCGCTGATGAACATCGACGCGCTGGAGCGCGGGTCGATCGCGCTCCAGGAGTACTGCCGCGAGAAGGGGATCGCCTACCACGCCTCCGTGGTCTCGAACGGCACCCGGTGGCCCGAGGACCCCGCGTCCTTCGTCGGGCGCCACAGGATCCGCGAGGTGCAGATCACGTTCGACGGGATGAAGGACAACCACGACCGGAGGCGGCGGTACCGGCAGGGGTACCGCCGGGAGGACGACCACTCCTCCTTCGAGCGGGCCGCCGACCTGGTGGACGTGCTCGTCCGGCACACCCGGGTGGACGTCCGGTTCAACGCCGACCACGGCAACGCCGGCGACCTCGCGCCGTTCATCCGGTTCGCGACGGCCCGCGGCTGGTTCGACGGCCCCTTCCGCTGCGTCCTGGCGGTGGCCAGGGTGTCCGGGTACTCGGACCGTTCGGCTTTCCTGCGCCCGCACGAGCTGGACACCGAGGAGTTCTCCGCGCTGGAGGAGACGGCCAGGAGCATGCTTCCGCCGCGGGCCCGGGACACCCAGGACATCGTGGGCGGATTCCCGCACCCGAAGACGTCCGTGTGCGGAGCCCTCGCGGAGGGCTCGGCCGTCGTCGGGGCCGACGGGCTGGAATACCGCTGCGGTCTTCAGGTGGGCGAGCAGCACCGTGCCGTAGGCCGGTTGAGGGCGCTCCCCACGGCGACGCTCCCGCCGGCGGCGCTTCCGATGAAGGCGCTCCCGCTGACGGTGCTCCCGCCGGCGCAGGCCGGAGCGGAGCCGGAGCCGGAGAGCTTCCCCGACCGGTCGTGGTGGGCGGAGTTCGACCCGACGCGCCTGCCGAGCTGCTCCAGGTGCTCGTTCCTGCCCGTGTGCTGGGGCGGTTGCCCGAAGCGGCACCTGGACGGCCACCAGGTGTACCTCGACTCCGAGAGCCTGTTCTGGCGCCGGAACCTTCCCCGGATGATCACCGAGGGACTCGGCGAGCCCGCGGACGGGTTCGTGTTCACGGAGGCGGACCAGTTCCGCGACGACATCCCCGCCGGATCGGCCGCCGGTGCCCCCGCTTGCGGCCCCCGCCGGCGCTGAGATAGTGGAATCGAGGGAACACAGCCCGGCAAGAGGCGTTGGAAGGTCGCGCCATGAACGACCGGATCATAGGAGCGGAGATCACCGACGACCAGTTCGATCTGGACATCCGCGTGAAGGTGGTCACGAAGGCCGTCGACAGGTTCACCCGGAACCTGCCGGACGGCACGGACAGCTGCGCCAGCACCTGTGGTGACGAATGCACCAACAGCTGCGCCAGCACCTGTGAGAGCGGCTGCACCGACAACGAGACCGAGACCTGTGAGACCTGCGGGTCGTGCACCTCGGAGTGCGACGCCGGCGCGACCGGGGCCGGATGCGGTGAGGTCCGGCTCTTCGAGGACCACTACATCCTGGAAGTCAGCCAGGTCCGTGGCGACGGGATCACCCGCAGGGCCGCCGGAGAGCAGGTCATCCGCCGCGTGGAGCGCAACCCGCGGGAAGGCTGATGGCCGTAGCAGCCCACGCGACGGCCACCTGGCAGCCGGTCATCGGCGACGCGCGGACCGCGGACACGGTCCGCGCCACGGGCCTGGACGTGCTGTCGCGACTGCGCGATCCCGCCGTCGCGGAGGGAGCCGGCGCCGCGGCCCCGCGCCACGGGCGCCCGCGCTGGACGCCGTCCAGCACCGCGCAGGGCACCTGCGGCCTGGCCCTGGCCTTCGGGCACCTCGACCGCTGCCTGCCGGGCGAGGGCTGGGACCTCGCAGCCCACCGCCACCTCGCCCACGCCGTCGACAGCACCGCACGGCACCCCGTGACGGGCCCGGGACTCTTCGCCGGCCTCGCCGGAACGGCGTTCACCACCGCCTACCTGGCCAACGGCCGGGGACGGTACCGGGGCCTGCTCGACGACATCGACGACAGCCTGTACGACCAGGTGGCCCGACTGGACGACCACGGGCCCCGAGGCCCTCGCGCCGTCGGCGGACCGGGCCTCGCCGTCGCCGCCTTCGACCTCGTCTCCGGCTGGACCGGGGTGGCCGCCTACCTCCACTCCCGGCCGGCCGACCCGAACCGGGACCGCGCCCTGAACACCCTGCTCGGCCGGCTCGTCGACCTGTGCCGGGACGACGACGGGATGCCCGCCTGGCACACCCCCCACCACCTCATCGCCGACGAGGGCATGCGGGAGCGGTACCCGTCCGCGGTCGCCAACTGCGGCCTGGCCCACGGGATCACCGGACCGCTCGCCCTGCTCGCCCTCGCCCACGCCGACGGCCCGGCCGTCCCGGGACACACCGAGGCGATCCGTCGGGCCGCGTCCTGGCTCGCCGCACGGCACGTCGACGATCCCCGGGGCGGCGGGTACCCGGCGGTCGTCGCGCTCGGTGAGCGGGCGCCCGCGCCCTCACCGGCGCGCGACGCCTGGTGCTACGGCAGCCCCGGTGTCGCCCGCGCCCTGTGGCTGGCCGGCACCGCCCTGGCCGACACCGGCCTCACCGATGCGGCCACGGCCGCCGTCCGGGCCGTCCTGAGACGACCGGTCGCCCAGCGGCGCATCGCCTCGCCCGGCTTCTGCCACGGCATCGCCGGCCTCCTCCAGGTCACCCTCCGGTTCGCCGCCGACACCGGGGACCCGGAGATCATCGCGGGGGCGCGCCGGCTCGTCGACCAGCTGCTCGACGAGTACCAGCCCCGATCGCCCTTCGGCTACCGCAGCATCGAACCCGACGGCACCCGCGCGGACCGGGTCGGCCTGCTGGAAGGCACCCCCGGGGTCGCCCTCGCCCTGCTGGCCGCCGCCATGCCCGAGCCACCCGCCTGGGATCGGTTCTTCCTCCTGTCATGACCGCCGACGCCTCCCGCCCGCCCGGCGCCCCGCCACGGCCCGCCGCCGCGCCGCGGCTGTACCGCGCGCTCGACTTCGTCATGATCCGCACCCCCGTCCTGCCCGTCACGGACTACCCCGCGGGCGACGCCCCAGGGCCCGAGCCCGCCACCCCCGGGGCCGTGTCCGCCACCGCGCGCGTGCGGGACAACGACGCCGCCCGGCGGGCCATCGTCGTCTCCTCGCTGTCCCTGGCGGCCGCCCTGCGGCGGCCGGCGAGCACCGAGCGCGACCGGCGGCACCTCGAATCGAGCCTCCTGCGCTACCTCATCCGCCTCAGCACCCGGCCCACCCCGTTCGGGCTCAGTGCCGGCGCCGCCCTCGGGCACTGGGCACCGGTCACCGACGTCCGCCTCGCCGACCGGCCGCCCGACGCCCACGCCCGCCTCGACATGCACGCCCTCCTGCACTTCGTCACCGCCCTCGAATCCGTCCCCGAGATCCGCCGGGAGACCCGGGTCATCGCCAACCCGGCCGTACTGCACCGCGCCGGCCGGGTCACCCTGAGCGGCGTCGAAGCACCCCGCACCGCCACCGGCGGCGAGAACGTCACCCTCCGGGCCACCGGCGCGGTCACCCGGGCCCTCGCCCTCGCCCGTACCCCCGTCGCCCATGCGGACCTCGCCGCCGACCTCCTGCGAACCGTCCCCGGAGCGACCCCCGACAAGGTCGACGACCTGCTGTACCGCCTGTGGCGGCACGCCTTCCTCCTGACGGACCTCCACCCGCCGCTGACCTGCCTCGACCCCGCCGCGCACGTGCTCGGCCACCTCGCCCGCATCCCCGAGGCCGCTGCGGCCCACGCCGACCTCGACGCGCTGCTCGCGGCCGTCCGGGACTGGGAGAAACAGCCCCCCGACACCGGCGCCGCCACGTTCCCCGCACTCGCCGACCACGTCCGCCGGGTCACCGGCCTCGCCACGGCCACGCCCCTCCAAGTCGACGCGGCGCTGCCCCTCGCGGCCGGGCGGATATCCCGCGACGTCGCCGACGCGGCCGTGGCGGCGGCCGAACTGCTCCTGCGTCTCACCCCCTTCCCGGACGGGCCGCCGCACATCGCCGGCTACCGGCGCGCGTTCGAGGCCCGGTACGGCACCGACCGCGACGTGCCCCTCCTCGAACTCCTCGACCCCGTCGCCGGCCTCGGCACACCCTCCCCGTCCGCGGCGGGCGCACCCCTGGACACCACACGGGCCGACACCCTGCTCCGGCTCGCCACCGAGGCGCTCCACGACCACCTGACCGGCATCGACCTCGACCAGGACACCATCGACCGGATCGCCCTCGCGGACCCCGACCCCCACCGGCTGCCCGCCTCGCTCGACCTCTACGCCATGGTCGCCGCCCCGTCGCCCACCGCCATCGACGCGGGCGACTTCCGGCTCGTGGTCGGCGCCAACACCGGCGCCGGAGCCGCCGGACGCAACCTCGGCCGCTTCGCGGGGGTACTGCCCGAAGCCGTTCCCGCCCTCGCCGGGATCGCCGACGCCGAACAGGCCCTGGACCCCGAGCGCGTCCAGGCCGAACTGGTCTACCTGCCCGAGAAGACCCGCTCGGCCAACGTCGTCGTGCGCCCCGCCGTCCGCGACCACGAGATCGGCATCCGCACCAGCGCCGAGCCCGGGCCGACCCGCTGGATCCCCCTCGACGAACTCGCCGTCCGGGTCACCGACGCCAGGTTCGCGCTGATCTGGGACGACCGCACCGGCACCGTCCGGGAGATCGCCGTCCGCGCCGGACACATGCTCAACCACAGCCGGGCGCCGGCCGTCTGCCGCTTCCTCGCCGACCTGAGCCGCGACGGCACCGCCCTGCTCACCGGCTTCGACTGGGGACCGGCCCGCAGGTTCCCCTACCTGCCCCGCGTCACCCGCGGCCCGCTCGTCCTGCGCCCGGCCCAGTGGCGCCTCGACCACGCCCGGGGACAGGAGCTCACCGGGCACCCGGACGGGTTCCCGGCCGCGCTCGACGCCTGGCGCCGCCACTGGCGGGTGCCCCGCCACACCTACCTGACGAGCAGCGACGAGGCCGCCGACCACCGACTCCTCATCGACCTCGCCGCGCGCTCCCACACGGAGGAACTGCGCCGCGCCGTGAACCACCTGCGGCCCGGCGGCGCCGTCGTCCTCCAAGAAGCCCTCCCCGGCCTCGACGACGCCTGGGCCACCGGGCCCGACGGGCCCCACATCGTGGAACTCGTCGTCTCCATGACCCGCCGCGCCGCCGCCCCTCCCGCACGGCGGCCCCGGCCCGTCCACGCCCCGATCGGCCGCACGGAGCGATTGCGCCACCCCGGAAGCGACTGGACCTACGTCAAGCTCTACGGCGACCGGCAGGACGAGAACTCCCTGCTCGCCGACGGCGTCAGGGACCTCGTCCGCGCCACGGCGCACCACACGGACCGCCGCATATTCCTGCGCTACGCGGACCCCGACCCCCACCTGCGGCTGCGCCTGCGCGGCGACCCCGGCCGGCTCATCCCCGCACTCGGCGACTGGGCCGGAACCCTCCTGGCCGACGGACACCTCTCCCGGTTCGGCTTCGACGTCTACGACCGCGAGATCGAACGCTACGGCGGCCTCCCCGCCATGGACGCCACCGAGCAGCTCTACACCGCCGACAGCCTCGCCGTCCTCGACCTGCTGTCCCTCGGCCGCACCGGACAACTGCCGCTCGACGACACGGCGCTCGCCCTGCTCACCATCGACGATCTGCTGGCAGGCCTCGGCCTCGACGAACCGGACCGGCTGCGCTTCTACCGCCGGATCCACGACCGTTGGACCCACCGACTGCGCTCCGCCGGCGCCCAGTACCGCACCCGCAAGGCGGAGTTCTGCGAACTGCTGCGCGGCCCGGCCCCGCCCGGCATCGACGCCGTCCTCGCCGAACGCCGCCGCGCCGCGCAGGACGTCGCCGCCCGGCTCGCCGACCTGGACCGCCACCGGCTGCTCGGCAAGCCGCTGCCCGACCTCTGCGACAGCTACGTCCACCTGCACTGCAACCGCCTGCTCGGCCCGGACCGCACGACGGAACACACCATCCTGGAACTGCTCTTCCGGACGCGCCAGAGCCTGGCCGCGACGGCCCGCTGACACCCCGGTGGGTTTCCTGGGGACCACCGCGTGATCGATGTCCGGTCCCGCAGTGCGTCCGTCCTCGACCTCGACGCGAAGCTGCCCGGCCAGGCCTTCAAGAAGGGCGCGGGGGAGTCGTTGTTCTGCGAGTTCGACGCACGCTCGGCCGGGGCACTGCGGTCCGCCTCGTGGTTCAGCACGTGGCTGTACACATGGCATGCCGATTCGTGGCTGAATTTCCCCGTATCCATACCAACTCCGAAGAATGGTGGCCCTGTTGTGGGGCCAAGAAGACGAGATTGGAGGACGGACCTTGAAGGTGGAGCCGTCCGTGCCGTCCGCGCCGTCGAGGACGGAGGAGGGTGAGATTTGCCGCGATCATGACATATCGCGGTCGGGTCCGCATGGGTGGTCCGCATGGTGAACAGCTGTCGTTGCACGGTGCCGAACGGGGCGCGGGCCGCGGCCTCCGGTCGCAGCGTCGGGACAACTCCCTTGTGCAGGAGGCCTGGTGGCACTCAGCGAACCCGTCCGGTCCATGATCGCTCCCCGGGTGCTGCGCTCGAAGCGGTCTACCGCGCTTCCTTGAGCAGGGCAGCAGCCGGGCCGGTGCAGCCCCCGCTTCTGACCCGCTCCGGCGGCCCCTGCCGTCCGGCCGTGTCGGACCCGTCCTCGAGCCGGGCGCGGCGGTGGTTCGGTTCCCGGCGTGGCGCCATGGCGTCCCCTCGGGAGTCCGGATCGGACCTGTGGATCCCGGGCCGCGCTCGTCTCCCGCGACCGCTCTCCCGGGCGGCTCGGGGTGCGGACAGTGATCCGGAGCGTCGCTCCCCATATCGCCGTCGCCGTCGCCGGACGGGCCGGGAACCGGGTGGTCAGGAGGCGCCGAGGGGTGTGCGGCCGGGCCATCGGGACCTGCGGGTCGTCACGCGGCTCGGACTGCCGCGAGGGGGGAGAGCGCCGCGTACTCCAGGGGCGCGGAGGGGTCGATCGAGAGGTTCATCGGGGACGGGGCCGCGCCCGAGCGGACCAGGAGGTCGCCGATGGCCGCGATCATCGCGCCGTTGTCGGTGCACAGCCGCAGCGGCGGCACCCGCAGGGTGATCCCGGCGGCGGCGCAGCGCTGTTCGGTCAGCGCGCGGATGCGGGAGTTGGCGGCGACGCCGCCGACCACGACGAGGGTGCCGATCCCGTGGTCGGTGCAGGCCCGGACGGCCTTGCGGGTGAGGGTGTCCGCGATGGCCTCCTGGAGCGCCGCGGCCGCGTCCGGGACGTGCGGCTCGCCGCCGGCGGCCCGTTGGGCCTCGACCCAGCGGGCGGCGGCGGTCTTGAGGCCGGAGAAGGAGAAGGCGTACGGGGGATCGTTGGGCCCGCTGAGCGGGCGGGGGAGGCGCACCGCGTTCGGGTTGCCGTCGCGGGCGGCGCGGTCGATGGCGGGCCCGCCGGGGTAGGGCAGGCCGAGGATCCGGGCGACCTTGTCGAAGCACTCGCCGGCGGCGTCGTTCAGGGTGTCGCCGAGGTGGACGATCGGGTCGCGGGCGAGGTCGCGTACCAGCAGCAGGGAGGTGTGCCCGCCGGAGACGATCAGGACGACGCACGGGTTCGGCAGCGGCTCGCCCTCCAGGGCGGCGGCCGCGACGTGCCCGGCGAGGTGGTGGACGCCGTAGAGGGGCACGCCGAGCGAGAAGGCGTAGCTCTTGGCCGCCGCGACCCCCACCTGGAGCGGACCGGAGAGGCCCGGCCCGGCGGTGACCGCGACGGCGCCGACGTCGGCGAGGGTGAGCCCGGCCCGGTCGAGGGCCTCGCGGACCACGGGCGCCATCGCGTGGACGTGGGCGCGGGCGGCGATCTCCGGCACGACCCCGCCGTACCGGGCGTGCTCGTCCATGCTCGACGCGACCGCCTGCCCGAGCAGGACCCCGTCCCGGACGAGACCGGCACCGGTCTCGTCGCACGAGGACTCGATCCCCAGCACCACTGGCGAGGCCGGCATCGCACCCACTCCTTATTGCTCCTCGATATGCAACTGCAACTATTGTGCAATAAGGCACGGGAGGGGGGTCCGGCGGGGTCCGAATCGGATGCGCCATCCTGATGGCGCTGCGTACGACGCGGGGCCGGGCAGTCCTTCGGCCCCGCGCACTGCCCGGGTTCTACTGCCGCGTGTTGAGTGGGTCCAGCAGCAACCGGGCCTCGCGTCGCAGGTGTTCGAGCGGCTGAGTCAGTGCGGCCCCATGGTGGTTGACCGCCTCGGTGAGCGCTGCGATCTGACCACCGACCGGGCTGGTGCCCCCGAAGCCGTCTTCAGCACCTTCGCAGCCTGGCCCGAGGTTATCGGCTTGCCGGTGGTGATGAAGGCCCGCAGCTCCTGGGCGGCGGAGAGGGCCCACCGCGGACCGTCGGCGGCAGTTGCCGGTGCGAACTTGGGGAGAGGAGCCGGCCGGAGCCGGCTGCGGTCGTAGACGTGCAGCTCCGGACCAGCCTGCTTGCAGAGACGTTCCGCTGTTGCCCGGGTCGCGTCCGGCACCGTGTCGACTGCTGCGAGCAGGTGCACATCCGCGCCGAGCTTGCGACTCAGGGCGACGTCGCGCTCGAGTCGCGCGTCCGTGAACTGCAACGCCGAGGTCATGACTACGCCTGCGAGGACCTGTTCGTCCCAGATCCCGAAGATGTCCAGCTCCTCCGGGGTCCGACGCTTCTCCCGCAGCGTCTATGCTCGTCGACCGTGCTCGTTCGATTACGGCGGGCCATGGAGCTTCTTGGGGGAGAGCAGCCGATGTCCGACTCGGTGGGGTACACCGTCCAACCCGACGCGCTGGACCACGTGACCACGGGGCTCAACAACGTCGCAACCGACCTGGCCTCGGCCAACCAGGCCTACACCGCGCAGAAGCCCTACCAGTCCGCCGACTTCGGCGAGTTCGGGGTGGACCGGGCGTGGGCGGGCTTCGACACCAACTGGAGCCAGGAACTGCACGTCACACAGCGCGCCGTGGGGCAACTGGTCCAGAAGATGTCGGCCACCAGCGCCAACTACCGCGCCGCGGAAACGACGGCCGCCGCATCGCTGACCCCGGCGCAGACCCGATGAGCAAGGTCGCGGACCTGCAGAAGGCGCAGCAGTCCATCACGCACCCCGGTTCCGGCTTCTTCATCGGCGCCGCGCTTCTCGGCGCGATCGGCAAGGCCCTGGCCGTGGCCGGGCTGATCACCATGCGGCGCCGGGTCCGGGAAGAGGGCAGCTGATGCGCCGAACCGTCATCACCAGCGTGGCGGCGCTCCTGGTCGGCGCCCTGCTGCTCGTCTCCCACCTCGCCGGCTGGTGGTCCGACTCCGGCCCGGCCGGCACCACGGTCGCCTCCACCCCCCGACCGGAGGTGGAGGTGCCCCTCCCCGAGAAGGCGTCGAACGCCACCTCTCCGTATCCGACCAGCACGGTGACCCTGACGGTCGGACAGCGGCTCGGCGTCAGAACGACCGGGGGCGCCCTGCAGAAGAAGTGGTACCTCTACTCGGCGGGCGACGGCGGCGTGCTGCGACCCGGCAAGGACTTCGTCATCAGCCCCTGCCCCACGGACCCGCCGATGGCGGGCTGCGGCTCCGAGTTCGACCTGACCTTCAGCGCCTTGGCGCCCGGAACCACCACACTGACCTGGTTGTTCGGGGAGGGGAGTTGCGATGCCGGCGTGCCGAAGTACAAGGGGGACCGGTGCGACATCTCCAAGAGCATCCAGGTCACCGTCCGCTGACCATCACACGGAACCTCGACGGCCCCGGCCGCCCCGCCCAGCACCCGTCTCCCCGAACCGGGAAGGCGGGAGCTGATGCGGGGAGTTCGAGCGGGCGTGGGCGGTGGTGGAGCCGTTCGTGGCCACCGGTTGGCGGCCGGCGGTACGGACGGGCGCCGACGTCCTGCTGCGGTGGGGCCGTACCTCGCAGGCACTCGAACTGGCGAGCCCCGGGGCCGGGGAGAGGGCCGCGTACGACGCGTGGCGGGACTACGCCGAGGTGCTGGTCGAGGCCGGGCTGGTGGACGAGGCGATCGACGCGCTCGCCCGGCGGCCGCGTGACGGGCGAACGCTGTGGACCCTGGTCACGGTGACCGAAGGGCGGGGGCGCGACGAGCGGGTGCTGGAACTGCTGGGCCCGATCGCCGAGGCGTTCCGCCGCGACCCGGAACAGCCCGGGGGCCGCGACCTGCGGGACGCGCTGTCCGCGCAGGCCCGCGTCCTGGAACGGTCGGGCCGTGTCGACGAGGCGATCGGGCTGCGGGCAGCGGATGCCGCCGCGAAGCGGGGCGGGTCAACCGTGGAGGACTACGCGGAGTTGCTCGCGCGGCACGGCCGGATCGAGGAACTGCGCGAACTCGCCGCCGGCCGCGAGCGGTACGTCGCCGCGAGGCCGTACGTGACGGCCCTGGAGAACCTGGGCCGGGCCGCGGAAGCGGAGGCGTACCTGCGCGGCCTCATCGCCGCCCGGCATCCGGGCTGGTACGAGAACGCGCTGATGGAACTGCTGATTCGGCAGGGCAGGTTCGATGACGCCGTCAAGGCGGTGGAGCACACCTTCGACGACCTCTACGACGGCAACCTCCTCCAGGCGACTATGGTCCTCCTCGCCGAACAGGGCCGGCACGACCAGGCCCTCGAACTCACCGAGGGACGCAGTCCCGAGTTCCTCGCCGAGAACGAGGCCTTCTGGCTCCGCTCCAACCGGTGGTGGCTGATGGGAGAGGCGGGCCGTGCCGGGGAGGCCATCGCGGAGGTCGAGGCCCTGCCGGCCGACGAGGTCGACGACCGCGAGCAGACCATCGCATGGCTGCTCGCCCGGGACGGCCGCATCGAGGAGGCCATCGCCCGGCTGCGCCCGCTGCCCGGTACCCGGGCCGCGACATACCTGGCCGAACTGCTGGTCCAGCAGGGCCGCTTCGCCGAGGCGATCGCCGCCGTCCCCGGTGCGGCTGCCCAACGGGAAGAGGAGCGGCGCTTCTGGACCCGCAGGGTGGAACACGAGGAGCCGAGTTGGTCCGATCCCGGCGAGGAGTGCCACGACGACCCGTGGACCAGCCCGGATACCGCGCCCTGGCAATGACGCTCCCCGCCCGTGGGAGCGGCCCCGTGGCCTCGAGCGAACTCGTCGAACGGTGGCACGGGCGAGGGGCTCAGCACGGGACGTCGCCGACGCAGCGCCAGAGGGTTTCGCGGTCCGGGTAGACGTTGGCGCGCGGTGAGAACAGGTGGCCGGTCCACTGCCGGCCGTCTCCGGCGGCGGCGAAGACCTCCGCCTGGTAGGCGAGCGGTGCGGTGCGGCGGGGGGTCACGCACTCCTCGGGGTCGCTGGTGAAGGTGGCGCCCGGTGCGATGGTGGTGTGTACGACGGAGCGTCCGGGGTCGCAGGAGTGCTGGATGCCCGACCAGGAGCCGGCCACCTTCGCGGTCACCTCGACCGGCGCGTTCGTCGGATTGTCGATCCGGACCGCGAACAGGACCTGACGGGGCTGCACCATCGCACAGGCTCGCAGCCGAGTGCCGGACGGCCCGGGCTTCGGGGCCGAACAGCGGCTGTCCCCGCCGAGCGCGCCGACTTCCACCTCGTGGGCGAATCCCTCGGCCACGTCGGCGTGGTCGCCGCCGTCCACGCGAACGGAACCCTCGACACCGTCGACGGCAACCTCGGCGACAAGGTCGCCCTCCGTACCCACCTCGACCCGTCGACGGTGAGCACCAACCACCAGCACGTCTCCGGCTACGTCAGCCCGCCCGGGGCCTGAGCCTCGCCCGGAGCCTGAGCCCGCCCGAAGTCCGGGCCCCGCCCGGCCTGGCGCACACCGTACAACCCCCACCGGAAGGACAGACCGTCATGGAACGCACCCGTAGGCACCTCGGCCTCATCGCCTCCCTCGCCGCAGCCGCCCTGCTCGCCGTCCCGCAGCCCGCCCACGCCGCCCTCGACCCGTGGTCGTGCGTGGAGGGGCGGGTCTGCGTCTACAGCGGACCCGACGGGACGGGCAGCGTCTGCGCCTGGCCCTACGACGACCCGGACTGGCAGGCCGGAGACCGCTGCAGCTGGTCCGCCACCACCAAGGTCCGCTCGGTGTACAACCACGGCGGCTCCGGCAGGCCGGTGGCGTTCTACCCCGGCGCGAACTACACGGGCCAGCGGGTGGTGTGCACGGCGGCGGGCGCGAGGGGTAACTTCTCGCAGAACGGCGGCACCGGCGTCCACCTCCGCTCCCACCGCTGGTCCTGCTAGGCCTGGGCCTCCTGGGGTGTCCCGCTCCCGCCTCGGCACGGGGGCGGGACACCCTGGGCCCGGAGAGTCGGGCCGTGCACTCGCCGCGGGCGTCGCGGCCCTGGCCCGCCGCCGAGGCTGCCGGCGCGGCTCGGCCGGGCACTTGTGTCAGAGGGATTCGATGGTCAGGGCGACGGTGCCGCTGACGCCGGAGACGGTGCCGTCGCCGAGGGGGCAGAGCTCGGGGTTGGTTCCGGTGAAGGACAGGGCGTCGACGACCTTGGTGGCGCTGTCGCCCAGGTAGTGGCCCGACATGACGGTTCCGGTGGCGGTGGCGCCGGAGAGGGTGGCTTCCACGGACGTCCAGGCGATGGTGCTCTTGGTGCCGTCCTGCCAGGTGATGACCTCGGTGTACGGGGTGAGGCGGGTGAGCAGGTCCACGCAGGTCTCGCCGGGCTCCGGGTGGGTGGAGGCGCTGGAACCGGGCTGCCCCGTCACGCAGGTCGCGTACGAGCGGGGTTGGTATTTATACGAACACAGTTGCATCGCACTCGTGTTCGTGCCTCCCGGTGGATCCATCGGAGTGTCCGCCCCGCCCGTACCTCCCGGCCCGGACCCGGCACCCGCGCGGCGCCCGGTTGTCCCGGGCGCCGCGCGGAGCCGGTGTGACGCGGGGTCAGCTGAAGGCGGTGGCGGCGGTGAGGGTCGAGTGGGCGATGGGCGGGGCGCCGAGCAGGACGTCGATGCAGTTGTCGATGATCGGCTGGTCGCTGTCGATGTTCAGGACCGCGGTCAGGGTCTCCCCGGCGAGGCGGGAGGAGGAGCCGGTGACGGTTCCGGTGAGGGTGCCGGCGCCGTCGACCTCGACGACGGCGATGTTGGTGATGGTGCTGCTGGCATGCGTCCCGTTCTGCAGGTTCCAGGTGAAGGTCGCCGTGGAGCCCGGGACCAGCGCCGGCACCGTGAGCGGGTTGCAGCTGAGCGTGCCGAACGTGAGCGTCGCGGTGACGGTGCCGCCCACCACGGCCGTCGGGCCGCTCTGGGAGTCGGTGCACCCGGTCGCCGTCCCCCCGATCGTCACGGTGGTGGCCTCCGGGCCGGCCGACAACGCCGGGTCGAAGGTGACGGCGGCGTTCACGGTGCAGTTCAGGATCTCCGAGGCGGTTGCCGGGGCGGCATCGGCGGCCGGTGCCACGCCGGTGGCCAGCGCGGCGAGGACGGCGGACACGGTCAGGGCGCTTCGACGTACGGACATGCGGGTTCCCTTTCTTCGTCGGACCGGAGCGGAGGCGCTCTGTACGCCCCCGGGGTACCGGGCCTGTCCGGCAGGTGCGACCGGCCGGAGGTCGGAGCGGGGCGCGGGCCGGCTAGAAGGTCACCCGCTGCTCGGCGTCCAGGCTTCCGGGGGTCCCTCCCGTGGCGCCGCTGAAGTGGACGAAGACGTCGGCGGTCGAGCTGTCCGGGGTGATGAAGCCGAAGCCCTTCTCGGAGTTGAACCACTTCACCGTGCCCGTGGCCCGGCCGCGGGGGCTGGTGCTCGCGGTGGGGAAGGTGAAGGTCGCCTGGGCTCCGGGCGCGGAGCAGCTGAGGGGCAGCGAGCCGGTCGCCAGGACGGGGCTCTGGAACGGGGCGCTCTCGTCGGCGGTGATGGTGCCGGTGCCGGCGGCCGGGCAGGTGAACCCGCCGGTGACCGCCAGGTTACCGCTCTGGTCCGGGGTCGCGCCGTCGAGGGAGACCTCGCCCACCTGGTTGTCGAGCAGCACGATCCGGTCGTAGCCCAGCGCGGTGCCGAGTGCGCCGTCCAGGGTGATGGTCACCGTGATGTCGTCGCCCCAGTCGCCGCCCGATCCCAGGAGCCCGTTGTCGACGTGACCGCTGACCGCGTGGCCGGTGGGACCGCCCAGGCAGCTCACCGGGATGGTCTGCGAGCCGGAGCCGCCGGTGGTGTCCGTGGCGGTGACCGTGATGCCGGCGATCAGCATGGACGTCTCGCAGGAGTAGCTGCCGGTCCAGGTCAGGACGCTGCCGGACGTGCTCGCGGTGGCGATCTCCACCCCGTCGTTCGCCGGTTCCGCCGCGGCGGCGGGAGCGGCCAGTGCCACGACCAGGGCGACCGCCCCGAGCGGCACCACCGCGTGCCGCAGCGGTGGACGCCGACCTGCCGTACGTCGTGTCACAGAGCCCGAGGCTGCCATTCGCCTATCCGTTCGTTAGATCTGGTTCATGGGGACATCGTCACAACGGGAGTCCTCCGACGCATGTGCTGTGAGGCGAATGGGAACCCCGGTGGCCCAGGCCGGAGTACTCCCGCGGATACGCCGCACCCGGGCCGGGCTGGGAGGCCGGGCATACCGGCAGGGCAGGGGTGCCGTCAACTGCCTTGCGGCTGACCGAATGTCACAGTCCGGTCCCTGTCATGTCCTGGCGATTGTGACGCTGCGGATGGCACCGAAAGCCGTCGTCCGGCCGTCCTGTGGTGTGTTCGATCAAGCAGTCCGCATCGTCATCGGGGAGCCACCATGTCCGTCCGTCGCCGTCGCCCGCTGTTCGTCTCCGCCGTCCTCGTCGTCGGGGCGGGGCTCGCGTTGACGGCCTGCGGGCCCGAGAACACCGACGCGCCCGCCGGCTCGGCGAGCTCCGCGCCCACCAAGGCGGCCGCCGGTGCTCCCTCGGCGGGCGCATCGGCTCCGGGTGCACCGGCTCCCGCCGGCTCGGCGGCGCCCACCGCCGCGCACACGCCGGCCGGTGCGAGCCCGTCGAGCGGTGGCGGGGCCGGTGGCGGGAGTGCCGCCGCCCAGCCGTGCGACATCCAGAGCCTCTCGATCAACGCGTCGGCGCGCGCCGGGGCGGCCAACCAGTGGGTGATCGAGGTGCGCAACACCGGCGCGAAGGCCTGCAGCCTGAGCTCCTCCCCGAGCGTCGACCTGGGCGACTCGGCCGCCCGGGACCAGAGCAAGAACCTCAAGCCGGTGCTCGCCAGCGGCACGGAGCGGTTCCCGGTCCCGGCGGGCCGGAGCGCCTACGCGGTGATCGACCTCGACCCGAGCGGCGCCACCACCGGCACCGCCCCCGGCATCAACGAGATCAACGTGCTGGTCGACGGCGAGGGCACCAACATGCCCCTCGCGAACACCCGCAACTTCCCGCTCCCCGCCGGGGCCCACGTCCTGAACCCCAAGATGGGCAACTACCGGGGCAGCGTGGCCGACGCGGTCGCCTCCATGACCGCCGCCCCCAAGTAGCCCCGGCTCGCCGTACGTCCGAACCCGCTTCCGGCAACGCCGCTTCCGGCCGCCCCGCTCCCGGGCCCCAGGCCCTGTCCACGGGCTGGAACTCCGCCCGTGCGGCCCGTGGGGCGGGGCACGATGGGCGGCATGATCCTGCAACCGGAGACCGACGACCTCGCCGCCTACCTCGTGGCGGACGGGGTCATCGACCACCAGGACCGGCAACTGCGGCGGTTGGCCGCCGAGTTGGCCACCCCCGAGGCGGCCTTCCAGCACGTCCGCGACGAGGTCCGGCATTCCGCCGACGCGGGCGCCTACAGCGGGGCGTTCCGCGCCTCGGAGGTGCTGGCCGCGGGCAACGCGATCTGCCACGGCAAGGCCCACCTGCTGGCGGCGCTGCTGCGAGCGCAGGGCGTGCCGACGGGCCTGTGCTACCAGCGGCTGGCGGACGGCGAGGGCGACTTCGTGCTGCACGCCCTCAACGCCGTGCACCTGAACGGCCGTTGGGCCCGCCTGGACGCCCGGGGCAACCGTGAGGGCGTCGACGCGCGGTACGACCTGGAGCGGGAACGGCTGGCCTGGCCGGTGCGGCCGGAGCTGGGGGAGTGCGACTACCCCGGGATATTCGCGGCGCCGCCGGCCGCGCTGGTCCGGGCCCTCGCCGAGGCGGTGCCGGGCCGGGCCGGCTACGGCTACCTCCCGGGCGAGCTGCCGGTCGACGGCGGGGCTCCGGGGCGGCCCGGACGTTGAGCCGGTAGAGGCGCGCGTCAGAGGCGTGCGGGGAGGTCCCGGCGGGACGGCGCGGACAGCTTGCGCAGCACCCTGGCCACGTGGTTCTCGACGGTTCTGGTGGACAGGTGCAGTGCGGCCGCGATCTGACGGTTGGTCAGGCCTCCGGCCGCGAGTTCGGCGACCTCCCGTTCGCGCGGGGAGAGCCCGGGATGGGCGGGCCGGCCTCGGCGCGGGGGTGCGAGGGCGCGCAGACGGGAGCGGACGCGGGCGGCGTCGTGGGTGGCGCCGAGCCCGGTCAGCACGAGGAGGGCGTCGGTGAGCCGGTCGACGGTGTCGCGGTCGGCGCCCTCGCCTTCGCCCGCGGCGCAGCGGGAGGCGGCCTCCGCCGCCAGGGCGGCCATGTACGGGCGGGGCAGCGCGGCGTAGGCGTCCGCGGCGGCGCGGTAGCCGTCGGCGGCGCGCGCGAGGTGCCCGTCGTGCTCGGCCAGGGTGGCGCGGCACCACCGTCGGGCGGCCGCGGCGAGCGGCAGGTGCGGGGCGCCGGGGGCCGTGCGGAGGTCCCGGGCCATCGTCCGGGCCGTGGCGGGGTCGCCGGTGCTCAGCGCCGCCGTGACGGCCCAGGGCGCCAGTTCCGCCGCCCAGGCCCAGATGCCCTTGCTGCGCAGCCGTCCCCAGGCCTGCGTCGCGTGCGCTCTGGCGTCGTCGTGGTCGCCGCGGGCCAGGGCCAGCCGGACGAGTACGGTCGAGGAGAGCGCCGCCACCGGTGCCAACTGCTGGTCCGGGTGCGGGGCCAGGCCGCCGGCCAGCCAGGCCCGGCACTGCGACCACTCGCCGCGGGCGAGGCACAGCGCGGCGAGGACGGTTCGTGCCTCGTGGCCGAGCACCGGGGTTCGCGCGGTGTCCGCGACCAGGTCGGCGGCCCGGTCGGCGAGGCCGGTCCAGCGGCCGGTGGCCCAGTCGAGGAGCAGCCGGATGCTGCGGATGCCGTGGGCGACGTGGGGGCCGGCGTGGTGGCGTCCGGCCAGGGCCGCGCCGCGTTCGAGGAACGACCGGCTGTCGTGGTAGCGGCCTAGCCACAGGGTCGCGTCGGCGGCGTTGCACAGTGCGCGGGCCCGGTGACCGGCCGACGCGGCGTCACCGTTGCCCTGGTACTCCCCCAACGGCCGGGCCGGGAGCGCCTGTTCGGCCCCGGGGTCGCCGAGGGTCAGGAGCAGCCCGACGAGGTTGGCGTTGACGGCGGCCCGCAGGACGGGGTCGGTGGTGGCCGCCAGCGCGGCGCCCGCCCGCTCCGCGCACTGCCGGTGCTCGGCGAGGGGGATGCCGGGCCAGTGCGGCATGGACATCGCGGCCAGGACGCGGGCGGCGAGGCCGGGTTCGTCGGGGAGGGTCCTGGCGGCGCGCTCCAGGTGCAGCCAGCCGTCGTGGTCCGGTGTCGTCGGGGTGCACAGCGACAGCCCCTGCAGTACCCGGGCCTGGGCGCGCAGCGGGCCGGGCAGGAGCGGGGCGCCGGTGAGGGTGTCGAGCAGGACACCGGCGTCCTGGAGGGTGAACCCGGCGATGCGGCGCAGGGCCGCCGTGGCGAGCCTCGCGCGGGCGGGGCCGGGGATCCGGCGGTCGGCGAGCAGGTCCTGGAGGAGCCGGGCGGCCTCGCGGTGCCGCCCGGCGGCGGCGTGGGTCTCGGCGGCGCGCTCGGCGGCCCGGACCAGGCCGCGGCGGACCCCTGCCGCCAGGAGGTGCCCGGCGACCTGCGGCCAGGGGACGTCGGCGCGCCGTCTCAGCACCTGCGCCGCCCGGTGGTGCAGGTCGGCGCGTTCGGGGGCGGGGAGGCTCGCGGCCGCGGCCCGGGCGGCGAGCGGCACGCGGAAGCCGTACAGCCGGGGGCCGAGGTCGGTCAGCACGGCCGCGGTGAGGGCGGCGAGGAGCATGCCGCGCACCGTCTCCGCCGTCAGGTCGGTCAGGGCTGCCAGCTCGGCTTCGGAGGCCGGTTCGCCCAGCACCGCCGCGGCGTGCACCAGCCGCCGGGCGTCCGCCGGGAGGTGGGCGAGTCGGCGAAGTACGGTCTCGGCCAGGCGTGGTGGGGCCTCCAGTGCCTCGACGGCGTCCACGGTCGGGCCGCCCGGGGAAGTGTCGGCGAGGACGGTGCCGGCCAGGACGGGCAGGACGTCCACGAGCACCTGGGCGACACCGCCGGTGACCGCGTACAGCCGCTCGATCACGTCGTCCGGGCACCGGGCGCCCAGGGTCCGTTCGGTCAACTCCCGTGCCGCCGCGGCCGGGAGCGGACCGGTCCGGATCCGGAGGACGGCGGTTCCGGGCGGGCAGGAGAGCGGCTCGCCCAGCAGGGGCCGGTCGGCGGGAAGGTCCTCGGGCCGCCAGGTGAGCGCCAGGGCGCAGCCGTTCGGGAGGGTGCGGGCCAGGTGCCGGATCCGGCGCCTGGTGCGTTCGTCGGCCCGGTGGACGTCCTCCACGACCAGCAGGGTCGGGACGGCGGTCCGGGTCGGGTCGCCGAGGGCGCGGGTGAGGGCGTCGAGGGCGTCGAAGGTGTGCTGTGCGTCGTCGTCGGACGGGCCGGCGCAGGTCAGGGTCAGGCAGCTGGAGCCGGCCGGGCGCCGGCGGCGGAGCCCTGCCACGAGGTGCGACTTGCCGGTGCCGGACGGGCCCTCCACCAGCAGGACCGTCCCGGGGCGGGCCGGGTTGGCGAGGGAACCGTGGAGCACGGCCTTCCAGGGGTCGTTCATGCTCGCCTCCGCTCGTCCTGACGGTGCGTACGTCCTGGCGGTGCGTACGGGGCTGCGCCCGCCCGCCGGGCCCGATCGTGAGGATGCCCGCGGTTCGGGGTTCGGACGCCCGGGTGGGCAACCAGCCTTCAGGCCGGGTGGATTGATTGAGTATGGGTACTTCCGGCAGCCGGATTGTGTCGTGCCGGGGCCTGGCCCACGCTGATGGCCACCCGCTCCGTTCGCCGGTGACCGGATCCCCCCACGCTTCCGGGTCCGCTCCCCGGCGGGCGGTGGCTGCCACCCCCTCGGGTTCCCCCACATCTAGGAGTGTCATGAGCACGACGCTGTCGCGCCGTTCGTCCGTACTGAGGACCGCGGCCGCGGCCGCCGGCGCGTGCGCCCTCGCCGTCGCCGGAACCGCCCTCGCACCTGGCGCCCAGGCGACCCCGGTCCCGGCGTCGGCTCCGGCCCACGCCGCCCACCCGGCCGCCCCGCGGGCCGACGCGCCGACGGGCGCCCCCGTGTCCGGCCGCGTCCTCGGCGACGCCGGCGTCAGGCCGCAGGACCGGCCCGCCGTCCAGCGGTTCCGCGAGCTGCGCGCGGGCCTCGCCACGGAGGCGCGACCCTCGGAGACGGCCACGAACCGCACCGCCCCGGCACCGATCGCCGCCCAGGCCCACCGGTGGTGGGGCACCGAGCTGGGCCCCAACGGCAACACCGGCTACGACGCCGTCATCGCCACCCACACCCTCGACGACGCGCTGCGCCTGAGCGGCGCCAACGACTTCCTCTACGCCCCCACCACCAAGCCGCGCAGCAACTCCTGCATCGAGATGGTCACCGTCCACACCCGGGACAGCGCCCAGATATGGGCCTGGGACTGGTGCACCACCGACCCCTCCCAGGCGGTCGGCGCGACCGTCGACATCGACGCCGCCTTCCTCCGGAAGTACGGCGCCACCGTGAACGGCCGCTCCGCCTACAGCCTCCAGGTCCAGCTCACCGACGCCCGGACCAACACCTGGAGCGCCTCCCTCTACAACGTCGCCACCAGCACCTGGGACCCGTTCTTCACCAGCCGGGGCACCGACCAGACCGGCCTCGACTACGGCTGGGACATGTTCGAGTACTACTCCGACCGGACGGCCACCGGCAACGTGGGCGTCTGCCAGGACCTGAGCGGACGGGTCGTCGAGACCACCGGGCTGAAGGTCCGCACCCCCGCCACCGGCGCCTGGAGCGACGCCGGCCCCTCCAACTCGACCGTCTTCCCCGCCGCCACCATGAACCCGTCGACCTACTACTGCCCCAGCATCGCCGGCCGCATGGCCACGGCCTACAGCGCCTGGCAGGTGACCGTCCGCTGACCCGCCGTCCGTCCGTACGGGACCCGGCTGTTCCGGAGCGGCGTCACGGGGCCGGCCGGGGCTCGACGGAGAGGGCGTGCCGGAAGAGCCCGTACGGGTCCCAGCGGGCCTTCACGGCCTGGAGCCGCGGGTAGCCGTCCTTGTAGTAGAGGGTGTGCCACGGGACGCCGGAGCGGTTCCAGGCCGGGTCGGCGAGGTCGGCGTCGGGGTAGTTGATGTACGAGCCGTCGCTGACCTCGCCGGGCACCGGCACGCCGCCGGTGTCCGCGTACATCGCGCGGTAGAACCCCCGCACCCAGGCGAGGTTCGCCGCGTCCTCCCGCTCGTCCGTCCACACCGTCTGGTAGACGACCTTCATCACCGCGTCCCGCTGGGCGGTCGCGGTCGCCCCCGGCGCCACCGCGTTCACCTGGCCGCCGTAGCCGACGAACAGCAGACCGCCGTGCGAGACGGCGGCGCTGTCCGTCAACCAGCTGTAGGTGGTGGCGAGTTGGGCGTCGGTGTACGAGCGGCGCAGGTACGCCGCCTTGAGCTTGTAGCGCCGGCTGAACATGTCCCCGGCCGCTCCCGCGCCCGGCCAGGTGAGGGCGTGCAGCCACGGTACGGTCCGGTGGTCGACGGCGGGTTCGACGCCGGTGCCCGCGCCGACCGCGGACACGAGCTCGGCCACCATCCGGTCCAGGTCGGGGACGGCGGCGTCGGCCTGCACGAACATCGTGATCGGGCCGCCGCCGCGACGGGCCACCGAGAGGATCGCGTACAGGCCCGCGTACGGGGAGCCAGGCTCGCTGTGACGCTCGTGCCAGGTGCCGAAGTTGCGCAGCAGGGTGGTGAACGCCTGTTCCGTCATCCGCTCGTCCCAGGCCCAGACCGCCTGGTAGCCCTTCAGCTCGCGGGGCGAGGGCGGCAGCAGTCGGGACGGGTCGTCGCCCGTCGCGTCCGGGGAGCGCAGCCAGTAGCGGGTGACCACGCCGAAGTTGCCGCCGCCACCGCCGGTGTGGGCCCACCACAGGTCCCGGTGCGGGTCGTCCGGCTCACGGGTGGCGACCACCGTCCGCGCCCGGTCGGCCCGGTCCGCCACCACCACCTCCACGCCGTGGAGGTGGTCCACCACCGAGCCGTAGCGGCGCGAGAGCGGCCCGTACCCGCCACCGGCGAAGTGCCCGCCGGCGCCCACCTCGGGGCACGCGCCCGCCGGGACCGTCACGCCCCAGCCCGTGAACAGCGCCCGGTACACCCGCCCGAGCGTGGCGCCGGGCCGGACGGCGAACGCCCGCCGCTCCGGGTCGTAGCCGACCGCGTCCATGGGGGAGAGGTCCAGCAGCAGGCGGACGCCCGGATCGGCGGTGAAGTCCTCGAAGCAGTGGCCGCCGCTGCGCGGCGCGATCCTCCGCCCGGAGCGCAGCGCCTCCGTGACGGCGCGTACGACGTCCTCGGTGGTGGCGGCGACCCGGATCTCGTCCGGGTCGCCGGCGAAGCGGAAGTTGTCGCCCCGCAGCAGGCTCGCGTACCGGGGGTCGCCCCGCCGGATCACCGCCGAGCTCCGGCCCGGGGCCTGCGCCGGAGCGGCTCCTCCGGCGGACCCCGCGGCCCCCGGCAGGCCCGAGGCCGCGCCGCCGGCCAGCAGGGCGCCGGCCGAGGCGAGCAGGCCCCGGCGGTTCGGTCCGTACGGGCTCGGCCGGTCCGTCATGTCCACCACCCCGTTCCCCCGCGATCCGGGTCTCTCCGTGACGACTACCGCTGTCAACGGTCCCACACGCGACCGGAGTTGAGAACAGAACGTGTCCTGTCCGCCGGGCTGGCCCGACGCGCGGGAACGGGCCCCGGGGCGACGGCTGACGGACGGTCGGCCGGACCGGAGGGGCCTGTGACACCACCTGTCCGAGGGCGCGGATAGGGTGACGTGCCCGTGCCGCGCGGCCGACCTGTCGGCGTGCGGCCTTTCGTCGTGTCAGGAGATATCTGGGTGAAGACCCGTATGACAGCGCTCCGGAGCGCCGCGGTCGTCGCGGCGGCCGTCCTCATGGCGGCGCCCGCCGCCGGCTCCGCCGTAGCCGCCCCCGCCGGAAGCCCGGACACCAAGAAGGTGACCTACCAGGGCCGCGTCTTCCAGGTGCCCACGGCCTGGCCGGTCGTCGACCTGGCCGCGGACCCGCAGGCCTGCGTTCGCTTCGACCAGCACGCGGTGTACCTCGGCCACCCGGGCGAACAGCAGGTCTGCCCACCGCGGTTGACCGGCCGCTCGGAGGCCCTGCTGGTCGAGCCCGCCGCCGGCGCCGCGCCCGACCGGGAGGGCTCCAACCCGGTCGCGCAGACGATCCGCGCGGAGGACGGCGTCGTCGCGGTGACCGGTACGTACGACACGGACCAGCCGCTGGTGCGCCGGATCATCACCAGTGCCGGGCTCACCCCCGCGCCGGAACACCGACCGGAGCCGGCGCCCGCCGCAGCCCCGACGGCCCCCGCCGCGAAGTCCGCCACGCCCAAGTCCGCCGCCGCGCCGTCCAGCCGGGCCATGGCCGCACCGATGGCCGCCGCGGCCCAGGTGCCCGCGTCGGCGACGAACTACACCGGCAAGGGCTTCGACGCCTGCACGGCGCCCTCCGGCGCCGCGATGAACGCGTGGATGACCTCCTCCCCGTACCGGGCGGTCGGCATCTACATCGGCGGTGTCAGGCGGGGCTGCGCCCAGCCGAACCTGACGGCCTCCTGGGTCCAGCAGCAGCAGTCCGCGGGCTGGTCCTTCATGCCGCTGTACGTCGGTGTGCAGGCCCCGAAGATCGCCTACCCCGCCACCGAGGGCGCCAACGCCGCCGACGACGCGGTGGCCCAGGCCCAGGCCCTCGGCTTCGGCCCCGGCACGCTCCTCTACTACGACATGGAGGGCTACACCACCCCGCAGTACTCGGCCACGGTGCTCGCCTTCCTCACCGCCTGGACCAACGAACTGCACGCCTGGGGCTACAACTCCGGTGTCTACAGCAGCTCCTCGTCCGGCATGAAGGACCTCGCCGCCAACGCCGGCAACAGCGCCTACACCATGCCCGACGCCGTCTTCAGCGCCAACTGGAACGGCAAGGAGGACACCGCCGACCCGTCGATACCGGCCGGCTACTGGTCCAACCACCAGCGCGCCCACCAGTACGCCTCGCCGGCGAACCCGGAGAGCTGGGGCGGCTACTCCATAGCGATCGACCAGGACTACGTCGACATCCAGCTCACCAGCGCCCCGCCCTCCCTGTCCTCCGCGCTCTTCCTCGGCGTGCGCCAGAGCTCGGGCGCCTGGCCCGGCTTCAGCCCGCTGACGGGCGGGGCGGGCGTCTTCCGCGGCTCGGAGGCCGCGATCGCCGGGCTGCCGGGAGGCTCCTCGCAGGAGCTGGGCATCGGCCTGGACGGCCGGCTCTACCACGGGGTCCGCGCCGCGAACGGCAGCTGGAGCGGCTTCGCCGCGCTCCCCGACGACGGCACGCCCGCCACCCAGGCCCGCCGGGCCGCCATCGCGGGCCTGCCGGACGGCTCCTCGCAGGTGCTGACCGTCGGCAGCGACGGCAACGTCTACCACCGGATCCGCCTCTCCGACGGCAACTGGTCCGGCTTCGCCCCGCTCCCCGGCGTCGGCACCCCGACCATGGCGGCCGGGGACGTCGCCATCGCCGGCCTGCCCGACGGCTCCGCCCAGGTCCTGGCGATCGGCAACGACGGCAACGTCTACCACCAGACCCGCTTCTCCAACGGCACTTGGAGCGGCTTCGCCCCGCTCCCCGGGGTGAACAGCTCGCGGATGGCGGCCGGCCGGGTGGCCATCACGGGCCTGTCGGACGGCTCCTCGCAGGTCCTGGCGATCGGCAGCGACGGCAACGTCTACCACGAGTCCCGTTTCCCCAACGGTACTTGGAGCGGCTTCGCCCCGCTCTCCGGCGTCGGTGCGCCCACCATGGGCGCGCGGACGGTCGGCATCGCCGGCCTGCCGGACGGCTCGTCCCAGGTGGCGGTGGTCGGCAACGACGGCAACGTCTACCACGAGACCCGCTTCGGCAACGGCTCCTGGTCCGGCTTCGCCGCCGTCCAGGGCCCGTACGGCGCGAGCACCTTCCCGGCCCTGCGCGCCGCCATCGCGGGCCTGCCGGACGGCTCCAGCCAGCTCGTGGCCACCCGGAGCTGACCCCGGGCCCACCCCGCACCCGACGCCCCCGCCCCCGGCACGTCCCGGAGGCGGGGGCGTCCGACTCGATGAAGCCTCTCCGCCCTGACCGGCGAAGGAGCGGCCGCGACTCCGCCGGGTCGGCCTGACGGACGGCCGCCGGACGTCGTCGTGGTGTCGGTCACCGCAGATTCTCGGCGACGCGGACGAGTTCCTCGTCCGAGAGCCGCGGGGGAGCACCGGTCGTGACGACGAAGGTGTAGGTCCCGTCCGACCATGTCAGCGAACGGGGCCCGCCGTTCGGATCGGATTGCGTGATGGCCGCGGGGTGGCCCTTGACCAGGGCGGCCCGGCCCTCCGGTGGTGCGCTGTTCCGGAGGGTCTGGCTGATGATCAGATTGCCTTGTTCAGGGCCCGTCCCCAGTCGGTACCCGCTGGCCCAGGCCGGAGTGTCGGTCGGGAGCGGGGCCAGACCGGGCAGGTGGACCATCCTGCCCGCGGGATAGGGGGAGTAGTTCTCCGGCAGGAACACGGGCCGCAGGAGGTCGCGCTCGTCGAAGTGGACGGCGGGCTTGCCGGAGGCGTCGTTCAGCGCCCTGGCCCCGAGCGGTTTGTTCAGGTGGGTCGTGATCTGTCCGATGCCACCCGGGTCGCAGAACCCCGGGGGGACTGTGTGCCGCAGGGAGACCTTCACCGCGTCGGCGGACTCGCGGGCCACGAGTTCGGGCTGCTTCTCACAACCCCACCCGATGCTCAGTGTCAGGGTCCGGCCGTCCGAGCCGACCAGCAGCAACCGGCCGGCCTCGGTGCCCTCGTAGACCCTGGTCTCCGGAACCCGGTTCATCCAGGCGTTGATCGCGAAGCCGCCGCCGAGCAAGGCTATGGCAGCCCCGGCGGTCAGGCGGATCCGTCGTCCGTGTTTCGACATGTGACGGACCGTACCTTGCGTCGTGGGCCCCGCCCCCGGCGGTCGTGGCCGCACCGCGTCAGCGAGGCCGACGGCCGGCCGTCGGCTGCTCGACACCCGGCCCGCCGGCGTGCGGCACCTGGACGTAGCCCTCGGCTGGCACCGGCAGCGCGTCGATGCACGCCGTCGAACAGGCGTTGACCAGCAGCGGCAGGACGTCGGCGCCCGACGTCCACAGGGAGATCCAGGCCTGACGAAGGTTCACGCCCTCGACGCGCCGGTCGCAGACGCTGCACGTACGGATCGCCGAGGCACCCCACACACCGGGGTCGAGGTCCTCGACGTCGACGCCCCGGGCGGAGGCCGCCGTCGGCAGCTGCGGGAAGGGCGGCCGCCGCTTGTAGTTCCCGTACACGGCCCGGGTGCTCACCGTACTGCGACGCAGGCCGGCACACCGGGTGATCTCGTACGGGAACCAGTGCAGGCGGTAGGAGGTGTACGGGGTGAACTCCTCAAGGCCGCGCATCGCGCCGATCTCGGGCGGGACGCGCACCAGGTTGCTGCCGTACAGCACGAGGTGCTTGACCGAGGTGAGCTTGGCGATGGTCGGCGGGAGCGTGACGACCTGGCGCCGCTGTTCCGCCGTGAGGTCCACGAGCGGCTTGAAGACCTCACGTCCGTCGGCCGCCGCCTCTTCGACCAGTTCGAGAAGGCGGATCCATCCCGGTGCGGTGGTGTCCTGGCGTTCCCGGTGGAAGCGGGTCGGCCCCTGCGGCCTGGTACGGACGTGCTCGATGCACGTGCAGCGATCGCGAGGCGAACCGTGGCCGCCGGGACCGCCGGCGTCAGCCCAAAGGTTCGAGAACACCTGCGGTTGCGGCTCCTCACTCATCCGCACACACTAGCGTCTCGGTCGACGGGTCGTGGGCGCGGCCGGATCCTGGGCCGATGCCCGCCGGACGCGGTAGTTCCAGCGCGTGAGTGACCGGACGACGGAGGCGGAGCCGACGGGGTTGGCGCTGTGGACGTAGACCGTTCCGATCCGGAAGGGCCGTCCCTCGAAGGCCGCTTCTTCCAGGAGGGCCACCACGGGCATGACGGTGTCGTCGCCGCCGAGGTCGTGGTCGAGCCAGAGTTCGTCGATGAAGCCGTCGCGGTGCTCCTCCAGGAGCCGGGTGCCTTCGCGGCTGGTGCGGGCGATCCGTGTGGCCCGGGGGAGCGGTCGCAGGTCGTCGATGCCGAGGACGACGGGCGTCGGTGCGGTGGGCGCTTCTTCCATCGGGCCAGTTTCACAGCGGGTGGGCGGGATGGCCACGAGGTTTTGGGCTGCTGCTCGGCGCCGTCCGGGCACACGCCTGGCCCCGACCGGGGTCTCCTTGGAGCTGCTGTCCTGGTGTCCGTGCCGGGTGGACTGCTCGCGCGGCGGCCCGGGGCCGTACTCGGTGGCGGGGAAGTGGGCGACCGGCTCGTCGCCGGGGCGCGCGAGGGGGCGCGGGCGCAGCGGGTTCATCTGTTCGAGTTGCGTCGGGCGTGCGGGGCTCCCGGGCCTGGGGAGGAAGGAGGTCACCGGAGCGGGCGTCCCCGGGCAACAGGCCCGGCGAGGGACGGCCGCTCGCCGCCCGGCGCGTCCCCCGGTGCCGGGCCGAAGGAAGGCTCCCATGCGCAGAAGCGTCCCCTGCCTCGTCTCCTCCGCCCCGCTGGTGCTGGCGCTGTCCCTCCTGGGCGCTCCCGTCCCGGCCCAGGCAGCTCCCGCGCCCCGGGCACCCGCCGGACCGGCCGCGGCCGCGCCGACCAGGGCCACCGGTACGTTCGCGGTCCGTGTCCAGGACTGCGGGCCCTGGGGCTGCCAGTACGCGCCGCCCCACCTCGGCCCGGAGGACCCGCCGGCTCCCTGCGGCGCCTTCACCTGGGGCTAAATCCCTTGGCGCTTCCCGGGCGTTCCGTGGTGGAGTGACGCGTCGGCTGATCGACCATCATGCGAGGTGCTGCTTTGGCGAGCGTGACCGTCTCCACCGCGTACGGCAAGGTGCGGGGCCAGGAGCGCGAAGGCGTCGCGGCCTTCCTGGGCATCCCGTACGCGGCGCCGCCCTTCGGGCCGCGCCGGTTCCGTCCGGCGCGGCCGCCCGAGCCCTGGGCGGGGGAGCGCGACTGCGGCCGCCCGGGGCAGGCCGCGCCGCAGCCCGGCTATTCCTCCGCCATGGCCGAACTCCTGGTGGAGCCCGTGGAGACGGGGGAGGACTGTCTCAACCTCAATGTGTGGTCCCCCGCACCCGGGCGTGCCGCCGGCCGTTTTCCGGTCCTGGTCTGGATCCACGGCGGGGCGTTCCGCAACGGATCCGGTTCGCTGCCCGGCTACGACGGCACCCGGCTCGCCGCGGACGGCGCGGTGTGCGTCACACTCAACTACCGGCTGGGCGCCGAGGGCTTCCTGCTGCTGCCCGACGGAACGGCCAACCTCGGCCTGCTGGACCAGATAGCCGCCCTGGAGTGGGTCCGTGACAACATCGCGGCGTTCGGCGGCGATCCGGACAACGTCACGGTGTTCGGCCAGTCGGCCGGAGCCATCAGCATCACGGCGCTGATGACCATGGAGCGGGCCGAGGGGCTGTTCCACCGCGCGATCACCCAGAGCGGCGCCGGGCACCACTGCCACTTCCTGGAGACCGGGCGCCGGATCACCGAGCGGCTGGCCGCCATCGCCGGGGTCGAGCACACCACGGAGGCCCTGGCAGCCGTGCCCCCGGAACGGCTGATCGCCGCCAACGCCGCCCTCGGCCAGGAGATGGCCCGGGACACGGCCCCGGGCCGGTGGGGCGAGTCCGCCGGCGGCGGCACCACGGTGCTGCCGGTGGTCGACGGGACGACCCTGCGCGCCCGGCCCGTCGACGCCGTCGCGGCCGGGGCGGGCCGCGACATCGACCTGCTCACCGGTACGACCACCGACGAATTCCGGCTCTTCCTCGTCGCGTTGGGCATGGCCGACCGCATCACGGACGAGGTCCTGCACGGATTCCTGGCCTCGTTCGGGCTCGACGCCGCGCAGGCGGCCGCCGCCTACCGGGCCGGCCGTCCGGAGGCCACGCCCGGGGACCTGTTCTCGGCCGTGATGACCGACCACTCCTACCGCATCCCGGCCGTCCGCGTGGCGGAGGCCCGTGCCGCCCTGGGCGCACGGACCTTCGTCTACGAGTTCGCCCACCCCTCGCCCGCCTTGGACGGCCGGCTGGGCGCCTGCCACATGGCGGAGATCGGCCTGGTCTTCGGAACCACCGACCCGCTCCTCGGGGCGGAGCCTCCGAAGGAGCTGTCCGACCGGATGCGCGCCGCCTGGCTCGCCTTCGCCCGCGAGGGACGGCCGGAGCCCGACTGGCCGCCCTACGGCCCGGACCGTTCGGTGCTGCACCTGACCGGTGACGCCTTCCGGCTGAGGCAGGACCCGGGCGGCCGGGAGCGGTCGCTCTGGGAAGGAGTCCGGTGAGCCGCTGACGGCGGGGCGACGGCGGCTTCCAGGGGTCTCAGATCCCCGCGCCGCGGATATCCGCGTGCACCCGGGCCGCCAGATCGGCGAGTTCGTCGGCGTCCCGCGCGTTCGTCTGGAGGTCGAGCAGCACCTCGTCAGCCCCCGCGGCCGCGTAGCCGGCCGTGTCCTGGACGATCTGCTCGACCGTGCCGACGAAGGGCTTCCGCTCGGCATCGCGGACCGGGGCCTCGGTGATCCGGACGTTCGCCCTCGCGCAGACCTGGATCGCGCCCGCATCGCGGCCGTACAACGCGGCCCGCTCGCCGATCTCACGCCGCAGGACGGCCAGTTGCCCGGGCGTCATGCCTGTCGGCAGCCAGCCGTCGGCGCGGCGGGCGACCCGGTCCAGGGCATTGCCGCCGGACGCCGCCAGGTAGACGGGCACGGGGCGTACGGGCTTCGGCCCGACCTCCGCCTCGTCGATCAGGGCGTGCCTGCCCCGGTACGACACGGGGTCGGGGCCCCACACCGCCGCGCAGACGTCCAGCAGTTCGTCCAGGACGGCTCCGCGCTCCTCGAAGGGAGCGTGCCCGGCGGCCGCGTGCTCGTCCAGCGACCAGCCCGTCCCCAGCCCCGCGACCACCCGGCCGCCGCTCGCCGCGTCCAGCGTCGCGAGGGCGCGGGCCAGCTGGAACGGCCCGTGCAGGGGCGCGACCAGGACGCTGCTGCCGAGCCGGGCCCGCTCCGTCGCCGCGGCGGCGAGCGAGAGCACCACCAGCGGATGGGCGACCGACCGGTAGGAGTCCGGCCAGGCCAGCCCCGGCACGTCGTACAGGCCCTGCCGCGGCCGCTCGGGGACCAGCACCCGCTCGAAGACCCACAGGCTGTCGTAGCCGACCCGCTCCGCCGCCCGTGCCACCGCCGCCGGAGCACGTGCGAGGTCGTACCACTTCATCTGCGGCAGCCCGAGTCCCAAGCGAATGGCCATGGCTCGATCCTGGCCTCCCGCGCCCCCGGCCGCAGCCGTTGTACCCCCGTCCGCACGACGCGCGCCGGTCAGGGTGCGCGCGGTTCAGCTCCTTGCTGCTGGGGCGCGAGGTTCGAACGGGCCGCCTTCCGGCGGGGCCGGGGCCGGGTCCGGGTCCGGAGGGGAGGCTTCGAGCACCGCCCGGGCGTCGGCGAGGGCGGCCTCCAGCTGGTCGCGGAGGGGCTCGGGGAGGGTGGCGGAGCCGAGTGCGCAGGCGGCGAGGGCGTGTGCGAGCTCGGCGGTCCGGCCGGGTTCGAGACGGTCGCGTCTATGCCCCGGCGGGCGGCGACGCTGAGCGGCGCTGTCGGCCGAGCTCCGGCCGACAGCGCCGCACCTCTCACTCCCGCCAGCGGGGAGCCTCGTCGTCCGGGGTGTCAGGGCTGGCGAAGTGGAAGGGGACCGACAGGCGCTCGGCCAGGGCCCGGCCCGCGTGTTCGGCGGCCGCGGCGCACACGAGCTGTCCGCTGCCGACCCCTTCCCCGTCCAGGTAGCTCCTGGCCGTGGTGGAGTAGACGGTGGCCAACGGGTGCTCCCGCACCGGGTCCTCGGTGATCGCCAGCAGGACCGTGAACCAGTCGTGGACGGTGTCGCCGTCCCAGACCACCTCGATCGCCACGACGCGGCCGGGGCAGCCGGCGGCACGGAACGCCAGGGACTCCAGGTCGAGGGGGCTGTCGGGGCTCCGGGCGATCCGGTCGCCGTGGTGGGTGTAGCGGTCGTTGACGATGTCCTGTGCGATGCGGATGCCGATGCCGGAGGGGACGCGGCCCACATCGACGACGGTCCGCAGCGCGTGGAAGAGGGAGTCCTGGAGGACGTACCCGTCGATCTCGTCGCGGATCCCCGCGGGCAGGTTCTCCCACCATGCGGCCCGCGCCGCCTCGTCCATCTCCACCGGTTCCTCCCCGCCTCGCTGCGGCCTTTCCCGACAGGGCAGTGCGCCACGGTACCCGAGGCGGTACGAACGAGCGCCCGATTTTCCTGTCCACCCCCGACGCGCCCTCGCTCCGTGCCCGACGACCCCGGTCCCACCTGTGTGATCGGGACACCCGAGCCCGGCGGCGAGGACGTGCTCTTCCGAGAAGTCCTGGAAGGGGTCCGGCCGCGTAGCCCGCAAGTACGCCGCCCCCAGGGCAGGTCCAAGGAGCCGACGAACCCCAGCGGTCTCGTCGGGAACCCGTCCAACGCCACCGCCACCCCGGAGCGGGTGACCTCTGATGCGACCCCACCACACAGGTCGCCGGCGCGGATCGTTGACAGAAGGCTCCGTACGGCGTGGTCCTCCGGTACGTCGTGCATGCCGGAAAGCCTTTCACGAAGGGAGGGGCGGGTTGCCAGGAGGCGAGCAACGGACTCGGTTCGCACGGGCTCCAAGGCTGTCGGCGCGGCGGCGGAACCGTCGTCGTCAGGGGTCGTTCCTAGACTCCGGCCCATGGGACTTTCGATATCAGTGGGACTCCTCTACGACCAGGCTCGCAACGATGCGGAGGGTCTCGACCATCACCGGGCGGCCTTCGCCCGCCTCGGCCGGGCGCTCGTGGAGGAGGGGATCGGCTGGCACGAGCCGGAGATCACCGATCCGCCTCGTGCCCGTACCTTCTCCGGTGGCTTTCCCTACGGGTACCTGACCCAGCTGCGCCGCATCCTGGTGCTCGTGAACCTCGGCGAACCTGTCACGTCGGCTCTGGAGGTCAGCGGGCGCCAGTTCGACCGCGATTGCGAGAAGATCCAGGATGAGACGTCGAGGCTGGCCTCCCATCTGCTCTGTCACTCCGACAGCTCCGGCTACTACGTGCCGGTCGAGTTCGAGGATCCGCTCTTCCTCCCTGATGAGGCGGCAGTCGAGGGCGCCGGAATCGTCGGCTCCAGTCAGCGTCTGCTGGCTGAACTGTCGGACCTGGCGCCGTCGATCGGCATCAACGTCGACGACGAGAGCGTTCCCTCCGGTTCGGGGGAGGCCTGGGAGGCTCGGGATCTCGCGGTGGACGGACCGTTCGCGACGGAGCGCTTCACCTGGTACCAGCTCTATCGGGCATGCCTGGCAAGCATCGAGGGCGGCCACGCCATCGTGTTCCACTGACTCATTCCCGGCAGTGGTCACTTCCGGATTCCGTTGAGGACGAGGACGGTGCGGGCGACGGAAACGCTGGAGGGAGCCCCCGGCGGACCCCCTTGGGGTTGGGGGTCCCGACGGGGGCACCCCGCCCCGAAGGCGGGGCGGGGTGCGGCGGGTGCGGTCAGTGGGCGAGGATACGCAGGGTGGAGTTGACGGTGAGGTAGAAGGTGTGGGCGTCGGGGCCGAGGGCCAGGGCGGTGACCCAGTTGAGGCCGGTGATCTCCTCGGCGGGGACGAGGGTGTTGGTCGCGGTGTCCAGGGCGAGGACCGAGGCCTTGCTGTCGCCGCTGGTGAGGTCCTGCAGGACCAGATAGAGCCGGGTGCCGTCGGCGGACACCGAGGGGTTCTGCAGCCACTGGCCGGGGGCGAGGTCGAGGGTGGTGAGGGTGTCGGTGGCGAGGTCTACGGCGTAGCCGGTGCCGTTGTTGCCCACGCCGTAGAGGCGGGTGGCGTCCGGGGAGAGGGCCAGGATCGGGCGGGAGCCGATGGTGGCGGCGGTGGTTCCGGTGATGGTCGGGGTCGCGGTGCTGGTGTCCAGGCGGACCAGGTTCTCGTCGGTGGCGGTGTACGCGGTGTCGCCGTCCGGGGGCGTGACGATCGAGCCGAGGTAGTGGCCGGGGACCGGGACGGCGGTGGTGTAGGCCTGCTGCTGCGGGGAGAAGGACAGGACCCGGGCGCCCGGCTCGGCCGGGCGGTGGTAGCGGGCCGGTCCGTCCTGGCCGACGTAGACGGTGGCGCCGTCGGGGCTGACGGCCAGGGAGGTGAGGGCGCCGGGGAAGGTGCCGTCGGGTCGCGGCTGGTCGGGTGCCTCGGTGCTGGAGACGACGGTGTCGGTGGCCGTGTCGATGGCGCCCAGGCTGGACAGCGGTGCCTTGCGGGCGGTGGAGAAGAGCACGTAGACGCGTGAGCCGTCAGGGCTGACGGCCAGCGGTCCCGGGCCGGCGCCGAGACCGGTGGACAGTGTCACCACCGCGGTGATCGCGCCGCTCTGGGTGTCGACCACCTTCACCTTGGCGCCCTTGGTGGTGTCCTTCACCGCGACGTAGGCCTTGTGCCCGTCCGGGCTGACGGCCACCGAGGCGGGGGACGAGTCCAGTTCGACGGTCTGCGGGACGCCCGGGACCGGCCCGCTGGACGTGCCGATGGAAGCGCCGGCGGAGCCGGACCCGGTGAGCAGCAGCGCTCCCGCCACCGCCAGGGAGCCTAACCAGCGGGCCGTCGAGACAAGCGAGTTCATGGGTAACCCTCCCCTTCGTACACCGCGGGTCCCCGCGGTGGAAGGAAAACGCTACGGGACGAAGCCGGTCCGGGGTGCGGCTTCACCCGGGAGGTGAGGGCCGCAGGGGGAAGTGGCAGGCGGCCAGGTGGTCGTCGGGGCCGTAGGCGGTCAGCGGTGGCTCGACCTCGGCGCAGATCTGCTGCGCCGCCGCGCAGCGGGTGCGGAAGCGGCAGCCGGACGGCGGGTCGATCGCGGAGGGGAGTTCCCCGGCGACGCCTCGGTTGCTCCTGGCCCGTTCCACCGCCGGGTCGGCGACGGGGACGGTGTCGAGCAGGCCGCGGGTGTAGTGGTGCACCGGCCGGGCGTACACCGACGGCGCGGGGCCGATCTCCACCAGCTTGCCGAGGTACATCACGCCGATCCGGTCGGACAGGTAGCGGACCACGGACAGGTCGTGCGAGATGAACAGGTACGACAGGCCGAGTTCGCCCTGGAGGTCGCGCATCAGGTTGAGCACCTGGGACTGGATCGACACGTCGAGGGCCGAGACGGGCTCGTCGGCGACGATGAGCCGGGGGCTGAGGGCCAAGGCGCGGGCCAATCCGATGCGTTGGCGCTGGCCGCCGGAGAACTCGTGTGGGTAGCGGTCGAGGGCGGTGAGCGGCAGGCCGACCAGGTCGAAGATCTGCCGGATCCGCCGGTCGCGCTCGGCCGGGCCGTCGACCCGGTGGATGTCGAGCGGTTCGCGCATGATCGAGTGGACCGGCATCCGCGGGTTCATGGCCGCGTAGGAGTCCTGGAACATCAGCTGGACGTCGCGGCGCAGCCGGCGCCGCTCGGCCCGTGGCGCCAGGGCGAGGTCGCGGCCCTGGAACACCAGGCTGCCGCTGGTGGGCCGTTCCAGGCCGACGATGAGTTTGCCGACGGTGGTCTTGCCGCAGCCGGACTCGCCGACCAGGCCGAGCGTCTCTCCCCGGCGGACGGTCAGGGAGAGGTCGGCGACGGCGCTGACGGCGCCGACGGTCCGGCGCAGGACGAGGCCGTTGGTGACCGGGTACTGCTTGACCAGGTGCTCGACGCGCAGCAGCGGTTCGGTCGCCGGGCCGTCAGCCGCTGCCGTCACCTCGTCGGTCACCGCCGGAGCCTGTACAGCCGCCGTCCGTGCTGCGGACCGGACGCCCGATCCGGCCTCGCCGACCGGGAAGTAGCACGCGTAGCGGTGGTCCGGGACCTCCCCGGACAGCGGCGGCTCCTGCGCGTGGCACTGCTCGGTGGCGTAGCGGCAGCGCGCGGCGAAGCGGCAGCCGGGCGGGGGAGTGGTCAGGTCCGGCGGCAGGCCGGGGATCGAGTAGAGCCGGCCGCCGGAGCGGGCGGAGCGTTCCGGCAGCGAGGCGAACAGCGCCTCGGTGTACGGGTGGCGGGGGTTGCCGTAGAGCGCCTCGGTGCCGGTGGTCTCGACGACCTTCCCGGCGTACATGACGGCGATCCGGTCGGCCCGTCCGGCGATGACGCCGAGGTCGTGGGTGACCAGGATGACGGCCATGCCGAGCTGCTGCTTGAGGTGGTCGATGAGTTCGAGGATCTGCTTCTGGACGGTGACGTCGAGGGCGGTGGTCGGCTCGTCGGCGATGAGCAGTTTGGGCTCGTTGGCCAGGGCCATGGCGATCATGGCCCGTTGGCGCATGCCGCCGGACAGTTCGTGCGGGTAGACCAGGGCCCGCCGGGCGGGGCTGGGCATGCCGACCAGGGACAGCATCTCGACGGCGCGTTCGTGCGCCTCCTTGCGGGAGGCCCGGCGGTGGATGCGGACGGACTCGGAGATCTGCCGGCCGATGGTCATGGTGGGGTTGAGCGAGGTGGTCGGGTCTTGGAAGATCATCCCGATGTCGTTGCCGCGCACCCGGTCCATCGTCGTGGGGCCGAGCGCGAGCAGGTCACGGCCGTCGAGCAGGACGCTGCCGCCGACGACGCTGCCGCCGTTCGGCAGCAGCTGCATGATCGACATGGCGGTCATGGTCTTGCCGCAGCCCGACTCGCCGACGATGCCGAGGGTCTCGCCCGCGTCCACCGCGAGGTCGACGCCGTCCAGGGCCCGCACCACCGAGTGCTTCAGTCGGATCTCGGTGCGCAGGCCGGTCACTTCGAGGAGCGCCACTGCCGGAACCTCCGTCGGTTCACCGTTTCCGCAGGCGGGTTTCGAAGGCGTCGCGCAGGGCGTCGCCGATCACGTTGAAGCAGAGGATGAGCAGGATGATCACGGCGGCGGGCGGGTAGATCATCCACCAGTAGCCCTGGCCGGCGTAGTTGGTGCCGACGTCGAGCATGCCGCCCAGGTCGTTGTCGGGGGCCTGGAGGCCCAGGCCGATGTAGCTGAGGGTGGAGAGGGCGAAGACCGCGTCGGCGATCGAGAACGTGGTGTTGACGATCGTGGTCCCGATGGTGTTGGGCAGGATGTGCTTCAGCACGATCCGCCCGCCGCCCGCGCCCATCATCCGGGACGCGGAGACGTAGTCCCGGACCTTGATCGCCAGGGCCTCGCCGCGGACCAGGCGGGTGATGCCGAACCAGGAGGTCAGGCCGACCTCCAGGATCAGCATGGTCTTGCTCTTCCCGTAGACGCTGCTGAGGTAGATCAGCAGGAAGATCAGCGGGAAGGACATGAAGGAGTCGATCACCCGCATCATCAGCGCGTCGACCCAGCCGCCCAGGTAGCCCGCGACGGCGCCGTACAGCGCGCCGATGACGGCGGCGATCAGGCCGGCGGCGAGGCCGATCTCCAGGCTGGTCTGCCCGCCGGCCATCACCTTGCCGAGCTCGTCGATGCCGTCGTTGTCGGTGCCGAGCGGGTGCCCGGCGCCCGGCGGCAGGGTGACGGCGGAGAGGTTCACCACCGAGGTGTCGGCGCGGTAGAACAGCGGGCCGAGGAAGCAGAACGCGGTGATCGCGACCAGGACGGCGACGGCGACCAGGGCGAGCCGGTTCTCGGCGAAGACCTCCGCGCCGCGCCGGAGCATCGAGCGGGGCCGCCCGGCGGGCTCCCCGCCGGGGGCGTCGAGCGGGCCGGGCGTCGTGCCGGGTCGGGGCCCGGGCCGGGGGTTGGGCGTCGTGCCGGGTGTCGGGGCCATCAGGTGAGCCTCACTCGGGGGTCCAGCACGGCGTAGCCGAGGTCGGCCAGCAGCGAACCGACCACGGTGGCCACCGCGGTGAGCAGGGTGGCGGCCAGGGTGATGCCGTAGTCGCTCTGCAGCGCGGCGCGGGTGGTCAGCAGACCGATGCCCTGGATGTTGAAGACGTACTCGACGATCAGCGCGCCGCCGACCAGCGCGGGCATCGAGAGGCCGACCAGGGTGACCATCGGGATCAGGGCGTTGCGCAGGACGTGGCCGTACAGGGTGCGGCGCCGGGAGGCGCCCTTGGCCTGGGCGGACCGGACGTAGTCCTGGGTGATCTGGTCCAGCACCCCGGAGCGCATGTAGCGGCTGTAGCCGGCCACGGTGGTGAGGGTCAGGGTCAGGACGGGCAGGCAGACGGCCCCGGGGTGGGTCAGCGCCTCACCGAAGGTGGCCACCTGGTCGTGCACCGAGACCCACTTCAGGTCGTCCTCGAACCACTGCTGGATCAGGAAGCCGATGAAGAAGGTCGGCACCCCGTAGGCGATGAAGGAGAACACCGTGAAGGCGTGGTCCAGCGCGCTGTTGCGGCGGGTGGCCTGGAGCAGGCCCGCCGGTACCGCGATCAGCAGGGCGAGCAGCAGCGAGGCGCCGACGATGTAGGCGGAGGCGCCGAGGGCGTTGAACAGCAGGTCGGAGATGGGGCGCTGCTGGATGTAGTCGAAGCCGAGGTCGCCGTGGAGCAGGCCGTCCAGCCAGGTCCAGTACTGCACGTAGACCGGGCGGTCCAGGCCCATCTGGTGGGTCAGGTGGGCGATGGTGGCCGGGGTGGCGTGGGAGCCGAGGATCGCCCGGACCGGGCCGCCCGGCATGAGCTGCATCAGGCCGAAGGAGATGACCGTGACCATCAGCACCGTCACGAGGGCCTGGAACAGCCGACGGATCAGGTAGGCCGTCACCGCCGCCCCCCGAGGGGGGCCGCGGCGCGCTCACGGGTGGCCGTCATTTCGTGTAGTACCAGTACTCCGGCTCGTAGCCCTGGAAGGGGTCGCCGGCGTCGACGTGCAGCTTCTTCGTGACCTCGCTGACCGTGAGCGTGTTGGGGGTGTAGATCACCGGCTGGTCGCCCGCGATGTAGTCCTCGTAGGCGTACAGGTCGTTGACGTCGCTGCCGGTGGTGGTCTTGACGATCAGCTGGTCCAGCTTCGGGTCGGAGAAGCTCCAGACGTTCGGCCCGGCGCCGGTGGCGAACAGCGCGTCGCCGGTCGGGTAGTAGTCGGGGGCGAAGACCCAGCCGCCGTAGAGCAGGGCCTGCCACTGGCATCCGGCCGGCTGGGCGGCGGTGCAGGCCACGCCCTCGTTGCCGATGGTGTTCTGGGTCTGGCTGACGACGGTGATGCCGATGCCCGCCTTGGCCGCGTCCGAGCGCATGTCCGCCGCCATGGTGTCCAGGGCGGCCTGGCCGGAGGGGTAGTTCATGGTGAACGCGGCCTTGGTGCCCGCCGCGATGCCGGCCCCGCACTGGTCGGGGCCGGTGCCCGGGTTCGTGCAGGTGGCCGGGGTGCTGTCGGTGTTCCAGCCGTGGCCGCGCAGCAGCTGCTTGGCGGCCGCCGGGTCGTAGGTGGCCTTCTCGGACTGGCTCTTGGGGGAGAGCGGGTTGCCGGCCGGGAGGCTGGGCACGGCGCCGGTGCTCGGGTAGCCCCAGCCCTTCCAGATGCCGTTGATGATGCCCTGCTGGTCCACGGTGTCCTGGACCGCCTTGGTGAAGTAGGGCTGCCTGAACAGCGGCCCCACGTCCGGGTTGGCGAAGTTGATCTGGTAGTACGAGATCTCGTCCAGGTAGGTCGGGGCCGGGATGTAGTAGCCCGCGCCGCTCAGCGGGTTGCCGGCGTCCGGGTTCTTGGCGTTGAAGGTCGGGGAGTCCTCGGCCGGCAGGTAGCCGACGTCGATGGCGTTGGCGCCGCCGCTGCCGGCCTTGAGGTCCGCGTACTCGGTGGTGTCCGAGGTGTAGGGGACGAAGTCCACCTCGTCGAGGTAGGGCTTCTGCGGTCCCGAGTAGGCGGTGTTCGGCACGATCGCGTACGCGCCGGAGGTGCCGTTGTAGGTCTTGAGCTTCCACGGGCCGTCGACCACCGACCACAGCGGGCTGCCCGCGAAGTCGCCGCCCTTGGTCGACTGCGCGCTGAGGTAGGCGTAGTCGGCGGCGCAGTCGGTCATGGCGGCGTCCGAGCCGAACGCGTCGTTCGCGCAACCGCCCTTCTGGCCGGGGCCGGTGAGGTCCCAGGCGAGCGGCATCGGGGTGATCTGGCTGAGCTCGTCGTCGGTGAACCAGGTCTGGCTGACCGGGGTGTCGAGGGTCAGCGTCAGCGTCTGGCCGGAGGCGGTCGCCGAGGCCACGTTGTCCGGGAAGTACTTGGCGCCGATCGCCGGGTTCGGCGGGGTGTAGTAGCCGCTGTTGGACGTCTCGGCCTTGGCCATGTTGATCCAGAACAGCACGTCCTGGGCGGTGACGTCCTCGCCGTTCGACCACTTCCACGGTTTGACCTGGATGGTGACGGTCTTCCCGTCCGGGCTCCAGGCGGGCGCCTCGCCGAGGGACACCTCCGGGTCCAGGGCGACCTTGTCGTTCAGCCCCCAGTAGTACAGGGGGCGGTAGAACAGCTCCTGGAACTGGCTGGTGTTCACCGTGCTGACCTGGGCCGCGGAGTCGAACGGCCAGATGGCGTCCGGGAAGGTGGAGGGCGCCTCGGCGACCCGCACCACGCCGCCCTGGACCGGGGCCCCGACCGGCCCCGGGCTGCTGCCGCTGCCGCCCCCGCCGCCGCTGCCGCTGGTGCAGGCCGCGGCGGTCGCCACGACCGTGACCAGCGCCACCACTTGTGCGAGTCTGCGCGCTCCTGTGGACTTCGTCATCCTGGGCATGCCCCTCTCACCCCACGTGAACACCAGCGAGTGCTTTCCTTGCGCGATCCGACGGTTCGCCGACGCGGGCATGGCGGTGCCGGGACCGGGCAAGCGTGAGCGGCTTTCCCGACGCCGGGAAGGCACCGGCGTCCGTGGGCTTCGGCCGCGTGCTGCTGGCCCTGCCCCGCCGGGTGCTAACAGTTAGACGGATTTCGCGGAGACTGAGAAGACCCGGGAAGGGCTGCGGTTCGTCAAGTTTCCATCAAGGAGCGGATCTTGGGACCGTACGGGCTGCTGCCCCCTTGCGGGCCCGGTGTGCGCGGAGGCCGGCCCGGAGCTTCCCGCCGCGCGGAGGTGGGAGAACCCGGCGAGGGCCCCGCCGAGCAGGCGGGGCCCTCGCCGTACCGGGGCGGAAGCCCCTCGCGGTGGTGCGGTCAGTTGCCGCCGTGGACGAGGTTGAGGGAGAAGCCGTCGCCGGTGGGGACGGACGGCGTCCGGACCGTCGTCACCCCGGTGGCGGCGTCGTGGTACCAGCCCGAGCCGGCCGCGTCGAGCGCGGCGGCCGAGTCCCGCCGGGGCAGCGGGCCCGCGTCGGTGGCCACCAGGCGCGGTGCGGGGCGGCCGTGCACGGTGAGGCGGTACGAGCGCTCGGCCGGCTTGCCGGCGTAGTCGCCGTCACTGGCGCCGATGCGGATGTTGGTGACGGCGCGACCGGTGTGCACGTCGACCTGCTGGGTGGCCGAGGAGCCGGCGGTGTACTGCCGGGTGACGCCGTCGTCCTCGTACAGGGTGTAGGAGGAGTCGCCCGCGGCCTTCGGGTAGAGGTCGTAGTCGAGTTCGGAGCGGTCGCGGTTCTCCCAGGACAGCGTGCCCTTGGGCCACATCGGGACGATCGCGCCGCCGCGGACGAACAGCGGCAGGGTGTCGAGCGGGGCGGAGTAGCCGTTGACCGTGGTCGGGCCCTGGTAGGTGCGGCCGGTCCAGTAGTCGGTCCAGGTGCCCTCGGGCAGGTAGATGCCGTCGCGTACGGCGGTGTCCGAGTAGACCGGCGCGACCAGGAAGTCGGGCCCGGCCAGGAACTCGTACGTCGCGTTCGGGCCGAGGGCGTTCGGGTCGTGCGGGTACTCCAGGGCGAGCGGGCGGACCGCGCCGACGCCGGTGCGGGCGGCCTCCGCGGAGAGGGTGTACATGTACGGCAGCAGCCGTTCCTTGAGTTGCAGGTACTTGCGGTTGATCGAGGTGTACGGCTCGCCGTCCAGCCAGGGCTGCTGGTCCCGCTGCTGCGTGCCCGTCATGTCCCGGGCCCAGCCGTCCATGGTCATGATCGCCGGGAGGAAGGCCTTCCACTGCAGGTCGCGGGTGTACATCGCGGGGTCCCGGCGGTAGATCGAGCCGACGTCGCCGGTGTTGTAGGCGATGCCGGACATGGTGGCGCCGGCGTAGGTCGGGATCTGCCAGCGGATGTAGTCCCAGGACAGGCTCTGGTCACCGCTCCACAGCACGCCGCAGCGCTGCGCGCCGGCCCAGGAGACCGGCAGCCAGACGAAGCCGCGGGCGTCGCTGCCGTCCTCGATGCCGGCCTTGGCCTGGTCGCAGGCGTTCAGCGCGAAGTCGTAGCCGTTGCCGACCCAGGCCACGTCGAGCTTGCGCACCCGTACGCCGGCCTTGACCTCCTCGGCTTGGTCGGGCAGGCCGTTCTGGGTCCACAGACCGAGCTGGGCGTGGTCCCTGCGCAGGCCCGTGCCGGTCTGCGCGAGGTTCTCGTAGCCGCAGCCGTAGCCGTCGTTGACCAGCATCCAGCCCAGCGGCATCTGGTGGTCCACGTAGCCGTCGGCGACCTTCAGCGCGTCCGGGGTGTGGCGCTCGCCGCGGTTGGCGTTGTGGAGGTAGCAGTCGGCGTCGCCGGGCTCCAGCCCGTAGACCGGCGGCATGAAGGGCTTGCCGACCAGGTCGGTGTACCGGCCGATCACCGCCTTGACGTCACCGGTGAAGTAGTAGGCGTCCAGGCGGCGTTCCTGCTGCCCGGTGCGGACGGGCGAGCCGAAGTCGTAGATCCCGGGCGTGAAGGTGTTGCGGAAGACGCCGTAGCCGGCGGTGGAGACGTAGAACGGCTGGGAGTTGTTCCAGCCGCCCTCGTTCCAGTCGGTGCCGTTGGCGACGTGGACGGTCCGGTCGCGGTGGGAGAAGGAGCCGTTCTGCTCACCGCCGCCGAAGAACTGCTCGTCCGCGCCGCGCTCCAGGCTCTGCCGCAGTCCGCCGGTGCTCCAGCGCAGCGGGGCGCTCTCCTGCCAGAGGGCGGTGCGGTCGTCGGCCTTGTACAGGCCGAACCGCAGCGGGTGCTTGTAGACCCGCAGGACCAGGCCCTTGGAGCGGATGCCGTAGTACGCGCCGGCGTCGAAGGTGCTGGTGTCGCGCTGCGGCTCGGGCTGCTTGCGGACGATCGTGCTGCCCGCCGGATCGGTGAGGACGCCGTCCGGGGCGGCGCGCAGGCGCAGCTGGTCGTCGGCGAGGAAGTCGACCCGGGCCTTCAGGGTGCCCGCGGCGATGTCGTAGCTGCCCTGGGAGCCGCCGAAGCCGGTCAGGTCGCCGGCGTCGGAGGTCTGTGGCAGGTAGGCCGTACCGGTGTAGGAGCCGCCGTGGACGTCGTAGGGGACTACCAGGACGTGGTAGGTGCCCGAGGCCTTGGGGATCACCGTGGCCTCCGGGTCGGCGGTGCCGGCGCTGGTGGCCACCTGCTTGCCGCCGGCGTCGTAGACGTAGAGGTCGAAGTCGTCGGTGGGGTTCTGCCAGCGGACGGACACCGGGACGCCGCCCTCCGGGTTGTCGTCCCAGTACCCGGCCGGCACGTTCACGGTCAGGTCGAAGTGGTCGCAGACCGTGCCGCCCGGGTCCTGCGTGGCCGGAGGACAGCTGGCGGGGTTGCCGAGGGTGCCCTTGGCGTACTGCGGGCTCTGCCAGGTGACGCTCCGGTGGCCCTGGTCGAGGACGGCGGAGGCGGGGGCCGCGGCGCGGGCGGGGAGGGCGGGCCCGGCGAGGGCGGGGAGGACGGCCAGGGCCGCCGTGAGGGCGGCCCTGCGGAGGTGGGGCCGGAGTGGACGCACGGTGGTGTCTCCGTTCGGCGTTCGAGGGGCGGGTGGTCGGGGGGCCGGTGGTCAGGGCGTGCCGGACGTGCCCGGGCGAGCGGGGAGGCGCCGGTGGCGCACACCGCGGCGAGCGCCGGCACACGGTCGTCCACCGCGGTTGCCGCCTTCGTATGCGCTTGATCGACTGATTGGAAATGCTTGATTAGAGGTGATTCCGCGCAGATGCGAAAGAGCTTCCTGGTTTAGTGAGTTCATGTCAACCGTTGCGGTGACAGAAACGCCCGGCCGGTGGGACCGGCCGGGCGTCAGCGTGGGGGTGGGAGCCGGGTCTTCGGGATCCGGGCCCGTGAGGACGGCGCCTCGGCGTCAGGCGCGCAGGATCCGTACGCCGTCGGCGGCGATCGCCTCCTCCTGTGCCGACGTGACCTCGCCGTCGGTGACCAGGTCGTGGACGTCGGAGAGCGGGCAGATCCGGGCGAAGGTGACCCGGCCGATCTTGCTGCTGTCGGCCAGGACGACCGACCGCGCGCTGCTGCGCAGGAACGCCCGGTCGGTCTGGGCCTCCATCTCGTCGTGCGTGGTGCAGCCCTCCTGGGGGGTCAGGCCGTCCACGCCGATGAACGCGATGTCGAGGTGGTACTGCGCGAGCATCCGGTCGGCGGCCGGCCCCACCAGTTCGTAGCTGGTGGTCCGGGCGATGCCGCCGACCACCACCAGGCGGATGTCCGGCCGGACGATCAGGTCGGCCGCGATGTTGACGGCATTGGTCACGATGGTGATCCCGCCGCGTTCGGCCAGGACGCGGGCCAGCTCGCTGGTCGTCGTGCCGCCGGTCAGGCCGACCACCGCGCCGTCGGGCACCAGCTGCTCGGCCGCCAGGGCGATGCGGCGCTTCTCCGCCTGCCGGGTGCCGTGCTTGTGGCGCAGCGGCAGTTCGAGGTTGACGGCGCCGGTGACCGCCCCGCCGCGGGTGCGGTGCAGCAGGCCCTGGTCGTGGAGCTCCTGGAGGTCCCGTCGGACGGTGGCCGCCGACACCCGCAGGAGCCCGGCCAGCTCGTGCACATCGGCGCTGCCCGTCTCGGTGAGGTGCGTGAGGATCCGGGAGGTGCGGTCGGCTTTGAGCATGGCGGAAGTCTAGTGCCGCGCGCGCGAGGGACGATCTTTGCGTGGAACTGCGCGGAACCGCGCGGACCCGTCGGGCGCGGGCGCGATGCGGTGGCCGGGGCGGCGCCGGGGAGCCGGGCCGGGTCCGTTCAGCGGCCGTCGGCCGGGCCGGTGCTGTCCCGGACGACGAGTTCGGGCCGCAGCAGCTGGATCGAGTTGGCCGGGCTGCCGGACCGGGTGAGGGCGCGCAGCAGCAGCTCGACCGCCTCCCGGGCCATCTCCCGTTTGGGGATGGCCACGCTGGTGAGCGCCGGTCGGGCCACGCCGACCTCCGGGTTGTCGTCGTGCCCGACGATCGACAGGTCGCGGGGCACGGAGCGGCCCTCGGCCCGGGCGGCCTCCAGTGCCCCCAGGGCGAGGACGTCGTGGGTGGCGAAGAGCGCGGTGATCGTCGGGTCGGCGGTGAGTGCCGCCGTCGCCGCGGCGAAGCCGCCCGCGGGGGTGGGTTCGGAGGCCGTGTGGACGGCGGCGTCGGGGACGGTCAGTCCGTCGGCGGCGAAGGCGCGCCGGAAGCCCGCGACCCGCGGGCCGTGGTCGGGGCTGGCGAGCACCGCGACGCGTTCGTGCCCGAGTTCGCGCAGGTGGCGCCCGGCCAGGTAGCCGGCCCGTTCGTAGTCGATGGTGACCACCGGGAAGCGGTCGGGGGCGTCGGTCTCCCAGGCGCACAGGGCGACCGGGAAGGAGGCCTCGGCCAGCAGCGGCAGGTGGTCGATCAGGTCCCGGTCGCCGGCGATCAGCAGGGCGTCCACCGAGCGGCTGGTCAGGCCCGCCAGGTGCCGTTTGGCGCGCTCGCCGTCGAGCCGGGTGGTGCAGAGCAGCAGGTGGTAGCCGTTCGCGTCGAGGACGTCCTCGACCTCCTCGACGATGTCGGGGTAGAAGGAGCCCGTCACGGTGGGGACGAACAGTCCCACCGTCCTGGTGGCGCCGGTGGCCAGGGAGCGTGCGACCAGGTTGGGGGTGTACCCCAGTTCCCCGATCGCGGCGCGCACCCGGGCCGCGGTCGCCGGGCTCACGGCGCCCCGCCCCCGGATGACGTTGGAGACGGTCTGCTTCGTGACCCCGGCGCGCTCGGCCACGTCCTGCATCGTCACCATGACTGGATCCTTCGACTTTACCGGTCAACTTGCCTTCGGTGAAAGGTAGGGCACCGGTGAGGGGGCGTCAAGATTGATCAAACCACTGCTCTGGCTCGTCACTTGAGAGTTCCTTGCGTGAACGGTGTCGAGGTCCCGTAGTCCTGAGCAGGTTTTTGCAAGGACTCTTGATTTACCGGTCAACCCGACCGTATCGTCCCAGCCATCCAGCCGCTCCCCGTCCTCGGGCCCCGGCTGACGACACGTCCGCGCGGCATCTCGCGCCTCCGAGAGGAACCACCCATGGGGAGAACGACCATGCCCGCCGCCCGCGTCGTCGGGGCGGCCACCGCCGTCGCCCTCGCGCTCGGAGCGGGCGCCTGCGGCAGCGGCTCGGAGGGCGGCGCGAAGGCCGCCGGCAGCTTCACCTACTGGTCGATGTGGCGCGCCGACGAGCCGCAGGCCAAGGTGCTGAAAGCCGCGATCGACGACTTCACCGCCACCACCGGCGCCAAGGTGGACGTCACCTGGGCGGGCCGGGACATCGCCAAGAAGATCGGCCCGGCGATCGCCGCCAACCGGGCCCCGGACCTGTGGGACGAGTCCGACGACAAGGTCTACGGCACCACCGCCGCGGCCGGCCAGGCACTGGACCTCTCGCCGGTGCTGCAGCTGCGGGTGCCCGAGGAGGACGTTCCGGTCTCCCAGGTCGTCCCGGCCAAGTACTTCGACATGCTGCCGAAGGACCCGTCCGGCTCCAACCACTACGTGATCCCGTACGAGGTCGTCACCAACGCCATGTTCTACAACGCGGCCGACCCGGCGATCACCGCCGCCATGCCGAGTCCGCCCACCGACTGGGCCGGACTGCTCAAGGTCTGTGACGCGCTGAAGGCGGCCGGGAAGGCGTGCGTCGCCTCCGAGGGGGAGGATCCCTGGAGCAACGCGCTGTACTTCGACTACCTGCTCGACGGAGCGGGGGTGAACGTCGCCCGGCTCGCCGCCGACCGGTCCGGCGCGACCTGGGACGACCCGGCGGTCCTCGGCGCGGCGCGGCAGGTGGAGCAGCTGGTGAGGGGCGGCCACCTGATCGAGGGCTACGACGCCACCAAGTACCCCGCGCAGGAGACCAACTGGGCGGGCGGCAAGGCCGCCTTCTACATGGACGGCAACTACGTCACCGCCGAGGTGGCCAAGCAGGTCCCGGCCGGCTGGAGGACGGCGTCGATGCTGCCGCCCGGCGCGAAGACCCCGGACGCCGCCCTGTTCGGCTTCGCGATCCCCAAGCGGGCCAGGAACGCCGCCGCCGCGCAGAAGTTCATCGCCTTCTTCCTGCAGAAGAAGCACCTGTCCGGGATCTCCACCACCGCGGGCAACCTCACCCCGCGCGGCGACATCCCGGCCCCCGCCGAACTGGCCGACGTCCAGAAGGCCCTGGAGGCCCCGACCGTGCGCCTCGGCTTCGACGGGGTGGCCGGCAGCTGGCTGTCCAAGGTCCTGAACGAGAACTACCTGGACTTCTGGCACGGCAGGACCACGGCCGACCGGTTCGTCGCCAAGTGCAAGGCCGACCAGGTCACCTACTGGCAGACCCAGGGCTGACGGTGGCGACGACGATCGAGGAGCCGCCCCGGACGGACGCCGCCCCGGGCCGGTCCGAGCGCGCCGCCCGCTCCGGCGTCGGCCCGCTGGAGCGCCAGCGCCGCCGGGTGTTCTGGCCCTTCACCGCCCCCGCGCTGATCGTGTACGCGGTGCTGTTCGTCGCCCCGGTCGGCTACGCCCTGTGGACCAGCCTGTACGCGTGGGACGGCATGGGCGAGATGGAGTGGCGCGGCCCGCGGAACTACCTCCTGCTGTTCCAGGACCCGAGGTTCCGCACCTCGCTGTTCAACACGCTCGAACTGATGGTCGTCGGAGGCACGATCACCTTCGTGCTCAGCTTCGCGCTGACCCTGGTGCTGCGCGAGATGCGGGCCAGGCTCTTCGCCCGGTCGGTGCTGTTCTTCCCCTCGCTGGTCAACGGCATGGTCTTCGGCATCGCCGCCGGGTTCCTGTTCTCGCCCACCGGCCCGGTCAACCAGGCGCTGAAGGTCTTCGGGGTGACCACACCGCCCAAGTGGCTGTCGACGGACAACCTGCTCCCGATGGTCCTGGGCACCCTGGTCTGGACGGCGACCGGCTACTACACCTCCATCATCATGGCGGCGGTCGACCAGATCCCCGACTACCTCTACGAGGCGGCCGAACTCGACGGTGCCGGCCCCTTCCAGCGCTTCCGGCACATCACCCTGCCGTGCGCCTGGGACGTCATCGCGGTCTGCGCGGTGCTGTGGACCGTCAGCTCGGTGAAGATCTTCGAGCTGATCCTGCTCTACGGCGGCAGCACCAACGCCTATCCGCCGGTGAGCAGTTGGAACACCGCCGTGTACGTGTACGCCGAGGCCTTCCCGCAGGGCACCGTCCCCCGGCTGGGCACGGCCACCGCCGCCGCGATCGTCAGCCTGGCCATGGTCACCCTGATCACCGTCGTGCTGCGCCGCCTGCTGCGCCGCGAACCGGTCGAGTACTGACCCGTCGCGTCCCGGCCCCCCGCACCCAACCGGAAAGGTCCCTCCCGTGCGACGCAGTAACCGACCCACCGGACCCGCGAGCAGGATCGGCACGGCCGCCGTCTGGATCGTCGTCGCCGCCGACCTGCTGCTGGTCCTGTGGATCCTGCTGACCTCGCTGCGCAGCGGCCCCGACATCCTGCGGCACGGCTTCGGCCTGCCGACCAGCCCGGACACCGGCAACTACACCACCGCGCTCGACGAGGGCGGCTTCGCGCGGGCGGCCCTCAACAGCGTGCTCACCGCCGGCCTCTCCTCCGTGGTCGCCGTCGCCCTCGCCGCCCCCTGCGCCTACGCCCTCGCCCGGCGCCGCTCGCGGACCTCCTCGGCACTGACGATGAGCTTCGCCATGGGCCTCGGCGTGCCCGGCCAGGTCCTGGTGGTGCCGCTGTTCGTCGGCCTGTCCCGGGTGGACCTGACCGACAGCGACCTCGGCCTCGGGCTGGTCTACGTCGGCCTGGCGATGCCGTTCACCGTCTTCCTGCTGACCGGCTTCTTCCGCGGCGTCCCCGGCGTGCTGGAGGAGGCCGCCGTCCTGGACGGCGCCGGCCCGCTGCGCACCTTCGTCCAGGTGGTGCTCCCGGTCGCCCGGGGCGGACTGGTCACCGCCTTCCTCCTGCAGTTCATCACCGCCTGGAACGAGACCCTGTTCGCCCTCGTCCTGACGAACAGCCAGGGAACGACCACCCTCCCGGTGGCGCTCTCCTCGTTCGTCGCGGCACAGCAGTTCAACGGCCTGGACTTCGGCACGATGTTCGCCGGGGTCTGCATCATCCTCGCCCCGATGATCGCGCTCTTCTCCTGGATGGGCTCACGGATCATCCAGGGCATGACAGTTGGGATCGGCAAGTGACCTCGACCCTGCGCACCGACCCGCTCCGCATCGACGGGACCCCCGATCCGGTCGGCGGTACCCTGCCGATCCTGCACGGCCTGCCCCGGCAGACCGGCGCCGGCGCCGGGGTCGACGACGAGATGCGCCGCAACCTGGCCTACGGGGTGCCCGACACCCTGCTGCCGTACACCCGGCAGAGCGGGTACGACCGCGTCCGTACCGAACGCGAACTCCCGTGCGTGGTACTGGAGAACGAGACCCTCACCGCGACCTTCCTGCCCTCCCTCGGCGGGCGGCTGTGGTCCCTGGTCCACCGCCCCACCGGGCGGGAGCTGCTGCACCGCAACCGGATCCTGCAGCCCGCCAACCTCGCCCTGCGCGACGCCTGGCTGGCCGGCGGGGTGGAGTGGAACCTCGGCGCCACCGGGCACTGGCCGCTGACCTGCGAGCCGCTGCACGCCGTCCGGGTGCGCGCGCCCGACGGCACCCCCGTGCTGCGGATGTACGCCTTCGAGCGGCTGCGGCGCCTGGTGCTGCGGATGGACAGCTGGCTGCCCGCCGGCTCCCCGGTGCTCTACGTCCATGTCGCCGTGCACAACCCCGCGCCGAGCGAGACACCGGTCTACTGGTGGTCCAACATCGCGGTGCCCCAGGACCGGGACGTGCGCGTCCTCGGCCCGGCCGACCACGCCTTCCACTGCGACTACGTCAGCGACCTGCGCCGGGTGGCCTTCCCGGAGGCCGACGGCGCCGACCGCAGCTACCCCGGCCGGGCGGCGCGCGCCGCGGACTACTTCCTCGACCTCCCCGGCGGCGAACGCCCCTGGATCGCCGCGCTGGACGGCACCGGCGCCGGGCTCGTCCAGACCTCCACCGCCCGGCTGCGCGGACGCAAGCTGTTCTGCTGGGGCACCGGCACCGGCGGCAGGCACTGGCAGGAGTGGCTCTCCGGCCCGGACTCCGCCTACCTGGAGATCCAGGCGGGCCTGGCCCGCACCCAGCTGGAGCACCTGGCGATGCCCGCCGGCGCCACCTGGTCGTGGACCGAGGCGTACGGGCTGCTGCAGGCCGATCCCACGGCGGTGCACGGGAGTTGGGACGCCGCCCGGAAGGCCGCCGGTCAGGCGCTGGACCGGCTGCTTCCGCCGCTGGAGCTGGAGCGGGCCGACGCCCGGGCCGGGGAGTTCGGCGCGCCCGAGGAGGTGCTGTCCGAGGGAGACGGCTGGGCCGCGCTGGAGATCGAGGCCGGCGCCCTGCCCGCCTCGCCCGCCCTGCCCTTCGGCGAGCCGGCGGCCGCCCAGGAACCCTGGCGGCGGCTCCTGAGGACCGGCACGCTCCCGGTCTGCGACCCGCCGGCCGAGCCGGTCACCGGGGCGCACTGGCGGCGGCTGCTGGAGGCGAACGCCAGGGACTGGCACGCGCTGTACCAGCTCGGGCTGCTGCGCCTGGCCGACGGGGAACGGGAGTCCGCCCGCGAGGCGTTCGAACGCTCCGTCGCCGTCCAGGCCTCGCCGTGGGCGCTGCGCGCGCTCGCCCTCCTCGCCCCGCAACCGCGGGAGGCCGCCGACCTCCTGCTCTCGTCCCACCGACTCCGGCCGGAACTACGGGAGTTGACGATCGAGACGCTGGAGTCGCTGCGGCGCGCCGAGCGCCCCGCCGAGGCACTCGCGCTGATCGAGGCGCTCTCCCCGGCCGACCGGGCGCACGGGCGGATCAGGCTGGCCGAGGCGGAGGCGGCGCACGCCCTCGGCGACGACGACCGGGTCCGGCGGCTGCTGGCCGAGGGCATCCAGGTCGACACCATGCGCGAGGGCGAGCTCTCCCTGGACACCCTCTGGCTCGCCGTCCACCCCGGCACACCGGTGCCCCCGCAGTACGACTTCCGCATGGCGGACGGCTGACCGCCCGCCGCCCCGGACCACTCTCCCGTTCCGCACCCCCACAGCAGGGGCGCAACCGTGCGCCCCGCCACGGAAGAGGAGTACCAGTGCCACCTCTACCCACCCGATGGGCCCGCGTCCTCGCCGCCACCGCCCTGGCGGCGCTCGCCGCCGGAACCCTGGCCGCCGGACCGGCGTCCGCCGACAGGCCGTCCGCCGACTCACCCGCCGCCGGCAGGCCGGCCCCCGCCACGTACACGGTCTCGGTCGGCAGGACCGGCTCGTACGCCTACCCCGACGACACCCAGGCCAGTCCCTACACCGACAAGGACGGCACGTTCTACTTCCAGCAGTCGCACTCGCTGTACGGCGCGAACGACTCCCGGCAGTGGGACTTCTTCACCGGCCGGGACTTCGACAGCGCCACCAGGTCCGCCGCGATCAGCGACGCCGTCAACCCCGCCGACCCGTCGGACCGCAACGACGACACCACGGCGCGCTGCAACAACAGCCCCACCGGACGGGAGTCCAGCTACGCGCCGCAGGGTTCGCACTACGCCCAGCGGAACTACTGCGACCTGGCCGGGGTCTGGGTCGACCCGGACAGCGGGGACTGGTACGGGCTGGTGCACAACGAGTTCACCCCCCAGCCCTTCGGCGACGGCCTGCACTACGACGCGATCGACTACGCCGTCTCCACCGACCAGGGCCGGACCTGGACGATCAGGGACCACGTGATCACCTCGCCCCGCAGCACCATGCGAGGTGACACTGCGGCCTTCCCGCAGCAGACCTTCTCCTACGGCGACGGCGACCAGCGACTGTTCGTGGACACCGCCTCCGGCTACTTCTACGTCTTCTACGGCTCCCGGATCGTCGACAAGGGCGGCAGCTGGGGCGCGTTCCAGCAGCACGTCGCGCGGGCCCCGATGTCCGCCAAGATGACGCCGGGCAGCTGGCAGAAGTGGTACGACGGCGCGTGGTCGCAGCCCGGGGCCGGCGGCCTGGAGAGCGACATGGTGCCCGCCGACGGCGCCAACCCCACCGGGTACCTCCCGCCGGCCAAGGAGTACGACCCGGCCAACCCCGGCACCGTGAGTCAGCAGATCGCGGCCGGCACGCTCGCCCCGAGCACGCCGCTGTTCGTCATGAACATCGCCTACGACGCCTACCTGGGCCTCTACATCGGCACTCCGCAGGCCGTCGACCAGAGCGGCAACGCCCCGCAGCAGATCTACGCCACCAAGGACCTGGCCACCCAGAAGTGGACGCTGCTCGGCGACACCGGCGGTTACCACACCGCCTCCTGGTACCGCTGGTTCCTGGACAGCGCCAGCCTGACCGGTACCACGATCGTCGGCAGGACCTTCCGGTCATACTGCTCCTTCGCCTGCGCCGGCTCGGACGGCCAGTACGTCGAGCTCACCGTCGGCTCGTCCGCGCCGGCCGCCCCGCCGGTCGACCTGGCCAGGACCTACCGGATCCAGAGCGGCAACGGCAGGGTCCTCGCCCAGAGCGCCGGCGGCTCCGCCGTCACCTCCACGGCCAGGGCGGCCGGCTCCGCCCGCGAGTCCTGGCGGTTCCTGGCCGAGGGCGACGGCTCCTACCGGATCGTCAACGCCGCCACCGGTCGGCTGCTGGGCGTCGACGCCACCTCGACGGCGGGCCGGGCCTGGGGCGCGGCGCTGACCGCCACCGGCGCCGTCGACGGGAACGCCACCGTCGGGCAGCAGTGGTTCGTGCTCCCCAGCAAGGCCGGGAAGGGCCGGTTCCAGCTGGTGAACCGTTACAGCGGCCTGGTGATCGGCATGTCCGGCACCGCGGGCCGACTCGCCGAGACCGTGCCCGCCCGCTCCTGGAACGACACCACCGGCTCCACGGTCGGCGGCGGCCGCACGGCGGCCGAGCAGACCCTCGCCTTCGTTCCGCAGACGCCGCGGTGACGCGGGAGCCGGACACCGGATCGCCGCCGCGGCGGCGGTCGACCTCCTGACCCCGACCCCGGCACGGCTCGATCGACGGCCGTGCCGGGGCCCTCCTGTGGGCCGGGTCAGTCGGCCGCGGCCTCGCGCAGCCGCTCGGCGGCGGCCTCCGGACTCACATCGGTGACGAAGGCGTCGAGTCCGGATTCCACGCCCGCCAGGTACTTGAGCCTGCCGGGAGCGCGCCGGACGGTGAACAGCTCCAGGTGCAGGGCGAGTTCGTCGCCGCCGTCCTTCGGCGCCTGGTGCCAGGCGGAGATGTACGGGGTCCGGTTCGGCGCGGAGCCGGCGGGAGCGGGGAACAGCCGGTCGAAGCGGCGCAGCAGGTCGAGGTAGAGGCCGGGGAACTCGGCGCGCTCGGCCTCGTTCAGCGCGGTGAGGTCGCGCACCCGGCGGTTGGGGTAGAGGTGGACCTCGTACGGCCAGCGGGCGGCGAAGGGCACGAAGGCCGTCCAGTGCCCGCCCCGGAGCACCAGCCGCTCGGGGGCGGCCCGTTCGGCGGCGACGAGGTCCTCGAAGAGGTTCCGCCCGGTGCTCGCCCGGTACGCCTCGGCGCGGCCGATCATCCGGGCGGTGCGGGAGGGGACGAAGGGGAAGGCGTAGATCTGCCCGTGCGGGTGGGCCAGGGTGACGCCGATCTCCTCGCCGCGGTTCTCGAAGCAGTACACCTGCCGGACCTCGGGCCGGGCGGAGAGTTCGGCCGTGCGGTCGGTCCAGGCGTCCAGCACCAGGCGGGCCCCGGCCTCGTCCAGGTCGGCGAAGGAGGCGTCGTGGTCGGGGGAGAAACAGACCACCTCGCAGCGGCCGGTGCCCGGGCGGAGGGTGCGCAGGGGGTCGTCCTCGTGGGCGGTGACGTGGGCGGCGGAGTCCGGGGCGAGCGAGGGGAAGCGGTTCTCGAAGACCGCGACCTGGTAGTCGGCCGCCGGGACCTCGCTCAGCCGTCCGTTCCGGGAGGGGCAGAGCGGGCACTCGCCGGCCGGGGGGTGGTAGGTCCGCTGCTGGCGGTGGGCGGCGACGGTCACCCACTCGCCGAGCACCGGGTCGAGGCGGGTCTCGGAGAGGCTCGCGGAGGGTTCCAGCGGGCGTTCGTCCACGGCGTTCCGGTTCGTGCCGAACTCCTGGTCGTAGTAGACGAGTTCGCGGCCGTCGGCCAACTTGGTCGCGGTCTTGTGCACCGCCGTGCTCCTTCTGCGGGGGAGTTCGGCCAGTCTGCGCCGATCTCCAACAGAATCAAACATATTCGATCGTTTGTCAACAGGTGTAGACCTGCCGACGAGGCATCGGGCACCGTTTCCGGTCCGCGCCGCGATGCGAAACCCGCAGGTGTTGACTGCGGCGGCCGATGGTGTTTGATTATGTCGAAATCGGCTCCCGTCCGCCGAAGGAGGCACCGACGGGAGCCGCCACGACGCACGCGCACGACGTACGGGAGCCGAGCAGATGATCGACCGGGCCGCCACCGACTTCGAGGCCGTCCGCGGCGCCCGGCCGAGCGGCGTGTGGGCCGCGCCAGGCCGGGTGAACCTGATCGGTGAGCACACCGACTACAACGACGGCTTCGTCCTGCCCATCGCCCTCCCGCACACCACCAGGGTCACCGCCCGCCGCCGCGCGGACGGCCGGGTGCGGTTCCACAGCACCCGGGGCGACGGCACCGTCACCGACCTCGCGCTCGACGGCCTGGCCCCCGGGGTCGTCACCAGCTGGGCCGCCTACCCGGCCGGCGTGTTCTGGGCCCTCGCCGAGGCCGGACACGCGATCGGCGGCGCCGACCTCTCCGTCGACAGCGACGTGCCGGCCGGTGCCGGGCTCTCCTCCTCCGCCGCCCTGGAGTGCGCCACGGCCGCCGCCCTGAACGACCTGTACGGGCTCGGCCTGTCCGCGCCGGACCTCGCCCTGGTCGCCCAGCGGGCCGAGAACGCCTTCGTCGGCGTGCCCTGCGGGGTGATGGACCAGATGGCCTCCGCCTGCTGCACGGACGGTGCCGCGCTGCTCCTCGACACCCGGACGCTGGAGCGGCGCCACGTCCCGCTCGACCTGGAGGCGGCCGGCTTCCGGCTGCTGGTGATCGACACCCGGGTCAAGCACGACCTCGGCGACGGCGCCTACGCCGCCCTGCGGGCCGGCTGCGAGCGGGCCGCCGACCTGCTCGGCCTGGCCGCGCTGCGCGACCTGCCGGCCGCCGGCCTCACCGCGGCCCTGGAGCGCCTCCCCGGGGAACTCGCCCCGCTGGTGCGGCACGTGGTCACCGAGAACCGGCGGGTGGCCGAGGTGATCGAGCACCTGGACAGCGGGCGGACCGCCGCGCTGGGGCCGGTCCTGACGGCCGGACACGCCTCGCTGCGCGACGACTTCCGGGTCTCCTGCCCCGAGACGGACCTCGCGGTCGAGGCCGCCGTGGCCGCCGGGGCGCTGGGCGCCCGGATGACCGGCGGCGGCTTCGGCGGTTCCGTCATCGCGCTGGTGGCCGCGGCGGACGTGGCAGCGGTCGCGGACGCGGTGCGGTCGGCCTTCGGCTCCGCGGGCTTCGCCGCACCCGTCGCCTTCACCGCCGTCCCCTCGGCGGGGGCGCGTCGACTGGCCTGACCGGGCGGGGCCCGGAGCCCCCGGTCAGCCGGCGGCCGGTACCACGACGAGTTCGCCGACCGCCTCGGCGAGCACGTTGCGGGCCGCCGCGGGGAGGGCGTCGTCGGTGATGAAGCAGTCGACCTCCGTCAGGGCCGCGAAGCTGCTCAGGCCGACCACGCCCCACTTGGTGTGGTCGGCGACCACGACGGTGCGGCGGGCCGAGGCGATCAGGGCCCGATTGGTCTGCGCCTCGGCGAGGTTGGGGGTGGTGAGCCCGGCCTGCTCGCTGACGCCGTGCACGCCGAGGATGAGCAGGTCCACGTGGAGGGTGCGGATCGTCTGGTCCGCGAGGGCCCCCACCAGGGCCGCGGAGCGTGTCGGCGCCCCACCGGTCAGCAGCAGCGACGGAACGGTCTCCGCTCCGTCGCTCTCCGCCGCCCACAGCAGGTCCGCGATCCGCAGGGAGTTGGTGACGACCGTCAGCCCCGGCACCTCCAGCAGCCGGGAGGCGACCGCGTAGGTGGTGGTGCCGGCGGACAGCGCCACCACGCTGCCCGGTTCCACCCGCTGCGCGGCGGCGTCGGCCAGCGCGGCCTTGATGCTCTCCTCCAGCCCGGACTTCACGTCGAAGCCGGGTTCGTCCGTGCTGGCGGTCCCCACCGCGATGGCCCCGCCGTGGACCTTCCGCACGTCTCCCTGGCGGACCAGCGCGTCCAGGTCTCGGCGGATCGTCATGTCCGACACGCCGAACTGCTCGACCAGCTCGGCGACGCGCACCGCGCCGGCCTTGCGGATGGCCTCCAGGATCAGCGCCTGGCGCTGCGGGGCGAGCAAACTCTGATCAGCCACGAAGGCCCTTTCGATCGAACGGGTGCCTGACCGCTCCCGCTTCCTCCGGCAGGCCGACCCTGCCGCGGTCCGGACGTACCGGTGCCACCGCCGAGGGCCGGGCGGGGCGCCGTGGCGTTCGCGTCGGTGACCGGGGAGCCGTCGGCCGCGACATGATCCAGTATCCCAGGACCCCAACGGGCCCCGACCCGACCGGTCGGCCGGTCGCGCTCCTGCGTCCGGTGGCGGCTCGGCCGGGCCGGGGCCACGTGCACTCGTGCTCGGACTTTGCCGTTGAGTGCGTGTTATTGCTTATTCTGCTCGTCATCTTGTCAGGAGCGAGCAGGGCCCCGTACAAATGGTCCGGCTGGGACCAACAGCAGCCATCCATGCCCTGACCCCGAGATCCCGTGAGGTCGAAGCGTGTCAACTGCCCTCCGCCGGTGGCTCCGCACCACCGTCGCCTGCTGTACGGCGCTCGCCGCCGTGTCCACCGCTACGCTCCTGGCTCAGCCCGCGGTCGCCGCGGAGCCCTCCCCGTCCGGCACCGTCACCGAGTACCCGAACTACGCCCCCACACCGCCCATGGGCTGGAACGACTGGTCGTACTACCAGTGCGGGATCGACGAGAAGACCATCCTCGACAACGCCCGGGCCCTCGTCTCCACCGGGCTGGCGAAGAAGGGGTACGACACCGTCACCATCGACGACTGCTGGATGTCCAAGCAGCGCGACGCCCAGGGCAACCTGGTCGCCGACCCGCGGCTGTTCCCGCACGGCATGGCCTACATCGGACGCCAAGTCCACGACCTCGGCCTGAAGTTCGGCATCTACGAGGACGCCGGGACCGCCACCTGCGGCGGCTACCCGGGCTCCCTCGACCACTGGCAGCAGGACGCGGACCTGTTCGCGTCCTGGGCCGTCGACTACGTCAAGCTCGACGGCTGCAACGTCCCGGTCAAGCCCGGCGAGACCGAGGAGCAGAGCTACCGCGACACCTACACCGCGATGAGCCGGGCGCTGCTCGACACCCACCGCAGGATGGTCTTCTCGGTCTCCGCGCCCGCCTACTTCCAGGGCGCGACGAACTGGGAGTCGGTGATCCGCTGGTCCGCGCCGCTCGGCAACCTGTGGCGGGAGGGCGCGGACATCGCACTCGGCCAGGCCGGTGGCGCCGAGAAGTGGGCGTCGATCATGTACAACTACGGCTACAACGTCGGACTGGCCGACCAGCAGCGCCCCGGCCGGTGGAACGACCCCGACTTCCTGCTCGCCGGCGACTCCGGGCTCAGCCAGGACGAGATGCAGAGCCAGATCTCGCTGTGGGCCGTGATGGCCGCGCCGCTGATCTCCAGCACCGACCTCACCCGCCTCTCCCCGGCCGCGCTGGAGCTGCTCGGCAATCGCGACGTCATCGCCGTCGACCAGGACCGGCTGGGCGTCCAGGGGCGGGTCGTCCAGCACGGAACCGGCTACGACGTGCTGAGCAGGCCGCTGGCCGGAGGGGACCGGGCGGTCGCGCTCTTCAACTCCTCCGACACCGCGCAGACCATCACCACGACCGCCGCCCGGGCGGGCCTGCCCGCCGCCGACGGCTACCGGCTCGACGACCTGGTGACCAAGAAGGCCGTCGGGACGGCCGGCGTGATCTCCGCGAACGTGCCACCGCACGCCACGGTGCTCTACCGGGTCCACCCCGGTGCGACCCGCGGCCTGGCCCCCGCCACCGCCGTCACCTGGCAGGACGTCAGCACGGCCCAGGAGCCCGGGACGTACCGGATCACCCTGGCCGACAACGGCGCCGTCGCGCTGAACGACACCAGCGTGCGGATCAGCGCCCCCGCCGACTGGACCGTCACCCCGGCGACCGTCACGCTCCCGCGCATCGCGCCGGGCGCGACCGCGTCGGCCACGGTGACGGTGCACGGCCCCCAGGGCGCTCCCGGCACCACGGCCACGGCGATCACCGCCACCGCGAGCTACCGGGCCCGGCCGGCCGGGGTCGACACCGTCAGCGGTGAGCAGACGATCGTGCGGACCGTGCCCTACCCGTCGCTGGAGGCGGCGTTCGACAACGTCGGCGCCACCTCCGAGAGCGACACCGCTCCCGGCGACTTCGACGGCGCCGGGAACAGCTACTCGGCGCAGGCCCTGGCCCTGGCCGGCGCCACCGCGGGCGCCACGATCAGCGCCAACGGCCTCAGCTTCACCTGGCCGTCCGCGGCCGCCGGCACCAACGACAACGTGTCGGCCGCGGGCCAGGAGATCACCTTCAGCGGCCAGGGCAGCGCGCTGGGCTTCCTCGGCGCCGAAGCGGGCTTCGCCTCCGGCACGGTCACCGTCGCCTACACCGACGGCACCACCAGCAGCGGCCAGTTGGGCTTCCCCAACTGGTGCTGCACCCCGACCGACGCCTACGGGGCGAAGACCGCGTTCACCACGGACCACCGCAACACGCCCACCGGACCGGGCAACTTCGGCACCGGGTACGGCGTCTTCACCAACACCGTCCCGCTGACGCCCGGCAAGACGATCCGTTCCGTCACGCTGCCCCGCGCCGCGGCGATCCACGTGTTCGCGCTGGCCGTCCAGCCGTGATCCGCGCCGCCCGGCCCACCGGACCGGTTCCCGTGGGCCGGGCGGTCGGCGTTCCCCCGCCCGAGACTCCGCCCCTCCCCGCGAACGGCATCCAGGACCCCTCCATGACCGTCATGAACCGCACCACCCTGGCCGGTGCCCGGCTGGTCCTGCCCGGCGGCGTCGTCGAGGGCGACCGCCTCGCCGTCGAGGGCGAGCGCATCGCCGGGCTCGGCGGCGACACCGAGCCCGGCGACCTCGACCTGACCGGGTACACCGTCGTCCCCGGCTTCGTCGACCTGCACGTCCACGGCGGCGGCGGTGCCTCGTACGCCTCCGGCATCGCCGAGGAGGCGCTGCTGGCCGCCCGCACCCACCTGGAGCACGGCACCACCACCACGGTGGCCTCCACCGTCACCGGCGAGATCGACGAGGTCGCCCGCCAGGCGCACGTCCTCTCCGAACTCGTCGAGGACGGCGTCCTGGCCGGCATCCACTTCGAGGGCCCGTTCATCTCGCACAACCGCTGCGGCGCCCACCGGCCCGACCTGCTGCGCGACCCCGACCCGGCGCT
>NZ_JBHVVE010000028.1:0-126794 GCF_042883725.1 Kitasatospora sp. NPDC058184
GGCACCGCCTACTGGCGGATCACCGGCACCAACAACGGCACCGTCAACATCACCGGCATCACCCTCACCGACACCGTCACGCCGGCCTGCGTCACAGCTGCTGGCACGTTCGACCTGGCGGCAGGCGCGTCCCATCAGGTGTTCTGCAACCTGACAGACGTCACGCAGTCAACGACGAACACGGTCACGGCGTCCTTCCCCGGCCCTGGTGGCACCCCGATCACCACACCGCCCTCCGAGGCGAGCGTCGACGTTCCGTCCCTGGTCATCAACAAGGAGGTCTGCACCTCCGCCAACGCCGCCGACTGCGGTGACGGCGGCGCGGGACCGTGGGCGAAGACCACCACCGTCGCCCCGAACGGCACCGCCTACTGGCGGATCACCGTCACCAACAACGGCCCCGTCAACATCACCGGCATCACCCTCACCGACACCGTCACGCCGGCCTGCGTCACAGCTGCTGGCACGTTCGACCTGGCGGCAGGCGCGTCCCATCAGGTGTTCTGCAACCTGACAGACGTCACGCAGTCAACGACGAACACGGTCACGGCGTCCTTCCCCGGCCCTGGTGGCACCCCGATCACCACACCGCCCTCCGAGGCGAGCGTCGACGTTCCGTCCCTGGTCATCAACAAGGAGGTCTGCACCTCCGCCAACGCCGCCGACTGCGGTGACGGCGGCGCGGGACCGTGGGCCAAGACCACCACCGTCGCCCCGAACGGCACCGCCTACTGGCGGATCACCGTCACCAACAACGGCCCCGTCAACATCACCGGCATCACCCTCACCGACACCGTGACGCCAGCCTGCGTGACGGCCGCCGGCTCCTTCGACCTCGCCGCAGGCGCGTCGAAGCAGGTCTTCTGCAACCTGACAGACATCACCAAGCTGACGACCAACACCGTCACCGCCTCCTTCCCCGGCCCCGGCGGAACACCCATCACCACACCGCCCTCCGAAGCCAGTGCCGACGTCCCGTCGCTGACGATCAACAAGGAGGTCTGCACCAGCACCAACCCGGCCGACTGCGGTGACGGCGGACCCGGCCCCTGGGCGAAGACCACCACCCTGGCGCCGAATGGGACGGCGTACTGGCGGATCACCGTCACCAACAACGGCACGGTGAACCTGACCGGCATCACCCTCACCGACTCCGTCACACCCTCGTGCGTCACGGCCGCCGGCACCTTCGACCTCGCCGCAGGCGCGTCGAAGCAGGTCTTCTGCAACCTGACAGACATCACCAAGCTGACGACCAACACGGTGACGGCCTCCTTCCCAGGACCCGGCGGAACACCCATCACCACACCGCCCTCCGAAGCGAGCGTCGACGTTCCGTCGCTGACGATCAACAAGGAGGTCTGCACCTCCGCGAACGTCGCTGACTGCGGTGAGGGCGGCGCGGGACCGTGGGCCAAGACGACCACTGTCGCGCCGAACGGCACCGCCTACTGGCGGATCACCGTCACCAACAACGGCACGGTCAACCTGACCGGCATCACCCTCACCGACACGGTCACGCCCTCGTGCGTCACAGCTGCTGGCACCTTCGACCTGACGGCGGGCACGTCCCATCAGGTGTTCTGCAACCTGACGAGCGTCTCCCAGTCGACGACGAACACGGTGACGGCGTCCTTCCCCGGCCCCGGCGGCACACCCATCACCACACCGCCCTCCGAGGCGAGCGTTGACGTCCCGTCCCTGGCCATCAACAAGGAGGTCTGCACCAGCACCAACCCGGCCGACTGCGGTGACGGCGGCTCCGGCCCCTGGGCCAAGACCACCACCGTCACCCCGAACGGCACCGCCTACTGGCGCATCACGGTGACCAACAACGGCCCCGTCAACATCACCGGCATCACCCTCGCCGACTCCGTGACGCCAGCTTGTGTCACGGCTGCCGGATCGTTCGACCTCGCGGCAGGTGCGTCCAAGCAGGTGTTCTGCAACCTGCCGGGCGTCACCAAGTTGACGACGAACACGGTGACGGCCTCCTTCCCGGGCCCCGGCGGCACCCCGATCACCACGCCCCCGTCCGAGGCCAGTGCCGACGTTCCGTCCCTGGCCATCAACAAGGAGGTCTGCACCTCGACCAACCCGGCCGACTGTGGTGACGGCGGACCCGGCCCCTGGGCGAAGACCACCACCGTCGCGCCAAACGGCACCGCCTACTGGCGGATCACCGTCACCAACAACGGCACGGTGAACCTGACCGGCATCACGCTGAACGACTCCGTGACGCCGGCCTGCGTGACGGCTGCGGGGACATTCGATCTGGCGGCAGGTGCGTCCAAGCAGGTCTTCTGCAACCTGCCAGACGTCACCAAGTTGACGACCAACACCGTCACCGCCTCCTTCCCCGGCCCCGGCGGCACCCCAATCACCACGCCCCCGTCCGAGGCCAGTGCCGACGTCCCGTCCCTGGCCATCAACAAGGAGGTCTGCACCTCCGCCAACGCCGCCGACTGCGGCGAGGGCGGCCCCGGCCCCTGGGCCAAGACCACCACCGTCGCCCCGAACGGCACCGCCTACTGGCGGATCACCGTCACCAACAACGGCACGGTCAACCTGACCGGCATCACGCTGAACGACTCCGTGACGCCAGCCTGCGTGACAACTGCGGGGACATTCGACCTCGCGGCAGGCGCGTCCAAGCAGGTGTTCTGCAACCTGCCAGGCGTCACCCAGCCGACGACGAACACGGTGACGGCCTCCTTCCCCGGCCCCGGCGGCACCCCGATCACCACACCGCCCTCCGAGGCCCGCGTGGACGTGAGCAGCACCAACGTTCCGTCGCTGAGCGTCGACAAGGAGGTCTGCCAGTCGGACAAGTCCGGCGACTGCGGTGAGGGCGGCGCCGGGCCGTGGGGCAAGGAGGTGACGCTGCACAAGGGTGGGGCGTCCGAGGAGCCGTGTGCGCCGGACAAGTGCCAGGCGTTCTGGCAGATCACGGTGACCAACACCGGCACGGTGGACCTGACCGGGATCACGCTGAACGACCGCCAGGAGATGTCCTGCACAGTGGCGGCCGGGACGTTCGATCTGGCAGCGGGGCAGACGAAGAAGTTCTACTGCTCCAGCCTGATCAGCGAGGACACCGTCAACACGGTCACGGCCTCCTACGTGCCGCCGAACTCGCCGCCCGGGACCGAGCCGGTGACCACTGCGCCGTCCTCCGCGCTCGCCCGGTGCACGCCGCCGTGCGAGAAGGAGGAGTGCCACGAGCACAAGCCCGGCCATGAGAACGGCAACGGCAACGGGAACAGCAGTGGCCACGGGAACGGCAACGGCCAGGGGCCGGAGCACGGCAGCACCGGTCCCGGCGAGCACCCGCAGGGTGGACACCCGCAGGGCGGGCACCAGCAGCACCACGAGGGTGGGCCGCTGCCGGACACCGGCTCGTCGGTCCGGCCCTACGCCGCGACCGGTGCGGCGCTGGCCGGTCTCGGTTCGGTGCTGGCCCTCCTGGTCCGGGCGCGCAGGCGCCGGGCGGGCGGGGTGAGCGAGTGAGCCCGACAAGGCCGGACCGGTCCTGACGGGCCGAGGGCGGTGGCCCGGGAGGAAGTCCTCCCGGGCCACCGCCCTTGTGCGGCCGTCACGGAGGCATCCGGTCGGAACCCGCCGTCGACGCGGGCCCTGGACCTGGCCGCCTCCTTCAGGGGACCCTACGGGCATGGAGTTCTTCTGCTACCACCGCGACCGGCCCGGCTCCGGGACGTTGCGCCGCGAACTGCTGGAACAGCACTGGTCCTACATGGACGAGTACGCGGAGGAGTTGATCGCCCGGGGCCCGACCCTCACCGAGGACCGCGACGCCCCCACCGGCAGCGTGCACATCATCGACCTGCCCGATGCCGCCGCTGCCCGGGCGTTCGCCTTCGCCGAGCCGGGTTACCAGGCGGGCGTCTACCGGGACGTGCTGCTGCGGCGGTGGAGCAACACGCTGGGGCGCACCATGTGGGACTTCCCCGGCGGCCGGACCGGCGGCAACCGGTACCTGGTGCTCGGCCTCGGCTCGGGGCCGGCCGTCGACCTCGCCGTGCCGGCCGACCGGGACGGGCTGATCGCCTACGGTCCGCTGCTGTCCGACGACGGCACCGCCTGGCTGGGCACGGCCGCGTTGCTCCGGGCGCCGGACCGGGATGCGGCGGGCGCCGTCCTGACCCGGGAGCGGTACGCCGACATCGAGGTGCACGACTGGCAGTTCGGCGGGCGGCCGTCCTGACCGGCCGCTGCTGAGGCCGGTGCGCCGGGCCTGCGTCCGCCGCGTCCAGTGCCAGATCCGTCCGCCGTCCGCCCCCGGGAGACCTCGTGCGGGCGGTTCCTCGCGGCCTACCGTGGCGGGGTGAGCGAGGAGACGGACGGGTGTACCGGGCGGGTGCTGGTCCTGGTGCTGCCCGAGGTGAATCTGCTGGACCTCGGCGGTCCTGTGCAGGTGTTCGACGCCGCGGCGCAGCTCGGCGGCGGTTACCGGCTGGAGTACGTCGCCGAGGCGGACACTCTGCGGTCCGCCCAGGGCCTGCGGCTGGCGGGTCTGGCGCCGCTGGCCGCGAGCCGGGCGGCAGCCGGTGACCTGGTGCTCGTGCCGGGCCCCCGGCTGACCGGATCCGACCGGCTGGTGGCGCCCGCCGTCGTGCGCTGGGTGCGTGAGGCCTACGACGCGGGTGCCCGGGTGGCGTCCGTGTGCAGCGGTGCGGTCGTCCTGGGGGAGGCGGGGCTGCTGGACGGCAGGGCGTGCACGACCCACTGGTCGCTCACCTCGGCGATGCGCGACCGGTATCCGCGGGCCCGGGTGCGTGAGGCCGCGCTCTACGTGCACGACGGGCGGATCAGCACCAGTGCGGGCATCTCGTCGGGGATCGATCTCGCGTTGTCCCTGGTCGAGCGGGAGCGCGGCCCGGAGCTGGCCGGGCGGGTCGCGCGTGAGCTGGTGCTGTACCTGCGACGGGACGGGGACGCGGCACAGATCAGTCCGTTCCTGCGGCACCGCGACCACGTCCAGCCCGCGGTGCACCGGGTGCAGGACCATCTGGCGCAGCATCTGGACGCCGCCTTCACCCTGCGTGAACTCGCCGGCATCGCCGGGCTGTCCCCTCGCGGTCTGACGCGGGCCTTCACCGCGGCCGCCGGCCTCACCCCGTTCGCCTACCAGCGGCAACTGCGGCTGGAGCGGGCCCGCGCCCTGCTGTCCGGTACCGACCTGACGGTGGAGGCGGTCGCGCTCCGGTGCGGGTTCCGTGACGCCCGGCAGCTGCGCCGGGTGGTCGCCGACGCCTTCGGGGCCCCGCCCTCGCTGCTGCGCGCACCACTGCGGCCGACCGCCTGACGGGCCCGGCCTCCTCGGCGAAGAGCCGCTTCTGCGACCGGTTTCCCCCGACCTCCTCCGATTTCCCCCTTTCCCGTTTCTATTAGGGCCGACGGCACCGTGCTGCCGGAACGTGCCCGGATTGTCGAGGTATGTCTTGTTCACGATGAGTTCCGGGCCCCGCAGGGGGCACCGGGCGCTGCGCCGTACCGGCCGGGTGCTGCTGGGCACGGGTCTGGCGGCCGCATCCTTCGCGGGGATCGCCTTCGCGGGGGTGAGCGCGTCGATGGCGGACAGCTTCGCCGCCGCGCCCCGCGGATCCGGTGCCCGGGAGTGGCCGACCGCCCGGCCGGTGCCGGAGGGCAGGATCACCGTGGCGGTCGCGGTCAGCAACGAGGGGTCCGTGGCCACCGACGTCCTCGCGCCCTACCAGGTGTTCGCCGAGTCGCCGACGATGTTCGTCTACACGGTGGCCGCCGAACGCCGTGTCTCCCCGCTGTCCGGCGGTGCCCATCTGCTGCCCGACCACACCCTGGCCGAGGTGGCGGGCGGCACTCTGCCGGAACCCGACGTGGTGGTCGTGCCCGCCGTGACCGACCCCGCCGGCGCGGGCGAGGAGCGCCTGCGCGAGTGGATCGTCGAACGCCACCGCAAGGGCGCCCGAATCCTCGGGGTGTGCGCGGGCTCCGAGCTGCTGGCCGCCTCCGGGCTGCTCGACGGCCGCGAGGCCACGTCGTTCTGGTCCAACATCGGCTCCCTGGAGCGCGGTTACCCGAAGGTCGACTGGCAGCGCGGGCGGCGCTACGTCGAGGACGGGCGGGTGACCACCACCGCGGGCGTCACCTCCGGCACCGTGGGCGCGCTGCGGCTGGTCGGGGAACTGGCCGGCGAGGCGGAGTCGACCCGTATCGGCACCGGCCTGGCCTACCCCGGCTGGACTCCGGACGGGCCGACCGCGATACCGGCCAACCACCTCGCCCTCGGCGACCTCCCGTACGCCCTCAACGCCGCGTTCCCGTGGCTGCGCCCCACCACGGCCATCGGCCTGGTCGACGGCGTCGAGGAGATCGACGCGGCCGCCGCCTTCGAGGGGTACGGCGGAGTCTCCTTCGCCACCCGGACGCTGGTAATCGGCGCCGGCGACACCGTCACCACCCGCCACGGCCTGGTCCTCGTCACCCGGCCCGCGACGGGAGGCGCCCACGGGGCGGACCGCTTCGTGGTACCCGGTGTCAGGGACGCCTCCGGCCTCGACGGTGCGCTGGGCGACTGGGCCCTGCGCAACGGGCTCGCCGCCGAACTGCCCGGCGGAGGGCGGCGGTCCGGGGAGTTCGGCTTCGATCCGGTCCTGCGGGACCTCGCCGAGCACGGCGACCGCCGGACGGCACTGACCACCGCGAAGTTCTCCGAGTACCCCTCGGCCCATCTGGAGCTCACCGGCGCGTCCTGGCCCTGGCGGTCCACTCTGCTGGCCGCGGCGGCGGTCACCGTGAGCGTGGGGGTGGGGCTGGCACCGACGGCGGTCCGGCACACGGTTCGACGGCGGCGCCGCACCGCACCGGGCCGCTGAGGGGGACCCGCCGGGGCCGGGGCGGCCCGTGGAGCGGCGGCCGTGCCGTCCGTCAGATCGGATCCGTCTTGATCGTTCCGACGCACAGGGCCCAGATGACGAGGGCGTCGATCGCGATCAGGACGATGGCCCACAGGGGGTAGTAGGGCAGCCAGAGGAAGTTGGCGATCATCCCCAGCCCTGCCACGACCAGACCGACGATGCGGGCCCAGGCGGCGCCGCTGAAGACCGCCACACCCGCCACGACGACGAAGACGCCGAGGATGAGGTGGATCCATCCCCAGCCCTCGGTGTTCATCGCGTACACGTAGCTGCGGGTGACGACGAGCAGGCTGTCGTGGGTGATGGCGGCGCTGCCCTGGAAGATCGCCATGAGGCCGGCGGTGATCAGCATGACCCCGGCGAAGATGGTCCACCCTGACGCGTAGGGGTACTGCTCGCGGCCCCGGGCGGTGGGGCCGACTCCGGACGTACTGCTGGCCATGACACGGTCTCCTTCGATCGCGGTCGCCTCGCGGACGGGGGACGGGGACGGGGACGGAGGGACGAGCAGCCGGGTGGAGGGGCTCCGGACGACGCGGAGCGGGGCACCCGCACCGGCAGAGCCCCACATTCACCGTAAGACCGGACCCTCCATCCCGCCGTCGGACGACCGGCCCGCCCGACCGCTGCCCCGGCCGCCGCCCCGCCCTCGCCCGGGCCGTCGCGGGCACCACACACGGAATCCGCTTGACCTTGACACCGTGACAAGCCCTTCACTGAGGCCCAGGAGGTGGTCCTGATGACCAGGCCGGAAGAGGACAGGGACACGATGCGGGCGGCGCTCCGCGGGCTGGAGCACGACGACCCGTCGGTGCGCCTGCGGGCGGCGCTGGCCGTCGGCACGAACCCGGACGCGGGGTTCGTCCGCCCGCTCGTCGGGCGGTGCGCGGTCGAGCCCGAGTTCTCCGTGCGCGAGATGCTCACCTGGGCGCTCACCCGGCACGAGGCGGCGGTGACCGTGCCGCTGCTGCTCGGCGAGGTCCGCGCGGAGCGGGCGCAGGCCCGGAGCCAGGCCCTGCACACGCTGTCCAAGATCGGGGACCGGCGGGCGTGGCCGGCGATCACGCCGGCGCTGCTGGCCGACGCCGACGAGGAGGTGGCCCGCAGCGCCTGGCGGGCCGCGGTCGTGCTCGTACCCGAGGACGGGGTGCCCGCGCTGGCCGTAGTGTTGGCGGCTCAGCTCGGGCGCGGCGGACGTGAGACGCGGCTGAGCCTCAGCCGGGCGCTGGTCGCGCTCGGGGAGGCGGTGCTGCCGACGCTGGGCGCCGCGACGACGGACCCCGACCCCGGGGTGCGCGCGCACGCGCTCGCCACCGAACGGCTGTGGCACGACCCGGACGCCGGGTTCGAGCTCGCCGTCGAGGAGGCGAAGCGCACGGCGGTCTTCGGCGAGGGCCGCCAGGAGGGACGGTAGGCAGTGTTGATCGGCGACGTCGCCCGGCGGTCGGGGGTCAGCGCCCGCATGCTCAGGCACTACGAGTCGCTCGGGCTGGTGCGTCCGACAGGGCGCACCGGCTCCGGTTACCGCCGGTACGCGGACGAGGACATCCGGCGGATCTTCCACATCGAGAGCCTGCGGTCGCTGGGCCTCTCGCTGCGCGACGTCGGTCGGGCCCTGGACGATCCCGGCTTCGCGCCCGCGGAGCTCGTCGAGGACCTCATCCTCCGGACCCGTGAGCGCATCGCGGCGGAGACGGAGCTGCTCACCCGGCTGCGGCGGATCGACGCCGCGGAACCCGCCGGGTGGGAGGAGGTCCTCCGGGTCGTCGCGCTGCTCCAGGCCCTGGAGTCGAAGAGCCCGGGGGCGCGGCAGCGCGCCGCCCTGTCCGCGGGCGAGGACGCGGCGGTGCCGGTGGAGGCGCTGGTCGAGGCCGTGCTGGGCGAGTCGGACCCGATCGTCGCCGGGGCGCTCCGGTGGGCGCTGGCGCAGTCGGGCGGGGACGGGACGGCCCTGCTCGCGGAGGGGCTGGACTCGCCCGCGGCCGAGGTGCGCGAACGGGCCGTCCGGTGCCTCGCCGAGTTGCCGGACGGGACGGCGACCGCGCTGCTGCGGGACGCCCTCGGGCACCCCGACGCCGTGGTCCGCAGGTGCGCGGCCCTGGCGCTCGGGGCCCGCGGCGTGGCCGACGCGGTCCCGACGCTCATCGACATGATCGTCGGGGCGACGAACGACGCCGACGCGGCGGACGCGCTGGGCGCGCTGGCGAACGGCTCCGCTTCGGTGGGCAGTCCGGCACCGGTGAACGGGCCCGCACTGGCGGACCGGATCGCCGCCGGGCTGGTCGACCGCCTCGCCCAGGAGGACATCGGCCCGGACGCGCGCCGGCGGCTGACCCAGGCGCTCGCGGACGTCCCGGGCGGTACGGCGTCCCGCGCCCTCGAAGCGCTCGCGCGCGACGAGGACCGTGCGGTCGCGCTGACCGCGACGTACATTCTCAAGCTGCGCGACACGCGGTAGCCGCGCGGCGGTCGGGGGCGGGTTCGAGGTGGGGGTGGCATGACAGGGGCCGGGCGGTTCCGTCGGCAGCGGCGGTTGTTCCTCTCGGTGGCGATCGACACGTTCGGCTCCGGCGTCTTCCTGCCGCTGTCGCTGCTGTTCTTCGTCACCGTCCGGCACTTCCCGGCGGCCGCCGCGGGCACCGCCGTGACGGTCGGGTCGCTCGCGTCCTTCGCCGTCGTGCCGCTCTGCGGACGGGCCGTCCAGGCGGTGGGGCCCAAGTCCTGCCTGGTCGTCAGCAACGTCCTGACCGCGCTCGGGTACGGGCTGTTCTTCGCGGCCGGGAACCTGGTCACCGTGGCGGCCGCCACCTTCCTCGTGACGGCCTCCGACCGCCTCTACGGCGCCGCCTGGCCCACGCTGGTCGCGCGGTTCGCGAAGCCGGAGGAGCTCACCGAGTGGTTCTCCGCGGTCACCGTGCTCAAGACGACCTCCCTGGGCGTCGGCACCCTGGGGGCGACCGCCCTGATGGCGCTCGCCGGCGGGCACGGCCTGGAGGTCGCGCGCGCCCTGAACAGCGCGAGCTCCCTCCTCGCGGCCGCCCTCCTGCTGGGGGTGACCGTGCCGGCCGCCGAGCGGCCCGGGCTCCAGGCGGCGAGGTCGAACACCCGGGCGGCGCTCGGCGACCGGCCGTTCCTGTCCCTGGTCGCGTCCCAGACGCTGCTCTCGGCGGCCTGGCTGATCCCGACCGTCGCCTTCCCCCTCTACCTGGTGGAGGGCCTCCACCAGGCCGCCTACTGGCCGACCGTCGTGGTCGCCGTGCGCTACGCCACCGCCACCACCCTGCAGATGCGGATCAGCCGGCTGCTGTCCGGCTGGAGCCGCTCGCGGGTCCTGGGCCTGTCGATCGGCGCGGCGGCCGGCGCCATCGCCCTCACCGCGACGGTCTCCACCGCCCCGCACGCCCTCCAGGGCCCGCTCGCCGTCCTCGTGGCGGTGGTGCTGGCGCTGGCCGAACTGGCCTCGAAGCCCACCGCGGCCGCGACGGCGGTCGCCATGGCGCCCAAGGGCGACGAGGGACCGTACATGTCCCTGTTCCAGCTGACCTGGACGGTGTCCTACGCGGTCGGTCCGGCGGTCATCGGCCTGGGCCTGCAGAACCCCCCGCTGCTCTGGAGCGCGCTGGCCCTCTGCGTGGCGGCCAGCGCCCTGGCCCACCGCCTCCGCACGCCCTGGCGGTCCCGGCCGCGACCGCATGGGCCCTCAGTCCGTGGGCTGCGGGAGGAGGCCGAGGCCCCGTAGCCGACGCCCCGAGCGCCCCGAACGCCCCGAACGCCCCGGACGCGCGGGCCGGGCGTCAGTGGCGTACCGGCGGCTGCTCGGCGGCGCCGTAGGCGCGCAGCTGGTACGGGAGCGCGGACGGGCGGCACCACTGGAGGTCGAGGCCGCAGGCGCCGAGGACGGCGCCGAAGGCGTGCCGCATCGCGTCCTGGACGGCGGTACGGGCCCGTGCGGCCCGCTCGGCCGCGGGGCTGTCGCCGTCGGCGGCCGCGGACAGGCGGCGGGAGGGGTTCCAGCGGAGGTCGGCGACGCCGGTGGTGTCGTCGCCGTCGTCGACGGGCCGGCACGGGGCGAGGGTGATGCCGGGCGCGTGCAGGTGGTCGGCGACCGGCAGTCCGGCCAGTGCGGCGGTGCGGCGCACCGCGTCGACGACGTGCGCGCCGATGCCGAGGTCCTGCGGGCGGGACCCGGCCGGAGCGGCGGCGTCCCGGCCGGCGTCCTGTCCGGTGGCCGGGGCGGGGCCGCTGGTACGGCCGACCCTGGTCTCCCCGTCGAGCCGACCGGCCTCGACCTCGATGCCGAAGGCCGGCAGGAACTCCGCCAGGGCGTTCTGCATGCTGCTGGTGACGACCCGGCCGGCGGCGGAGGCCGGCTGCTGGAACTCCTCCATGGCCGCTGCGGCGGCCAGCCGGGGGCCGGGCTCCCAGTGCAGGGCGATCAGGCCGGCGCAGTCGTCGGAGTCGTCGAACGGCCGGGCCGGGCGCAGCTGGACGCCGGGGCCGTGTCCGCCGTACCCGACGGGCAGGCCGGCCAGGAGGAGCGCCTCGGTGACGCGGTCGGCGAGCAGCGGGTCGATCCGGGGCCCGCCCCGGGAGGTGCGTTCCGCAGCCGTGTCCTGCCGTGCGGCAGCCGTGTTCACGCCGTCCTCCTCCGGGTCCCGGGCGGCGGCCGACCGCCTGCGCCCCGAGCGTACGGCGTACCCGGACGGACCGTCGGCGAATCCCGGAACCCGGCCACCGCGGCGCGCCCGCCGGGAGGGCGGGCGCACCGGCGGTGTGCGTCCGGTCAGTTCCAGGGGTTGGCCGGCTGGTCGTTGATGGCCGTCCAGAAACGGGTGTTGCTGGGGATGTTGCCGTAGGCCCAGAAGGTCCAGCCGCCGGTCTGCGACAGGTCGGTGCCGTAGTGGCCGTCGTGGAACTCGGCCTCGCGCCAGCCGGCGCCGAAACCGGCCTGGCAGACGCTGTCGGCCGCGGCCCGGCTGTTCAGGCGGGAGCCCTTGACCGGCTGGCTGAGGGCGACGGTGCCCTGCGCCCAGCCGTTGTAGAAGCCGAGGCTGATCCCGGACGGGGCCGGGCTGCCGTCGACGTTGAGGCAGAGCACGGGCAGCGAGACGGACGGCGCGGTGTCACCGTTGTAGGCGTTGCTCGGGCTGCCGCCGGGGCCGCCGACCTGGACGGTGCCGTCGGGGCCGTTGGAGACGACGGACCAGGTCATCCCGAGGTGGGTGGCCGGCCCGGTGGTGGCGGAGGCCGGGGCGGCGGTGAGCGGGATCAGGGCGGCGGCGGCGACGGCGGTCGCGGTGGCGACGGCCTTCTTCAGACGGTTCATCGACTGCTCCTGGGTTCGGGGTCCTCACTGGGCGACCGGCTCGTTTCGGCCGGTGCACAAGAAACTTCTCAACCGAACGCACACAACTGGCATGATCTGATCATCAGTTCGTCACGACTCGCGCCCGTCCTCCACGGCGGCCGGTCCGGTCCGGCCCCACGGGCCCCAGGGAGGGACGTTGGAGTTCAGGATCCTCGGCTCGCTGGAGGTGTGGACCGGCGACGGCCGACGCATCCCCTCCGAAGGCTCCCGGCAGGAGCGGCTGCTCGCCGCCCTGCTGCTCAACGCGGACTCCTCCGTACCGGTCGCCCGCCTGGTGGACACCGTCTGGGACGAACGGCCGCCGGCCACCGCCACCCGCCAGGTCCGCAACCTCGCCGGGGTACTGCGGCGCCGCTTCGCCGAGGCCGACCCGGAAGCGCCGCCCGTCCTGCTCACCGACGGCCGCGGCTACCGCATCACGCTCACCGGCCACCGCCTGGACGCCCGCGACTTCACCGACCGGCTCGCCCTCGCCCGCGCCGAGGCCGCCGCCGGGCGGGCCCCGGAGGCCGTCGACGGGCTCCGCTCCGCACTCGCCCTGTGGCGCGGACCGGCCCTCGACGGACTCGCCGTGGACGCGGACGCCCCGGGCGCCGTCGCCCTGGACGAACTGCGGCTGACCGCCTGGGAGGAGTGCCTCGACCTGGAACTCGCACTCGGCCGGCACCGAACGGCCGTCCCCGAACTCACCGCGCTGGTCGCCGACCACCCGCTGCGGGAACGGTTCACCGGACAGCTGATGCGCGCCCTGCACGGCTCCGGACGCACCCCCGAAGGGCTCGCCGCCTACCGCCGGTTCGCGGAACGGCTGGCCGACGAGCTCGGGCTCGACCCCGGGCCCGAGCTGCGGGCGCTGCACCTGGAGCTGCTGGCCACCGAACCGGTGCCCGCCGCCCCGGCCCGGGTCGAGGAACCACCCGCGCCGGCGCCACCCGCGCAGGCGCAGGCGCCGCCCGCCCAACTCCCGCCCGCCCTGGCCACCTTCGTCGGACGCGACGCCGAACTGCGGGCCCTGGACGCGCTGCTCACCGACCCGGCGGACCAGGAGGCCGGGCCGGCCGCCGCCGCGTGCGCGGTCTGCGCCATCTCCGGACCGGCCGGGGTCGGCAAGACCACCCTCGCCGTCGACTGGGCCCACCGGGTCCGCGACCGCTTCCCGGACGGCCAGCTCTACGCCGACCTGCACGGCTACTCCGTCGACGCGCCGCTCGCCCCGCGCACCGTCCTGGCCCGCTTCCTGCGCGCCCTCGGCGTGCCCGGCGACCGGATCCCCGCGGCAGCGGACGAGGCGGCCGCGCTCTACCGCTCCCGACTGGCCGACCGGCGGCTGCTCGTGATCCTCGACAACGCCCGCGACGCCGAGCAGGTCCGCCCGCTGCTGCCCGGCGCCCCGGGCTGCCGCACGGTGGTCACCAGCCGCACCCGGCTCGACGGACTGACCGTCCGCAACGGCGCCCGGCCGCTGGTGCTCGACGTCCTGCCCGCCCACCAGGCCCTCGAACTGCTGGCCCGCATGGTCGGCGAGCACCGCACCCGCGCCGAGCCGCGCGCCGCCGCCGAACTCGCCGACGCCTGCGGCCGACTGCCCCTCGCCCTGGCCGTCACCGCCAGCCGCCTGGCCGCCAGCCCGGACCGCAGCCTCACCGACCACGCCGCCGAACTCCTCGACACGGAGCACCGGTTGAGCGCCCTCCAGATCGAGGGCGACGACACCTCGGCGGTCCGCGCCGCCTTCGACCTCTCCTACCGCTCACTGCCCGGCGAGGCCCGCGACCTGCTCCGGCTGCTCGCCCTCGTCCCGGCCGTCGGCATCGGCGCCGACGCGGCCGCCGCCCTGGCCGGCGCCCCGCCCGCCGCCGTCCGGCCCGTCCTCGACCGGCTGGCCGCCGCCCACCTGCTCACCCCCGAGGACCGCGACCACTACCGGCTCAACGACCTCCTGCGCCTCTACGCCGCCGAACGCTGCTCCGTGGAGACCAGCGCCGCCGAACGCCGCGCCGCCCTGGTCCGCCTCGGCTCCTGGTACCTCCACCGCGGCCACTCCCCCGCCTTCCTCCCCACCCACCCCGCCGCCGACCACCCGGCCCGCCTGTACGGCCTCCACCTCGACGAATGGGTCGAGGTGGACCGCCTGGCCGCCGCGGCCGCCGCAGCAGCCGACCCCCCGAGGACCGCCTGACCGACACCGCACCCCCGCACGGCAAGGCCGTACGGGGGCACAGGGGTCCGGCGGGGGACGCGCAGGCGAGCGCGCCCGAGCTCAGTAAGTCGGGCAGATGTGCTTGCGCACGGCCGCCAGGATCAGGGCGGCCTTGTCGGGTCCGAACCCTTCCGGGTGCTTCGCCGAAGTGAAGCGCTTGTTCGCCAGGTCGACCAGCTTCGGCTGGTCGTTGGGCCACTCGGCGACCGACGTGCACTGGTCGCGACCCCGGGACACCACTCGGTCCGGCTTGTCGCTGACGATCTCCGGGTCGATCGCCATCAGCGCGGCGACGTACGCCGTGGTGGTCGCGGCATCCGGCTTCGGCGGCGGCCCGCTGGGCTTCGCCGCGCCGGCCGCGGCCGGGGTCGTCCCGGCCGGGGCGGGAGGCTGCGTGGCCGCCGGTGCCGGTGCCGCGGGTGCCGAACTCGGTTGAGCGGCGGTGTTCGAGGCCGGCTGGCCGGCCTTCGGGCCGCCACCGGTCGAACCGGAACAGGCCGTCAGACCGGCGGCGAGCAGGGCTGCCGCCAGTCCGACGGCAGCAGTGCGGGTACGCATGGCCCCTCCTGGGACTAGGTCGTTCGTGCTGGGCGACCCTAGCGACCAGAGTGGTCCGGTGGTGACGGTGTGCCGGTTCCGTGATCATTTCGGGACCTCGGCCCAGGTTCGCAGTTCGGCGTCGCCGAACTCGGGGTCCGTCGGCCGCCCCCGCCGGGCGGCTAGAGCCAGCCGCGGCGGGCGGTCTTGAGGCCGGCTTCGAAGCGGCTGGCCGCGTCGAGGCGTTCCATCAGGACGGCCATCTGGCGGCGGACGGTGCGTACCGAGACGCCGAGGCGTTTGGCCGCCGCGTCGTCCGTGAGGCCGGTGGACAGCAGGCGCAGGAGTTCGCGCTCGCCGGTGGTCAGGGTCAGCGGCGGCGCGCCGTCGGGGTCGTCGGTGATCGGGACGGCGGTCTCCCAGGTCTGTTCGAACAGGGCGACCAGGGAGGCGACGATGCCCGGCTCCCGGGTGCACAGGGCGCCGGCCCGGGTGTTCTCCGGGTCGATCGGCAGCACGGCGGTGCTGCGGTCGAAGACCAGCATCCGGGGTGGCAGCACCGGTGCGGTGCGCACCTCGCCGCCGAGGCCGGACATCCAGCGGGCGTAGTCGAGGGTCTCCGGGGCGTCGTGGATGCTCTCCTGGTAGATGGTGCGCAGGCTGACGCCGCGTCGCAGGGCGTCCTCGTCGAGCGGACGGGAGGCGGCCAGGCTGGCCGCGGACTGGGCGCCGCCGGGCATCACCGCCAGGACCTCGGTGGTCAGCCGGGCGGTCAGCACCTCCAGCTTGTCCTGGATGGCGTCGAGGCCGAGCAGCCGTTCGTGGTCGCCCACCGGGGTGTCGGTCCGCACCTTGGCGTACTCCCCCAGGGCCCGCGCGACGGCGGCCTTGGAGGCGGCCAACTCCTGCTGTCGACGTGCGAGTTCCTCCTCCTGGCGGCGCAGCAGGATCTCCAGTCCGCGCTCCGGGCTGACCGGCCGCAGGGTGCCGGGCCGCTCGCGGGAGGTCCGTAGCAGGGTGAGGTCGGCGAGCCGGTCGAGGGCCGCGCGCACGGCGGCCTCGGGGAGGCCGAGCCGGTCGCAGAGTTCCGCGACCCCGCCTTCCGGGTCGGCGAGCATTCCTCGGTAGACGGCTTCCGCGGTGGCGTCCAACCCCAGCAGTTCCAGCACTTCTCGACCCCTGATCCCCGTGGACGATTCCGTATGCCCGGTCGGCCCGGGCCGATCTTTCCCCCGGCCGGAGCCCCTCGCAAGGGCATGATCCGGTCAACGGCCCCCGCCGCTGCCGCCCTTCGCGGTTGTGCAGCATGCTGCCTGTCCTGTTCCTGCCCGCCGAATTCCCTTCCCGTGGCGGCCCGCGGAACGGGAGGATTCGCCGTGCGCGCATTCCCCGAATTCCCGGACACCCAGAACTGCGTTATCCCCCAACGAAGTTCCCGCACAGAACAGGAATCCGCCGTGGCCGTCCGTCCACTCGCCGCCGTCCTCCTGACCCTCGCCCTCGCCGGCTCCGCCGCGCCGGCCTTCGCCGCCGGTGCGACCGCCACCGACGCCCCGTCCGCCACCCAGGGCCCGGGTGGCGGGATCGGCTGGGACAACCCCTCCGCCCGGTCGATCGGCTGGGACGCCCCGCCCGCCGACGACGCCGTCACGCAGGCCTGACCTGCGGTGTTCGCAGTCCAGCTGACCGTGCCGGCCGGTGCCGCCGCCCCCTCGGGAGAGGCGGCGGCCGCGGAGGCCCAGGCCGCGCTGTGGGCGTGTGCCGCTCCAGACGACGGCCTGGAGCACGTGCGCGCCCGCGCCGTGCCCGAGGGCGTCGGCCTGGTGCTCTACGTCCGCGCCGCCGACGAGGCGGCGGCCCGGTCGAGGGCGCGGAACCTGCTGGCCAGGGCCCTGCCGGCGGCCGTCCGGCTCCCGTCCGGCCGCCGCTGAAGAACGCGCCGGGACGCGCTGGAACGCACCGAACCCCGCTGCGGCCCGCGCCGTACCCGAGGGCGTCGGCCACCCGCCGTCGCACCCGGGGGCTTTCCGGCCTTCCAGGCAGCTTTCGACCGGTTCCTCCCGCCCGGGAGATTGGCCGGTTCTTTGCTGTCGCTTTACCCCGTCATGGCTGACACGCCATCAGCACGTCGGCCGTCCCTCCGTTTTCCGACCACCTTTCCTTCCCGTACGGACCAGTCGAGGAGTTCCATGTCACGCCCCACGGGCGGATCACCGCGGCAGCGGGCCGAAGCCGGCTCGCCGCCCCCCTCCGCACCGCGCCGCGGCAACGGCGTACTGCGCCACACCGCCGTCGCCCTGGCGGTGGTGCTCTCGGTCGAGGCCGCCGCCGTCATCATGACGACCGGTCAGGCCGTCGCCGTCACCACGGAGCAGTCCCCGAAGCCCGCCAAGGCCCTGGGCCCGGCGGAGGCCAAGGACATCGCGACCGCCCACCTCAAGGCCCGGTTGGAGAACCGCCGGATCGAGGTGGTGGACGAGCGCACCGAGTCGACCACCAGCTGGATCAACCCGGACGGCACCACCACGCTGGACCTCGCCTCCGGCCCGGTCCGCTACAAGGACAAGTCCGGCAGGCTCCAGCCGATCGACGTCGACCTGGCGCGGCAGTCGGACGGCAGCGTCAAGGCCAAGGGGCACCCGCTCAACCTCTCGCTGGCCGGCGCCACCCCGCCCGCCGCCGCGTCGGCGTTCAAGGCCGCCGGTGCCCCGGCCGGCGCCCAGCAGGCCCCGGCCACGCCGCTGGTCTCGCTGGACAACGGCAGCGGCACCGCGATGTCGCTGTCCTGGCGCGGCGCCCTGCCCGCTCCCACCGTGGACGGTGCCAGGGCCCGGTACGCGGACGCGCTCACCGCCACCGACCTGGTCATCGAGTCCACCCGGACCGGCTTCGAGCAGTTCCTGGAGCTCAAGGACCGCTCGGCGGTGGCCGCCAACGGCAGCGTGACGCTCACCCTGGACGCGGCCGGCCTCCAGGCCCGGCAGAACCCGGACGACTCGGTCTCCTTCCTCGACCCGAAGACCGGCGAGGAGAAGGGCCAGCTGCCCGCCCCGGTGATGTGGGACGCGCAGGTCGACGAGCGCAGCGGCGACCACACCCGCACCGCTCCGGTCGCGCTGAAGGTCGTCCAGAACGGGAACGCGATCGACCTGACGCTGACCCCGGACGCCGCCTTCCTGAACGACCCGAAGACGAAGTACCCGGTGACCGTCGACCCGGCGGTCAACATCGGCGTCGGCTTCGACACCTTCGTCCAGCAGGGCTACGCCACCGACGTCTCCTCGCAGACCGAGCTGAAGCTGGGCAACAACGGCTCCGGCCAGGTGGCGCGTTCGTTCCTGCAGTTCCCGATGGCGAAGATCAGCGGGAAGCAGATCACCGGCGGCAAGCTCAACCTGTGGAACTTCCACAGCTGGTCCTGCACCGCGAAGAGCTGGGAGGTCTGGGACACCGGCACGGCCACCACGGCCACCCGCTGGACGGCCCAGCCCGGCTGGAACAAGAAGTGGGCGACGTCCACCGCGACCAAGGGCTACTCCAGCTCCTGCAACGACGGCTGGGTGAACCAGGACATCACCGCGCTGGTCAAGGCCTGGGCCGCCAACGGCAACACCAACAACACCCTGGGCATCCGGGCCACCGACGAGTCCGACCCGTACGGCTGGAAGAAGTTCAACTCCGGCAACGCGACGTCCAACACGCCGTACCTGTCGGTCACCTACAACACCCCGCCGGGTGTCTCCACGCTGGTCTCCCCGGCCGACGCCGCGCTGACCAACGACGCCACGCCGACGCTGTCCGCCAAGGCGACCGACCCCGACGGCGGCAACATCGCCCTGGACTTCGAGGTCTGGGCGTCCAACGGCACGGCCGCGCTGCAGTCCGGGCGCACCGCCATGGCCGCCTCCGGCTCGACGTTCACCTGGGCCCCGGGCACCAAGCTGGCCCCGGGCGCCTACAAGTGGCGCTCGCGCTCCTGGGACGGCACCGCCAACAGCGCCTGGTCGGGCTTCCGCACGTTCACCGTGGACACCACCGCGCCGGGCGCGACCACCGTCTCCTCCGGGGACTTCCCGGCCGGCCAGTGGGCGGGCACCCCGGACGCCAACGGCAGCTACAGCGGCACCTTCACCTTCACCCCGCCGACCAGCGACGTGAAGGACATCCAGTACCGGCTGGACGGCGGGGCCTGGGTCACCGCGGCCACCACCGGCACCCCGGTCAGCGCCAAGCTCACCTTCAAGGCGGGCTCCCACACCGTCACCGCGCACACCCGGGACGCCGCGGGCAACGTCTCCGCCGACAGGACGTACGCCTTCTACGCCGGCAAGGGCTCCGCCCTGGTCGCGCCGGGCGCGGGCGAGCGCCCGGCCCGCCGCACCTCGCTGCAGGCCGAGGGCAACAGCACCTACACCGGGGTGCGCTACCAGTACCGGCGCGGTGAGACGGACGCCTGGAAGGACGTCCCGGTCGCCAACGTCGCCACCACCGACGGCAAGCCGGTGACGGCCTGGCCGTTCACCGCCCCCGGCGGCAAGCCGGCCGCGCTGACCTGGAACATCACCGACACCCTGGCCGAGAACGGCCCGGTCGACGTCCGCGCGGTGTTCACCGACGGCACCGCCACCGACGCCACCGAGCCGAACACCGTCACGGTGGACCGCAACGCGGGCACCGCGCCGGAGACCAAGGTCGGCCCGGGCGAGGTGAACACCCTCACCGGTGACCTCACCCTCTCCGAGAGCGACGCCGAGGCCTTCGGCCTGCACGCCGAGCGCTCCTTCTCCTCCCGCCGGCCCGCCAACGGCTCGGCCCAGGAGGGCCAGGCGGCGATCTTCGGCCCGCAGTGGAGCTCCGGCACCACCGCCGAACTCACCGACGCCGCCTACTCCTACGTCCGCCAGACCTCGGCGACCTCCCTCTCGGTGGTCTCCGCGGACGGCTCCGAGACCGGCTTCACCGCCACCGGCGCCGGCGGCTGGAAGCCCGAGCCCGGCGCCGAGAACCTCACCCTGACCGGTGTGCTCACCGGCTCCTTCACGCTGAAGGACACCGACGGCACCACCGTCACCTTCGCCAAGGTCGACCCGGCCGCCACCACCTGGCAGGCCTCCGGCTCCTCGCTGCCCAGCGACAACTCCACCACCTCGGTGGTCTCGGAGAAGGTCGTCTCCGGCGGCAAGACCCTGGCCCGCCCGAAGTACGTGGTCGCGCCGTCCTCGGCGACCGCCTCCGCCGACTGCGCCGCCGTGCCGTCCACGGCCGGCTGCCGGGTGCTGGAGTACGTCTACGCCGACACCACCACCGCCACCGCGTCCGCCCTGGGCGACACGGCCGGCCAGGTGAAGCAGATCCGCCTGTGGTCCACCGACCCCGGCGCCGCCACCGCCACTCCCGTCGCCGTCTCGCAGTACGCGTACGACGCCCAGGGCCGGCTGCGCGAGGTCTGGGACCCGCGGATCAGCCCCGCGCTGAAGACCGCGTACGGCTACGACGCGGCCGGCCGGGTCACCACCGTGACCGAGCCCGGCGAGCTGCCGTGGACCCTGGAGTACGGCAAGGCCGGCAACGCCGCCACCGCCGGCGAGGGCATGCTGCTCGCCGCCTCCCGGCCCACCCTCAAGCAGGGCAGCAAGGACGTCACCGACGGCACCGCGACCACCTCGGTCGTCTACGACGTCCCGCTGAGCGGCGCCAACGCGCCGTACCCGCTGGCGCCGTCCGACGTCGCGGCCTGGGGCCAGAGCGACGCCCCGACCGACGCCACCGCCGTCCTGCCACCCGACGCCGTCCCGGCCACCCACGACGGCAAGGCGCTCGGCACCGCCGGCTACAACCGCGCCTCGGTGACGTACACCAACGCCTCCGGCCGCGAGGTCAACACCGCCACCCCCGGCGGCGGCATCACCACCACCGAGTACAACGCCTACGGCAGCCCGGTGCGGACCCTCTCCGCGGAGAACCGCGTCCTCGCCCTGGCCACCACCGGCAACGACCTGAACAAGCTGCGCGCCCTCGGCATCGCCGGCCGCTCGACGGCTGACCGCGCCCAGGTGCTCTCCTCGACCTCGGTCCACTCGGCCGACGGCAAGCGCCTGCTGGAGCGGTACGACCCGCTGCAGCTGGTCACCCTGGAGCACGGCGTGGCCGCCTCCGGCAGCTCCCCGGCGCTCGCCGCCGGCGACGAGGTCCCGGCCCGCGCCCACACCGTCAACGGCTACGACGAGGGCCGCCCGGCGAACGCCGCGGTCAGCGACATGACCACCTCGGTGACGGTCGGCGCCCGGATCGACGGCTACGCCGCCGACGCCGACACCCGCACCACCGCCACCGGCTACGACTGGGCCCAGGGCCTGCCCACCTCGGCCGTCCAGGACCCGGCCGGCCTGAAGATCACCACCAGCACCGGCTACGACGCCAGCGGCCGGGTGACCTCGCAGAGCCGCCCGAACTCCACCGGCTCCGACGCGGCCACCACCGTCACCACCTACTACACCGGCACCGGGACCGGCGCCTGCGCCGGCCACCCCGAGTGGGCCGACCTGGTCTGCTCGATCGCCCCGGCCGCGCAGATCGCCGGCGGCGGCGCCAACCCGCCGCAGCTGCCGACGAAGACCTTCCAGTACGACCGCTGGGGCAACGTCACGGTCCAGACCGAGACCGCCAACGGCGTCACCCGCACCACCACCCGCGGCTACGACACGGCCGGGCGCGCCGTGAAGACCTCGATCAGCGGCGGCACCGGCACCGCGGTCGCCGACACGGTGTTCGGCTACGACCCCGCCAACGGCGAGCTGACCACCACCGCCAACGGCAAGGCCACCGTCACCCAGGGCTACGACCGGCTCGGCCGCCAGGTCTCCTACGACGACGGCGCCGGCAACGTCACCACCACCGAGTACGACAAGCTCGACCGCCCGGTGAAGAAGTCCGACTCGGTGCCGTCCACCGTGACCTACGGCTACGACACCGCCAAGGACCCGCGCGGCCTGCCCACCTCCCTGACCGACTCGGTGGCCGGCACCTTCACCGCCTCCTACGACGTCGAGGGCCGGCTGGTCTCCCAGACCATGCCCGGCGGCAACACCCTGACCAGCAGCTACGACAGCCAGGGCGTCCAGACCGGCAAGACCTACACCAACCAGGCGGGCACCGTCCTGCTGGCCGACACCGCCGACTTCACCGTCCACGGACAGCAGGCCGGCCGCACCCAGAGCGACGGCAACAGCACCACCAGCGGCTACACCTACGACGCCACCGGCCGCCTCACCAAGGCCGCCGACAGCACCGGCCTGGCCTGCTCCACCCGGACCTACGCGTTCGACAGGAGCAGCAACCGGACCAACCGCACCAGCGTCACCGACGACTGCGACCCGGCCACGGCGGACACCGTCACCCAGGCCGAGACCCACGGCTACGACACCGCCGACCGCCTCACCGACGCCGGCTACGTGTACGACGCCTTCGGCCGCACCACCGCCCTGCCCAAGGGCACCCAGGTCGGCTACCACACCAACGACCTGGTCCGCACCGAGACCCTCGGCGACACCCGCAAGACCTGGGACCTGGACGCCGCCGGCCGCCTGGCGCTCTCCACCACGGAGACCAAGGGCACCGACGGCACCTGGACCGTCACCGCGCAGGACACCAGGCACTTCGACGGCGGCACCGACAGCCCGACCTGGTCCAAGGACGCGGCCGGCAAGCTGACCCGCAACGTCCTGGACCTGACCGGCCGGCTCACGGCCGCCACCGGTACCGACGGCGGCGCGGTCCTGCTGCTGACCAACCTGCACGGCGACGTGTCCGTCCAGATGTCCCCCGACGGCACCGAGGACCTCGCGGTCTACCACTACGACGAGTACGGCAACGTCGTCGACGCCACCGGCTCGGCCGCGTACGGCTGGCTCGGCGGGGCGCAGCGCGAGGCCGACAGCGTCTCCGGCCTCACCCTGATGGGCGTGCGCCTGTACGACCCGACCACCGGCCGCTTCCTGCAGACCGACCCGGTCCTGGAGGGCTCGCCGAACGCCTACGGCTACCCGGTCGACCCGATCACCATGGACGACCTGACGGGCATGTCCTGGAAGAAGAAGTGGGTCGCCAACTTCAGCCGGGCCGAGGGCAACACCATCGGCGGTCTGCTGGTCGTCTCCAGCAAGATCTCCAAGGGCATCTCCGGGATCCTGAAGAAGCTCCCGCACATCGCCGCCCGGGCCGCCGGCTGGGTCCTGTGGGCGCTGTCCTACCTGATGAAGAGCATCGGCAAGAAGTTCCTCAAGGCCGCCAACAAGCGGGGCAGCCACGGGGTCCGGTTCACCTTCGGCATCTGGCACTCCAGCCACTGGTACGTGCCGGACTACCCGACCTACCGGGTGGACCCGCGCTACTGAGAGGGGGACGGCACCCGAGAGGGGGGACGGCACCACGCTGACGCTCCACTGACGCAAGGCAGGATGCACGACAGGTGAGGCCGGGCCCGGGGCTGCTCCCCCGGGCCCGGCCGCTTGCGCGCGCCGATGATCATCCCGGCGTAGGCTCTCGGCTGATCACAGGGGCACAGGAGAGGGAGACATGGGCCAGAAGATCATCCGGTTCTCGGACCTGACCGGCAAGCACGCGGAGAGCGACGCGGACCTGGTGCGGGTGGTGGTGCTCCGGCACCCCGACCTGACGGACGGTCCGGTCGAGATCGACGCGCTGGCCGGGGAGTTGGGCGGCGTGCGGGAGCTGGCGCTCGACCTGGTCACCGTCGAGCTGCACCACCCGGACCGGGCGGAGCCGCAGACGGTGGTGATGGAGGCGGCGACCTTCGACCGGCTGGCCTCGGCCGCGCCGATGGCCGAGGTGCTGCGCGGCGCCCGCCCGGCCGCCCGGACGGCCGCGCGCGAGACGGCGCCCACCCCCGTGCGCGAGGCCGCGCCCACCACCGTGCGCGGGGCGGCGCCCGCCGCCGGCCGGGAGCGGGTCGACCACGCCGGCCTGGAGCACGCCGGACGGCCGCACCAGGGCCGCACCACCGAGGCGGAGAAGCAGGTCGTCCAGGAGCACCTGGAGGCGATCAACGAGCGGCTCGCCGCCGAGGGCGTGCGCACGATCGACCCGGCGAACGTCGAGCACGTCACCCAGTACCGGCTGGACACCCTGGCCCGGGAGACCGGTGTGATGTTCGGCTGAGCCACCCGGGTCGCCCCGCCCGGCGCTCCGGTTGCGCCGCCTGCCGGGGGGAGCTCGGCGGGGGCGGCCCGGCCCGGCGGCCACAAAGCCCCACGGAACGCCGTACCGCCCCGGAACGCCGTACCACCCCGGGCCGCCGTACCGCCCCGGGCCGCGTTGCCGCCGGGCGGGTGACCGCCGAGCAGGTGAACCGCCGCGACCGGCCCTCGTGTCGCCGACCGGTGCGCCGGGGCGATCGGCTGGACTGCCCGCTATGCGACTTCCATTCCGGACCGGGCGGATCGCCTCGGTCCTGGCGCTGGTGGCCGGCTCGCTGCTGAGCAGCAGCGTGCTGGCCCCACCGGCCCAGGCCGCGATCTCCTTCACCAAGAGCGTCGACAAGGCGACCGTCTCCCCGGGGGAGAACGTCACCTACACGCTGCGCTACACCTGCTCCATCACCGAGTGCACGGGCGGGAACATCCTCGACACCCTGCCGTCGAACATGCAGTTCCTCGGCTGGACGCCGGACCCGTCCTCGGTCGACGTGGCCGCCTCCACGGTGCCCGCCGCGGGCGCGACGGGCGGCACGATGGACATCAGGCTGAAGGACCTCAGTCCGGGCACCACCGCCACCATCACGGTGACGATGAAGTACCCGAACTTCACCACCCCGAACGGCGCCGCCTCGACCAACTCGGCCACCATGTCGGCCACCGGCGAGACCTCGCAGACCGCCACCGCGAACACCACGGCCCAGGTGCAGCCGCAGTACACGGTGACCAAGGGCATCCAGACCTCCAGCAGCGACAACCGCACCGTCACCTACCAGTTCACCCCCTGCGCCACCGACAACGTGCCCAACGTCGACCTGGACAGCAGCCGGCTGCTGGACACCCTGCCGCCCGGCGCGGTGGTGGACACCGGCCGCTCGCCGGGCTGGACGCAGGTGCCGCCCGGCCCGAACACCTGGGGCTACGACATCGGCCCGTTCGTGTCCGGCAACGGGCGCGGCGGCTGCCGCAACCCGGGCGTCCTGGTGGTCAACTACCCGGCGGCCTCCTTCCCGGACGGGACCACCTCCGAGAACACCGTCGACCTGCTCGGCGCGCCGCTCACCGAGGCCGAACGGCAGCTGGACACCTCGTCCGTCACCACCAACACGTTCCAACCCCCGGTGACCGGCGTGGTGGTGACCGCCAGCAAGGTCTGGCGCGACACCACCACCAACGGCGACCTCAACTCCTTCAGCCTGTCCGCCACCAACACCGCGGGCCCGGCCACCAGCCTCACCATCACCGACCCCGGGGCCGGCAGCACCGACGGCGTCTACAACTGGATCTTCCCGCAGTCCCTCCAGCTGGAGCCGTGGAACCCCACCAGCATCCAACTGACCCTGCAGTACCGCCTCAACGGCGACCCCACCTGGCACACCTTCACCCCGGGCACGCCGTTCAACGGCTCCACCGCACGGCGGCTCACCTTCGCCCAGGGCGCGGGCGACCCGGCCAACGACGTGCTCGGCATCCCCGCCGGGCAGTGGCTGGACGGCCTCAAGCTCACCTGGAACGGCCCGATCCCCACCGGCTGGAGCCCCGGCAACGCGGTGCAGCTGGTCACCCAGGTCGCCACCCCCGGCCACGACGGGCGCCCCGCCCCCGAGCCGCTGACCAACTGCGTGGACACCAGCGCCACCGACGGCACCACCACCGCCAACGCCAACGCCTGCGCCCGGACCACCATCACCCAGGCCACCAACCTCGGCGCCGCCAAGACCACCGTGGCCGGCGAGCTGTCCGCCCCCGGCGGCAAGGCCACCTTCCAGGTCATCCCGTACAACCGCAGCGCCCACGACCTGGACCGCCCGCTCGTCCTGTACGACCTGCTGCCCGCCGGCGTCGTCTACATCGACGGCTCGGCCCGGCCCGACCCCGACTACCCCGACGCCAAGGCCCCCTCGTCGATCACCGTGACCCCGGGCCCGGACGGGCGCCAGCTCGTCAAGATGGAATGGCCGGCCGGCGCCCCCGACTCGACGTACCTGCACGACGCCATGGCCTACCGGATGCTCTTCGACGTCCAGGTCGCCGACAGCATCCGCTCCGGCACGCTGACCAACGACGTCTACGTCACCGTCGACCAGCCCACCGCCCCGGTCGCCTGCATGTACTCCGGCTCCGACAGCGGCAGCACCCCCGACGTGCTCGACCTCAACGGCAACGGCGACACCACCGAGCTGATGTGCCACGCCTCCTCGCAGATCCAGGTCGACGTGCCGGCGGTGCTGCGCTCCTACAAGGAGGTCAAGGGGGACCTCGACGCCGACTACATGACCATCGGCACCGCCACCCCCGGCGGCCAGACGTCCTGGCGGATGACCGTCCGCAACGACTCCCCGGACCCGGTCACCGACTTCATCGCCTACGACAAGCTCCCCACCCCCGGCGACAACTACGTGCTCACCCAGGACGCCCCGCGCGGCAGCGCCTGGACCCCGTCGCTCAGCCAGCCGATCACCAGCAACGACCCGACCGTGGTGATCGAGTACGCCACCGACCCCAACCCCTGCGTGAACCCGCTGCTGGTCGACCGCACCGGCTGCAACAGCGCCGCGGTCTGGAGCACCACCTTCCCCGGGCCGGGAACAGCCACCTGGTTCCGCCTCAGCCGCCCCGGCGCCCTGGCCTCCGGCGAGTCCTTCACCCTGACCTGGCCGATGGTCGCCTCCTACGACGCGCCGGAGGGCGAGTACGCCTGGAACAGCTTCGCGTACACCGCCACCGACGCCTCCGGCCGCCAGCTGCTGCCGGCCGAGCCCGCCAAGGTCGGCGTCGCGGTCAAGCGCGTCGCCCCCTCCAACAACGCGCTCGGCGACTTCGTCTGGCACGACCGGGACGGCTCCGGGATCCAGAAGCCCGGTGACGAGGGCATCCCCGGGGTCACCGTGCACCTGCTGGACGGCAACGGGCAGCCCGTACGGGACAAGGACGGCAAGCCGGTCACCACGGTGACGGACGCCACCGGGCACTACCTGTTCGACAACCTGCCGGACGGCAGCTACGCGGTGCGGTTCGACCTGACCACCCTGCCCAAGGGCGCCACCGTCACCAAGCAGCACGCCGGCACCGACCCGAGCAAGGACTCGGACGGCGACCCGACCACCGGCATCACCCAGACCGTCACCCTCAGCGGCGGGCAGCGCGACCTCGACCTCGACCTGGGCGTGATCCTCCAGACCAGCTCCCCGTCGCCGTCGCCCTCGCCCTCGCCGAGCCCGTCGCCGTCCCCCTCCCCGTCGCCGAGCCCGAGCCCGTCACCGTCCCCGTCCAACTCCCCGTCCCCGTCCCCGTCGCCGTCACCGACGTCCTCGCCGAGCACGACGGCCACCGCGACCCCCACCCACCCCCACACCCCGAGCGCGTCGGAGAGCGGCGAGCTGCCGCACACCGGCGGCTCCTCCTCCGACACCCTGGTCGCGGCGCTCGGCGCCATCGCCCTCCTCGGCGGAGGCGTCCTCTGCTTCGTCGCCTACCGCCGACCGGGCCGCCACAGCTGACGCCCGCTCGGACCCCCGCCTGGCCCCCGCCTGACACCAGCAGGACACCAGTGGCGCCGCCCCACCCGGGGCGGCGCCACTGGCGCGTTCGGGGCGGTACGCCTAGTCCAGCTGGGACAGCACGTCGGTGATCAGCCTGGTGGCGAAGTCCTCGCCGTTGCCCGAGATCCGGTTGATGTACTCCGCGAGCAGGACCACCATGGCCTCCAGCGGGTTCATCTCCTCCTTCGTCCACGGTCCGTACTGGGCGCGCCAGAGGTTGGGGCTCAGGCCCGTACCGGCGGCGATGAGCAGGCCGGCCATGATGGGGATGACCTCGGGGCTGAAGGTCCTCGGCATCATCCGCATGGTGGCCACCAGGCTGGGGACCGCGTGCTCGATCACGTCCTCCTCCTGCTTCTCGAAGGCCGTGCGCAGCCAGTTCATGTACATGTAGACGAGCGTGCAGGCGCCTTCCACCAGCGCCTCGGCCTCGCCGGGGCCGAAGGACGCGGTGAGCTGGTCGACCAGCCGCTGGTGCTCGGGGTCCGTCCCGGACTTGCCGTCGTAGATGGACTTGAGCCGGGAGTCGATCACCATGAGCGCCGCGCTCACATCGCCGACGGGAGCGTACTTGGGGTCGCAGGACGACACGGGACTCCTCCTAGAGCGGCCACGGCCGGTACGGCCGGTCGGTTCGTAGGGTAGGCGAGCGGTCGGACCGGGTCCGACGGCTCCGGCCGCAGGCACCCCGCGGTGCCGGGTACGGAAGGGCCGGGCCGGACCGGCCTGGGCGGTCCGGTGGTGGTGGGACGGGCCTTCCCGTCACCCGGCGGCGGCGCCTCACACGTCAGGGCGAGGTACCGGAAGCCGGGTTGACCACGGCGGGCGGCGGGCGGCCGGCCCCTGCTCCGGGCCGGCCGCCCTGCCTCCCGTCAGACGGCCGACGCGGCGGACCGGGCGTTGCGGCGGCGGACGTAGACGGTGGCCAGGACGCCGGCGAGCACCGCCCCGCCGCTCATCCCCGCGACGGACGGGTTGATCATCGGCACGGCGGCGGCGGGCTCGGCGCCGCCGCACCGGGCGTGCCCGATGACCAGGTTGGCGCCGTTCAGCGACGGCAGCAGGGTGAGGTGGACGGCGTTGACGGTGAGGACGCCGTTGGCGTCGGTGGTCTGCTCGTTGAGGACGATCGAACCGACCAGCGGGATGCTGACCCTGGTGTTGGCGGGGGCGTTGGCCTGGAGGTTGGTCGGGATGCCGGCGACGCTGATCGACCCGCCCGCAATCAGGCCGCTGCCGGTGGCCCCGGTGGGGGTGGCGGCGCAGGTCGAGTCGACGCCGGTCAGGGAGACCGAGGCGACACCGAGGTCGAGCCCGAGCTTGTCGACCGTCGCGGAGGCCGAGGCGGTGCCGTCGACCGGGTTCCCGGCGGTGTTCGCGGTGAGCACGGAGGTGGTGGCGACCGGCCCGACGGTGAGGCCGACCAGGGTCCGGGTGCCGCCGGACGGGTACGTCGACTCCGGCGACGGCGCGACGGAGTGGCCCGCCTCCTCGGCCCGCGGGCCCGCATCGTCTGGAGCGGCCAGCACTGGGACCCGGCCCTCACCACCACGTTCTTCGCCCAGTACGGCCTCCCCCGCCCGCACCACCTGCTGAAGGGCGTCGGCGGCGAACCGCGCGGCCGCCAAATAGGCCGGATGGTCAGCGCGTTGAGCGACCACCTCGCGGCCCGCCCACCGGCTGCCGTCCTCGTCCAGGGCGACACCAACACCGCCGCCGCCGGCGCCCTCGCGGCGCACTGCGCGGGCATACCCGTCGTCCACGTCGAGGCCGGCCTGCGCTCCTTCGACCCCGGCATGCCCGAGGAGGCCAACCGCCGCCTGATCGCCCCGCTCGCCGACCTGCACTGCGCGCCCACCGCGACGGCGGCGGCGCACCTGCTGCGCGAGGGGATCGAAGCCGACCGGGTGGTGATCACCGGCAACACCGTCGTCGAGGCGACCCTGGCGACCCTGCCCGCCGAGGCCGAGGCCCACCGCATCGTCGCCGAACACGCCGTCACCCCCGGCGGCTACGTGCTCGCCACCATCCACCGCCCCGAGAACACCGACGACGCCGCGCGGCTCGCCCAGATCCTCGACCAGCTCGCCGCCCTGGACCTGCCGGTCCTGCTGCCGCTGCACCCCCGGACCAGGGCCGCCGTCGAGGCCTTCGGCCTGCGCGGCCCGGTCGCACGGCTGCGCCGGATCGAACCGCTGGACCACGCCGGCTTCCTCGCCCTGGCCCGGCACTGCCGCCTGCTGGTGTCGGACTCCGGCGGGGTCCAGGAGGAGTGCACGGTGCTCAAGCGCCCGCTCGTGGTGGTGCGCAACTCCACCGAGCGTCCCGAGGCCGTCCGGGCCGGCTTCGCCCGACTCGCCCGCCCGGGCCACGAACTCGCCGGCGCCCTGCGGGAGTTGCTCGCCGACGAGGCCGTCGGCGAACGGCTGGCGCAGCTCCCCTCGCCCTACGGCGACGGGCGGGCGAGCGCCGAGATCGTCGCCGCCGTCCGCAGCCGCTACCTCGCCCCCGAGCCGCGCACCGAACAGCACACCGAACAGCGCCCCGAGCCCGACCGCACACCGGTCGCGGCCGCCGCCACCGGCGTCGGCGGACACCGCTGAGCGAGGGCGGACAGCCGCCGCCTCCAGGACCCGCCCGCAAACTGCCAGGCACGAAGGTGGCGGGTCGGACCCGTCGACCCCGCCCACCCCGGCTGGCAGGGTCGGAAGCAGCCCGCAACCGGCGGGATCGACCGCACCCGGGGGGCTCCCATGACGACGACATCCGACGGCCGGCCGGCCACCGGAGCGGGCGCGTCCGGGTGCCGGCCGCGGACCGCGGGCTGAGGCGGGCACCATGGACGACCGCTACGAGCGCCACTGCTTCGCCGACCCGCTGTTCTACGACGACCCCGCCCGCGCCGAGCACGCCGACGACCGCTTCGCCGCCGCCACCGCCCCGCTGCCGCCGGGCTGGGAGCGCCACGAGCACGGCCCCTGGATCAGCCTGCGGCCGCCGCACGCCCGACTCCCCGAGCAGGGCTGGAAGGTGCACGTCTCGGCCACCCCGGACGAGGCGGAACAGGTCGTCGAGCAGGTCCTGGCGTACTGCCTGGAGCACGGGCTGACCTGGAAGTTCCTGCGCGGCCGGGCCACCGTGCTCGCCCTGAACAGCAAGTACGCCGACCGCCGCGCCAGCGGCAAGCTGATCACGCTCTACCCGGAGGACGACACCCGGCTGGCCCGAGTGCTGGACGACCTGTCCACCCTGCTGAAGGGCGTCCCCGGCCCCTACGTCCTGAGCGACCTGCGCTACCGGGAGGGCCCGCTCTACCTGCGCTACGGCTCCTTCGTCGAACGCCACTGCACCGACGAGCGGGGCCGGCGCGTCCCGGCGATGCGCGGCCCGGACGGCGCACTGGTGCCCGACACCCGGGGCACCGTCTTCACCGTGCCGGACTGGGCACCGGTGCCGGAGCTCATCTCCGCCCAGCTCGCCGCCGACGCCGCGCGTGAGGCCGAGGCCCCGGCCGACTTCCCGTTCGAGGTCGTCAAGGCGCTGCACTTCTCCAACGGCGGCGGGATCTACCAGGCCACCGACCGGCGCGACGGCCGACAGGTGGTGCTGCGCGAGGCCCGCCCGCACGCCGGGCTCGACTACGCCGGCCGGGACGCGGTGCAGCGGCTGCTGAGCGAGCGCCGGGTGCTGGAGGCGCTGGCCGGGGTGGACTTCGTGCCCGCCCTGTACGAGTACCGGCAGGTCTGGGAGCACCACTACCTGGTCGAGGAGTACATCGAGGGGGAGCGGCTGGAGGACGTCTTCACCCGCACCTGCCCGCTCACCCACCCCGACCCGGACGAGGCCGAGCTGGCCGCGTACACCGACTGGGCGCTCGACGTGCTCGACCAGGTCGGCGGCATGCTGGCGGCGCTGCACGAGCGCGGGCTGGTCTTCGGCGACCTGCACCCCAACAACGTGATGGTCCGGCCGGACGGGCGCTGCGCGCTGGTCGACTTCGAGATCGCCTTCCCCGCCGACGACCCCGCCGCTCCCCCACTGGGCGCGCCCGGCTTCGTCTCGCCGAAGGCCCGGCGCGGAACCGCCGTGGACGCGTACGCGCTGGCCGCGCTGCGGCTCTACCTCTTCCTCCCGCTGAACATCCAGCTCGGGCTGGACTCGGGCAAGGCCGAGCTGGCCGGCCGGGAGATCTCCCGCCGCTACCCCGTGCCCGCCGGGTTCGGGGCCGGGGTGGCCGAGGCGCTGCACCGGGCGGCCGGCGGGAAGCTGCCGGCGGGCGCCACCGAACGCGCTCCGGTGTCCGCCGACGGCGCCGCGGGACCGGTTCGTCCGGCCTGGCCCCAGGAGCCCTCGGCGGACACCGAGGCCTGGCGCCCGGTGCTGGACTCGCTGGCCGCGGGCATCCTGGCGATGGCCACCCCGGACCGGACGGACCGCCTCTTCCCCGGCGACGTCGAACAGTTCGGCCCGGGCCACGGCGGCCTGGGACTGTCCTACGGCGCGGCCGGCGTCCTGTACGCGCTCCGGGCCTGCGGCCGCCCCGCCCCGCCCGAGCACACCGACTGGCTGATGGCCCGCGCGAACGCCGCGGCCGACCTGCCGCCCGGCCTCTACGACGGGCTGACCGGCATCGCCTGGACGCTGGCCCGGCTCGGGGCGACCCGGGAGGCCGACGCGCTGGTCGAGCGGCTGCTCGCCACCGAGGCCCCGACCGATCCGGGGCTCGGCTCCGGACGGGCCGGCATCGCACTCGGCCTGCTCGACCTGGCCGACGTGCTCGGCCGCGAGCGGCTCGCCGAACGGGCCCTGGCCCTCGGCCACGAGCTGGCCCGGGACGAGCCCGCGCCCCGGCTGCGCGGCCTGCTGGACGGCTGGAGCGGGCAGGCCGCACTGTTCCTGCGGCTGTACGGGCACACCGGCGAGCGGAGCTGGCTGACGGCGGCCGAGGCGGCGCTCGGCCGCGAACTGGACGAGGCGGACGTCACCGACGGGATGCTCTTCCTGGTCGAGGACCGCCACCGCCGCAAGCTCCCGTACCTGGCCGCGGGCGGCGTCGGCACCGCCCGGCTGATCTCCGAACTGGCGCGGTACAGCGGGGCGGACCGACCCGACGGCGCGGGCCGGCTGCCCGGCCGGTTCGCCCAGGCGACCGCCGCCGCCGACCGCGCCTGCCTCCCCGACCTGATCGCGGCGGCCGGCCTGTTCGAGGGCCGGGCCGGGCTGGTACTGCACCTGCTGCGCGGCGGACGCCGAGCCGAGGCCGACCGCCACCTGCGGCTGCTGGAGTGGCACGTGATGAACCATCGCGGCCACCTCGCCTTCCCGGGCCGGCGCTCGATGCGCCTGTCGGCGGACCTGGCCACCGGCGCCGCCGGAGTCCTGGTCGCGCTGCACGAGGCCGTCCTCGGCCCGGTGCCGCTGCCCGGCATCACCGACTTCCCCGGCCCTGAGGCTTCGAGGCCCTGAGGCTTCGAGGCCCCTGGGACCCGGGGGACCACCACGGCCACCATCCGGTGGCCGGCACCACCACGGAAAGGAACGACCATGACCCAGATCCTGGCCCTCCAGGGGCTCCAGAGCGAGACCGGCACCGGTGCCGTCGAGCCCAACAGCCACTGGAGCAGCTTCGCCCACTACCGCGCCGAGGCGCCCGTCGCCGAGGAGGCCGGTCTCTGATGTCGACGATCCTCTCCCTCCAGGCGCTCGAGGCCGCCCAGGACGACGCGGCCGTCCCGTTCAGCCACTGGAGCACCGACCTGCACCTGCCGTTCGGCGCCCCGGTCGAGGCTGCGGAGTAATCCTCCGACCGACGACGCGCAGGCCCGCCGGGACCACCCGGCGGGCCTCCGTCCGTCGTTCCCGGGCCCTCGTCCGCCGTGCCCGGGCCCTTGTCCGTCGTTCCCGGGCCGCCGTCCGCCGTTGCCGGGCCCTCGTCCGCCGTGCCCGCCGGGTTGGGGCCGGCCTCAGCAGGGCCCGGTGGCGTCCGCCGGGACGGTGAGCCCGGCCCGCTCGGCCAACGCCCCGGCCTGGAACCGGCTCTGCGCACCCAGACGCGCCAGCAGCTCGGCGATGTGGCGCCGGCAGGTGCGGGTCGACATGCCCAGCCGCCGGGCGATCGTGTCGTCCTTCTCCCCGGCGGCGAGCAGCACCGCGATCACCTCCTCGACCTCGCGGGACACCGTACGGGCGGCCCGCGGCGCGGTGTCGTACGGGACAGCCTGGCTCCACTCGTGCTCGAAGAGCCCGACGAAGTACGCCACCAGGGACGGCTCCCGGACCAGCAGCGCCGCTCCGGTGGCGAGCCTGGCCGGCACGAAGGCCGTGGTCCGGTCCACCACGACCAGCCGGGCCGGTACCTCGGCGCGGGTCCGGACCTCCGCCCCCGCGGCGATGACCAGCTCCGCGTAGGAACGGGTGGGCGGGTCGAACCGGGCCGGGTGCTGGTACAGGCTCCGCAGCCGGACGCCCCGCCCCAGCGCGGCCAGGTCCCGGGGCAGCGCCTCCGCCAGGTCCGCCTGCGGGTGCCCGCCGCCCGGCTGGACGGTCAGCACCTCCTCCTTGGCGGCGCCCACCACGGAGCCGAGCGCCGAACCGGCCGCGTGGGCGTCCTCCAGCAGGCGGACCGAGCCGTCCACGCCGCCGCCCTGCGCCCGGTACACCGGCTCCAGCGAGGCCACCTCGGCGCGCAGCCCGGCCAGCGCGGCCTGACGGCGGCCCAGCTCGGCCTCCGCGATGCGCAGCCGCGCCTCCTCCCGTCCGGTCAGCCGCGCGGCGGCCGCCTCCGGGCCGACCGCCGCGAAGCAGCCCGGCCCGGCTCCCGGCCGCCGCACCAGCAGGCACAGCGCCGCCAGCCGGTCGACGGCCGCCCGGCAGCGCGCCTCGCCGAGCCCGAGGTCGGCGGAGATCCGCGCCAGGTCGGCGGGCTCGACCCGCCGGTGCCGCACCGCCCACTCGTAGACCAGCCGCGTCTCGCGATCGAGCAGGGCCTCCCGCCCCGACGACCGGACCGCGTCCGTTTTCACCGGATTCATCCACCCCTCCTCAGTCGGCCAACAACTTCCTGGCCCCCTCGCCCCCTGGCGGCCGCCGCGACCGTTGACGACGATCGAACAACCGCTTCCGGGGCCGACCGACCGCCGGACGCGACCGTCGACCGTCGGCCGCCACCAGCTGTCAAGAGGGCTGTCATGAGAGAACGTGGAACCGTCCACATCGCGTTCACCCCACGCGCACCAGGAGCCCCACTGGGCTCCGTCCCGGCCCCCACCACCCCCGCCGCCGGGCCGGGCGACGGCACCGTCGCCTTCTACGCCTGGGCCGTCCGCCGGGACCGGCCCGCACCGGTCCGGCCCGTGACCGGGCAGTCGTGGCGGGCCGAGCCGTCGTGGACGGCCGCGCAGGCGGTCCACGGGCGGCCGGAGACCGGCGCACCCGCCGTACGGCCGGAGGAGGTGCCGCCGGACCATGGCGCCGTACACGCGATCGTCGGCGACCGGCTGCTGCGGGCCCGCCGGGAGGTCGTCCTCTGCTGCCCCGGCGGCGACCCGACGGCGGCGGCGCTGGCCGACCTGGTCGTGGCCGAACTGCCGCGCACCGACCCCGCGCTGCGGGTCCGGATCGTCCACCAGCACCCCGCGCGCTTCCACCTGCCCACCCAGCGCCAGGCCCGGGCCGCGGAACGGGCCGGCGCCGAGGTGCGGACCACCGGGGAGAGCTGCGGCCCGCTGCTGGTCGTCGACCGGGAGAGCGCCTTCCTGCCGGAGCGGGGACGGACCGACGGGCTCGTCCTGGTGGACCAGCCGTCGGTGGTGGCCCACCTGGCCGACTCCTTCGAGACGCTCTGGCACCAGGGCGAGGCCTTCCGCAGCGGCCCGGCCGCCGCCCGCGCCGTCTCGGACGAGCTCCGGACGACGATCCTGCGGCTGCTCGCCGACGGCCTGAAGGACGAGGTCATCGCCCGCCGGCTCGGGCTCTCGCTGCGCAACTGCCGACGGCACATCGCCGGTCTCTACAGCTCCCTGGGCGCGGACAGCCGCTTCCAGGCGGGTGTGCTGGCGGAGCGTCACGGCCTCACCGGGACGGCGGCGGCCGCCGCCGTCGCCACCGGAGGCCGCTGACGGCCGGCCCGGGTGCGACGGCGACACGCCCGGCGTCACACCGCCGTCACGTTCACCACGGATACTCGGACGGGCCCACCGCCCGCGCCCCGTACGACGGAGGACCCGCCTGTGACCGCCGGCCCCGACCGCCCCACGTTCCTGCTGGTCCACGGCGCCTGGCACGGCGCCTGGTGCTGGGACCCCCTGCGCACCGCCCTCGCCGCCGACGGCTGGCGCTCCCACGCCGTGGACCTGCCCAGCTCCGCCGCCCACCCCGACGGCACCCGGTCGGCGGGCCTGCTGGAGGACGCCGCCGTGATCCGCGACCACCTGCGGCGGATCGACGGCCCGGTGGTGACGGTCGCCCACTCCTACGGCGGCGCCCCCGCCACCGAGGCCGTCGCGGGCGCCGCCAACGTGGTGCGGGCGGTGTACGTCTCCGCCTTCCAACTGGACGTGGGCGAGAGCACGTTCTCCTTCCTGGGGATTCCCTCACCGGAGGACGACACGGGCCACACCCCGCCGGACGTCGCCCACGCCCGCCAGGAGTACTACGCCGACGTGCCCGCCGACGTCGCCGACCGCGCGGTGGCCCGGCTGAGCCCGCAGAGCGTCCGGTCCTTCACCGAGCCGGTGACCACGGCGGGCTGGCGCACGGTGCCCTCCAGCTACGTCGTCTGCGACCAGGACCAGGCCCTCGACCTGTCCCAGCAGCACCGGCTCGCCGCCCGCGCCGACACCGTCCACCGGCTGCCCAGCAGCCACTCCCCGTTCCTGTCCATGCCCGGGGAGCTCGCCGCCCTGCTGGCGCGGATCGCCGACCCCGTCGCACCCTCGGCCTGACGTCAACCTCCTTGGCCGCAAGGGGTGTTGGCGGACATGCCAGGGTGGTCCGGCGCGTGCCGGACCACCCCGCCACGGCCCTCGCCGGTCAGCCGGCCTCGGTGCGCGGCTCCAGCCGGGTACCCGTCCGAAGGGTGATCGACATCAGGTCGCTGGGGGCGTCGAGTTCCAACCGGTGCCAGCGGCCCCGGGGCACGATCGCGGCGGTACCCGCCGTCAGCCGTACCACCGACTCGGCCTCGCCGGGCTCACCGGCCTCACTGGGCTCACCGGGCTCGACCGGGCGGAGGAAGAGCCGAACGCCGCCGGCCAGGCAGCAGACCGCCTCCTCGGCCTCGGGGTGCATCTCCCAGTGGTCGGCGTGGACCTCGGCGTCGCTCTCCACGTGGAAGGTCGCGATCTGCCAGGCCCCGGCGTCGCCGCCGGTCATCCGCCGCCCGGTGGCCCGGACGTCGCCGTCGGGGTGGATGTGCAGGGCCGAGGAGAACAGGTCCACGGCCTCGATCGGCGTGGTCGTCATGAGCGGGTTCCTTCCAGTCGGTTCTCCGCGCGGTTCCGCGCGGAGCTTTCTGCGGGGCCCTCCGCTACGGGGGTGAGCGGGTCGGGGAGGCCCGGCGCCTCCGGCCGCCGCCGGGGCAGCACGGCGACCGCCACCAGCGCGGCGAGGACGAAGAGCCCGGCGGTGACGGCCAGTCCGGTGGCGTAGCCGTCGTTGAGGGCGACGGGGTCGGTGGCGCCGCCGGTGCGGTGCGCGGCGACGGTGGCCAGGGCGGCCAGGCCGACGCAGCCGCCGAGCTGGCGCGAGCTGTTGAGCAGGCCGGAGGCCATCCCGGCCTCGCGGGCGGCCACACCGGTGGTCCCGGCGGAGGCGACCGGGGCCAGGACCAGTCCGGTGCCGACGCTGGTGACCAGCGACGGGCCGAGGACGTCGGTGAGGAAGCCGCCGTCCGGGCTGATCAGCGCGAACCAGGCCAGGCCAGCGGCGGCCAGCACGGCCCCGGGCACCAGGGCGGCCCGCGGAGTGCGGCGCGCGACGACGCGGGTGGCCAACACGGTGCCCGCGACCAGTCCGGCCGAGAAGGGCAGGAAGGCGAGGCCGGTGGCGGCGGCGCCCAGGCCCAGGACCTGTTGGAGGTAGAGCGAGACGAAGTAGAAGGCGGTGAACTGCCCGGCGGCGGCCAGGAACACCAGCACGTTGGCACCGGCCACCCAGCGGCTGCGCAGCAGGCCGAGGCGGAGCAGCGGCGCGGCGGTCCTGGCCTCGGTGACAGCGAAGGCGGCCAGCAGGGCGCCGGCGGCGGCGAGCGTCCCCAGGGTGGCCGGGGAGCCCCACCCCCGGACGTCGGTGCGGACCACGCCGAACACCAGCAGCCCGATGCCGGCGGTCGCGAGGACGGCGCCGAGCACGTCCGGTCGCTCCCGCCTCACCGGCCGTACGGACCGCTCGGGCCGCGCCTCGGCGGGCAGCAGGGCGAGCGCCGTCGCCACGACGGGCAGGTTGACCAGCATGACCCAGCGCCAGCTCGCGTACTCGGTCAGCAGCCCGCCCGCCAGCACCCCCAGGGCGCCGCCGGCGGCGTTCGTCGCGCTCCACACGCCGAGCGCGCGCACCCGCCCGGGCCCTTCGGTGAACGTGGTGGTGAGCATCGCGAGCGCGGCCGGGGCCGCCGCCGCGGCGCCCACACCCTGCCCCGCGCGGGCGGCGACCAGCTGCCAGGGCTCCTGGGCCAGCCCGCCGCCGAGCGAGCAGAGGCCGAAGACGGCCAGGCCGAGCAGGAGCAGCCGGCGCCGTCCGTACAGGTCGCTCGCGCGGCCGCCGAGCAGCAGGAGCCCGCCGAAGGTGAGCGCGTAGACGTGCACGACCCAGGAGAGGTCGAGCGGGGCGAATCCCAGGTCGGTCCGGATCGCGGGCAGGGCGACGTTGACCACCGACATGTCCAGGGCGAAGACGAACTGGGCGACGGCCACCGCCGCCAGCACCCGGCCGGGGCGCCCCCGTGAGTTTTTGTACATGTATAGAAAGTAACCCCGGGCGATCCCCACTGTCGAGTCCCGGGTGATGATGGGGGCATGCAGCAGCCCTCCACCCCGCCATCCGCCACCCCCCAGTCGGCCGGAGCGCGGCCCGCCGCGGCGCAGCCCGCCGCGCGGCGCAAGGCCACCGGTCGGCCTCCCCGGATCTCCCGGGAGGAGGTCGTCACGGCGGCCCGCCGGATCGTGGACGAGGAGGGCGTCGAGCGGCTGACCATGCGCCGCCTGGCCGCCGAGGTCGGCAGCACGCCGATGGCGCTCTACCACCACGTCCGCGACAAGGAGGAGCTGCTCGTCCTGCTGCTGGACGACTACGCCGCGCGGACACTGCGACCGACCGCGCTCCCGGCCGAGCCGCGCGCACGGGTCGTCGCCGCGGCGGCCGCCATCCACGAGGCGCTCGCCGCCTGCCCGTGGATCGTGGAGGTGCTGACCGGGGACAGCCTGATGTCCGCCCACTCGCTCTGGTTCGTCGAGCAGATCGTCGACGGCCTGGTGGCCTGCGGCCTGTCCCCGGAACGGGCCGTCCAGGGCTACCGCGCCATCTGGTACTACACGGCCGGCGAGATCATGGTCCGCACGTCGACGGCCCGCCGCCGGCCCGCCGACGACCGCCCGACCCACCGTCAGCAGGTCTTCGCCGACCTCGACCCGGAGCAACTCCCCCGCCTGGCCGGGCTCGCGGACCGCTGGGCGCCGCTCACCGCCCAGGACACCTACCGGGACGGCCTCGACGCCCTGGTGGACGGCCTGCTCGCGGCCCGCTGAGCGGCCGCGCCGGCGTCCGCACCCCGGTTACCCCCCGACCAGCGCCCCGGCTACTTCCCGACCACCAGGCGGCCGATCGTCCGGCCGAGGAGGCGGGGCGCCAGACGCCGGGCGGTCCACATCGCGCGGGTGCCGCGCCCGGGGAAGGCCCACAGCCGACCGCGCGCCAGGGCGCGGTCCATCGAGTCCAGGACCGCTTCGGTGCTCAACCCACGGACCCGGCCCATCAGTTCGGGGGAGTCGTCGCGCATCCGGTCCAGCATCGGGGTCTCCACCGCGGGCGGGCAGACGCACACGACCTGGATCCGGTCCTTCCGGTGCTCGGCCGCGACGGTCTCGGCCAGGAAGTGGACCGCCGCCTTCGCCGCCCCGTACGCCCCGCCCATCGGCACCGGCACCCAGCCCGCGATCGAACCGAGGATGACCACCTGGCCCCCGCCCCGGGCGGCCATGGCGGGGACGACGGCGTGCACCAGGCGGAGCGTGCCGCCGTACACGGTGTCCATCACCCGCAGGGTGTCGGCCGCGTCCCGGTCCAGCAGCCGGCCCATCACGCCGACGCCCGCGCAGTGCACCAGCCGCCGGGGCGGGCCCAGTTCGCGGCCGACGTCCCGGACCACTGCGGCGACCGCCGTACGGTCCGTGACGTCGCAGACGAACGGGCGCGCCCCGGGAGCCTCCCGCGCCAGCCCCTCCAGACCGGCCGCGTCGACGTCGACCGCCGCGACCGCCCAGCCCGCCCGGGCCAGCCGCAGCGCCGCCGCCCGGCCGATCCCGCTGGCGGCACCGGTGACGATCGCCACCTCTCCCGGTACGGACGCCATCTGTCACGCTCCCAAGGCCGCGAGGAGTACCGGACACGCTCCCGGCGCCGGAGGCCGGCCTCCCCCATCTCCCGCGCCGACCGGTGCCTACCCGGTCGACGCCCCGCCAACTCCCCTCCCCCGAAGGAACATCGACCTCAACCGTTGCCGAAGAAGCCGAGCGCCCCCGCCCCGCACACCCCGCCGACCCCCATGAACACCGGGGTCAGCACCTTGATCTCCACCCAGCTGCCGGCCCGGAACCGCATGCCCTTCGGCGGCCCGATCGGGTACCAGCGCCGGCGTCCGATCGGGATCGGCCACAGCACCGGGCAGCCCGAGACGGTCAGCGCGTCGCCCAGGCAGTGCACCAGCGCGCCGAGCGCGATCGGCAGCCCGATCCAGAGGTACTGCTGCCCGGGCTCCTCGAACAGCCACTGCGAGCCGTTGCCGGGCTTGTCGAGGACCTCCGCGAGCATCCACGCGCTGGTCGCCCCCAGCAGCCACACCAGGACGTCGCTGGAGACCCGGGCGTGCCGCCACAGCAGTCCCTCGATCGCCAGCACCATGTGCACGAACAGCACCACCAGCACGCCCCAGCGGCCGCCGTACACGGCCACCGCCGCCGCGCCCGCCCCGCACAGCACCGCCCAGAGCCAGGTGTGCGTCAGCGTCCGGTGGCCGCCCGAGCGCCGCGGGTCGCCCTTGCCGCGGGTGGCCTTGTACACCGCGTACGAGAGGTTGTCGATCACCTCGCAGAGCGCCCGGGACACCGGCCCGAACGCCCTGGATATCGTCGCCGCCTTGTGGTCCAGGTCCGGCGCCAGGGCCGCGCCCGCACAGATCAGCGCCCCCGCGAGCAGGACCGGCCAGGGCATCGGCTCCCCCATCCCGGCCGCCGCCGCGCCCACCCCCAGCCAAGCGGCCGCACCCGACAGCGAATGCGCCGGTCCCATCATGTCCGTACACCACCGATCCTCGTCAGTTCCGTCCTCACCGCGAGGACCTGAGTTCACGGCAGCCTATCCGTCCAAGATCACCGGGCTCGCGCCCGTCCCGTGCGCCCCCGCCCCGGCGCGAGCCCTCCAGCCCGCGCCGGTCAGGCCAGGGCCTTCTCCAGCGCGGCGAGGTAACTGCGCATCAGGTGGTCGCGGATGCCCTCGCCGTCCGGGGAGAACGCCGCGGCGCCCAGGCCCTTGGCCCGGTCGGTCAGCGCGGAGACCAGCGGGACCTTCTCCTGGACGCGGCCCGCGGAGTCGATGTGGCGCAGCGCCTCGACGTGGGTGAAGGCGGGCTCCGGGGGCAGCTCGGGGACGATGTCGTTGCCGTGCACGAAGCGGTAGGTGCGCCCGCGCAGGCCCTTGTCGTACGCGGCGGCGAGCAGCCGGTCGCAGGTCCGGGGCTGGCCGTAGGTGTAGACGCCGTCGGCCGCCAGGCTCGGCTCCTCCAGGTCGAGCCGGGCGGCGGCGAGCATGGCGAGGGCGCCGCCGAGGCTGTGGCCGGTGAACCACACGGTCTGGTCGCCGGTCCGCAGGTCGGAGACGGCCTTGGCGACGTCCGGGTAGACGGATTCGAGGGCCTCGGCGAAGCCGTAGTGGACGTAGCCCGTCCGGGCGGGGCCCGGCCAGGGCGGGGTGGTGGAGTCGGTGAGCCAGTCGCGGATCTGCGCGGGCTCGGTGCCGCGGAACGCGGTGACGATCATGTTGTCGCCGGCCATGGTGTAGGCCTGGGTGTCCTGCAGCGGGAACGGCGGGGTGAAGCGCGTCTGGTGGTGGCGCACGGTGTCGAAGCCCCAGGCGCGGGCCTGCTCCTCGATCGCGGCCTCGTCCTGGTAGGCGAGTTCGGCGGCCTTGGCCAGCCAGTACGCGTGCGGGAGGCTGTAGCCGGTGGCGTGCTGGTCGAAGTCGGTGGGGACGGCCATGGGGGCGACTCCTGTCGGGTCGACGGAAGGGACGGCGGGCCTGTCCCAGGGCCCGGCCTGCGCCCTCCACCGGGCGCGCACCGTAACGCCCTGGCGACCAAGGGTGACGCTACCGCCCGCGCGGTTCGTGGGCGACCGGGCACACCGCCGCCCGCCTTCCGTCCCCGGGCGCCCACCAGCGGTGACGCCCTCCCGTCCGACCCCCGTCAGCTCGCGGGCCGGGCGGCCCCGGCCAGGGTGGTGTCCAGCCAGTCGAAGGCCACCTGGTGGAAGCGGAACATGGCGCCCATGTGGCAGTGCTCGCCCGCGCCCTCGGCCTCGGGCAGGGTGACCAGCGTGTGCGGGCAGGTCAGCGCGGCCTGGACCTGCTGGGGCTGGCCGCGGAAGAACTGGTCGTTCTCGGCGTCCAGGACGAGGGTCGGGCAGTCGATGAGCCGGGCGACGCCGTCGAGGGTGTAGTCGGCGGTACGGCGGATGTAGTCCGCCACCGACGCGGCGCCGAACGTCCACACCCCGTTGCGCAGCGCCCAGCGCACCTGGGTGCTCACCTGCATGAACAGGCCCATGACGGGCTCCACGAGGTCGTCCCGGCCGGCCTCGATCCACTCGCGCAGGAACGGCGGCAGGAACCGGTCATGGGCCTCCCGGTAGTTGTAGACGCCGTCGTCCAACACCAGGGCGGCCAGGCGGTGTTCGTGGGCGGCGGCGCGGGCGGCCAGGTAGCCGCCGAGGCTGTACCCGAACAGGACCAGCCCGTCGGCGGCGATCTCGGGGCGGGTCAGCGCGTAGTCGACCACCGGGGTCACCACGGCCTCCCAGTCCGGCCGGAAGACCAGCTGCTGCTCGCGCAGCATCGCGCCCTGGCCCGGCCCGTCGTAGGCGAGGACGTTGTAGCCGCGGCGCAGCGCGGCCGCGGCGACGGCGAAGTACGCCTCCTCCAGCGTCGAGTCGAAGCCGCTGGTGAACAGGACGGTGGGGCGCCGGGCGCCGGAGTCGTCGACGAGGAACAGGTAGCCGGGCAGGTGCGTGCCCTCGTAGGGAATGGCCACGGCCTCGACGGGGGTGTCCATCAGGGCCGCCGCGGCGGCGAAGGTCTCCCGGGAGAGGGCGGACAGGCCCTTGGCCTCGGGGTCGTTCGCGGGGTCGTCGCGGCGGTAGAACTCGGCGGTGCGGTAGTAGTTCGACGCGCGCAGCAGGGCCTCGCGGGCGCTGACCCGGTGCCCGGCCGCCAGGGCACGGCTGCCGATGCCGTGGACGCGCTCCGCGGTGGCCTTCCACTCGCGCAGCCAGGCCTCCTCGTCGCCCTCGCCGATGTTCCGGGCGGTGGCCACGACCTCGCCCAGGTCGGCGCCGCCGTAGTCGGCGAATCCGGCCGCCCTGAGCGTCTCGAAGGAGAAGGACTCGTCCTCGAAGAGGAATCGCATGGTGCACTCCCGGGGTCTTGGCGAGACGGAACCGTTCCGTCTCGCCTATGACGCTAGCCCTCACCCAGTCGAGACGCAAGCGTTCCGCCTGATGTAGATTCGGGGCATGCCCAGCACCCCCGCGCCCCGGCCGGCCTCCGACACCTCCGCAGCCCCCGACGCCGCCACGCCCCCCGCACGCCGGACGCCCGGCGGGCCGGTGCTCCAGGACTCCGTGACCGAGGCGATCGCGGCCGCCTTCTTCGAGGAACTGGCGGCCGTCGGCTACGCCCGGCTCTCCCTGGAGACGGTCGCCAAGCGGGCCGGGGCGGGCAAGGCCGCCATCTACCGCCGCTGGCCGTCCAAGCTCGACATGACCGTCGCCCTGATCCGCGCCGTGGCCGTGGACGCCTCCGAGATCAAGGACACCGGCACCCTGCGCGGCGACGTCCTCGCCTTCCTCACCGCGACCGCGGACGCGCTGCGCCATCCGCTCCCAGCAAAGATCATCCCCGACCTGCTCGCCGAAGCCGTCCGCACCCCCGAACTCGCGCAGGTGCTGCTGACCGCCGTCCGCGACCCCCGCCGCAGCAAGGCCACCGACCTGCTGGAACGAGCGGTCGACCGCGGCGAACTCCCCGCCGACCTCGACCGCGAACTCGCCCTCGACCTCCTCGCCGGCCCGCTGTACTGGCGCCTCGCCGTCGTCCACACGGCGACCGCCCCCGACTACCTCGACCGCCTCACCGACAAGCTCCTCGCCGCCTTCGCCGCCTGACCGCCGAGCCACCGCCGAGGCGCTCGCGCACCAGGCCCGCACCGGCCTTCACCGGCCCCCGAACCACCAGCAGCCGTGGCCTCGCCGCACCCGCGACGCGCCACGGCCGCCGTCAGCCCGCCTCCACCCGCCGCGCGATCCGTTCCCGCGCCGCGACCGCCCGCGCGTCCTCGTACCCGTCCAGCAGTGCGAGCGCCTCCGTCCGGTGCCGCCGGGCGGCCTCCGGCTCCTCCGCGGACACCGTCGCCGCCAGGGCGTCGAGGGCGAGTGCCTCGTGCCAGCGGTCGCCGAGTTCGTGGTGGGCGGTGGCGGCCCGGCGGAGGAAGGCGGCGGCCTCGGCGTGACGGTCGAGGTCGCGGTAGGTCTCGCCCGCGCCGTACCAGGCGAGGGCCTCGCGACTGCGGTCGCCGAGGCGGCGGTGGAGGACGGCGGCGCGCTGGTAGGAGTCGAGGGCGTCGGCGGGTTGGCCGTCGGCCCGCTGGGCGTCGCCGAGGGTGAGGAGCCAGAAGCCTTCCAGCCGGTGGTCGCGGAGGTTCAGGGCGATGTCGAGTGCCGCGTGCGCCGAGGCGAGTGCGCCGGCCTGGTCGCCGTCCTCGCGTCGGATGTCGCTCAGCAGGCGCAGGGCGTTTCCCTCCCCCCGCTGGTTCTTCAGTGCGCGGTGAGCGGCCAGCGCCTGACCGACGGCGGTCGCGGCCTCGGGGAGGCGTCCGGCGCGGTAGTGGGTGCTGGCGAGGTTGGCGAGCGTGGTGGCCTCCCACTGGGCCTCGCCCAACGGCCGGAAGGCGGCGAGAGCCTGCTCGAAGTACTGTGCGGCGTCGTCCAGTTGTCGGCGGTGCAGGTGGACGAGTCCCAGCAGGTTGAGCGAGTGCGCCTCGTCGAGCACGTCGCCGCGCTCGCGCCAGAGCGCCAGGGCTCTGCGGTGGCACTCCAGGCTGTCGCCGAGGGAGTTGACCCGGGTGTGCCCCATGCCGAGGTCGGTGAGCAGCAGGGCGCGGGCCGCGGTGTCGTCCAGGCGTTCGGCGGCCGCCAGTCCGAGCCGACCTGCCGGGAGCCAGTCCGCGCCGGGGGCGGAGGGTGCCTGGGCGTTCCAGAGGACGGCGGCCAGCTGCCAGGTCCGCCGGTCCTCGCCCGCGGCGGAGGCGGCGTGGACGGCCTGAAGGAGGTTGACGCGTTCGCGTTCGGCCCAGTCCACGGCGGCGTTGTAGTCGGCGAAGGCCGCCGGCCGGACTCCGTCGGACACCGGGTCGAGCGGTAGCCGGGCCTCGGCCGGCCGCAACCACTGCTGGGCGGCGTCGGCGGTGTGCAGGTACCAGTCGAGCACCCGGCGCAGGGCCGACTGACGCTGTGCGGGGGCCTCCTCGTGCTGGGCCTGGTCGGTGGCGTAGGCGCGCAGGAGGTCGTGGAACTGGTAGCGGTCGGGCGCGCTCTGCTCGACGAGGTGGGCGCCGACGAGGGAGTCGAGGAGTTGCCGGGTCCGGCTGGGGGTGAGGTGGGCGAGGGCGGCCGCGGCGTGGAGCCCGAAGTCGGGGCCGGGGTGGAGGCCGAGGAGCCGGAACAGGCGGGCGACCGGGTCGGGCAGGGCCCGGTAGGACCAGGCGAAGACCGTACGGACGGCGTCGGCGTCCTCGTCGTCGCCCACGCTGAGGGCGTCCCAGAGCGCGGACTCGTCACGGAGGTCGTTGATCAGGTCGTCCAGTCCCATGTGGGGCAGGCTGGCGGCGCGTTCGGCCGCGATGCGCAGGGCCAGCGGCAGTTGGGCGCAGAGGCGGGCCAGTTCGGTGAGCTTCGCCGGGTCGTCCTCGGACCGGTGCCCGGCCGTGACGGCCCGCAGCAGGGCGACGGCCTCGGCCTCGGGCAGGGTCCGCAGGGTGAGCCGGCGGGCGCCGTCGCGTACGGCGAGGCCGGACAGCCGGCTGCGGCTGGTGACCAGGACGAGGCTTCCGGCGCTGCCGGGCAGGAGCGGCCGGACCTGCTGCGCGCTGGCGGCGTTGTCGAGGACCACCAGGACGCGGCGCTCGGCGAGGACCGAGCGGTAGAGGGCGGCCGCCGCGTCGGGATCGGGCGGGACGGCCTGAACGGCGACGCCGAGGGAGGTCAGGAAGCGGTGGAGGGCCTCCTGGGCGGTGACGGGCCGGCCCGGATCGTAGCCGCGGAGGTTGACGTACAACTGGCCGTCGGGGAAGCGGTGCCGGGCCTGGTGGGCCCAGTGCAGGGCGAGCGAGGTCTTCCCCGCGCCGGCGGTTCCGGCGATGACGACGACGGCAGCGGCAGCGTCGGGGTTCGGGTGATTGCCCGCCAAGGCGTCGTTCAGCTGCTGGAGTTCGACCGTACGGTTGACGAAGCCGCGTACGTCGGCGGGCAGTTGGCGCGGAGTCGGGGTGCTGTTCGGCCGGTCGGGTCCGCCGTGGAAGTGGATGCCTCCGCTGACGTCCCTGGCCTGGACCACGTCCTGGGCGGAGGACCCGGACACGGTGGAGCGCGTGCTTCCGGGGTCGCCGGTGGACCCGACGTGCTCGTCTGCCACTGCGCTCCGTTTCCTATGCGGGTGGGAGGAGGTGTGCGGCTTCACGTTCGAAGTACGCCAGAACGTCTTCGCCCACCCGGTGGAGATCCGCGAGATATCCCTCCCACCGGAGGACGAGATCGGGATCGGTGTACCTGATCGCACCGGCCGGAATTCCCGCCTCCGAATACCGCACCTGATAGAGCGTACGGCCGCCGAGAACGACGATTTCCGGCAGCTGTCCGAATTCCTCGGAATCGGCCAGTTCCACGGCGTCGACCATACGGACGCGCTCCCCGCATTCGGCTCGGATCCGCAGCGAGTGCAGCTGCCAGCGCAGGTAGTCCGTCCACGGCCGCTCGACCACCCGCACCCGGTGGAAGAAGGACCGCCGCGCCGCGTCCTCCCGCCCGATCGCGAGCAGCGCCGGGCGCCGGTCCTCCAGGAGTCGCAGCGCCTCGCCCCAGTCGCCGCGCCGGGCGGCCTCCCAGCTCGGACTGCCCTGCTCCTCGAAGTACTGGCGTCGCTCCAACTTCCACGAGTCCCGGCCGCGGATCAGCGCGTCCCGCTCGCGGAAGTCACGCTTGTAGTCGTCCCGGGCGAGGAGCTCGCCCCACTCGGGCCGCAGCTCGGGGGCGTTCCGATCAGGCATCCGGGATGTCCGCCTTCGCCGTGCTCACCATGAGGCCGGGGATGACGACGAGCCGCTCACCCGGGCCCAGGGCGACGCCTTCGGGAAGCCGCCCGCGGTAGCTCTCCGTGAGATCGCGACCGATGACGGCGGCATCGCCGTTCGAGAGCTGCCAGATGTCCGGGCATTCGTCCTTTCCGTCGGACGATCCCAGTTCCTTGGCGGATTTCCCGAGGCGTTTCTGCAACGAAGCGGAAGGGTCGGCTTCCCATCGGCGAGCCATGCCTGCCCCCATTGGTATTGCTCTCGGCGCGGAACCATGGTTGCCGCATCTTACACCTGATGGGGAGTCGGGAGAATGTTCAGTACATTCGCCATGTACTCCTAAATGATCACCATCGCGGGCACATCGGTCCCCTGTGCGACAGAGACTCCGGGCACGTGGGCGTCGCACGTCGCCTCAGGGCGTGCGCGTCCCGTCGAGGTAGGCGAGGACGGCGAGGACGCGGCGGTTGTCGTCGTCGGAGGCGCCGAGGTTGAGCTTGGCGAAGATGTTGGAGGTGTGCTTGCTGACGGCGCCCTCGCTGAAGTGCAGCCGTTGGGCGATGGCGGCGTTGGAGCGGCCTTCGGCCATCATGGCGAGGACGTCGCGTTCGCGCGGGGTGAGGAGGGCGAGGGGCTGGTCGTCGGCGTTGCGGGCGAGGAGGCGGGAGATGACCTGGGGGTCCATGACGGTGCCGCCGGCGGCGACGGTGTGGACGGCGTCGACGAACTGGTCGGCCTTGGAGACGCGGTCCTTGAGGAGGTAGCCGACGCCGCCGGTGCCGTCGGCGATCAGCTCCCGCGCGTAGAGCTGTTCGACGTGCTGGGAGAGGACGAGGACCGGCAGGCCGGGCCGTTCGCGGCGGGCGGCGAGCGCGACCTGGAGGCCCTCGTCGGTGTACGTGGGGGGCAGGCGGACGTCGACCACCGCGATGTCGGGGCGGTGTTCGGCGATGGCGGCGGCCAGTTCGGGGCCGCTCTCCACCGCTGCGACGATCTCGTGCCCGTGGGCACTGAGCAGCAGGGAGAGGCCGTCCCTCAGCAGGACGAGGTCCTCGGCGAGGACAACACGCACGGTAGCTCCATGATCAGCCTGGTCGGACCCCCCGGGGGGCTGGTCAGCGTGAGCGTACCGTCGAACGCGGCCAGTCTGCGCCGGATGCCCCGCAGGCCGCTGCCCCCGTCGGGGTCGGCGCCGCCGCGGCCGTCGTCGGTGACTTCGGCGCGGAGCAGTCCGGCGGCGTGGGTGAGGTGCACGGTGGCGTGCCGGGCCTCGCCGTGCTTGACGGCGTTGGTGAGCGCCTCGCTGACGGCGAAGTAGACCGCCGACTCCACCGGCGCCTCGGCCCGTCCGGGCAGTTCGGCCCGGACCTCGACCTTCAGCGGGACGTCCAGTGCCAGCGCCCGTACGCCTTCGACGAGGCCGCGTTCGGCGAGCACCGGCGGGTGGATGCCGCGGACCAGGTCGCGCAGTTCCTGCAGCGCCTGGGTGACGTTCTCCTGGGCGTCCGTCGCCACCTGCTTCGCCTGGCCCGGGTCGCGGTCGACCAGTGCCGCGACCGCGCCGAGGCGCAGGCTCACCGCGACCAGTCGGGCCTGCGCGCCGTCGTGCAGGTCCCGTTCGATCCGGCGCAGTTCGGCGGCCTGGGCCTCGGTGGCGTCCAGCCGGATCTCGGTGAGCTGCTCGACCCGCCGGGCGAGCCGGGAGCGTTCGGTGGGGCCGAGCAGGGCGCGGGTCCACCGGCCGTGCAGGCGCAGCGCGGGCCGGGCGAGGGCGAGTCCGGCGGCGATCGACACCGGGCCGAGGAGGCCGAGGAACAGCGCGACCGGGCCGCCGAACGGCAGGTCGTACGGCAACGGCGCCTGGACCATCCCGTACAGGCCGGCGCCGACCAGCAGCACGGGCGCGGCCGCGATGCCGCCGCCGACCAGCGGGTCGGCGAGCACCCAGAGGACGTCGCGCCAGGTCGCCGGGTCGGTCCAGAGCCAGCGGACGTCGAGGGACATGCCGGCGAACCAGCGGTTCCGGTGGTAGTCGTGGCCGGTCCAGTACCAGCCGTGGAGGGTGCGTTCCAGGGCCGGGCGCGGCCGGTACGGCGGCGGTACGGGCACCTGCGACCAGTGGCCGGCCGCCCACCGGGCGGCTCCGGCGGCGGAGCGGACCATCCGGGTGGCGGTCGGGAAGAACGGGAAGATCCCGAGGCAGCCCCAGATCACGAACGACAGCAGGAAGGCCGCCGTCAGCCCCACCCCGACCGGTATCAGCAGCGTGAAGGCGGCGAGCCGCCCGAGCGCCCGTACGGCGGCGCGCAGCTCACGGGCGGCGCCGCGGCCCGGTTCGGCGGTGTCCGGCTCACGGGCGGCTGGGGTCTGCGGGCTGCTCACGGGGCCTCCGGTCGGATTCGGTCGTACGGGCCGTTCATGATCGCAGCCGTCCGCTCGGACGTCCCCCCGGGCACCACCCGGACGCGGACCGCTTCGGCCTCACCCGGCAGCCGCAACGCCGGAGCCCCCGGCCCCACGTGCACCGTTCCGTGCACCTCGCCCTCCCCGTATCAGCACGGCCGCCCGCGACCTCGGGCGGCACGCGATCAACGCTAGGGACGGCGGCGCGACGCCAGAATCCACCTGCACCCCGGCCGGGGGTGGGGCTGGACCCACCCCCGGCCTCAGCTCACCGACGACGCCGGACATGGTGCACACTCGACAGCGTCCTTCTGACACCCCGCCGGATCAGCCGGACCCGGCGGCAGGTCCGAGCCCGGAACACGGCGCGATCCTCCTCGTCACGCGGCCTCGAACTTGACCATCGCGTCGCCGGCAGCGGCCGCCTCGGCGAAGAATTCCTTCAGCGCGCGCAGGTCTGCGCGCAAGGCACCGGCCCACGCCTCGGACCACGGGGTCGCGAACCCGAGCGACGCGACCTCGTCCGCCAGCACGGCGTCCGCGGTCCCCACCAACTCGTCGACGCCCACCGCGTCCAGGAAAGCCGATGCCGTCCGTACCTCATCGGGTCGAAGCACCCAGACCACCGTCTCGCCGAACTCCGCGTCGCAGTCGGGATCTCCCTCGACGGCCGTCCGCTCCTCACCACCGAACACCGGCAGTTGGGCCGCCCTCAGATCCGGGCCCGCGCCGCCGCCGACCGCCTTCATCAAGGCGACGTGCATCAGGTATCCGTTGCGCTCCACGGCCAGCACCGCACCGGCCGCATGCAGAGGGCCGAAGTCGTCATCGGACCAGCCGGGCACCAGGGCACGGAGCTCCGTCGGCGACAGCTCGTCCAGCACCGCTCCGTCCACCCGCCGCCAGAAGAAGTCCACGCTCATGCCCCACACCCGTCCTGCTCTTCGCCCCCCGGACGGCCTCCGATATCCGTCTCGCCGTCAGGTTAGGCGGGCCCTCCGACAGCCACCGCCTTGGGAGAGCGGGCGGCATGGACGGACTGCCCGAGAGCCGGTGACTCACACCCACGGTGCCCTGCCCCGCCCGTCCGCCCACAGGGCAAGCGCCTGCTGGTCGACGGCGCGGATGCCGACCTGGGCGCAGAACGCGGCGGCGGCCTTGGTGAAGGAGCTGGTCGTCACCACGGCGGCCAGGTCGCAGTGGTGCACATCGCGGTAGGTGCCGTTGACCTTCTGGACGTCCTGGGAGCCGACGAACGTCCTCGGCCCGTACCGCTTGGCCTGGATGAGGATCCGCTGCCCGGCGGGGGTGGTGGCGAGGACGTCCGCCGCGAGGTCGCCGGCCCCGCCGACCACCTTCACCTTCGTGCAGCCGTCCCGGCGGCACAGGTCCGCCAGCGCGTGCTCGAAGGCCTTCGGGGTCATCGCCAGGAACGGCCCGATGTGCCGCAGTCGGGCGGTCCGCGCGTCCAGTTCCCGCTGCCGGGCCCGCGCCCGCGAACGCAGCACAGCGGCGCCCGCTCCCGCGCCGACGATCAGGAACGCGGCGACCAGCAGCAGGTGTTGGGCCAGCCACTGGACCACCAGCGTGCCCAGCACGACCGCGACCAGCGCGGCCGCCCCCAGCAGCGGCGTGTTCTGCTTCAACCGGCGGGCGACGGTCGACCGACGTCGCCGAACAGGCCTACGGGCCACGGCACTCCCCCTCACGCCACGGTGTCCGGACGAGCCTAGGAGCAGCCGTCCCCGCACGCCCGCGATCCGGACGAACTCCTGCGCCTGGGCGGCCGAGTTGACCGGATTTCGGCATCGGCGGCCGAACCGTCCCCTTCAGTGGCTGCCCCCGCGCCTGCGGGGAGGACGCCCTCCGACCTGCACCGCACTACAGCCTTTGCCATTTCTTGACTATGCTGCGGTGCCGAGGCCGCCGGGTCGGGCGGCGTCATGGGACGTGCCCGTCGCACGGTCGTGCCATGCCTCCAGTGGCGATGGACCGCTGCGGTCCGGGCTCCCCGGGCGTCGCAGTACAGAACACCGAACTCCCGGAAGGCTCCCCACCATGACCGCTCTCTCCTGGCTGTCGCGGGCTGCGACGACCGTGCTGCTGATCCTGGAGACGGTGGCGGTGGTGATGTTCTTCTGCATCGCGGTCCCGCTGTTCTACAACGGGATCGGGTTCGAGGACGAGGTGGCGCCGAAGCCGCAGTGGGTGCCGTACGTGATGGGGGCCGCCGGGTTCGCGATGGCCGGGGTCAACGCGTTGGCGGTGCGCGGGGTCTGGCGCCCGCGGCCCGGCTGGAGGCTCCTGGCGGCGGCGGCCGGGGTGCAGGTGCTGCTGCTGGCGTTCACCGCGCTGTCGGGCGAGTACCTGTTCGGGATCTTCGCGGCGGCGGCGCTGCCTGCACTGGGCTCGGTGGCCGCGTTCGCGCACTGGAGCGGCCTCCGCCGAGCCGACGCGAGGGCCGACGCGGGAACCGACGCGATGGCCGACGCGGGCTGACGGGGCCGCCGCGGGCCGCCGGACGCCGCACGGGCCGACGGAGCCGGCTCACCCCGCCCCGCCCCTCCCTCGCGCGCGTTCCTCGACGTACTCCTTGAACCGCCTCAGGTCCCCTTTCACCCGCCGGTCGACCTCGCCCCGGACGTCGGCGGCCTTCTCCCCCGGGCCCGCGGGCCGGAGGTCGACGGCGAGGGTGACCCGGGTGTGGCCCGGGTCGAGCCGCCGGAAGGTCACCACCTCCTTCCGCTCGGCCTCGCCGTCCATGCCCCGCCAGGCGATCAGCTCCTCCGGTTCCTGGTCGACGATCTCGGTGTCGAACTCGCGGGTGACGCCGTCGATGCTGGTCTGCCAGTGGTTGTGTCGGCTGTCGAGCCGGCTCACCGAGTCGACGCCCTCCATGAAGCGCGGGAACTCCTCGGCGAGCGTCCACTGGTTGTAGGCGGCGTGCAGGGGGACGGCCACGTCCACGGATTCCTTCACCATGCTCATGACGACCTCCTCGTACGGCGCGGCCGGGGCCTTCCCGCCCGTCTGCGCGCGCCCGTCTGCACGCCTTCCGCCCCCTTCCTGTACGCCTGCCCGTCCGGCACCGGCGCAACCGTCCGGCACCGGCGCAACCGTCCCGCGCCCGCGCTACGAGCCGCCCCGCTCGCCGGGCGCGGTACGCGGCCGGTCGCCGTCGGCGAGGTGCCGGGCCACCGTGGCGAGGTCGGTGCCCAGTCGCTGGGCGGCTCCGACCAGCAGGCTCAGCGCGGCGTGCGGGGTGACGTCGAACCGCTCGGCGGTGAGGCCGATGGCCAGGCCGGTGGCGTGCCGGCGGTCGAGGAGGTCGGCCACGGCCCGGGACAGCGCGAAGCGGTCGAGGGCGGCCGACGCCTGGAGGGCGAGCACCTCCACCAGCCCGAGGGCCGGTGTGCCGGGGTCGACCGGGGTGCGCAGGTAGGCGCTGAACACGGTGCAGCCGTGCGGGTGGGTGCGCAGGTGCGCGCCGGCCACGGCCCGTACGCCGCAGCGCCGGGCGCGGTCGGCGAACCGGTCCGGCCGGCCGGGGTCGAGCCGGACGACGATCTGGCCCTCGCCCTGGCGGCGGAGCCGGGGCAGCGGGCCGGCGTCCGCCCCGCTCTGGGCGCGTTCGAGGGCCAGCAGGTAGGACGGGGTCGCCGCGAAGGTCTCGACCGAGCCGTCGTCGTGCCAGGTGCTCACGGCGGCGCCCACGCAGTCCGGGACGGTGACCCTGGTCAGCTGCACCACGTCGTGCAGGCTGGGCAGGGGCGCGGCCCGTACCCGCTCGCGGGCCGCGAGGTCGCCGAGTTCGGCGAGGAGCGCCGCCCTGGCCCGGTCGGTCGCCGGGGCTCCGGCCGTCGCCCCGCCGCCGTCGGCCGGGCCCTGACGGGCCAGCAGCATGCGGGCCCGGGCGACCGCGCGGACGGCGTCGGCCTCGCCCGTGTAGATGCCGATCGTGTAGCAGACGTCGCGCAACCGCTGCCGGGCCTCCGGCGAGCTCGACGGGGACAGGGCCTCGTACTCCGCGACCAGTCGGCCGAGGGCAGCGACATCCACCATGGGCATGAGCACCTCCGTGTGTTTACGGAAAGTATGCGCCGATCACGCAGCGAAACCGCACCCCGGGTCCCCACCCCGCACGTCGGCCCGCCCGACCGCCTCAGCCGGTGCCCTCGCGCCCGCCGCCGGAACCGCTCCCGGGCCCGCCGTCAAGCCCGCCCCCGGAAGCGACGGCCTCCGGCTCCCCGCCGCCCCACCCGGGCGCGTCCCGGTCCTCCAGTTCCTCGCGCAGCCAGGCCAGGGTGGCGCTGAGCAGCCGGGAGACGTGCATCTGGGAGACGCCGATCCGGTCCGCTATCCGGGACTGGGTGCACCCGTCCCAGAACCGCAGCTTGAGGACGGTCTGCTCACGCTCGGGCAACCGGGCCAGCAGCGGGCGGACGGCGGTGCGGAAGTCGGCGAGTTCGATGCCGGGGTCGCAGCCGCCGAGCCGGTCGAGCAGGGCGCTGCCGGTCTCGTCGGTGTCCTGGTCGCGCAGCGCGTCCAGGGAGTTGGGGCGGTAGACCCGGCCCGCCAGCAGCCCCTCGGTGGCCTGTTCGACGGTGAGGTGCAGGTCCTCGGCGATCTCCTCGGGCCGTGGCAGCCGCCCGAGCTCCTGCTCCAGGCGGTCGGAGTCGCGGGCGACGGACAGGTACAGCTCCTGCATGCCGCGCGGGACGCGCACCGGCCAGGAGGTGTCGCGGAAGAACCGCTTGATCTCGCCGGTGATGGTGGGGATCGCGTAGGTGACGAACTCGACGCCGCGCCGCGGGTCGTAGCCGTCGACGGCCTTGATCAGGCCGATCGTGCCGACCTGGAGGATGTCCTCCATGTCCTCGGCCCGGTGGCGGAAGCGGGCGGCGATGAAGCGCACCAGCGGCATGTTGAGCTCGATGATCGTGCCGCGGACGTAGCTGTAGGCGCGGGTCTCCCGGACCAGCCCGGCCAGCCGCTCGAACAGCGCGTCGCTCAGCTCCCGCGCCTCGGACTTCCCCATGCGGCGGAGTTCGGCCGCCGTGGGCCGTCGCGGGAGGTCGGGCGGCAGGCCCGAGGGGGCCGCTTCCCAGCCGGCTGTTTCCAGGTGGACGGACACGTGATCGCTCCTGGGCGCCGGGGTGAGCGCCCGGCGCCACGTACGGCCCGCACCTCGTGCGGCGTGTCACGGACTTCTCCCCCGGGACCCGTGCCCGGCCACTGCGGGCGCGGCCCCGGTGGCACCGGCCCCGGTGGCACCGCCCGAGGTGCTGGAGCAGCCGGAATCGCACGGCCGCTGTACGACTGGTTCTACCCCGGGATCCGGTTCCGAACGCACGTTCCAGGAGCTTTCCTGCGCCGCCGGCGGCCGGCAGCGCTCAGTGATCGAGCGGACGAGGCCGGCCAGGCCACCCCGGCCACCCCGGCTGCTGGGGCCACCCCGGCCATCCGGCCGGCTCCGGCCGTCGCGGCCGGACGTACTCGACCAGCTGCATCATCCCGAGGTCCTCGTGCTGCAGCTGGTGGCAGTGCAGGACGGTGCGGCCGGTGAAGTCCTCGTACTTGACCAGGAGGGTGACGGTGTCGCCCGGCTTGCCGCCGGTCAGGTCGACGGTGTCCTGCCACACCGGCGGGTCGAGCCGTTCCCCGTTGCGGTGGGTGACGAGGACGTGGTTGGTGTGCAGGTGGAAGGGGTGGTGGAAGATCGGCATGGTCTCGTCGGTGTGGATGGTCCACCGTTCGACGGTGCCGAGTTCCAGGGTGTGGTTGACGTACTCGGGGTCGAACAGGCCGTAGGCGGGGTCGCGGGTGAGGTCGCCGCCGGGGTCGGCCGCGGGGGTCGGGTGGCTGCCGAGGACGCGGTAGGCGTTGGGGAACGGCTGGGCGAAGACCTTCGGGTCGACGTGGAAGACCACCCTGCGGTCGCCGCCGGGGTTGGCGATGTCCTTCTCGTCGAGGAACGGCATGCCCTGCGGCAGCGAGGTCGGCAGCTCCATGGGCGGCTGGACGGCCTCCCCCGCCACCTCGATCGTCATCAGCGGGACGGGCACGCCCTTGGCCCGCAGTTCGTACGTCCCGGCCTCGCCGCCCCGGACCAGCACGTCGGCGCGGTTGCCCACACCGAGCGGGACCACCTCGGTGGCGACCGGCGCGGGGAAGGTCACGCCGTCCATGGCGATCTGATGCAGCGCCAACTTCCGTTCCCCGTCGGCGACCTGGAGCGAGAGGGCGGTGAACGCGGTCGCCGCGACCAGGCGCCAGCGCTGGACCTCGCCGGGGCGCAGCACGAGGACGGGGTTGACCTCGCCGTTGACGGTGAAGGTGGGCGGGACGGCGGCCAGGGCGTCGCCGGAGGTGAAGTCGGGGACCCTGCCGCCCTTGAGCCGGAGTTCGTTGATGCAGACGACCAGGTCGGCGGCGGCCTTGATCTGCGGCACCTCGTCGACGTCGCCCTCGATGACGATGACCCCGGCCATCCCTCCGGCGATCTGTTCGGCGGTGGCCCCGTGCGCGTGCGGGTGGTACCAGTACGTCCCGGCCGGATGGTCGGCCGGGATCTGGACGGTGGTCAGGTACCGCGGCTCCGGGGCGCCGGCCGCGGCCTCGTCGGCGGTGCGCGGCGGGAACGCGCGCAGGATGTTGTCGGCGCGCCCGGACGGCGAGACGTGCAGGCCGTGGGTGTGCAGGTTGAAGGTGTTCAGGCGGTGCGGCCGGTTGTGGCCGCCGTGGTGCGCCGGGCCTGACATCCCGGGCATCCCAGACATCCCGGCCGGGCCGGCCGGCTCGGCCGGGTTCGGCGGCAGCCCGTTGACCTGGGTCAGCCACAGCACGTCCCCGGCGCGCGCCCGCAGGGTCGGCCCGGGGATGGTCCCGTTGTAGGTGCGCGTGGTGACCGTCCCGTAGCCCGGGACGGAGAGCGTCGTGAACCGTACGTCGAGCGTCTGCTCGAGCACCGCCGCCTGCCCGCCGGGGGCCGACCGGGCGCGCCGGACGACGGGCTGCGGGAAGGCGGCGGCCGCCGCCGCGGGCCGGGCGAGGATCCCGTCGGAGCCGGCCGCGAGGACGGCTACGGGGACGGCCTTGAGCACCGATCGGCGACTGATTCCGACATTTTCTCCCATAACTGGGCAATGTAAGTCGGGTCCGGTACGGCAACGGTCAGGCACACCGCGCACCGGCCGGGGGTTGGGCCTTCCGTACCACGCTACGAACGTTCCGGGTGGGTCAGATTGGCTCCGGTGCGGGGGTCGAAGACGTGGATGCGCGCCGTGTCCACCCGCAGGTCCAGCGGGCCGCCCTCGGCGGCCCGGGTGGCGGGGTTCAGCCGGGCGACCACCCGGTGCTCCCGCATGCCGGTGTCGGCCCGGCCCGAGTCGGCGGCGAGTTCGGCCAGCTCGGCCAGTTCGGCGAGTTCCGCCAGTCCGGCGAGGCCGCCGGGGCCCCGGGCCGCCGCCGGGCCGCCCTCCTCCGCGAAGTGGACGTAGACGTCCGAGCCGACCGACTCCCGGACCTCGACGGTCACGGTGACGGTGACCCCGCCGGCGTGCCCCTCGACCAGGGCCGCGTCCTCGAAGTCCTCGGGGCGGATGCCGACCACCAGTTCGCGCGGCGCGTCCGCGCCCTCCAGGGCGCGCCGGGTGCGGTCGTCCAGCGGCAGATCGCCCAGCGAGGTGCGCAGGGCGCCGTGCTCCAGCGCGGCGCCGAGGAAGTTCATGCCGGGCGAGCCGATGAACCCGGCGACGAAGAGGTTCACCGGCTCGTCGTACAGCTGCTGCGGCGAGCCGACCTGCTGGACGACGCCGGAGCGCATCACCACCACCCGGTCGCCGAGCGTCATCGCCTCGACCTGGTCGTGGGTGACGTAGACGGTGGTGGTGCCCAGGCGGCGCTGGAGGGCGGCGATCTGGGTGCGCATCTGCACCCGGAGCTTGGCGTCCAGGTTGGACAGCGGCTCGTCCATCAGGAAGACCTTGGGGTCGCGGACGATCGCCCGGCCCATCGCGACCCGCTGGCGCTGCCCGCCGGAGAGGTGGGCGGGCTTGCGGTCGAGGTGCCGGGTGAGGTCCAGGACGCGGGCGGCCTCCTCGACCTTGGCGGCGATGGTCGCCTTGTCGACCTTGGCCAGGCGCAGCGCGAAGCCCATGTTGTCGCGCACGCTCATGTGCGGGTAGAGGGCGTAGCTCTGGAAGACCATCGCGATGTCGCGGTCCTTGGGCGCGCGGTCGTTGACCACCTCCCCGGCGATCCGCAGGGTGCCCTCGGTGATGTCCTCCAGCCCGGCGATCATGTTGAGCGTGGTGGACTTGCCGCAGCCGGAGGGGCCGACCAGGATCACGAACTCGCCGTCGGCGATGGTGAGGTCGACGTGGCGGACGGCGAGGGCGCCGTCGGGGTAGCGCTTGGTGATGCCGTCGAGGACGATCTCGGCCACGGTCCGCCTTCCTGGCCCGCCGGGTGGGGCGGGCTCTTCCTGGGAAACCCATCCTGGGAAAACTCGATGTCGGGCTCAGCCCTTGACGGCGCCGGCGGTGAGCCCGGCGACGATGCGGCGCTGGAACAGCAGCACGAAGACCACGATCGGGATCGTGATGATCACCGCGGCCGCCGCGATCGAGCCGGTCGGCTGCTCGAACTGGGAGCTCCCGGTGAAGAAGGCGATCGCGGCCGGGACCGTCCGGGCCGAGGTGGTGGAGGTCAGCGAGATCGCGAACAGGAAGTCGTTCCAGCAGAAGATGAAGACCAGGATGCCGGTGGTGAACACCCCCGGCGCCGCCAGCGGCGCGATGACCAGCCGGAACGCCTGCCACGGCGTGGCGCCGTCCACCTTGGCCGCCTTCTCCAGGTCCCAGGGGATCTCCCGGAAGAACGCCGAGAGCGTGTAGATCGCCAGCGGCAGCGAGAAGGTCATGTACGGGATGATCAGCCCGGGCCAGGTGTCGAACAGGCCCAGCGCCCGCTCGATGCCGAACAGTGGCGAGACGAGCGAGATCGGCGGGAACATCGCGATCAGCAGGGAGACCCCGATCAGCAGCCGCTTGCCGGGGAAGCGCAGCCGGGCCACCGCGTACGCGGCCATGGTGCCGAGCGCGACGGCGACGGTGGTGGCGATCAGCGCGATGCCGATCGAGTTGACCAGGGCGCGGGTGAACTCCGAGGTCTGGAAGATGCCGCGGTAGTTGGCCAGGGTCCACCGGCGGGGCACGAAGGCGCCGTCGGAGAGGGTGCTCGGGTCCTTGAAGGACAGCGCCACGATCCACCACACCGGGAAGAGCGCGTAGAGCACGACCACCAGGTTGGCGATGCCCCAGCCGGTCAGGGCCCGGGCGGGCCGGCCGCTCATCGCCGCTCCGGTTCCGCGCCGGGCGTGGCCGCGCCGAACAGCTTGACGAAGACCAGCGCGATGAGCGCCACGCAGACGAAGATCAGCACCGAGATCGCCGAGCCGATGCCCAGGTTGAGCGCGGTGAAGAGGTTGTCGTAGCCGAGGATCGACACCGAGCCGGTGCCGTTGGAGCCGCTGGTCAGCACGTAGATGTTGTCGAAGATCCGGAAGGCGTCCAGGGTCCGGAAGAGCAGCGCGACCAGGATCGCGGGCTTCATCAGCGGCAGGATCACCAGCCGCAGCCGCTGCCCGGAGCTCGCGCCGTCCACCATCGCCGCCCGGACCGTCTCGTCCGGGACGAGCGCCAGGCCGGCGAGCAGCAGCAGCGCCATGAACGGGGTGGTCTTCCACACCTCCGCGAGGATGATCAGACCGACGGCCGGCCACTGCTCCGTCAGCGGGGCGCTGCCCTCCGGCAGCAGGGCGGCCAGGTAGCCGGTGCCCGGGGTCCACGCGTACTGCCAGGAGTAGGCCGCGACGACGGTGACGATCCCGTACGGCACCAGCACCGCCGTGCGCACCGTCCCCCGCCCGAAGACCGTACGGTGCATCACCAGGGCGAGCGCCAGGCCGAGCACCAGCTCGACGGCCACCGACACGGCGGTGATCAGCACCGTGACGCCGAGCGCCTGCCACCAGAACGGCGAGGTCAGCACCGCGCCGTAGTTGGCGAGCCCGACCCAGTGCGCCTGGGCCGGGAAGCGCAGGTCGTAGCGCTGTAGGGACAGGTAGACGGCGTAGCCGATCGGGTAGGCGGTGACGGCGAGCATCACGATCACGGCGGGGGCGCACAGCAGCAGGCCCAGCCGGCTCTCCTGGCGGGCGCCGCGCGAGGGCCCGGCCGGTCCCGGCCCGGCGGCGGCCCCGGCCGCGGCCTCAGCGGGCGGTGGCCCGGGAACGGACGGTGACCCGGGAGCGGGCGGTGGCCCGGGAACGGGCGGTGTCACGGAATCAGCCCCTTCGAACCGAGGGCGTCCCGGATCTGCCCGCGGAGGTCGGCCACGTCCTTCTCCGGGTGGATGCCGGCGGGCGGGGAGAGGGTGTGCGAGATCGCGATGGAGACGTTCTGGTAGGCCGGAGTCTGCGGCCGCACGCTGGCGGAGTCGAGGGCGGCCAGCACGTCGGCGGCGAACGGGTAGCTGGCGGTCAGCTCGGCCGTCTCGTACAGGCTCCGCAGCGAGGGCGGGAGGCCGCCCTTCAGCGCGTTGGTGAGCTGGTTGTCGCGGTCGCGCAGGCAGAGGGTGGCCTCGGCGGCGAGGTCGGGGTGCCGGCTGTAGGCGCCCACCGCGAGGTCGATCCCGCCGATGGTGACGCTGGCGGGGCGGTCGGCGCTCACCGCGGGGTACGGCGCCCAGCGGAAGTGCGGGAACAGCTCCGGCCGGTTGGCCTTCATCGAGGGGTAGACGAAGGGGTAGTTGAGTTCGAAGGCGGCCGTGCCGGACTCCATCGCGAGCCGGTTCTGGTCCTCCATCTGGTTCGACAGCGAGGGGTCGGCGGCCACCGAGGCCGCCAGGTCGCGCATCACCCCGGCGGCCGTGACGGCGGGCGCCCCGAGCGCGGGCCCCTGGGCGTCAGGGGTGAGGATCGAGCCGCCCGCGCTGGTGACCAGCGTGTTGAACCAGACCGTCAGCCCCTCGTACTGGGCGCCCTGGATCTCCACGAGGTGCGGCTTGCCCTCGCGGTCCAGCTCCCGGGCCTGGGAGAGCATCTCCGCCCAGGTGGCGGGCGGGGTCGGCACCAGGTCGTCGCGGTACCAGAGCAGCTGGGTGTTGGAGTTGTACGGCACGGCGTACAGCCGGTCCCGCCAGGTCGCGGTCCGCACCGCCGCGTCGAGGGTGTCGGCGGTGGCCCGCTCGCGCATCGCCCCGGTCCACTCGCGGATCCAGCCGGCCTCGGCGAACTCGGCGGGCCAGGTGACGTCCAGGCCGAGGACGTCCACGCCGGTGTCGTGCGCCGCCATCCGGCGCACCAGCTGCTGGCGCTGGCCGTCGGCGCCGCGCGGCAGCTTGTTGTAGCGGATCGTGTAGCGGCCGCCGGACTGCTGCCCGCAGCGGTCGGCGGCCTGCTGGAGGGCGCCCGAGTCGTCCGGGAAGTTGTACCAGTTCAGGGTGACCGGGCCGCCGCTTCCACCGTCCCCGCAGCCCACCAGGGCGGCGGCAAGCACGGCCAGTCCGGCGGCGGCGCCCGCCCACCGCGAGCGGAACGTGGGGACCCTCGGCATCGTTCTCCCGGGCTGAGAAGGACCGGCTGGGGCGGAGCGCTCGGAACGGCGCGACCGGCACGCGGCGGTTCGGCCGACCCTAGCCCGGCGCCCCCGCCCGGCCCGGGCGTGCCGCGCCACCACCCGGCCGACCAGCCGGACGGCGGAACCGGGCCCGTCCCGTCACCCACCGCGACCGGCGACGGCTCCGGGAGGCGCCGGTCCGGGCCGGCGCGGATACTGGCCGCACCGAGACCTCCGGGGGCTGGGGCCGCACCGGAACCGAGGAGCACGCCGTGACCGGACCCGTCGTCGTCGGATTCGACGGCTCACCCGAGAGCCTGGCCGCCGCCGCCTGGGCCGCCCACGAGGCGCAGCGCCGCGGCCTGCGCCTGGACGTCCTCCAGGCCTGGCCCCGGCCGAAGCAGATCGCCCCCGGGAGCAGGCCCGGCGACCACTCCGCACTGGCACGACTCGCCGATCGCGAGCGCGAGTTGCGCACCATCGCGCCGGAGGTCGAGGTCACCGCCGGCTCCGTGGCCGGCGATCCCGTCGAGGCGCTGGAGGCCGCCGCGCACGGGGCCGCCCTGCTGGTGCTCGGCTCGCGCGGGCTGGGCACCCTGCGCGGCTTCCTGGTCGGCTCGGTGAGCCAGGAGGTGCTGCGCCGGGCGGACTGCCCGGTGGTGCTGATCCGGGCCGGCGGGGACGAACCGGACGGCGCGGTGACGGTCGGCCTCGACCTGGCGCACCCGGCGGACGAGGTGCTGGCCTTCGCCTTCGAGGCCGCCGCGCTCCGTTCGGCGCCGCTGCGCGTGGTGCACGTCTGGTCCCCGCCGGCCGGCAGCGAGTACATGTCCTACGGGGCGATCGGCGGGCTGGAGGGCGAGGTCTCGGCCGTCGAGCACGACGGCCTCGCCCGGGCCCTGGAGCCCTGGCAGGCCCGGCACCCCGAGGTGACGGTGAGCACCGACCTGATCCGCGGCAAGGCCGCCGTCGAGCTGGTGGACGCCGCCGCGACGGCCCGGCTGCTGGTCGTCGGCCGCCGCATCCGGCGGATGCCGCTGCGCCACCACCACCTCGGCCCGGTGGCGCACGCCGCGATCCACCACGTGCACTGCCCGGTCGCCGTCGTCCCGTACGGCTGACCGCGGTCCTCCCGTACGGCCGACGGCAGCCGGGTACGGCCGACCGGGTAGCCGGGCGCGCTACAGTCCGCTCCATGAGTGAGTCCACCGCCCCGCCGTTCGGGAACTTCGCCACCGCCGTACCGGCCCTGGAGCTCGGCGCGGAGCTCGCCGCGCCCGTCGCCGACGCGCTGAAGAACTGGGACGCGCCCGGAGCGGCCGCCTCGGTGCTCTACGTGGACAGCGACCCGGAGCAGGCGGACACCGCCGTGTTCTGCGCGGCCTACGACGTGCCGCCGGAGCTCTCCGCGAACTGCGTGGTGGTCGCCGCCAAGCGCGCCGGGGAGGTGACCCTGGCCGGGTGCCTGGCCCTGGCCACCACCCGGGTGGACGTCAACAAGGCGGTGCGCACCCAGCTGGGGGCGCGCAAGGCGTCCTTCGCGCCGATGGACACTGCGGTCGAGCTGACCGGCATGGAGTACGGCGGCATCACCCCCGTCGGCCTGCCCGGCGGCTGGCCGCTGCTGATCGACGAGGCGGTGGCCGCGGCCCCGTACGTCCTGGTCGGCAGCGGCCGGCGCCGGGGCAAGCTCATCCTGCCCGGCTGGGCCCTGGCGGAGCTGCCGGGCGCCCTGGTGCTGCCGGGCCTGGCCGGCTGACCGGCCCGCCGGCGTCAGCGCACCCGGGGGGCGAGGCCGACCGGGCAGACCACCGGGGTGCCGTGCACCGGGTCGGTGAGGATCACGCTCTCCACCCCGTACAGCTCGCGCACCAGCTCCGGGGTGACGATGTCGCGCGGCGCGCCCTGGGCGGCCACCCGGCCGTCGCGCATGGCCACCATGTGGTCGGCGTAGCGGCAGGCGGTGGTCAGGTCGTGCAGGACGAGGACGACGGTGCGGCCGCGCTCGGCCGTCAGGCCGCGCACCATCTCCAGCACCTCCAGTGCGTGGCCCATGTCCAGCGCCGAGGTCGGCTCGTCCAGCATCAGGATGTCGGTGTCCTGGGCGACGGCCATGGCGATCCAGGCGCGCTGGCGCTGGCCGCCGGAGAGGGTGTCCAGCGGGCGGTCGGCCAGCTCGTGCAGGTCGGCGGCGGCGAGCGCGTGCTCGACCGCTTCGGCGTCGGCGGCGGACCACTGCCGCAGCAGGCCCTGGTGCGGCTGGCGGCCGTAGCGGACCAGGTCGCGGACGGTCAGCCCGTCCGGGGCGGTGGCGGACTGCGGCAGCAGGCCGATGATCCGGGCGATGGCGCGGGTGGACAGCGAGGTCAGCGGCTTGCCGTCGAGCAGCACGGCGCCGGAGCGCGGGGCGATGGTCCGGGCGAGGCCGCCGAGCAGGGTGGACTTGCCGCAGCCGTTCGGGCCGACGATGACGGTGACCTGGCGCTGCGGCAGTTCGAGGTCGAGCTCGCGCACCACGATGGTGCGGTCGTGGCCGAGGCTGAGCGCGCTGGTCGCCAGCCGGGGCGCTCCGACCGTGGCCGTCACGGTCCCGGGGGATTCAGCGGTCGCGGGGCGGGCGGTCATGCGGTCCTCCGGGGACGGGTGGTGAGCAGCAGCCAGAGCAGGTACGGGCCGCCCACGACGGCGGTGACCAGGCCGGCCGGCACCTCCAGCGGCGACAGGAGGGTGCGGCCGATCAGGTCGGCGAGCAGGGTGAAGGCGGCTCCGGCGACGGCCGAGGTGAGCACCGGCACGCAGCGCGGTCCGGCGATCCGGCGGGCGGCCTCGGGCGCGGCGAGCGCGATCATGCCGAGCGGTCCGGCGACGGCCACCGCCAGGCCCGCGCAGACCACGGAGACCAGCAGGACGCCGACCCGCAGGCCGCGCACCCGGACGCCCAGCCCGGTGGCGACGGCGTCGGAGAAGCGCAGCAGCGACAGCCGGCGGCCGAGCAGCACGGCGGCGGGCAGGCAGGCCAGCAGGCCGAGTTCGAGGTAGCCGACGGCGTCGGCGTCCCGGCTGTTGAGGGTGCCGACCGTCCAGGCGTAGGCGGCGTTGGCGGAGTCGATGGCGGCGCGGGAGAGCATCAGGTTGGTCACCGCGCCGAAGACCGCGCCGATGCCGAGGCCGACGACCAGGAAGCGGTAGCCGTTGCGGCCGGCCCCGCCGCCGAGGGCGAAGGCGAGCGAGGCGGCGGTGGCGGCGCCCGCCAGGGCGGCGGCGGAGGGCAGCAGCTGGGTGGCGACGCCGGTGACGGAGGCGACCGCGAAGGCGGTGGCGCCCTCGTTGAAGCCGACGGTGTCCGGGGTGGCCAGCCTGTTCTGGGCGAGGGTCTGCATCAGGCAGCCGGCGACGCCGAGGGCGGCGCCGACGGCCAGTGCGGCCTCGACGCGGGGCAGCCGCAGCTTCTCCACCAGCAGCACGTCGCGCGCGGTGCCGTCGCCGAAGGCCGCGCGCAGGGCGGTCACCGGGTCGAGGTTCGTCTCGCCGACGGCCAGGCAGACGGCGGTCACCGCGACCACGGCGAGCAGCAGGACGGTGCAGCCGAGCAGCGGCCGGACCGGGACGAGCACCGAGCGGCCGCCCAGGGCGAGCAGCCGGGTGCCGGGCGGCACGGGCGGCGCCGGCCGCCGGGTCGCGGCCGAGGGGGCGTCGGGTTCCACGGCGTTCTCTGCGGCGTTCTCTGCGGCGTTCTTCACAGGGGCCTTCACGGGGGCCTTCACAGCGCGGGCATTCGGTGCGAGCGGACGACGGCGACCAGCACGGGGGCGCCGCACAGGGCGGTCATCACGCCGAGCGGCATCTCGTACGGGCGGGCGACCAGCCGGGAGGCCACGTCGGCGAGCAGCACGACGGCTGGCCCGAGCAGGGCGGAGACGACGAGCAGCCGGCGCAGGTCCGGGCCGACCAGGGCCCGGGCGGCGAAGGGCACCACCAGGCCGACGAAGGAGACCGGTCCGGCGATCGCGGTGGCGGCGCCGACCAGCAGGGCGACGGCGGTCACCGCGAGGGCGCGGGCCCGGCGGGGCTTGTGGCCGAGGCCGGTGGCGACGTCGTCGCCGAGGCTGAGCGCGGTCAGCGCCGGGCCGGAGAGCAGCGCCAGCACCAGGCCGAGCAGCAGGACCGGCAGTACCGCGAGCAGTTGGTCGGTGCCGCGGCCGGCGACCGAGCCGATGGTCCAGAACCGGATCTCGTCGGCGGCCCGGGCGTCGGAGAGCAGCAGCACGGAGGAGCCGGCGTTCATCAGCCCGCTCAGCGCCGCGCCGGCGAGCACCAGCCGGACGGGGTCGTCGCCGGTGCCGCGCAGCCGGGCCGCGCCGAGTGCCAGCAGGCAGCCGGCGCCAGCGCCCAGTACGGCGACGTACGGGCCGACGCTGGCGGCGCTGGCGCCGAGCACGATCGCGATCACGACGGCGAAGGAGGCGCCGGTGCTGACCCCGAGCAGGCCGGGCTCGGCCAGCGGGTTGCGGGCGGCGGCCTGGAGGACGGTGCCGGCCACGCCGAGCGCGAGCCCCACCGCGAGGGCCACCGCGGTGCGCGGGGCGCGCAGGTGGAACACGGTGAACCGGGAGTCGGAGTCGCCGTCACCGAGCAGGGTGGAGAGCGCCCGTGACGGTCCCACGTCGCCCGCGCCGAGCAGCAGGCTCGCCAGTACGGCGAGCAGCAGTATCGCGCCGGCGGGCAGCAGTCCGCGCAGCAGGAGTGATCGGAATGTCACACCGGGCCTCCCCGTCAGGGCCTTACGTATGGTTAGGCTAACCTCAGAAAAACGGTTCGCCCGTAAACTACCATTTCTCGGAGAACACCCATGCTTGGCACCCGCTTTACCAAGACCCTGCTCGGCGCGGCCGTGGTCGGCGCCCTCTCCCTGGGCCTGACCGCGTGCGGCTCCTCGGGGTCCGGCGGGTCCGCGGGTGACTCCGGCTCCTCGTCCACCGCCGCCGCGAAGGGCGGCAAGCGCAGCATCGACACCGCCTTCGGCGCCGTGGAGGTCCCGGCCGAGGCCAAGCGGGTCATCGCCCTCGGCGACACCTCGCTGGACACCGCCCTCGCGCTCGGCGTCACCCCGGTCGGCACCAGCTCCAGCCGCGGCAGCACCACCGCCCCCGCCTACCTGAAGGCCGACAGCATCCCGCTGGTCGCCACGGTCAAGGAGCCCAACCTCGAGGCGATCCTGAAGGCCACCCCGGACCTCATCCTGGCCTCCTCCGGCATCGAGAAGTCCCAGTACGACAAGCTCTCGGCGGTCGCCCCGACCATCGTCCCCAAGGCCGGCGACTGGCGCGAGGTGCTCGCCGTGTACGGCGACGCGCTCGGCCACAAGGACGACCTGGCCGCCAAGCTGGACGCCCTGGACAAGCGCGCCGCCAAGGCCGGCGAGGGCAAGAGCGGCAGCGCCGTGGTGATGCGCTGGATGCCCAACGGGCCGATCGTGATGAACACCACCAACATGCCCGGCGACCTGCTGAAGAAGGCCGGCGCCGGCACCATGCCGATCGCCGACGGCCTGGGCGCCCAGCCCCACTCGGACCCGCTGTCCCTGGAGAACCTCAACAAGGCCGACGCCGACCGGGTGTTCGTCGCCACCCTGAACGCCGAGGGCGAGAAGGCCCTGGAGACCGCCCGCAAGCAGGAGGCCTTCACCCGCCTCAAGGCCGTCGGCACCAACCAGCTCATGGGCGTCGACGGCCAGGTGTGGAGCAGCAGCTCCGGCCCGATCGCGGCGGAGAAGGTCGTCGAGGACATCGAGAAGGCCTTCGGCGCGAAGTAGCCGCGCCCGCCGGGGAATTCCCCCCCCCCGAGTTCTGAAGGGCCGTCACCGGAGCGGATCCGGTGACGGCCCTTCCGCCGCGGGCTCGGCACCGCCGAACGGGTCGGCAGGGGCGGCTCAGCCCAGCAGCTTCGCCACCACCCGGTCGAGCACGCGGATGTCCTCCGGCGGCAGCGCGAGCAGCGCGTCGGGCGGGGTGCTGAGGATCCCGGTGGCGATCGCGGCCTTCGCCTCGCCCTCCTCGGTGAGGTGGACCAGCTTGGAGCGCCGGTCGACCGGGTTGGTGATGCGCTCGGCGAGGCCGCGCCGCACCAGGTCGTCCACGATGACGCTGGTGTACGGCGGGTCGGCGCCCAGCCGCTCGGCCAGCTCCCGCAGGGTGATCGGGCCGGCGACGAGCCGGCGCAGCGCCCTGACCCGGCTGAAGCTCATGCCGAGGGCTTCGGCGACGCTCTTGCGGCGGTCGTAGCGTTCCAGCACGAGGGCGTTCATCCCCTGCCAGACCCGGGCCGCCGCTCCGGCCTCGCTCCCGCTCCCCTCCGGGTGCCCGCCGCTGTCCAGGCGCTCCATCAGGCGTCCACCATCCCCTTCGTCCGCTCGGCTTCCTCGGCCGCCTCCTCGGCGGCGAGCCGCTGCGCCGCGCGTTCGGCCGTCGCCCGGGCCCAGCGGCCGGAAGTGAGCGTACCGGCGACCAGGACGGCGGCCCCGCAGCCGGCGATGATCCACCACGCCGTCCGTGCCGCCCCGGTGAAGGCCACCGGGTCCGACAGGGCCGCCCCGGCCATCAGGGCACCGGTCACCGCGACGCCCAGGGACTGGCCGACCTGACGACTGGTGGAGGCCACGGCCGCCGCCACCCCGGCCTGCGAGCGGGGCATCCCGGAGACGGCGGTGTTCGTGATCGGCGCGTTGACCAGGCCGAATCCGGTGCCGAAGAGCAGGAACGCGAGGACCAGCAGCCCGGTCGGCAGGTGCGCGGAGTACGCGACCGCCTGGAGCACGGCGCTCGCGGTCAGCGCCACCCCGGCCAGCAGCAGCGGCGTCCGCGGCCCCCTGGTGGCGACCATCCGGCCGGACAGCGGCGCGGTGAGCAGCGACATGACGGCCATCGGCAGCATGAACAGCCCGGCGTGCAGCGGGTCGAGCCCCCGGACGTCCTGGAGGTACAGGGAGCCGAGGAACAGGAAGCCGCCGAGGCCCGCGAAGGCGGCGACCGCGATCACGGTGGCGCCCGCGAAGGGCGCGGAGCGGAAGAACCGCAGGTCGATCAGCGGGTCGGTGCGCCGGGGTTCGTACCGGAGCAGGCCCAGCAGGGCGCCCAGCGCGGCCGCCGTGCAGCCGAGCACCACGGGCGAGGTCCAGCCGCGCTCCGGCGACTCGATGATCGCGTAGGTGAGGCCGGCGAGCAGCACGACCACCAGCAGCTGGCCGACCGGGTCCACCCGGCGGGTGCGGGCCGCCCGCGACTCCGGTACGTAACGGGTGGTGAGGAAGAGCGCGGCCAGGCCGATCGGGACGTTGATCCAGAAGATCGCCCGCCAGCCGGCCGACTCCACCAGCGCCCCGCCGATGATCGGCCCGGCGGCCATGCTGATGCCCACCACGCCGCTCCAGACGCCGATCGCGCGGGCGCGCTGCCGGGAGTCGGTGAAGGTGTTGCTGATGATCGACATGGCGACGGGGTTCAGCATCGATCCGCCGACCGCCTGGAGCATCCGCGCGGCGATCAGCCAGCCGAGCCCGGGGGCCAGGCTGCACAGCAGGGAGGCCCCGGTGAACACCACCAGCCCGATCCGGAACACCCGGCGGCGGCCGATCCGGTCGGCGGTCGAGCCGGCGAGCATCAGCAGGCTCGCCAGCACCAGGGTGTAGGCGTCGACCGTCCACTGCAGTCCGGACACCGAGGTGTCCAGGTCGCGACGGATGGCGGGCAGGGCGACGTTCAGGATGGTGTTGTCGAGGCTGACGATCAGCAGGCTCATGCAGCAGATGGCGAGCACGAGCCAGGGCCGCGGTCGAGCGGCATCGGGCATGACGAACGCTCCATGATTATTTGTGTTGTTGTAATCATTGTGAGCTTACAACTAATCCGGAAAACGGCTCCACTCCGAAAAAACGGCCGCGCCCCGCCGATCTCCTCGGCGGGGCGCGGCCGTTCGGGCCCGTGGGTCAGGCCTTCTTCACCACGCTGGACTTGAGCTGCATCGCACCGAAACCCTCGACGCGGCAGTCGATGTCGTGCCCGTCGACGCCGTCCACCAGGCGGATGTTGCGCACCTTGGTGCCGGCCTTGATGCCGGAGACGCTGCCCTTGACCTTGAGCGCCTTGACCACCGTCACGGTGTCGCCGTCGCTCAGCACGTTGCCGACGGCGTCCTTGATCACGCGCTCGCCGGCCGGCGCTCCGGCCTCGTCGGCCCCGCCGGGCACCCACTCGTGGCCGCACTCGGGGCAGACCATGAGGGCGTTCATCTCATAGGTGTACTCGCTGGAGCACTGCGGACACGGGGGAAGGTTGTCGCTCATGGGATCAGGATATCCAGGCCGTACGGATCCGGTCCGCGCGGCGAACCGCGAGGTCAGCGGGGGTTGCGCGCGGAGCGGCCGACAGCGGCGCGGACCACCCGGCCGCCTGCGTTCCGCAGCCTCAGCCCGCGGTGAGCGCGAGCCGGATCCAGCGCTCGGACTCCGCGACCGCCGCCCCCACGTCGAAGGCCTCCGGCGCGGCCGCGGCCTGCACCACCAGCCCCTTGAGCAGCCCGACGAAGGCCGGCGCGAAGGCCACCGGGTCCACACCGGGACGCACCTCCCCGTCCCGCTGCCCCTGCCCGACCACCTCGGCCGTCCACGCCCGGGTCCGGGCGTCCAGCTCCGCCACCGCGCCGGTCAGCTCCGAGGCCCCGGCGAGCGCCTCGGCCCCCAGCACCACGAAGGCCCGGCCCAGGTCGGTCGGGTTGCGGACGCCCTCCAGGCAGCCGCGCGCGAACCCGCACAGCTCGTCGGCGGCCCCCGCCCCGCTGCGCGCCGGTGCGGCCGACGCCATCGCCTCGGCCAGCGCCGCCTCCTGGAGCCGCGCCAGCAGCGCGGCCTTGGAGCCGAAGTAGTGGGTGGCCAGACCCCGGCTGAAGCCCGCCTCCTCGCCCACCCTGGCCAGCGTGACCCCGGTGCTGCCGTGCTCGGCGATCAGCCGGGCGGCGGCGGCGATCAGCGCGGACTCGGCCCGGGCGCGCCGCTCGGCCTGAGTGCGGCGCGCCGGCGCCCCCCGGAGCGCCCCGGCCCCACCGGTTCGGTCCTCATCGTGCGTAGACATGCCACCATGCTAGTGTGAACTTGCTTGTTGAATAACAAGTAACTTCCGGAGCGGCGGGCACTCCCCCGACCCGCCGCCCCCGTGAGAAGGGAAGTCCCGATGACCGCCACGATGCTCGCCGGCCGGCTCGACGTCGCGAAGGGCGCCTTCGCCGTGGAGGAGGTCCCCGTCCCGGCCCCCGGCCCGGGCGAGGTGCTGATCAAGGTGGAGGCCGCCGGCGTCTGCCTCTCCGACGTCCACCTGATCGAGGGCATGCTCAAGCCGCTCTACCTCGAGGGCGACAAGGTCACCCTCGGCCACGAGGTCGCGGGCACCGTGCACACTCTCGGCGAGGGCGTGACCGGTACGGCCGTCGGCGACCGGGTGCTGCTGCAGGCCGGCGAGACCCGCGACGGCGTCGTGCACACCCGCGGCGTGGACTACGACGGCGGCTGGGCCGAGTACGCGCTCGCCACCGCCACCACCCTGGTGCCGATACCGGACGAACTCCCCTTCGAGCAGGCCTGCTTCATCCCCGACGCGGTCTCCACCCCCTGGGCCGCGATCACCGCCACCGGCGCCGTACGCCCGGCCGAGGCGGTCGGCGTCTGGGGCGTCGGCGGCCTCGGCGCCCACGGCGTGCAGCTGCTGCGGGCGATCGGCGCCTTCCCGATCGTCGCCGTCGACCCGCTGCCGGCCGCCCGCGAGCGCGCCCTGGCCTTCGGCGCCGACGCCGCCCTCGACCCGGCCGACCCGGGCTTCGCCGGGCTGCTGCGCGAGGCCACCGGCGGCCGCCCGCTGTCCGTCGCCTTCGACTTCGCCGGGGTCGCCCCGGTGCGCGAGCAGGCCATGGCCACCCTCGGCGAGCACGGCCGCCTGGTGCTGGTCGGCCTCACCAACAAGCCGCTGACCGTCACCAACGGCACCCTGGTCAGCTACCTGCGCCAGCAGATCCGCGGCCACTACGGCTCCGAGGGCCAGGACGTCGTCGACCTGGTCAACCTGGTCCGCGGCGGCCGGCTGGAGTTCTCCCGCTCGGTGAGCGGCACCTTCCCGCTGGCCGAGGCGGCCCGTGCGGTCGAGGCGCTGGAGCACAAGGAGGGCGACCCGATCCGCCTGGTGCTCAAGCCCTGACCCGACGCGCCACCGACCCGGCGCCGCACCTCCGGACTGAGCCCGGCAGGTGCGGCGCCGCTCCTTCCCGACCGACCCGCGGACGGCCAACTCCGCTCCCCCGTACGGGAAATGGCATGCACGCCACTAGCCAACCGGCCAGTAGCGCCCCTACCGTCGACTCTTCCGTGAGACTTCGACGGAGGAGTCCGCCTTGCGGTCACGCCAACACCAACGCCCCCGCCCCCGCTCCCTCCGACTCCCGGCCGCCGCCCTCGCCTCGGCCCTGCTCGTCACCGCCGCCCTCACCACCACCCCCACCGCCGCCGCGCCGGCCCCCGCGACCGCCGCCGCCAACGACTACTGCGGCGGCCACTGCGCCGACATCCTGCCGCCCGGCGAGAACGGCAACGCCACCCTCGCCGACATCCTGCTCAACCGGGCCTTCGGCACCCGCCCCGCGCACACCGACGACCAGCTCGGCCCCTACGCCGCCCTCGCCTCCGGCTACCCCGGCCTGACCGAGGCCAAGCTGCGCGACTTCTTCAACGACGCCTCCTTCGGCGTCCCCGCCGACCAGGTGGCCAGCACCACCAGCCCGCGCCCGGACGTCGCCATCGTGCGCGACAAGGCCACCGGCGTCCCGCACATCACCGGCACCACCCGCTACGGCACCGAGTTCGGCGCGGGCTACGCCGCCGCCCAGGACCGGCTCTGGGTGATGGACCTCTTCCGGCACGTCGGCCGCGGCCAGCTGTCCGGCTTCGCGGGCGGCGCCGCCGCCAACCGCCAGCTGGAGCAGACCTTCTGGCAGGCCGCCCCGTACACCGAGGCCGAGCTCCAGCAGCAGATCGACACCATCGCCGCCCGCGGCGGCCGGGCCACCCAGGCCCTCGCCGACGCCAACGCCTACCTCGACGGCGTCAACCAGTACGCCAAGGAGTCCTACAACGCCCGCACCTTCCCGGGCGAGTACGACCTCACCGGGCACATCGACCCGATCACCAACGCCGGCTCGATCGAGCCGTTCAAGCTGACCGACCTGGTCGCCCTCGCCTCCGTGGTCGGCGCCCTGTTCGGCTCCGGCGGCGGCGGTGAACTGGCCTCCGCCCAGGTCAAGTCGGCCGCCGAGGCCCGGTACGGCAAGGACGCCGGGGACGCGGTCTGGGCGTCGCTGCGCGAGGCGGACGACCCGGAGGCCGTCCAGACCCTGCACGACGGGCAGAGCTTCCCGTACGCCACCGTCCCCGACCACCCGCAGGGCGAGGCGCTGCCCGACCCCGGCTCGGTGGTGCCCGAGCGGGTCGTCTACGACGCCACCGGCTCCGCCGACTCCGCCACCACCGCGGCGAACGGCGTCCTGCCCGGCAACCTGCTCACCGCCCGGCACGGCATGTCCAACGCCCTGCTGGTCTCCGGCGCCCGCACCGACGACGGCCACCCGGTGGCCGTGTTCGGCCCGCAGACCGGCTACTTCGCCCCGCAACTGCTGATGCTGGAGGAGATCCAGGGCCCCGGGATCAGCGCACGCGGCGCCGCCTTCGCCGGCCTGAGCTTCTACGTGCAGCTCGGCCGCGGCCAGGACTACGCCTGGAGCGCCACCTCGGCCGGGCAGGACATCACCGACACCTACGCCGTCCCGCTCTGCACCACCGACGGCTCCCCGGTCACCACCGCCGCCAACTCCTACCTCTGGCACGGCCAGTGCCTGCCCTTCGACCGGCTGGAACGCAAGAACGCCTGGAACCCGACCACCGCCGACTCCACCCCGGCCGGGTCCTACACCCTGGTGATGAACCGCTCCCGGTACGGCCTGGTCACCGCCCGCGGCACGGTCGGCGGCGCACCCGTCGCCTTCACCTCGCTGCGCTCCACCTACCGGCACGAGGCCGAATCCATCATCGGCTTCCAGGAGTTGAACGACCCCGGCGCGGTGCACGACGCGGCGGGGTTCCAGCAGGCGGCGCAGGACATCAACTACACCTTCAACTGGTTCTACGCCGACTCGCGCGACATCGCGTACTACAACTCCGGCAGCAACCCGGTCCGCGCCCCCGGCGTCGACCCCGGGCTCCCCGTGAAGGCCCAACCCGCCTACGAGTGGGCCGACTTCGACCCCGTCGCCAACACCGCCCGGTACACCCCGGCGGCCGAGCACCCGCAGTCCGTCAACCAGGACTACTACATCTCCTGGAACAACAAGCAGGCGAACGGCTACACCTCGGCCGGCTTCGGCAACGGCTCGGTGCACCGCGGCAACCTGCTGGACGACCGGGTCAAGTCCCTGCTCGGGAACGGCGGCAAGGTGAGCCGGGTCTCGCTCACCCAGGCCATGGAGGGCGCCGCCCTGGCCGACCTGCGGGCCGAGGACGTGCTGCCCGACCTGATCCGCGTCCTGCGCAGCGCGCCCGTCACCGACCAGGCCACCCTCACCGCCCTGCAACAACTGGAGGCCTGGCTCGCCAACGGAGGGCAGCGGAAGGAGACTTCACCGGGCAGCCACGGCTACGCGGACGCCACCGCGATCCGGGTGATGGACGCCTGGTGGCCGCTGGTCGCCGAGGGCGTCATGCGGCCGGGCCTCGGCGACCCGCTGTTCGGCGCGCTGACCGGCGCCCTCCAGATCAACGAGTCCCCCTCGGGCGGGCAGACCGGCCCCGGCGGCGGCCCGGTGAGCGCCAACGAGGCCATCCCGCACAAGGGTTCGGCCTTCCAGTACGGCTGGTGGAGCTACCTGGACAAGGACCTGCGCGCCGTCCTCGGCGACCGGGTGGCCGGCCCGCTGGCCCGGCCGTTCTGTGGCGGCGGCGACCTCGCGGCCTGCCGCGCCGTCCTGCTGACCACCCTGAAGCAGGCCGCCGCCCGGACGCCGGCCCAGGTCTACCCGGGCGACGCGGACTGCGCGGCCGGCGACCAGTGGTGCGCCGACACGATCATCCAGCGCCCGCTGGGCGGCGTGACGGACGCCAAGACCACCTGGCAGAACCGCCCGACCTACCAGCAGGTGGTGCAGTTCCCGAGCCACCGCTGAGCGACACCGCCGGTGCCCCCGGCCGGGGGCACCGGCGGCCGGTCACCTGGACCGCGCCGCGGTCTCGTCCTCGTCGCCCCGCAGGTTGCCGGCCTCGCTCCGCAGCCGCCTGCCCGCGACCGTGTACGTCCTGGCCGTACCCCGGTTCGTCACCCGGTCGCCGACCGCGCCCGCCAGCTCCCCGATGCTCTCCACCAGCCCGGCGAGCGCACCCAGCAGCGCCGCCTCCTCCTTCTCCGGGACCCTCTCGCGGGCGCTGTCCCGCGCCTTCGGCAGCGCGTTCTCCCGCACCTGCCGCTCCGCCTCGCCGACCGCGTCGACCATCGCCCGTATCCCGCTGTCCAATCCGGCCCCCTCGTCTCCCCGTTCCTCCGACGTACCCCGCGAGCCTTCCCACCCCGTGCCCCACTTAGGCCCAGCCCGGCGCGCGGCCCGCGGGATCTGCCCCTAGCGTGGTCCGGGGACCGCCCGACCAGCCCCGGGCCGAGACCCGGGACCCGCACCAGGAGGCATGCCGACCATGACCGCCAACCTCTCCGAACTCACCGGCGACTACGTCCTCGACCCCACCCACACCCGGATCGGCTTCGTCGCCCGCCACGCCATGGTGACCAAGGTCCGGGGCGCGTTCCACCAGTTCGAGGGCACCGCCCACCTGGACGGCGCCGACCCGTCCCGTTCCTCCGGCCAGGTGGTGATCAAGGCCGAGAGCATCGACACCGGCGTGGAGCAGCGCGACCAGCACCTGCGCACCAACGACTTCCTGGACGCCCCCACGTTCCCCGACATCACCTTCCGCTCCACCGCGGTCGAGGCGCGCTCCGACAGCGACTTCCGGGTCACCGGCGACCTCACCATCAAGGACACCACCCGCCCGGTCACCATCGACTTCGAGTACACCGGCAACGCCGTCGACCCGTACGGCAACCTCCGGGTGGGCCTGGAGGGCTCGGTCACCATCAGCCGCAAGGAGTACGGCGTCACCTGGAACGCGGCGCTGGAGGGCGGCGGCGTCCTGGTCGGCGACAAGGTCGTCCTGGAGTTCGACATCTCCGCGGTCCGCCAGAGCGCCTGATCCGGACCCGCCCCGCCCGGAACGGGCCCGGAACGCCCGGAACAGCCGGAACCGGTCCCCCACGAACGGGTTCGCGCCGCGGCCCGCCGAACCGCCGGACCGCGGGGCGGCCGCCCGGCTAGTCTCCTGGCATGCCAACAGAAGACTCCCTCGCGACCGGCCAGCGCTCCCTCGGCGACCCCGCCCTCGACTACCCGCTCTGGCCCCCGCTCACCGCCGGCTGCCCGCGCACCAGCACCGAGGACGTCTCCTACCCCGTCGAGGTCGACTACGCCTACGACAAGGCCGACCCGGCGGGCCTGTTCGCCCCCGCCCCGGTGCGCGGCGGCCTGGAGCGCTGGGCCCCGCTGCTGCCGCCGCTGCTCGCGCCGGGCCTGGGCGAGGGCGCCACCCCGCTGGTGGAGGTCTCGCCCGGGGTGTACGTCAAGGACGAGTCCCGCAACCCCACCTGGAGCCACAAGGACCGGCTGAACCGCTGCACCACCAGCGCCGCCGTGGGCGCCGGCGCGCCGGGCCTCGCGGTCGCCTCCTCCGGCAACCACGGCGCCTCGGCCGCCGCCTACGCCGCCCGCGCCGGGCTGCGCTGCGTGGTGTTCACCGGCCCGGACACGCCGCCGAACGTCGACGCCTTCCTCAACGCCTACGGCGCGGTGGTGCTCCCGGTGCCGTGGGAGGCCCGCTGGCCGCTGCTGCGCCAGGTGGTGGACCGGCTGGGCCTGCACCCGGTCAGCAACCTGACCACCACCCACACCGGGCACGCGTACGGCCCCGAGGGCTACAAGACCGTCGCGTACGAGATCTTCCAGGACGTCGGCCTGCCGAGCGCGGTCTTCGTCCCGACCGGCTACGGCGAGCTGCTGTTCGGCGTCTGGAAGGGGTTCGTCGAGCTGCACCGGCTGGGCCTGACCGCCGGGGTGCCGCGCATCCACTCCTGCGAGACGGCCGCCTCCGGTCCGCTCGCCCGGGCGATCGCCGACGGCCTGCCCGCCACCCATGTGACGGTCGGCCCGAGCGACGCCTACTCGATCACCTCCCCGGTCAGCGGCTACCGGGGCGTGCTCGCGGTCCGCTCGAGCGGCGGCCGGGCGCTGACCCTGGACGACGGCCAACTCGCCGACGCCCAGCGGGAGCTGGCCCGGGCGGGGCTGTGGACTGAGCTGTCCGCGGCGGCCGGTCTGGCCGGGCTGCGCAGCCTCGGCGAGCCGGACCTCTCCGACGGCCCGGTGGTCTGCGTGTCGACCTCCAGCGGCTTCAAGGACAAGGGCGTCGGCACCCGCAGGACCGAGCCGGTCGCCCCCGCCTGGGACGCGGTCGAGCGCCGCCTGCGGGCGGCCGGCATCACCGGCTGAACGCACGGTGCTTCACCGCCGCGAGGCGTGCTGTTCGCCTGCCCGTCCCTGCTCGTAAGGTCGCCGTAGGGTCGGTGTTCGCCGAGCGCCAGCAGGCTTGCACCCTCCGTCAACTCCCGCCTCCTGCCGAAGGGTAGCCACCGTGTCGCGTTCCCTCCGCCGCCTGCTGCCGCTCGCCGTCGCCGTCGCGGCGGTGCCCGTGCTCGCCCTGCCCGCCCTCCCGGCGGGCGCCGCCTCGTACGGCACCCCGACGATCACCTTCTCGGCCGGGTACCTGTCCGGCGCCGTCGGCGCCACCGGCGACCCGACCGTGACGGTGACGGTCGCCCAGTCCGGCGCCGCGGCCTCGGCGCTGACCGTCGCCGCCTCGGCGACCACCCGCAGCGCCGTCGCCCGCACCGGCGACGTGACGGTGAGCGGCACCGGCGGCGCCCGCACCCTGGCGGTCGCCGCCCAGGGCGTCGGCTACGCCGACCTCACCATCAAGGTCACCGGCCTCGGCGGCAAGAGCGCCACCCGCACCCTGCACTACGCCGCCTCCCCCGCCGTCCAGTCCTCGGCGACCAGCCGCTACCTGACCGGCTCCAGCGACGCCTCGGCGGCCGTGGACGCGGGCGGCGGCTTCATCGTGGTCGGCGACGACGAGTCCAACACCCTGCGCCTGTACGACCGCGACAACTCCGGTGCGCCGGTCCGCACCTGGGACTTCAGCTCGGCCCTCGGCGTCTCCAAGGAGATCGACATCGAGGCCGCCACCCGGGTCGGCAACACCATCTACTGGACCGGCTCGCTCGGCAACAACAAGGACGGCGTGGTCAAGCCCGACCGGCACACCGTCTTCGCCACCACCGTCACCGGTTCCGGCGCCGACACCCAGCTGTCCCTGGCCGGCTCGTACCACGGCCTGCGCGACGACCTGATCTCCTGGGACGACGCCCACGGCAAGCGCTACGGCTTCGCGGCCGGTGCCGCCGACGGCCAGGCGCCCAAGCAGATCGACGGCTTCAACGTCGAGGGCCTGGAGTTCGCCCCCGGCAGCACCAGCACCGCCTACATCGGCTTCCGCGCGCCGCTCACCCCGGCCGTCACCGGCGGCCGGGCGCTACTCGTCCCGGTCACCAACCTCCCGTCCCTGGTGAACGGTTCGGCCGCGCACGCGACCTTCGGCGACCCGGTCGAGCTGGACCTCGGCGGGCTGTCCGTCCGCGACATCCGCCGCAACGACCTCGGCCAGTACCTGATCGTGGCCGGCTCCTGGTCCGCCGAGGACAACTCCGCCCCGTACGCGCTCTACCGCTGGAACGGGCAGCCCGGTTCCAAGCCGACCAAGCTGATCGACCTGCCGACCAGCGACTACGGCGCCTGGGAGGCCGTCACGGACGTCCCGGACCTGGACGCCCCCGGCGCCCGCGCCCAGCTGATCACCGACGACGGCTCCGCCGACCTCTACAACGACGGCACCGCCGCCAAGGACCTCACCCACCCCGAGTGGAAGAAGTCCCGCAGCACCTGGTTCACCCTGGGCTGACCGCTCGCCAGGGCCCTTCGGCACATCCGCCGAAGGGCCCTGCCGCACGTCCGTCCGCTCAGAGCTCGACCAGCACCTTCCCCCGGTTCGCCGAACGGTCCAGGTAGAGGCCGCGGTAGGCCGCCGGGATGCTGTCGAACCCCCGGTGCAGCGTCTCCTGGTACGCCAGCTCCCCGCTACGGACCAGTGCGCCGAGGTCCCGCCGCAGCGCGGCCCAGTTCTCCTCGGTGAACCACTCCAGCGAGAAGATGCCGCGGATCGTGGTGCGCGGGAACATGATCATCGGCAGCAGCCGCGGCCCCGCCCAGTCCCCGCCGACCTGGCTCCCCCACTGCCAGCAGACGGCCACCCGGCTCTCCACCGCGAGCATCCCGAAGACCACGTCGGTGAGCGCCCCGCCGAGACTGTCGAAGTACCGGTCGATGCCCTCCGGCGCCAGCTCGGCCAACTCCTTCCGCAGCCGCTCCGGCGCGTCGCCGTCGCGGTACAGCAGCACCCCCTCGAAGCCCAGCTCCCACAGCCGCTCCGCCTTCTCCGGCGAGGCCGTGGTGCCGATCACCCGGGCGCCCCGGTGCCTGGCCAGCTGCCCGACCAGCGAGCCGACCGCCCCGGAGGCCCCGCTGACCAGCACCGTCGACCCGGGGCGCACGTCGAGGAACTTCTCCACCGTCCCCCAGGCCGTCATCCCGGGCCCGCCCAGGATGCCGAGCGCGGTGGTCAGCGGCAGGTCATCGCCGTAGTCGGCGGGGTCCAGCCGGCGGAAGGCCGGGAAGACCATCGGGAAGGTCCCGGTCTGCCAGAAGCTCGGCGCGCCGGTGCTGACCAGGTGGGTGCGCCAGCCGCCGAAGCCCTGCACCAGGTCGCCGACGCCGAAGCGCGCGGCGGGCCCGGCCTCCACCACCTCCATGATCGAGTCCGCGCCCATGTGGTCGCCGATCGGCGTGTCCAGCGCGATGCCCTGGAGGTACGGGTCGACCGAGACGTACCGGGTGCGCAGCAGCATCTCGTCCACCGCGAGCCGGACGTCCACCTCCTCCACGACCTTCCGGTACATCCGCTCGACGTCCGGCACGCCGTCCACGTGCTCCCGCACGACCCACTTCTCGATCCTCACGAGGTGACTCCAAACTGGCGGTCGGCGGGGCCGACCGGTTCGATGAGCAGGGTGGGCGGCGGTGCGCTGTCGTCCACCTCGGCCCTGAAGGGCCTGCCGTCGTCCCGGCAGATGAACTGGACGACGTGCCGGCCGGCCGCCGCCGCCCGGATCAGCCCGCCGGTCGTCGCCCAGACCCCGGAGAGGTAGAAGTTCGCGAGGCCGGGCAGCCCCGGGCCGTTGCGCTTGACCTCCTCCTCCAGGGTCTCGCCGCTCTCCACGAAGGGCTGCCAGCCCAGCACCGTCCCGTTGTAGTTCCCGGTGTAGCGGACCTGGGTGAGCGGGGTGGAGACGTCCTTGACCGCCACCGCGTCCCGCAGCCCGGGGTGGTGGCCGTCCAGGTACTCGACGATGGTGTCGCGCACCCGGCGCTTCGCCCGCTGGTACTCCCGCCCCCGGCCGACCGGCAGGGTGTGCAGTTCCTCGCCGCGCCGCACCCGGGGCTCCTGCTCCGGCCCGGTGCTCAGCTCCCGCCAGGGCGCGATGTCACAGAAGTAGCTGGCGTACACCACGGTGGTGTCGGCGGGCGACAGCTCCGGGTAGTGGCGGCTGCGGAACTGGACGTTGATGCTCGGGTGCCGGATGCCGGTGAGCCGCTCGGCGACCTCGTCCTCCAGCAGGTAGGTGGTGCACGGGTCCCCGGCCGGGAAGGGCCGGCGCAGGCCGAGGAAGACGGTCACGTAGCCGGGGAAGACCATGCCCGGCTCGGTGATGGTCTGGGTGTACAGCCGGCGGTAGGTGTCGCTCAGGTAGCGGCCCTTGAGCAGGTCCATCATGGTCGTCCGGCCGTCGCAGGCGGCCACCACGATGTCCGCCCGCACCTCCTGGCCGTCGCTCAGCCGCACCCCCACCGCCCGGTCGTCCTCGATCAGGATCCCGGTCACCTTGGTGTTGTACGTGATCTCGCCGCCCAGCCGCCGGTAGCGCTGCTCGATCGAGGTGGCCAGCCCCAGCGAGCCGCCCTCCGGCACCCCGGCCGACTGCCCGGCGTGGCAGGCGAGTTGGAAGTAGTTGGGCAGCACCGGGAAGTTGGGGTGCTTCTCGTACAGGATGAAGTTGAACGCCTCGCGCAGCAGCGGGCTGCGGAACTTCGCCGAGTAGTCGCTCATCAGCACCGTGATCGAGCGCCGGATCACGTTGAAGTACGGCAGGAAGGAGGCCAGCATCCGCGTCCGCTCCCACCGCCCCATCAGCCCGACCGGCTTGAGGAAGGGGTAACGGGCCAGCGCCAGGCGGAACTTGCGCAGCCCGGCGCAGAACTGCCGGATCTGCCGGGCGTCCTCCGGGGCCAGGTCCAGCAGGTGGGCCTCCAGCCGGTCCGGGTCGGAGTAGAAGTAGACCGCCCGGCCGTCCCGGGTGCGCACCACGTTGAAGACGTCGAAGTTGCGCATCCGCTTGCCCTGCAGTGCGCCGAGTTCGAGCCAGATCTGGTGCATCTCGTTGCCCGGACCGCTGCCCAGCAGCCAGCTGATGCAGCAGTCGAAGGTGAACTCGCCCCGGTCCCAGCCGGTGCAGCAGCCGCCGGGGATCTCGTGCATCTCCAGGATCCGGGTGCGGTAGCCGTTCATCTGGGCGAAGCAGCCGGTGGAGAGCCCGCCGAGCCCGCCGCCGATGATGACCATGCTCTGCCGGCCGCTGGTGGTCGTCCCGCTCACTCCGCCACACCCACTTCCGCCACTCCTGCCTCCGGCACTCCCACGTCCGGCGCTCCCACGGTGGCGCGGTCGAGTTGCGGCAGGCGGCCCCACTTGCCCGCGTGCCAGGGTTCCCGGTTGTCGCTGGGCCAGGCCCGGAACGGCCGGCCGAGCTCCCGGCAGAGGTACTGCGCGGCGAACCGTCCGCTGGTGGCGGCCCGGATCAGCCCGCCGAGCGCGGTCCACTGGCCCGCCATGGAGAAGCCGCTCAGCCCGGGCAGCCGCATCCGGTCCTTGTTGACCAGCCGGTTGGCGGCGTCCTCGGCCTCCGAGAAGGCCTGCCAGGCGAGGATGCTGCCGTAGGTGTTGCCGGTGAACCGCTCGGTGGTCACCGGCGAGGCGACGTCCACGAGTTCGATCCGCCCGCCGAGCCCGGGGTACGTCCGCTCCAGGAACTCCCGGACGAACGAGGCGACTTCCTGCTTGCGCGCCCGGTAGGCCCGGCGGTCACCGGTCCGCAGGTCCTTCCAGGAGCGGTAGTCGCTGAAGTAGGTGCAGTGCAGCACCGACTTGCCGGGCGGCGCGAAGCCGTCCGCGTAGGAGGACCGCAGCTGCACCACCAGGCTGCGCTGGAGCGAGCCGGGCAGCCGCTCGCCGTCCTCGGGCGTCAGCAGGTAGGTGGTGCTGTGCGGCTCGCCCTCGGGCAGCGGTCCGTCGATGCCGACGAAGGCGGAGACCACGGCCGGGTACAGGTTGCCCGGCTTGTCGAGCAGTTCGCCGTACAGCTTCTCGGTGGCGGGGCTGGAGTAGCGGCCCTCCAGCAGCCGTTCGAGCACCGTCGGGCCGTCGCAGGCGGCCACCACGTGGTCGGCGAAGTGCCGGGTGCCGTCCTTGAGTTCCACCCCGATCGCGCGCCCGTCCTCGATCAGGACGCGCTCGACCCGGCAGCGGTAGCCGATCACCCCGCCGAGCGAGGTGTAGCGCTCCTCGACCGAGCGCGCCAGCCCGAGCGAACCGCCCTGGGGGAAGCCCGCGTTGCCGTTGTGGGCGGCCGCCAGGGTGTAGAGGTACGGCAGCAGCGGGAAGCCCTCGGGCTCCTGGAGGAACATGTTGGGGAAGGCCCGCCGCAGCAGCGGGTCCTGGAAGCGCTCGGCGAAGCCGCTCATCGGGGTGGTCGCGGTGCGCCAGAACAGCCGGAACGCGGGCAGGACGGCACGCAGGGTGCGCAGCCGTTCCGCCGTGGTGCGCAGCGGCGGCGGGGTGAGCTCCCAGGGCAGCTCCATCGCGGCGTAGCGGCGCAGGTCGCGGCAGAAGGCCCGGATCGGCTTGGCGTCGCCGGGTGCGAGGGCCAGCAGGTGGGCCTCGAGCCGGTCCGGGTCGCCGTAGAAGGTGACGGCCCGGCCGCGTTCGTCGACCACCCGGTTGAAGGTGTCGAAGCGGGTCACCGACTTGCCGTCCAGGGCGCCGAGTTCGCTCCAGACCTGGTGCGCGCCGGTGCCCTCGGCGGTGCCGATCAGCCAGTCGATGCAGTAGTCGAACAGGTAGCCGTGCCGGGACCACGCGGTGCAGCAGCCGCCGGGCAGCACGTGCTTCTCGAAGATCCGGGTCTCCAGGCCGCTCATCTGCGCGTAGCAGCCGGTGGCGAGGCCGGCCAGGCCGGCCCCGATCACGATCACCCGGGGCGGGCCGCCGGCGGCCCGCTCCCTGCCGGACCAGTCCGGCCCGCGGTCAGCCGCGGCCATCGGCGGTGCCCCCGGCCAGGATGGCGCCCGCCAGTTCGGCGTTGCGGGCGGCGAAGTCCCCGTCGAGCATCTCGGCGTGGGCGCCGTGCCCGACGTACACCGCGGTGCCCGTGGCGGAGGCGCCGTGCCAGGAGCCCGGTTCGCCGCCCACGTGCACGGAGAGCCGGTCGCGCTCGCAGACCACGTCCAGCTGGGCCCTGACCGTTCCGGTGTTGGGCGTCCGGCTGCTGAACTCCAGGTAGTCCCTGGCCTGTTCGAGGGTCTCCTGGGCGACGATCCGCGAGCCGGTGTGGCGGTGGAGGTGCTCGTGGAGTTCGCGTTCGAAGACGGCCAGGTGCTCCTCGCCGAGGTCGAAGGCCTCGGTGACCCGGTAGGCGTCCACCATCAGCACCGAGGCCACCGTGCGTCCGCGCCGCTCCAGCTCCTTGGCCACCTCGAAGGCGAGGTTGCCGCCGAGCGAGTAGCCGAGCAGGACGTACGGTCCGGCGGCGTGCAGCTCCTCGGCCAGGTCCGCGTAGCGGGCGGTCTTGTCGTCGCCGGTCAGGTAGTTGAAGGAGGCGATCCGGTGTTCCGGCAGGTGCGCGGCGAGCTGCCGGTAGACCAGCCCGTGGCCGCCGGCCGGCGGGAAGCAGAAGACCGTGTGCTCCTCGGGCGCTCCGGCGTTGAACCAGAGGTAGGGCTCGCCGCCGGCCACCTCGCCGGTGATGATCTGCTCGACGGTGCGGGCCATGCCGTGCAGGGTGGTGACCTTGAACAGCAGGCCGACCGGGATGCTGATGTTGAACTCGCTCTGGAGGTGGTGGATCAGCTCGATGAGCCGGATCGAGCTGCCGCCGAGTTCGAAGAAGTCGTGCTGGAGGCCGACTTCGTCCAGGCCGAGCAGGTTCCGCCAGTGCTCGGCGACGCTGGTCTCGTAGAGCGTGACGGGCGGTTCGTGCTGGGCCCCGGCGGTGTCGGCCTTGGGCTCGGGCAGGGCCGCGAGGTCGACCTTGCCGTTCGGGGTGAGCGGCAGGGCGGGCAGTTCGGTGAGGTAGGAGGGGATCATCACGGTGGGCAGGTGCTCGGCCAGGTGGCGGCGCAGTTCGCGGCGGTCCAGCACGGTGCCCTCGGCGGGCACCACGTAGGCGGCGAGGACGGCCTCGCCCCGGGTGTCCTGGCGGACGGCCACGCAGGCCTGGGCGAGTTCCGGGCGGGCGGTGAGGTGGGCCTCGATCTCGCCCAGCTCGATCCGGTGGCCGCGGACCTTGACCTGGTTGTCGATCCGGCCGAGCAGGTGCACCGTGCCCGCGGCGTCCCAGTGGCCGAGGTCGCCGGTGCGGTAGAGCCGCGCGGGCGTGCCGTCGAGGTCCAGGGTGACGAAGCGCCGGGCGGTCTGCTCCGGGTCGTTGGGGTAGCCGGCCGCGACGCCCGCGCCGCCGATCCACAGTTCGCCGGGCACGCCGACCGGGACGGGCTCGCCGTACGGGTCCAGGACGTACACGGCGCTGTTCGGGAACGGGCGGCCGATCGGCACCATCCGGCCGGGTTCCAGCCGGTCGGTGGCGCCCTCGTAGTAGGTGCTGTCGACGCTGGCCTCGGTCAGCCCGTAGGAGTTGACCAGCCGGGTCCGCGGGCCGCACAGGGCGCGCACCCGCTGGTGCTCGGCGGCCTTCCAGGAGTCGGAGCCGACGATCAGCAGCCGCAGGAAGTCCAGCGGCAGGCCCTCGCGCTCGCAGTGGGCCAGCAGCGCGCGGGCCACGGCGGGCACGAACTCGCCGCCGTCCACGGCCTCCTCGCGCATCACCCGGTACAGCCGGGCGGTGTCGAAGAGCAGCTCGCGGTCGACCAGGACGAGGGTGCCGCCGGTGCTGAGCGCCCGGGCGAGGTCGCCGGAGAAGACGTCGAAGGCGGTGCCGGCCATCTGGAGGTGCACCCGGACCTCGGTGTCCAGCCGGTACTCGGCGCGCCAGCCGGCGGTGACGGCGGCCAGGTTGCGGTGGTCGACCCGGACCCCCTTCGGACGGCCGGTGGAGCCCGAGGTGTGGATCAGGTAGGCGGCCCGGTCCGGGTCGGCGGCGGGCAGCGGTACGGCGCCCCCCAGCACGGGCCGGTCCAGCTCCTCCAGGGTGACCGGTGTGGCGGGCAGGTCGGCCGGGAGCGGGCGCCGCTGGTCGACCACCACCAGCGCCGCTCCGGCGTCCGTGACCTGGTGGGCGAGCCGGTCGGCCGGGTGCCCGGGGTCGAGCGGCAGGTAGGCGGCGCCGGCCCGCCAGATCGCCAGCAGGGTGCTGATCAGCTCGGGCGACTTGTCCAGGCAGACCGCGACCACCGAGCCCTCGCCGACGCCGAGTTCGCGCAGCCGTACGGCGGTGCGCTGGGACTGCCGGTCCAGTTCGCCGTAGGTCAGCCGGCGGACGCCGTCCCGGCCGGGCGCGACCACCGCGACCGCCTCCGGCCGCTCGGCGGCGGCCTTGGCGATCAGCTCCGGCACCGGGGTGTCGTGCTCGATCCGGCGCTCGGCGCCGCTGAAGCCGGTGAGGATCTCCCGCCGTTCGGCCTCGCCCAGCATCCGCAGCCGCCCGACCGGCTCGCCCTCGGCGGCGCGGGTCATGGCGTCCAGCAGGTTGCGGTAGTGCGCGGCCAGCCGCTGGACGGTGGCGGGCTCGAAGAGGTCGGAGTTGTACTTGAAGACGCAGTGGAAGCAGCCGTCCGCGCGGTCCTCGTAAGCGGACAGCGTGAGGTCGAACTGGCCTTCCTCCTCCGGGAGTTCGATGTACTCCAGGCGGTAGCCGAAGCGCTCCACGGCGACCTTGTGGGTGAGCAGGATGAACATCGCCTGGAACACCGCGGAGCGGCTCGGGTCGTGCTGGAGCCCCAACTGCTCGACCAGCAGCGGGAAGGGGTACTCCTGGTTGTCCAGCCCGCCGAGCACGCTCTCCCGCACCCGGGCCAGCAGGTCGGCCACGGTCGGCTCCCCGGCCAGGCTCACGTGCAGCGGCAGCGGATTGACGAAGTAGCCGTAGACCGAGGCGAACTCCTCCTGGGTGCGGCCGGTGACCGGGCTGCCGACCACGATGTCCGGCTGCCCGGACCAGCGGTGCAGCAGCAGGTAATAGGCACTGAGCAGCACCATGAACGGGGTGGCGCCGTTGGCGCGGGCCAACTCGTGCACCCGGGCTGTGAGTTCGGCGTCCAGCTGGAAGAACTCGGAGGCGCCGTTGTGGGTCTGCACGGCCGGGCGCGGCTTGTCGGTGGGCAGCGCCAGCACCGGCATCTCGGCCGGCAGGTGGCCGCGCCAGTAGTCGAGCATCCGCCGGGCCTCGGGCCCGGCCAGGAAGCGGTTCTGGCGGTTGAGGAAGTCCAGGTAGCGGGCGGGCACCGGGGGCAGCTCCGGGGTGCGGCCCTGGCGCAGCGCCTCGTAGACCTCGAACAGCTCCTCGATGAAGGTGAAGGTGGAGATCGCGTCCGAGACGATGTGGTGGACGGCCTTCATCAGCACCCAGCGGTCCGGCCCGCGCCGGAACAGCCGCAGCCGGACCAGCGGGTCCTCGGCGAGGTCGTACGGCCGCCGGTACTCACGGACGATCAGGTCGTGGATCTCCTCCCACGGCCGGCCCTCGACGTCGAACAGCCCGGTGTCGGCCTCGACCTCCTCCCGGATGCGCTGGACCGGGCGGCCCTCCTCGGCGGTGAAGGCGGCGCGCAGCTCGGGGTGCCGGGCGACCAGGAACCGGAAGGCCCCGAACATCAGCTCCGGGTCGAGCTCCGCGCGGACCTCCACGGCGCCGCCGATGTTGTACGCGAAGCCGTCCGGGTGCAGCAGGCGCAGGAACCAGAGCGCCTGCTGGTTGTGGGTGAGCGGGAAGCGGGACTCGTCGGCGTACAGCTCCACCTCGGCCTCGGCCGGGCCGCCGGCGGCGGCGAGCCGCTCGGCCAGGCCCTCGGTGAGCAGGTCGACCAGGTCGCCGAGGCTGCCGTTGCTGAGCAGGGCCACCACCGGCAGGGCGACGCCCAGTTCGCCGTGCACCCGGGCGCGCAGCTCCATGGCGAGCAGCGAGTCCAGGCCGTGCGCGCCGAGTCTCGTGTCGGCGTCGATCCGTTCGGCGGCGATCCGCAGCACGGCCGCGGCGGCGGCGGTCAGCCGCTCGGCGACCAGCTCCCGGCGGGCCTGCGGGTCGGCCGCGCGGTAGGCGTCCAGGAAGCCGCCGGTCTCGGCCGGGGCCTGCTCGGCGGCGCTCGCCGCGAGGTCGGCGACCAGCGGCGGCGGCGCCGGGTACCAGGCGAGGAAGGTCGGCCAGTCGACCACGGTGGCGACCAGCAGCTGGGCGCGGTCCTGGCCGAGGACGCGCTCCAGGACGGCCGTTCCGGCGTCCGGCGGCAGCGAGCTCATGCCGCGGGCGTCGCGGTAGTGGGCGACCAGGCCCAGCTCCTCGATCATGCCGGTGGCCCACGGGCCCCAGTCCAGGCTGAGCCCGGGCAGCCCCTCGGCCCTGCGGTGGTGGGCCAGGGCGTCCAGGAAGGCGTTGCCGGCCGCGTAGTTGGTCTGTCCGGCGGTGGTGAGCAGCGAGGCCACGGAGGCGAACAGCACGAAGTGGTCGAGCGGTTCGTCACTCAGCAGCCGGTGCAGCAGGTGGCCGCCGACCACCTTGGGGCCGTAGCCGGCGTCGAAGGCCGGACGGTCCATCTGGGCCAGCAGGGTGTCCTTGACCTGCCCGGCGAGGTGGAACACGCCCCGGATCGGCGGGAGTTGGCGCTGCCGGTAGTCGGCGAGCCAGCCCGCGAGGGCGGCCTCGTCGGTGACGTCGACCGGGGCGAGCAGCGGTTCGGCGCCGAGCGCCTGGAGTTCGCGCAGGAAGGCGATCCGCTCGCCGACGGGGGTGTCCGGGTCGGTGTACGCCCACTCCGAGCGCTCCGGCAGGGCGGTACGGCCGACCAGGATCAACCGCCGGGCGCCGCGCCGTACGAGGGTGCGGCAGAGCAGTCGGCCGAGCGCGCCGAAGGCGCCGGTGACCAGGTAGCTGCCGTCGGGGCGGAGGACCGGCGGCAGCGGGCGGGTGAGGCCCTCGGCCTGCCGCAGCCGGCTGGTGAGCCGGCCGCCGGCCCGCAGCGCGATCTCCTGCTCGTCCCGGGCCGCGAGTTCGGCGAGCAGCGCCTCGGCCTGCTCGGCGGCGTCGACGGCCGGGTCGAGGTCGATCAGGGTGCCGCGCTGGGCGACCAGCTCCTGCTGCCACAGCACCCGGCCGATGCCCCAGGCGGGGGCGCCGAGCGGTTCGACCCGGTCGCCGGGGGCGGCGGGCTGGGTACCCCGGGTGACGATGTGCAGCCGGCCGTCCGGGCGGGCGGCGGGCAGGGCCTGGGCGAGGGTGATCAGCGAGTAGGCGCCGAGGGTCGCGAGCGGGCCGAGCCGGTCGGCGGTGGTGGCGGCCAGCGCGGGCTGGTCGAGGTTCCAGAGGTGGACGACGGTGCCGAAGGCTGGGTCGAGGTCGGCGAGCAGTCGCCGGACGTCCTCGGCGGAGTCGGGCCGGACGGTCGAGTGCCCCTCCCCGTGCCGGTACTCGTCTCCGGGCCGGACCAGGTGGCAGCGGGTGCCGCGCCCGGCGGCCAGGGCCGCCAGGCGGTCGCCGAGTCCGCCCTCGTCGGCGAAGAGCAGCAGGTCGCCGGGGGTCTCGTCGAGGGGCGCCTCGGCGGCGGCCACCCAGTCGACCTCGGTGAGCCAGCCGTCGATGGTGGACAGCCCGACGGAGGCCGGGGCCTGGGCGACGTCGGCGACCCGGAAGCCGGTGACCCGGCCGACCGGGGTGCCGTCCTCGGTGTAGAGCGCGAGGTCGCCGACGAGTTCCTCGCCGCTGTCCCGGGTGACGGTGGCGTGCACCCAGAGCGGGCGGTCGCCGATCGCGTCGAGCCGGACCTCGGCGATCGAGACGGGCAGCCGGACGCTGCCGCCCTCGGGCACCGCCAGCCGGGTGGTGAGCAGGGTCTGGAAGCAGCCGTCCAGCAGCACCGGGTGGAGGTGGTGGTCGGCCGCGTCCGGGCCGAGCTGGGTGGTCGGCCGGATCCGGGCCAGCGCCTCGCCGGGGCCCGCCCACACCTCGGCGATGGCCTGGAAGGCGGGGCCGTAGTCGTAGCCGCGTTCGGCCAGCTGCCGGTAGCAGTCCGGGCCGTCCAGGTGCCGGCCCCGGGCGCGCAGGGCGTCCAGGTCCGGTGCGGGGCCGTAGGAGCGGCGCTGGCCGGTGCGGACCCGGCCGCCCGCGTGCACGGTCGGCTCGCCGCCGGCCGGGGTGGAGGCGATGGTGAAGCGGGCGTCCTCCGGCGCGTAGCCGAGCTGGACGGGGACGGGCTCGGTCTCGGAGAGGAACAGCGCCCGGTTCAGCTCGATCTCGGCCAGCGTCACCTCGGTGCCGCCGGTCAGGGTGCGGACGGCCTGGGCGGCCATCTCCAGGTACCCGGCGGCCGGGAAGACCACCTGGCCCTCGATCCGGTGGTCGGTCAGGTAGGGCAGCCGCTCGGGGTCGAGGGTGCCGGTCCAGCCGGGCTGGGCGCTCGCGGTGCGGCGGCCGAGCAGCGGGTGGTCGAGCCGCCCGAGCCGGACCTGCTCGACCGGCTTGGGCTCCACCCAGTACCGGTCGCGCCGCCACGGGTAGGCCGGCAGCGGCACCGGGCGGCCGGCCGGGTGCAGCGCGTCCCAGCTCAACTCGACGCCGAGGGTGTGCAGTTCGGCGAGGCTGCGGGCGAGGCGCTCGGGCTCGTCCTGCTGCCGGCGGATCGACGGCAGGGTGTGCGCCTGCTCCGCGCACTCGCGGATCGCGTGGCCGAGCACCGGGTGCGGGCCGAGCTCCAGGAACAGCCCGTGCCCGTCCTCGGCCATCCGCTCGACGGCGGCCCGGAAGCGCACCGGGTTGCGGACGTTCTGCCACCAGTACTCGCCGTCCAGCTCCGGCCCTCGGGCGAGCCCCTCGCGGGCGGTGAGGTAGAGCGGCAGCCGGGCCGCCTGGGGCTTGATGGCGGCGAGCGCGGCCACCAGCTCGCCGCGGATCGGGTCCATCCGCACGCTGTGGTAGGGGACTTCGACGTCCAGCAGGCGGGCGAAGACGCCCTGCCGGCGCAGCTCCTCGGCCAGTTCGCCGAGGGCCTCGGCGTCCCCGGCCAGGGTCACCGCGGAGGGGCTGTTGACCGCGCCGAGCGAGACCTGGGAGCGGTACGGGCGGATCCGGCGCTCCGCCTCGGCCTCCGGCAGGCCGACCGCGAGCATGGTGCCGGTGCCGGCCAGGCGCTGCTGGAGCCGGCTGCGGGCGAGTACCACCCGGACGGCGTCGGCCAGGTCGTAGACCCCGGCCTCGTGGAAGGCGGCGACCTCGCCGGTGCTGTGGCCGACCACCGCGTCGGGGCGCAGGCCGTGGCTCCGCCAGAGCGCCGAAAGCCCCACCTGGACGGCGAAGTTGGCGGGCTGGGCCAGCCAGGTCTCGGCCATCCGGGAGTCCGCCTCGTCGCGGTCCAGCTCGGTCAGCAGCGACCAGCCGGCCTGCGCGCGGATCTCCCGGTCGACGGCCCGCACGGCCTCCCGGTAGACCGGCTCGTGCTCGTACAGCCCCCGGCCCATGCCCCACCACTGCGGGCCCATGCCGGTGAACACCCAGGCCAGCCGGCGCTGCCGGCGTTCCCGGGCGTGGCCCTGGACCACCCGCGGGTGCTCCTCGCCGCGCTCGTACGCGGCCAGCGCCTCGTCCAGGTCCTCCCGGGTTGAGTAGACCACGCCGAGCCGCTCGGGCAGGTGCTGGCGGCGGTGCGCCAGGGTGTGGCCGACGTCGGCGAGGGGCGTCCCGCCGGCGAGCTCCTGCCGTACGGCGGCGGCCAGTTCGGGCAGTCCGGCGGCGTCCTTGGTGCTCAGCGGCAGCACCGTGCGGGCCGGCTCGGCCACCGGTGCGGCGGGCCCGGGCCGCGGCGGCTCCTCCAGCAGGACGTGGGCGTTGGTGCCGCCGAAGCCGAAGGAGTTGACGCCGGCCCGGGCCGGGCCCCGGTGCTCGGGCCAGTCCACCGGGGCGGTCGGGATCTCGAACGGCAGCGCGTCGAGGTCGATGCCGGGGTTGGGCCGCTCCAGGTTGAGGTGCGGCGGGATGCGGCGGTGCTTGATCGCGAGCGCGGTCTTGATCAGCCCGGCGACGCCGGCCGCCGCCTCGGTGTGCCCGATGTTGGTCTTGACCGAGCCGACGTAGCAGCGGTCCCCGGCGCGGCGGCCGACGCCGAGCACCCGGCCGAGGGCGGCGGCCTCGATCGGGTCGCCGACCGGGGTGGAGGTGCCGTGCGCCTCGACGTACTGGAGGCTGCCGGGCAGCACCCCGGCCTCGGCGCAGACCCGCTCGATCAGGGTGACCTGGGCGTCCGCGCTGGGGACGGTGATGCCGTTGGTGCGGCCGTCCTGGTTGACGCCGGTGCCGAGGATGACGGCGTGCACCGGGTCCCCGTCGCGCAGCGCGTCGGAGAGCCGCTTGAGCACGACCACGCCGACGCCCTCGGCCCGGACGTAGCCGTCCGCGGAGGCGTCGAAGGCGCGCGAGCGGCCGTCCGCGGAGAGGAAGCCGCCCTTGGTCTCGGCGATCGTGTACTGCGGCGCCATGTGCAGCAACGCGCCGCCGGCCAGGGCGAGTTCGGTCTCGCCGCGGAGCAGGCTCTGGCAGGCGAGGTGGACCGCGACCAGCGAGGAGCTGCACGCGGTGTCGATCGAGACGCTCGGCCCGCGGAAGTCGAAGCAGTGCGAGATCCGGTTGGACACCATCGTCATCATGGTGCCGGTGGCGGTGTGCGCCGCGATGGTGGCGAAGTCGAGGTCGGCGAACTGGAGGATCTTCCAGTCGAGGGTGAAGGCGCCCATGTAGACGCCGACCTCCCGGCCGGCCAGCTCGCCGGGGCGCAGGCCGCCGTCCTCCAGGGCCTCCCAGCTGACCTCCAGGAGCTTGCGCTGCTGCGGGTCCATGTGTTCGGCCTCGCGCGGGCTGATCCCGAAGAAGTCCGGGTCGAAGGTGTCGAAGCCGTCGATGTAGCCGCCCCGGCCGCCGATCAGCCGCCCCGGCTTGGCCCGGTCCCTGCTGCCCAGGGTGCCGGTGTCGTAGCGGTCGGCGGGCGTCTCGGTGAGACAGTCCCGGCCCTCGATCAGGTTGCGCCAGTAGGACCGGTGGTCGTTGGCGTGTCCCGGCAGGCGGCAGCCGATACCGGTGATCGCGATGCGTTCGCGGGGCACGGCGAAGGGCGAGGAGGTCATGATCCAATCCGGGGTGGTGATGGCGTGGCGCCGGGGGCACGGGCAGGTGGGAGCGGCCGCTCGGGCCGGGTGTCAGACGGACTGCTCGGTGGTCTTCGCCCGGCGCCAGGGGTGCAGCAGGGTGGCGCCGAGTTCGCCGGTGGCGGGGAACGCGGCCGGGTCGGTGAGGCCGACGGCCTTCGGCACTCGGCCGGGCCGCCAGGTGAAGCTCCCGAACACGTGGTCCCAGAGCGAGAGGTCGGAGGCGTAGTGGCCGGCTTCGGCGAGGTCGGTGCTGTGGTGCAGGCGGTGGAGTTCCGGCCCGGCCAGGACGTGGCCGAGCGGACCGATGCGGACTTCGATGTTGGCGTGGACGAAATACCCCTGAGCCAGGACGAATATTCCGACCACGAACACTGAATCCGCCGAGAATCCGATCAGCGCCAGCGACAGTTGCACCACGGACTGCGCGACGAACACGTCCAGGAAATGATTCACGCCGTTGTTCGCGACGTTCACCTTGTCCGGGACGTGGTGCACCCCGTGCAGCCGCCAGAGCCACCTGTTGCGGTGGGACCAGCGGTGCACGAGGTAGTCGCCGAGCGAGCCGACCAGCAGCGCGAGTGGGATCTCCACCGCGAACGGCAGCGCCGGGTGGGCCGGGCCGAGCACCTGCACCAGCGTCGCCACCAGCCCCTGGGCCAGTGCGCCGCCGACCATGCTCAGCGCGAAGTAGACGCTGTACCAGCCGAGTTCACGTCGGCTCGGATGCCAGTCGGTCCGGTACGGGATCACCCGCTCCAGGACCGCCAGGTAGACGAGGACGGCGATCAGGAAGAGCGGGGAGACCCGGTCCGGCCCCCAGCGGAAGTGCAGGGTCGCGACGGCTGTGCACAGCACACCCAGGAGCAGCAGCGGATGGGCGAGCCGGCGGGCAATGGCTGACAGCACGCGCCCCCCGTTCTTCGCGGACTAACGACTGGAAACGTCAGAGACTCTAGCGGGCGACGCGCGCCGTGACAGTCATTCGACGTGTTAACTCCATGAATGACCCGATCGGCGGACTATACGCGCACGAAGTTGACGTCTGTGCGGCGCGAAGGGGGCGCATTGTCGAGAAGAAACGGGACTTGACGGTGTGTGACAACAGTCGTGCAGATCTTCGAGCGCTGATGTGCGCCCCTTCTGCGCCGCCCCGCGCGGCTACCGATCCGGCCAAATCCCACGGCCGGCGCCCCGGCTCCCGGAGCGCCCCCGGATCAGGAGCGGGCCGGCTCCGCCCATCGGTGTGCGGCACGGGGCGCGTGCGCCGCGAGACGGTCGCGCAGACCGCGCAGCTCGTACTCGACCAGCGCGGGCAGCGCGGTCGCGCCGGTCGCCTCCAGGGCGGGGCCGAGCAGGTCGACGGCCGTGGCCGGGTCGTGCGCGCAGACGTGGCAGTCGGCCGCGCGGACGATGAAGAGCAGACGGCTGGAGGGCAGTTGGTCCGGGCCGAGCAGGCCGAGGGCGGTCTCGGTGGCGTCCAGCGCCCGGCGGGCCAGCCGGGGGTCGTCGGTGGCGGCGGCGAGGTCGCGCAGCGCGGCCGCCGCCGCGGACTCGACCCGCATCCGCATCGAGGCGATGGAGAGCCAGGGCACGTCGACCTCGTCCTCCGCGCCGATGTGGTCCAGGTGCGACCGGGCCAGGTCGATCTGCCGGACGGTCGCCCGCACGTCGCCGGTGAGCGCGTGCGCCCGGGCCCGGCTGATCCGGCCCATCGCGCCGGCCCAGTGCCGGTCCGGGGCGGCCCGTTCGATCTCGCGGGCGTAGCCGAGGGCGGCGACCGGGTCGCCATCCAGCCGGGCCAGGATGCTCATGTCGCTGAGCGTGCCGACCTGGGTGGCCCGGTCCGCGGCCAGCCCGGCCCAGGTGAGGGCGCGGTCGTAGCAGGCCATCGCGGTGGCGTTGCGGCCGTCCTGCATCCGCAGCGCGCCGGCCGCGTGGGCGTGCTCGGCGGCCAGCCGGACCAGCGGGCCGCGCTGCCCGGCGGGGGCGGTGGCGAGCCTGGCGAGCACCGCGCGCAGGGTGCGCTCGACGGCCGCGACCAGGACCGGGCGGTCGCCGGTCTCGCCGGAGCGCAGGCGGGCGGCGAGCAGCCCGGTCAGGGCGTGTGCGGTGACGGCGTCCAGCGGGCGGGCGGCGGCCGGGTCGGCGATCGCCTCGGCGGAGCAGAACTCGGCGTGCAGGGCCGCGAGTTCCCCGGGCTCGGGGACGGCGCAGCCCTCGGCGCCGTGCAGCGGACAGAGCAGCCCGTAGTCCGGCAGTCGCGGCGGAGCGGGCGCCGGGGGCGGGGCGGGCGGGCCGGACGGTGCGCCGCCCGGCAGCGGGGGCCGGAGCAGGGCGGGCGAGATGGCGTCCGGGTCGCACAGTTCGGCGTTCTCCGCGCGCTGACAGGCGGCGCTCAACTCCCCGGCGGCGCCGAGGAGGTCGTCGATCCGGTCGGCGACCCTGGGGGTGACCCGGCGGGCGCCGTGCTCGATCTTGCTGACCGCGGTGTGGTCGTAGCCGATCCCGGCGCCGAGCTGCGCCTGGGTGAGGCCCGCCCGGCGCCGCCAGTGCCGCAGCCGGGCGCCGAACTCCCGCCAGGCGTCCTGCCCCCGGCCGGTCGGCGGTGCCGGCACCGCCGCCGCAGGGGCCACACGGTTCCGCTGCACGGCTGCCTCCCCGGGCGCGTCGTCCCCGGCCGGCCGCCGGGCCTGTCGACGATTCCAGTGATTCCGACGACTCGGATCAGGAGGACGGTACTCGATGGCCACCCGCCTCGTACATGAGGTGGTCTCAACCACTTGAAGAAAAGCCCAGCTTGACGCAAAGCCGGACCGACGGGCTTGACGGAATTTGCCAACCCCTTGCCCCGCGCGCACCGGGCATTGACCTGGGCATGACGTCGTGTGAGGGTTCGGGCACCCGAGCGCGGACGGCCCGCACGGCCGTCCCCCTGATACGGCCCCGCGGTGTGCCACCAGCCCCTGCCGTCCGCGGTCGAGGACCCCCACATGCGAGGAGCCTCGATGCAACGCAGAGTCACCGCAGGCAGGTTGCTGACCACGGCGACCACCCTGACCGTGCTGGCCGGCATGATCGCCGCCGCCGCGGGCCCGGCCACCGCCGCGCCCACCCCCTCTCCCTCCTCGGCGCCGCCGAGCGCCCTGGCCGCCGCCGTCAACGCCGCCGACGCGGCCGCGAACGCCGGGCTGGACGCGCTGGCCAAGGGCCCGGGCGAGACCTACGAGCGCAAGACCGTCACGCCCTGGCTCGGCGGCCTCTACTCCGTCTCGTACGAGCGCAGCTACCACGGCCTGCCGGTGGTCGGCGGCGACGCGGTCGTCCTCGCCGACTCCCAGGGCAAGGTCCGCGCCCTGCAGTCCGCCGCCACCGGACCGGTCGGCGGCTCGACCACCCCGCAGGTCAGCGCGGCGGACGCGGAGAAGACCGCCCGGACGAAACTGGCCACCGTGGACTCGGCGGACTCCCCCCGCCTGGTCGTCCGGGTCAAGGACGGCACCGGTCGGCTCGCCTGGGAGACCGTCCTCAAGGGCCGCACCGCGTCGGCGCCCAGCACCCTGCACGTCTTCGTGGACGCGGCCACCGGCGAGGTGCTCGACAGCTACGACGACGTCCGTGCGGGCACCATCAACAGCAAGTGGAACGGCCCCGCGCCGGTCACCATCAGCACCACGAGCTCGGGCGGCTCGTACTCGCTGCGCGACCCGAACCGGCCCGGCCTGTCGTGTTCCGACTACAGCACCGGGCAGGTCTTCTCCAAGTCCAGCGACTCCTGGGGCAACGGCAGCCCGTCGACCAAGGAGACCGGCTGCGGCGACGCGATGTTCGCGGCCCAGAAGGAATGGGACATGCTCCGCGACTGGCTCGGTCGCAACGGGCACAACGGCAACGGCGGCAGCTGGCCGGTCAAGGTCGGCCTCAACGACGTCAACGCCTACTGGGACGGCAGCACGATATCCATCGGCCACAGCCAGGCCAACGAGTGGATCGCGGCGATCGACGTGGTCGGCCACGAGTTCGGCCACGGCATCGACCAGTACACCCCGGGCGGCGCCAACAACGAGTCCGGCCTGGGCGAGGCCACCGGCGACATCATGGGCGCGCTGACCGAGTCGTACGCCAACGAGCCCGCCCCGTACGACTCCCCGGACTACACCGTCGGCGAGATGATCAACCTGGTCGGCCAGGGCCCGATCCGCAACATGTACAACCCCTCGCTCGTCAACAACGACCCGAACTGCTACTCGGCGTCGATCCCGCAGACCGAGGAGCACGCGGCGGCCGGCCCGCTCAACCACTGGTTCTACCTGCTGGCCGAGGGCTCCAACCCCGGCGGCGGCAAGCCCACCAGCCCCACCTGCAACAACTCCTCCGTCACCGGCATCGGCATCAAGGACGCCGGCCGGGTCTTCTACGGCGGCATGCTCCTCAAGACCAGCGGCATGACCTACAAGCGCTACCGCACGGCCACCCTGACCGCCGCCAAGAGCCTCGACGCCACCTGCGCCTTCTTCAACCGCACCAAGGCCGCCTGGGACGCCGTCAGCGTCCCCGCCCAGAGCGGCGACCCGACCTGCACGCCGTCCGGCAACAACGACTTCTCGCTGTCGCTCGGCCCGGCGTCCGGCTCCGTCCAGCCCGGCGCCTCGACCTCGTCGACGGTGAGCACCGCCGTCACCTCCGGCACCGCGCAGACCGTCGGCCTCACCGCCTCCGGCCTCCCGGCGGGCGTCACCGCGAGCTTCAACCCCTCGTCGGTGCAGGCCGGTTCCTCCTCCACCCTGACCCTGTCCGCCTCCGCGGCGGCCGTGGCCGGGACCTACCAGATCACCGTCACCGGCACCGCCGGCGCCACCACCCACACCGCCCAGTACGGCCTGACGGTCGGCGGCGGGGGCAACCCCGGCGGGCCCGCGCCCGACATCGACGTCGCCAAGGTCCAGGCCCACCTGTCCCAGCTGAACACCATCGCCAACCAGAACGGCGGCCACCGCCGGGCGGGCAGCGCCGGGCACAGCCAGTCGATCGCGTACATCAAGGCCAAGCTGCAGGCGGCCGGCTACAACGTCACCGAGCAGACCTGCACCTCCTGCAGCTACCAGTCCAACAACCTGATCGCCGACTGGCCCGGCGGCCCGTCCGACCAGGTCACCATGTTCGGCGCCCACCTGGACAGCGTCTCGGCCGGCCCCGGCATCAACGACAACGGCTCCGGCTCGGCCGTCCTGCTGGAGAACGCGCTCGTGCTCGCCCAGCAGAACCCCAGCCTGACCCGGCACGTCCGGTTCGGCTGGTGGACCGGTGAGGAGCAGGGCCTCCAGGGCTCGCAGTCCTACGTCGGCCAGCTGAGCTCCGCCCAGCGCTCCGCGATCAAGGCGTACTACAACTTCGACATGGTCGGCTCGCCCAACGCCGGCTACTTCATCAACAACATCAACTCCGCGGCGTCGGCCCCGATGAAGGCCTACTGGGACTCGCTGAACCTCAAGCCGGAGGAGAACGTCGAGGGCCAGGGCCGCTCGGACGACTACTCCTTCCAGCAGGCCGGCATCCCGACCTCGGGCTACGCGGCCGGCGCCGACGCCACCAAGACCTCGGCGCAGGCGGCCAAGTGGGGCGGCACGGCGGGGCGTTCCTACGACTCCTGCTACCACTCGTCCTGCGACACCACCAGCAACGTCGACGCGACGGTGCTGAACCGCAACGCCGACGGCGTGGCGTACACCATCTGGAAGACCTCGGTCGGCGGCACCGCGCCCGCCAACGACTTCTCCCTCTCGGTGAACCCGACCACCTCCACCGTCAAGCCCGGTGACACCACCACGGCGACGGTCGCCACCTCGACCACCTCCGGCTCGGCCCAGACGGTCAGCCTGACCGCCTCGGGCGCCCCGGCCGGCGTGACCGTCTCCTTCAACCCGTCCTCGGTGCAGTCCGGCGGCTCGGCGACGCTCACCGTCGCCACCGCCGCCTCGACCGCCACCGGCACCTACACCATCACCCTGACCGGGACCGGCTCGGCCACCCACAGCACCAGCTTCTCCCTGGTGGTGGGCAACGACTCGCCGAACCCGGGTGGCACCTGGACGCCCGGCACCACCTACCAGGCGGGCGACGTGGTGACCTACAACGGGGTCAGCTACCGCTGCCTCCAGGGCCACACCGCCCAGGTCGGCTGGGAGCCGCCGATCGTCCCGGCGCTCTGGCAGGCCGTGTGACCGGGGCGCGCTGACGCCCGGTGAAGCCGCTGCGCCGCGGTCCGTCGAGGGGGACGGACCGCGGCGCAGCCGTGCGCGGGGCGGGGGTCGCGCGGAGCCCGCGCGGCGGCCTCAGCCGGGATGGAAGGCGACCCGGACGGTGGCGTCGAAGGGGAGGATCAGCCCGTTGCCGGTCTCCCAGGTCCAGGTCCGCGGGACCAGGAACATCCGGCCGCCGGAGAGGGCCAGCAGCCGCAGCCCCTCGTAGCGGTAGCGGAACCGCGCGCCCTGGTCCACGTCCGGCAGCGCCGTCTCCCACACCCCGGGCCACCCCAGGTGGAGGCGTTCGGGGGTGTCCAGGACGACCGCCGGGCGCCGGTAGAGGTGGTGGGCGAGGTCCTCGGCGTCGGCCGTCCCCTTCTGCTGGGCGTAGTCGCCGACCGCCCAGTACGAGCAGAGCACGATGATCGCCACGCTGACGCCCAGCGCCGCCCGCTCCCCGGTCAGCGGGTACGGTGCGCCGGTGCCGCGCACGTACATCATCCGGGCCAGGACCCCGAGCAGCAGCGCGCCGCCGATCAGCAGCGGGGTGCCCAGCGGGCCGGCGTCGAACACCTCGAAGCCGGCCAGGAGGCCGAGCACCAGCAGCGGGACGACCAGTGCGGCGACCGCCCAACAGGCCCGGCGCACCGTCCGGGCGCCGGCCCCGCCCTTCCCGGCCGCCCTGGTCGCGAGGTGGTAGCCCAGCGCGCCGACCAGCGCCCCGCACAGGGCGACCCCGGCCGGGAGGTAGAGCGCGGGGGAACTGCGGATCAGCAGGTCCTGGGTGGCGAAGCCGATCGTGCCGGCGTCGATGCCGAAGAAGGCGTAGAGCGAACTGGTGTAGGCGTAGCCGAAGAAGAAGAGCAACGCGGTGAGGAGGGTGGTCGGGGCGATCCAGGTGGCGAGCCTGGTGAGCCAGTCGGCCCAGGAGCGCGGCTGCGGCTGCCGCTGCCCGTCCGGGGGTTCCTCCTCGGCAGGTCTCAGGGGGTGCTCCCGGCGCCGCTGGACGGGCTCGACCCGTAACTCGGGGTCGCGCCGTTGCCGGTGGTCGCCCCGTCGTCGGGGCTGACGACGACCACCGAGCCCGCGGCCTCGATCCGCTTGGAGGAGTCGTCGGCCGTCACCGTGAGGCAGACGGTCCGGTCCTTGGTCCCGGGCTTCCACTGCGGGAGCCGGAAATCGACCAGCTCGGTCTTGCCGTCGGTCACCTGTACCTGCTGCGAGGCGGGGGTGGCGTAGGACGTGCTGCCGCACTCGGCGACCTTGCTGATCACGGCCGTGAAACTGGTCTTCGACGGGAAGGACAGGGTGATCCGGGCCCTGTTGTCGATGCCCTGGACGCTCGCCGAGGGCTCGCCCGCGGTCCGGAACCCGCCCTGGTCCCCCTCGTCCTTGGTCCGCTGGTCGTCCGGCAGGCCCGAGCCGCTGTTCTGGCCGTTCTGGCCGTTCCGGGTGGCGCCGGCCGACCCGGATCCGCCACCGCCGCCGCAGGCCGCGAGGACCGGGACGAGCAGGGCGGCCGCCAGCCACCGGCCCGCGCCCGCAGGCCTTCCCGTTCGGATCCCGCCGCCTCCGAAGTGCCGGGTCCCAGGCATGCGTTCTCCCATCCGCGCGGCGAGCAGGGGCCGGTCGGCCCCGCCGCACCGTACCCGTGCGGGTACGGCCGATCGGGCCGCCGCGCCGCCCCCGGCCGGGTCGGCCAGCCGTTCGGCGCAGCCCGGACGGGCCGCGCGCTGGCATAGAGTCGGACCGCAACCGACGAACCGTCAGCAGAGCGGAAGGACACGACCTGTGAGCACCGAGACCCGTCCGGTACCGGAGCTGGCCGCGGAGGTCGTCGAGCGGTGGCGGGCCGAGGAGGCCGAGCTCGTCGACCTGCTGGCCCGGACCCAGCGCGGTGTCGGCGGCGTCGCCGCCTTCCGGCTCGGCCCGACACCGACCGTCCTGGTCACCGACCCGGCCGCCGTGCAGCACGTCCTGGGCCACCACCCGGACCGGTACGTCAAGCGCTCGCACCGCGCCCGGATGCTGGTCGGGGACGGCGTGCTGTCCGCCACCGGCGCCCCCTGGAAGCGCCAACGGCGGGTGCTGCAGGCGCAGTTCACCGGCACCGGGATGCGCCGCTACGAGCGGCGGATCACCGAGGCGGCGCACCGCACCGCCGAGCGCTGGGAGGGCTACCGGCGCAGCGGGGAGGCCTTCGACGTCGGCGAGGAGATGCGCGGCTTCGCCCTGGACACCGTCTGGCGGGCGCTCACCGGGCTGCCGCTGGACGACCGGACGGACCGCGAACTCCGGTCGGTGGAACGGGTGGTGGCCGCGATGCCGACCCTGCCCACCAACGCGGCGGACGCCCGGGACGCGGTCGCCGAGGACCTCGCCCGGATCGACGCGGTGGCGCACGCGGCGATCGACACGGCGCGTTCGGCCGGCCCGACCGAGGAGCCCGGCGTGCTCCGGGTGCTGCTCGACGCGGGCGAGCAGGACCCCGGGTACACCGACCGGTTGATCCGCGACGAGCTGGTCACCCTGCTCGTCGCCGGCCACGAGACCACGGCCACCACGCTCACCTGGCTCTTCCTGCTGCTCGACCGCCACCCCGAGGCCCGGACGGCCGATCCGCAGGCGCTGGTGAGCGAGACGCTGCGGCTCTACCCCTCCGCCTGGCTGCTCCCCCGGCACGCCGTCGAGGACGACGTCATCGCCGGGCACCGCATCGCCGCCGGGACGGACGTGCTGGTCTGCCCGTACCTCACCCACCGCGACCCGGCGCTCTGGCCGGCCCCGGAACGCTTCGACCCCGCCCGCTTCGCCCACGGCGCGGACCGCCCCGGGCAGCTCGGCGCCTACTTCCCGTTCGGCCTCGGCGCCCGCGCCTGCCTGGGCACCCGGTTCGCGCTGCGCGAGACCACGGCACTGCTGGAACTCCTGCTGCCGATGGGGCCGTTGACGTTCCGCTCGCGGCCGATGGGGGCGGCGTACAGCATCACCGTACGGCCGGACGGGCCGACGCCGGCGGTGCTGGGCTGAGGCCTTCCTGCGGTGGGGCGCTGCCCGACCGCGGGTGCTCCGACCGCGGGCCGTCCGGCCGGGCGGGCAGGAAGCCGTCGGCGAGCTCCTCGCCGGCCAGGGCGGCGTCGACCCGGGCACTGATGTGGGCCCGGGTGGTCGGGCAGTCGAGCGGGCGGTCCCGACTGCACAGCAGCATGTGGGTGAGGACGGCCGCGGCGTGCTCCAGCCGGCGGGCGCGCTCGAGCATCCCGTCCCGCTGGGCGTGCAGCAGCGCCGTGCGGTCGGCCGCCCGCTCGCTGGCCAGGACGGCGGCGGTCCCGCTGACTGGGATCATCCCGTCCACGTGCCAGAGCTGGACCAGGGCGAGGCGCTCCAGCGACTCCCGGTCGTAGTAGCGGACCCGGCCGCGGCGGGCGGCGGGCGCGATCAGGCCGCACTCCTCGTAGTAGCGCAGGGCGGGCACCGAGAGGCCGAAGGCCGCCGAGACCTCGGTGATCGAGTGGAGCTCCGCCATCCGCCACCGCCTCCTTCGGGGTTGCACCCAGGCCGAGTTGGGCTCGGCCGGGTGCGCCGGGACCGGGTTGCGCTCAAGCGCGCTTGAGCGAGAACGCTTAGGCAAGCCTAACCTCTCATCGAAGCGAAGGGCTTGCTCCCCATGCCGCTCACCGACCCGACGGCCACCACCGCGTCGGCCACTGCGACCACCACCGCACCCGCCCCCTCCCGCACCCCACGGACCGCCGGGGCCCTGCTCGTCCTCGGTTTCGTCCTGCTCAGCCTCAACACCCGGGTCGCGTTCGGACAGATCGGGCCGCTCGCGCCGGTCGCCGGCTGGGGCCCGGGCACCGTGACCCTGCTCGCCCTCCTGCCGCCGCTGTGCATGGGCCTGTTCGCCCCGCTCGGCGCCCTGGCCCGGCAGCGGCTCGGCGAGGAGCGCGGGCTGTTCTGGGCGAGCGTGCTGCTGCTGGCCGGGGCGGTGCTGCGAACGGCGGGCCTGCCCGGGCTGTACGCGGGCACGGTGCTGGTGGGCGTCGCGGTGGCGGTGGTGAACGTGCTGATCCCGGTGTTCGTCCGGGCCCGCTTCGCGCCCCGGCGGATCGGCACCATGACGGGCGTCTACGCGCTGTCCATGGGCGCCGGTTCGGCGGTCGTCGCCGCACTGGTCGCGCCGGTCGCGGGCGCCTGGTCCTGGCAGGCCGCGATCGCGATCGCCGTCGTCCCGGCGGCCCTGGCGGCGGCCGGCCTGGCGCCGCAGCTGCGGGTCGCGCGGACGCCGGCCGGGCCCGTCGCACCCGCCGGGCGCCGCCGGGTCGGGCGGACGGCGCTCGCCTGGAGCCTGACGGCCTTCTTCGGCGTCCAGACCCTGGTCTTCTACGCGACGCTGGCCTGGCTGCCCACCGTCCTGGTCGACGCGGGCCTGAGCCGGACCACCGCCGGCACCGACCAGGCCGTGCTGATCCTCGGCCTCGCCGTCGGCGGCTTCCTCGCCCCGACCCTGGCCGCCGCCCGGAGCGACCAGCGGCCGCACATCCTGGGCGTGGCGGCCGTCTGCGTCCTCGGCCTGCTCGGCCTGGTGCTCGCCCCGGCCGGCGGGGCGCCGCTCTGGGCCGCCGTCCTCGGCATCGGCATGGGCGGCGGACAGGCGCTCGCCGCCGTCCTGTTCGCCCGTCGGGGCACCGACCCGGACCACGTCGCCGCGCTCTCCACCATGGCCCAGACCTGGGGCTACCTGCTCGCCGCCACCGGCCCCGCGCTCGCCTCCGCGCTCCACACCGCGAGCGGGTCCTGGGCGGCGCCGCTGCTCGCGATGGCCGGCCTGGTGGCCGTCGGCTGCGTCCTCGGGCTGCGGGCGGGCCGCGCTGTCACAAAGCCGCGCCGCGATCCGTCGGACCGGTGAGCGGGTGGCCGCACGGTCCACCCGGTCGAGCGGTCACCCGCTCATCCGCTCATCCGCGAGAAGAGGAACACCACGATGAACGCCCGTCCGATCACCGCCGAGGTCCCGCTGCGCCCGCGCATGGCCCAGGACCCGGTGCAGCTCGTCCCCGAGCTCGCCGAGGTCTCGGCCGCACTGTTCAAGGCCACCGGCAACCGGTCCGTCCCCCGCAGCACCATCAGCCTGGTCCAGCTGCGGGCCGGCCAGATCGCCGGCAGCACCTACCTGACCGTCCTGCACACCGGCTTCCTCCGCAGGGCCGGCGAGTCGGAGGAGCGGATCGCCTCGGTGGCCGGCTGGCCGGACTCCCCCTGGTTCACCGCCCCGGAGCGCGCCGCGCTCGCCCTGGTCGAGGCCGTCCTCCAGCCCAACCCGCACGGCGAACGGGTGTCGGACGCGCTGTACGCCGAGGTCGCCGGGCACTACGACGACACGGCCCTGACCACGCTCATGCTCGCCATCGGCCAGGTCAACTTCTTCACCGCCATCGCCCTGGTCGCCAAGCCCGTGCCCGGCCGCTCCTTCACCGACCCCTGGGCCTGACCGGCCCCTACGGCCCGCCCGGCCGATCGCCGGGCGGGCCGTCCCGCTGTCGACCGATCACCCGTCCCGGCATAGGCTGGTCCGCGCCCGAACGGACCTTCGTCCGGTCATCGGGCCGGCGGGCCGACATGCCGGAGGGGGCGTGCCCGCCACCACGGAGGATCGCAGGGGGGACGGAAGCATGTTCGAGGAGCACAGGGACAACCGGCACGACGAGCACGCCGGGCACGCCGGGCACGAGCAGGACGGCCGACTCGCCGATGTCGAGATCGAGTACGACCAGTACGACGATCTGGACGACCTCGACGGGCATGACGGGCACGACGACGCGGCCCCGCGCAGCTCGACCACGCGCCGGGTCGTGATGGTCGCCGCCGGCGGGGTGTTCGCCGCCCTGCTGGCGGTCGGCGGCTACGGCGCCTACAACGTGCTGAACGCCGTGACGGACAACGGCCCGGCCGGTGGCGGCCACCAGGGCGCCGGCACCGTGGCGAAGGCCCCGCAGGAGCCGCCGACCGCCGAGCAGGCCGAGTCGACGGCCAAGGAGTTCCTGGCGGCCTGGAGCCGCGGCGACATCCCGGCCGCCGCCGGCCTGACGGACCGGCCGGAGACCGCCCGCGCCGCACTGGCCACGTTCCACGAGCAGGTGGGCGCCCGCTCGCTCGCCCTGACCGGGACGGGCCCCGCGAAGGCCGACGGCCCGAGCGAGCCGGCCCTCGGCTTCCGGGTGAAGGCGGAGTTCGAGGGCACCCCGGACGCCTGGGAGTACGACAGCGTGCTGAGCGTCGTCCGGTCCCAGGACGGGCGGCCCGTGGTGCGCTGGAAGCCGTCCGTGATCCACCCCCAGCTCACCCCGGGCCGGACCATCGGGGTGCAGGAGACGCCCAACCCGGTGTCCAAGCCCACCGACCGCAAGGGCCGACCGCTCGACACCTTCCCGTCGCTGCGCGCCGTCCTCCCCCAGATCGCCCCGCCGGACGGCGCGGCCGCCACCACCGGACGGGCCGTGGTGCTCTCGGGCGGCGGCGAGGCGGAGCCGCTGTTCGTGCTGACGCCGCCGAGCGCCCCGGTGGTCAAACTGACCCTGGACGCCGACCTCCAGCAGGTGGCCGAGGACGCCGTCAAGCAGCAGGCGGCGAACGGCAATCCGGCCTCGCTGGTGGCCGTCCAGCCGAGCACCGGCCACATCCTGGCGATCGCCAACGCCCCGCAGGGCGGCTTCAACCGCGCGCTCGCGGGCGGCCAGGCACCCGGCTCGACGATGAAGGTGATCACCTCGGCCGCGCTGCTGGAGGCGGGCGTGCGCCCGGACACCGTGGTGCCGTGCAAGGAGACCACCTACTCCCCGCGCGCCTGGCACAACGACGAGAGCGGCGACTTCCCGTCCTACACGCTCGCGGACGACTTCTCCCGCTCCTGCAACACCGGCTTCATCGACAAGGGCCTGGAGAAGCTCCAGCCCGGCACCCTCGGCACGGTGGCCCGCGACCAGTTCGGCCTCGGCCTGGAGTGGCACATCGGCGTCCCGAGCCGGGACGCCACCATCCCGACGCCCGGGAACAAGGACGAGGCCGCGGCCGCGTACATCGGCCAGGGCCGGATCCAGGTCAACTCGCTGGTGATGGCCTCGGTCGCCGCCACCGTGCAGAACGGGACGTTCCGCCAGCCCGTGCTGCGCGAGGACGCCAAGCGCGTGACGGCGCCGAGCAGGCTCCCCGCCGACGTCGCCCGGGACCTGCGCGCCATGATGGCCAAGACCGCCACCCAGGGCACCGCCCGTACCCCGATGGCCGGCCTGTCCGGCCAGATCGGCGCCAAGACCGGCACCGTCGAGGCCGGCAGTCAGGCCACCAACAGCTGGTTCATCGCCTACCGCGGCGACCTCGCCGTCGCCGCCGAGGTCGAGGGCGGCGGGCACGGCTTCAGCGCGGCGGGCGTGGCCGCGGCCCAGGTGCTGAAGGCGGGCGGCGGCAAGGGCTGAGGCCCGGTCCGGCGCGCGCCGCCCGCGCGCCGCGACCGCACCGCCCGCGCACCGCACCGCCCCGCCCCGTCCCGCCCCGTCCCGCCCGCGGACGCGCCTCGGCGCGTGCGCGGGCGGGGTGTCACAGAGCGGGCAGCGGGGTGTTCAGGCGGGAGCGGGACCTCAGGCGGGGCCCTCGCCGTGGATCAGGCGGAGGTTCGGCATACCGGGGAACGGCGGGGTGTGCTCCGCCTCCCGCTCGGCGTTCAGGTCGGCCAGCATCCGGACGCCCCTCGCCCGGAACTCGGCCTTGCGCTCCTCGTCGGCCTCCTCCTCGCCCGGGTAGAGGACGATGTGGACGGCCCCCTCCTCGCCGTCCCAGGTGTAGCTGCGGTACGGCGGGATCTCGATCCCGTCGATCGTCTCGATCCCGTCGACGATCTCGTATCCGTCGATCGTCATGATCTCGTCGGTCTTCTCGGGTTCGTCGGCCTTCTCGGGTTCGTCCGTCGCTTCGGGCTCGTCCCTCATGGGGAACCTCCGGTGGTTGTCCTCGGCTGGTCTGCCGCCGTGGACAACGATTCGGGAGCAAGAAGGGCCCGGTGACTCACCGTAGTTCCTCCCTTCCGGTACGAACGCCCCCGTCCGGCAGGGGTGTTCAGCTGCCCGTGATGCGGAAGACCGGGTAGCCGGGGGCGACCCGGAGCAGGTCCTCGGCCGGGGCGTCCGGGCCGATCCCCTCGAAGAACGGGGCGACCTGCCAGTTCCAGCGGCGCAGGTAGGCGCGGAGCACCTCGGGCTTGTCGGCGTCCGGGAGTTCGGTGGCACGGAAGGCCTCGGTGCGGCGGCCGACCCGGAGCTCGCCGGTGCCGGCCGCCCGGAGGTTGCGGACCCACTGGGTGTGGCCGCGCGGTGCGACCAGGTAGCGCTCGCCCTCGTGGGTGAGGATGTTGACGGGGGTGGTGCGCCACTCGCCGCTCGTGCGGCCGCGGACGGCCAGCACCCGGGAGCCCCAGAGGCTGACCCCGGCCTTGGCGAAGGCGGCGACCATGCCGTTGAGCAGCTTGCCGGCGGCGATGCCCAGGCGGGTGGTGGGCGCCTGGAGGCGGGTGGTGGAGCTGGGCAGGTGCTCGGCGCGGGACATCGCGACTCCTCGGTTCCGTGAATACCGCTTCTCTTCGAGAGCACTGCTCTCGCTTCGACGTCTTCAGCATGGCACCGGCGGATGAAAGAAACAAGAGCAGTGCTCTCGCTTGTGTGCGGCGCTCCGAAATGTGGCAGTCTGTCCCCATGCCAGCGATCCGGACCGCCCGCGAACGGGCCCGCGAGGAACTCACCCGCGAGATCAAGCAGGAGGCCCGCCGCCAACTCGCCTCGGTGGGCGCCCAGCAGCTGTCGCTGCGCGCCGTCGCCCGCGAGCTGGGCATGGCCTCCTCCGCGTTGTACCGCTACTTCGCCAGCCGCGACGAACTGCTGACCGCGCTGATCATCGACGCCTACAACGAACTCGGCGCGGCCGCGGAGGGCGCCCTCGCCACCGCCGGGGCGGCCGCGCCGCGCGAGCGCTGGCGGGCGCTGTGGACGGCCACCCGCGACTGGGCCCGGGCCAACCCGCACGAGTTCTCGCTGCTCTACGGCACCCCGGTGCCGGGATACGCGGCGCCCCGCACCACCGTCCAACCCGCCACCCGGCTGCCGTTCGCCCTGATCGGCGTGGTCCGCGACGCCAGGCTGCGGCCCACCCAGCCCGTCCCGCCGCCGCGCGGCGCGCTGGCCGGGCAACTGACCCGGATCGTCACGGAGTTCGGCCTCGACCTGCCGCCGCACGTCCTCGCCCGGACCATCGGCGCCTGGGTGCAGCTGGTCGGCCTGATCGGCTTCGAGCTCCACGGCCAGCTGGTCGGCTCGTTGGACCCGGCGGACGACTTCTTCGCCTGGACCACCGAGCAGACCGCCGACGCGATAGGGCTCTGACCCCGGGCCCCGGGCCCCGGGCCCCGCGAAGCGGCGCGGCCGGGCGGCCCGACCGGACGCGGCTCAGCAGACCCGATCAGCGGGCCGGCTCAACCGGTCGGCCGCACCCGGCCCGCGCGGGTCTCCAGGTACCGGCGCTCCGCGAGGCTCGCGGTGGCCCGGGCGGCGCGCCGGTAGTGCTCGTACGCCCCCTCCGTGTCGCCGGTCCGCTCCAGCAGGTGCGCCCGGACGGAGAGCAGCCGGTGGTGGCCGGCCATCCGGGCGTCCGCGTCCAGCGCGGCGAGGAGTGCCAGGCCGGCCTCCGGGCCCTCCGTCTCCGCGAGGGCGATCGCCCGGTTGAGGGTGACCATCGGGTTGGGTGCGATCCGCTCCAGGATCAGGTACAGGGCGTGCACCTGCCGCCAGTCGGTGTCCTCGGCGCGGGCCGCGTCGGCGTGGGTGGCGGCGATCGCGGCCTGGAGCCGGTACGGGCCGAGCTCCGGCCCGGCCAGCGCCGCCTTGACCAGCGCCGTTCCCTCCCCGATCAGGTCGCGGTCCCACCGGGTGCGGTCCTGTTCGGCCAGCGGGACCAGGTCGCCGGTGGCCGTCGTCCGGGTCGCGCGGCGGGCGTGGGTCAGCAGCATCAGCGCGAGCAGCCCGGCGACCTCGCCGTCCTCGGGCAGCTGCGCGCGCACCGCCCGGGTCAGCCGGATCGCCTCGCGGGCGAGGTCGAGGCGGTGCAACTCGCCGCCGGAGGTGGCGGTGTAGCCCTCGTTGAAGATCAGGTAGAGCACGTGCAGGACCACCCGCAGCCGCTCCTCGCGCTCCTCCGCCGACAGCGCCCGCCCGGGCTGCTCGAACGAGCCGCCGGCGGCCCTGATCCGCTGCTTGGCCCGGCTGATCCGGGCCGCCATCGTCGCCTCCGGCACCAGGAACGCGCGGGCGATCTCGGCCGTGGTCAGTCCGCCGACCGCCCGCAGCGTCAGGGCGGTCCGGGACGCCGCGGTCAGCGCCGGGTGGCAGCACAGGAACAGCAGGAGCAACGTGTCGTCGGTGTCCGGCACCTCCTCCGGGACCACCTCGGCGGCCGCCGTCGCCCACTCCCGCTCGCGCCGCGCGCGGTCGCCGCGCAGCTGGTCGATCAGCCGCCGCGAGGCGACCGTCACCAGCCAGCCGCGCGGGTTGTCCGGCACCCCCTCGGACGGCCACTGCACGGTGGCAGCGAGGACGGCCTCCTGCACCGCGTCCTCGCACCCCTCGAAGCGGCCGTACCGTCGTACCAACGCGCCGAGGACCTGCGGCGTGAGCCCACGCAGCAGGTCCTCGAAGTCCGGTTCCGTCATGCCTCCAAGTGTCCGTCGGAGAACATCACCTGCCGCACCTCGACGCCCAGCCCCTCGATCGCGGCGTCCGGGATGCGGCCGGCCAGTTCGACCGCGCGTTCCTTGTCCTCGCAGTCGACCAGGTAGAAGCCGCCCAGGAACTCCTTGGCCTCCAGGAACGGTCCGTCGGTCACCACCGGCTGCCCGTTGCGGACGGTCACCACGGCGGCCTGCGACGGATCGACCAGCGCCTGGGTGAGGACCAGCTCGCCGGACTCCCTGAGCTCTTCGATGAACCGGCCGTGCCCGGCGCCGATCGCCCCCTTCTCCTCGTCGGTCAGCGCGTCCAGCACGGCCGGGTTCAGGTGCAGGCTGATCAGGAACTTCATCTCGTCCTCCTCGGGTTCGCGGGCCCCGGCGGGGCCGCCCTCGACCGGTGGTCGGAGCGGGCGACGCCGTCTTGACGTCCCCCGGCGGACAAATCTCCCACGAATCCCCTCGCACCTCCCGCGCCCCACCGGTCACGGGCCGCCCGCGGGCGGCGGGCGCAGCCGGACGGCCGCCGGGGGGCCAACTTCCGTACGGCAGCCGTCCACTCAACGTGCCGCCGGTCCTTGATAGCGTCGGCCGTGACGCCGCGTCACCAAGGCGTCGCACCACCGACGAAACGAGAGAGCGTCTCACATGGCCCCCAGGACGATCCGCCGAGCCGTCATCCCCGCCGCCGGGCTCGGCTCCCGCCTCCTGCCGCTGACCAAGGCCACGCCGAAGGAGATGCTGCCGGTCGGCGACAAGCCGGTGATCGAGCACACCGTGCGCGAGCTGGTCGAGAGCGGCATCACCGACATCACCATCGTCGTGAACGGCGACAAGGGGCTGATCCAGGAGCACTTCCGCCCCAACCCCGTCCTGGTCGAGCAGCTGCGCCGGGACGGCAAGGAGGCCTTCGCGGCGGCGGTCGAGGAGGTCGGCGAGCTGTCCCGCAAGGGCCACATCAGCTACCTCTACCAGCACGGCCCGTACGGCAACGGCACCCCGGTGCTCAACGCCGCCCGCCACTTCGGGGACGAGCCCTGCCTGGTGCTCTGGCCCGACGACGTCTTCGTGGCGGAGGTCCCCCGCGCGCAGCAGCTGATCAGGGCGTACGAGCAGACCAACGCGCCGGTGCTCGCGCTGATGCCGATGGCACCCGAGGACTCCTACCGGTACGGCGTGCCGGTGGTGAAGGAGGACCTCGGCGGCGGCTCGCTGCGGATCAGCGGCCTGGTCGAGAAGCCGAAGCCGGCCGACGCGCCCTCCTCGTACGCGGCGATCGGCGGCTACGTCATCACCCCGGGCATCGTCGACGAGCTGCGCGAACTGACCCTCCGCTGGCACGAGAAGCCCGAGGACGAGGTCTACCTGACCGACGCCATCAACGCCTACGCGGCCCGGCGCGCGGTCTACGGGCAGGTCATCGCCGGCACCTGGTACGACACCGGCAACCCCGCCGCCTACCTGCGCGCCCAGTTCGCGGCCGCGCTCGCCAACCCGGAGTACGGGCCCGAGCTGCGCCGGCTCGCCGCGGAGCTCTCCCCCGCCTTGTAGGACGTCCCGCCCGGACGGCCCGTGGCGGGACGGGTCGTCGGGGCGGATCGTCGGGGCGGATCGTCGGGGCGGCGAAACCGGCGGTCGGGGCAGTCAGTACGCGGGCAGGTCGAAGTCGAGGGCTGCCCGGAAGGCCGCCTCCAGCTCCGGACCGGGCCCTTCGAGGTTCGCGATGCTGTCGACCCGGGCCCGCCGGTCGCCGGTCAGTTCGAGGATCGCCTGGTTGGCGGCCACGTGGTCGCGCAGCCGCCGCTCGTAGGCGGGGTAGGCCGTGCGGTGGTCGCCGTCGGCCGCGTGCAGCTCACCCGCCAGGACGTAGGCGGCGGTCAGGGCCACGCTGGTGCCCTGACCGGTGAACGGGGAGCAGCAGTAGCCCGCGTCGCCGAGCAGCACGACCCGGTCCTTGGACCAGCGCTCCATCCGGATCTGGGCGACGACGTCGTAGTGGAAGGCGTCGGTCTCCTCCAGCGCCCGGAGGAAGCGCGGCACCTCCCAGCGCGCGTGGGCGGAGCGCTCGGCCACCAGCCGCCGCTGCCGGGCGGGGTCGCGCGGGAGCATCCGGTCGAGCGGCTCCTCGGTGTCGAGGCCGACGAAGACCCGCAGTTCGCTGTTGTCGCGGACGGTCATCGCCATGCAGAACCAGTTCTGGTCGTCGCCGAGCCGGTGGACGACCTCCCAGCGGTCCAGGCCCAGGTGGTTGGGCACGCTCCAGCCGGCGAGGTAGGTGCCGATGGGGTGCAGGTAGTCCGCTTCGGGGCCGAAGACGAGGCGGCGGGTGTTCGAGTGCAGGCCGTCGGCGCCGACGACCAGGTCGAAGGCCTGCTCGGTGCCGCCGCGGAACCGGACCTCGACGCCCTCCCGGTGCTGCACCAGGGTGTCGATCGAGTCGCCGAAGCGGTACTCGACGCCGGGCCCGGCGGTTCCGGCGCCCTCGACGCCCGCGTCCGCCGAGGCGATCAGCCCGGCGAGTTCGTCGCGCAGGATCTCCACGTCCGGGCCGTCGACCGGCCCGCCGGTGGCCGTCCACTCGGTGGTGCGGCGCAGCTCGCGGCCGTCCGCGTCGACCACGGACATCCCGCGCAGGCCGGTCCGACGGGCCCGGATCTCCTCCAGCAGCCCCATCTGCTCGACCACCGTCAGGGCGGTGCCGCGGACGTCCACGGCCTGCCCGCCGCCGCGCAGCGAGGGGGCCCGCTCCACGACGGTGACCCGGAAGCCGTACCGGTTCAGCCAGTACGCGAGGGCGGTGCCGGCGATCCCGGCGCCGGAGACCAGGACGGAGGTGGTGCGCGGGCCGGAGCCCGGCCAAGTGCTGTTCGACATGGTGTTCCTCCCATGGATTGCTCTGTCTCAACACCACTGTGCGGTCAGCCACTTGCAGGACGCGGACACCGCGCTGTCACCGTCGGCGGGACACCGGCACGGCGCTGACAGCACGGCGCCGGGGACCCTGGTCCCGGGTGCCACCGGCCACTCTCTAGGGTCGACCCCATGCCGAGAACCACACCCCCGCGCCCGCTCGACGTCGAGGCGCTCTTCCCCGAACTGGCGCATCACCGGGGCACCACCACCCGGCTCCATCCGCGCCCCGGACGGCCGGACGCCTCGGCGAGCTCCGTCGGCGGCCCGCTGCTGTGGCCCGCGGACGAGCCCTGGCCGGTCTGCACCGACCCCCACCCGCACGCCCGCGGCCGGCGCCCGGCGGACGTCCACCGTTCCCGGGAGGTCCTGGCCGCGGCCTGGAACCGCGAGCAGGACCCCGGACCGACGGACGCGGAACGGCAGCTGCTCAAGGAGCTCGACCGCCGCCACCGGGTCGAAGGCCCGGCCGCGGACGGCCCGTTGCCGCTGGTCGGCCTCGCGCAGTTCTACCGGCGGGACGTCCCCGACCTGCCGCCCGGGCCGGACGGCTGCGACCTGCTCCAGGTGTTCTGGTGCCCCTTCGACGCCCACGGCCCGGGCCGCTGGGAGATGCTGCTCGACCTGCGCTGGCGCCGTTCGTGGGAGGTCGCCGAGGTGCTGGCCCAGCCCCCGCGCCCGGAGGTCGTCGGCTTCGACGGATACCTGCCCGAGCCGTGCGTGCTGCATCCCGAGCAGGTGCCCACCTACCCGTTCGCCGGCCTCCTCCCGGAGGACCTGTGCGCCCGCATCGACGCCTGGGAGGAGGCCCGGGAGGCTGCGGCCGAGGAGCACGGGGAGGACGACCCGCCGCTCTACCAGTACGACCTGTCCATCCCGCCCGGCTGGCGCGTCGGCGGCTTCGCCTCCTGGCACAGCACCGACCCGGCCCCGATGGACTGCCACGACTGCGCGACCCCGATGCGGCTGCTGCTGACCGTCGACAGCTCGGAGTGGGACGGCGGCAGCGGCAGTTGGCGGCCGCTGGAGGACGAGGCCTCGGCGGACGGCCACCACGCCGGCACGCCGACCGAGGTCACCGTCGGCCGCTGGGGCCTGCTCAACGTCTTCGCCTGCCCCGCCGACCCCGGCCACCCGCACCGCTGGAGCATCCAGTAGCCGGGGCCGCCGCCCCGCCCGCGGCAGGGTGACGTCCGCGGCCCGTCGCCCGGTGACTGCGGACGGAGCGTCCGTCGCCCGCCGTCACCGGGTTCCGGACGGTGTGTCATGAATTCGCAACAGCCCTCCCACCAGGCGCGATACGAATTGCCCGGGCACCGGAGGGCCCGTAGGGTGCTCGAACGCCGTCGCGTGGACGGCTCGGGGGACGCACGAGGGGTGAACCATGGCGCAGGGGTCGGGGTACGCGATCCAGGCCGGCGGGGCCGAGGGGCAGGCGAAGGCGCTGGACAAGGCGTCCGGGGACGAGGGGACGATCGGAACGGCGATCAGCGACCCGGTCTGCTACGGCGCGGACGTGTTCGGGGGCGAGGACGTCGACCCGGCGTACCGCAACTTCAGCAGCGCCTGGCAGGCGGAGACCGCGACGATCAAGAGCGCGCTGAGCGAGCTGGCCGGCAAGGTGCGGGGCTCCTCGAACGGCTACCAGTCGGCCGACGGCAGCGTGGTGAAGGACCTCGCGTCCGCCTCGCGCAGCGGCGACTACCGGCCCTTCGGCTGACGCGGGGCCGGCGCGCGCCGGACACCGGAGCGGACGGCGGCTGACGAGCTGACGTCCGCAAGCCGATGAGCAGCCGTCGAGCGGCCGATGGGCAGCCGACGGAGGACCGCCGGGCAGCGGCGGGGAACGACACCACGGGCAACGGGTACAGGGGGCGAACGGGCCGTCATGGCAGGCGAATCCACCACGCAGCGCTGCAAGGCGCTGACCGACCGGCTGAAGGACGTCCGCGGGGCGGACAACAAGAACGATCTGATCTCCGCGATCAAGGGCGCGCTGGCGGTCCACGCGCCGGTCGGGGACCCGGGCACCATCGAGGCCACCGGCAACCGCTACAAGACCGCGGCCGCCGACTCGACCCAGCTCCACCAGGAGGTCCTGGCGGTCGCCACCTCCGGGCTGCCGGACGTCTGGACCGGTTCGACGGGCGCGAAGGCCGCCGAGGTGGTGGCCGCCGCCGCCCGCGCCGTCGACCAGCAGACCACCGCGCTCTACAACGGCGGGACGGCCCTGCTCGGCCTCGCGGACGCGCTGCGCTCCGCCCAGGGCCAGGACGGCGCCGCGCGGTCCGCGCTCCAGCAGGTGCTGAGCGAACTGGGCGGCGAGCAGGGCTGGTTCGACGAGTGGTTCGAGGACGACGAGGACGAGGCGGCGCGCAAGAAGGCGCAGCAGGCCGCCGTGCCCCAGGTCGACGCGATGCTGAGCGCCGCCAAGCACGCCGACGAGGCGGCCCGGGCGGCGGCCCGCGACCTGAACAAGCTGGCCTCCGAGGCCCGGGCGGGGAAGATGAAGACCAACGCCGTCACCGCCGCCGACAAGCTGGTGCTGGCCGAGACCTCCGGTCCGGACGGCCCGACCGAGCTGAACGGGCTGCTGACCGCCAACGACATGAAGCGGTCCGGCGAGTACCTGGACAAGATGAACGACAAGGACCGGGCGGACTTCGAGAAGCTGCTCGCCGACTCCAAGTCCCCCCAGGAGCGCGCCTATCTGATGAAGGCGCTGGCGGCCGGCCACTCCATGGACGAGATCCGCGCCTTCCAGGGCAAGATCCACGGCAAGGACCCGGAGTGGCTCCGGACGCACCTGACGCCCGTCTACACCGAGGACGGGGACACCAGCAGCGGCGGGCAGCAGGAGAACGGCTCCAACCGGAACACGGACCAGGTGACCTTCGACGGCGCCAACTGGAAGCAGGCGGACACCGAGGGCACCTGCGTCGCCTCCTCCACCGTGACCGCCCGGGCGATGGTCGACCCGCTCTACGCGCTGGACCTGACCGGCGGCCCGTCCGGCCAGGAGGACGACCCGGCGGCCTTCCAGCAGCGGCTGCTGGCCGAGCAGCACCGGGTGCACCAGGAGGGCGACGGCGGCGCGAACTGGGACGGCATGGGGGCGGACGGCAAGGAGAAGGTGCTGGAGAAGGAGGTCAGCCCGCACACCGGCGCCGACTTCGACTACAAGCCGATGCCGGACGGCAACGCCCGGCGCGAGCTGCTGCCGGACATCGAGAAGGCGGTCGCCGACGGCAAGCCGGTGCCGGTCGGGGTCGAGGGCTACGACAAGGACGGCAAGCGGTCGGGCCACGCGATGATGATCGTCGGCCAGGAGGGCAACATGCTGCAGATCTACAACCCGTGGGGCACCACCACCTGGGTCAGCGAGGACGACTTCGTCAACGGCCGGATGGCCGGGGCCTCGGACGACCGGCTGCCCACCGCCTACGCCGTCCACCTGCCGAAGTGATCGGCGTGGCAAGGGTGTTCACGGCGGCGTCGGCGCGGAGGCCGGCCCGCGGACCGCTGCGGGCGGTGGCGCTGGCGGCCGTCCTGGCGACCGGGCTGACGGCCTGCGGGCAGGACGCGCCGTCCGGTCCGGACCGCGGCCGGGTGCTCGGCGCGGAGGAGCGCTCGGTCAGCCTCGCCGTCGGCGAGCGCTTCACGATCGCCGTCCGGGACAACTCCTCGGTCGGCGACCGCTGGAGCGTCGCGGCCCCGCAGCCGGACGCCGCGGTCGCGGCCCTGGTCGCGGAGAAGCTCGACCTCCCCGCGGAGTCGAAGACCTCGGACGGCGTCGGCGGCACCCGCTTCTACACCTTCGAGGCCAAGGGCCGCGGGACCACCGCCGTCACCCTCCTCAACTGCTTCCGCAGCTACTGCAACCTCCCCGCACCCAGCGAAGAGAACAGGAACATGGTCGTGCGCAACACCTACCCGGTGACGGTCCGATGAGCCCCGACGACCGCTTCCGTCCCAGGACCGACGAGGAGCTGCGGCAGCTCGACGTGTCCGCCATGCTCCGCTACGGCCTGGCCTTCGCCGGTCCGCACCGGGCCGCGCTGTTCGGCGAGGGCGCCGTCGCGGCGGCGCTGGCCGCCGACGCGCTGGGGGTGCTCCCCCGGTCGCTCGCCTTCCTCGCCGAGGTGGTGCGCAGCGGCGGCGCCCGCTACGCGGCGGACCTCGCCGAGCCGCTGCCCGGGACGGAGCCGGCCCGGCTCGCCCGCGACTGGCTGGGCTCGGCGGCCACCACCGTCACCAGCGTCGACGGCGACCAGCTGCTCGCCCGGTGGCTGGACGCCGTCGCGGAGATCCTCGGCATGCGCCGGGACGTCCGGGGGGCCTGACGGGGCCAGGCGGGGACCCGGCGGGAGGACCTGACGGGGGCCTGGCCGGGGATCCGGCCGGGGGCCCGGCGGCGCGTTACTGCTTGACAGGGTGCGTCATACTGTAACGCGCTGGTACGCCCACGGATCCCGACCCCGTCGGAGCCGTCGGGCCCTCCCCCCGCAGCTCGGAGCACCGCATGCACCCCTTCCTCGACCACCCCGGGCCGCTCGCCTTCGCCCACCGGGGCGGTGACCTCGGGCGCCCCGAGAACTCGCTCGCCGCCTTCGAGGCCGCCGTCGCGCTCGGGTACCGCTACCTGGAGACGGACGTGCACGCGACCGCCGACGGTGTACTGGTCGCCTTCCACGACACGCACCTGGACCGGGTCACCGACCGCGCCGGGGCGGTGGCGGAGCTGCCCTGGGAGACCGTCAGGCGGGCCCGGATCGGCGGGACCGAGCCGGTGCCGCTGCTGGAGGACCTGCTCGGCGCGTTCCCCGGGGCCCGCTTCAACATCGACGTCAAGGCGGCGCCGGCCGTCGGGCCGCTGGTCGAGGCGATCCGCCGGACCGACGCCTGGGACCGGGTCTGCGTCGGCGGCTTCTCCGACAGCCGGCTGGCCGCCGTCCGCGCCGCCGCCGGGCCCCGGCTGGCGACCTCGCTCGGCCCGCGCGAGGTGGCCCGGCTGCGGCTGCGCTCGCTGGCCGAATCGTTCCTGCCCGGGCGCGCCTCCACACGGTCCGGAGCGCCGTCCGAAGCCCCGTCCGGGGCACCGTCCGGGGCGCCGTTCGCCGGGCTGTGCGCGCAGGTGCCGGAGCGTCACCGGGGCGTCCGGGTGGTCGACCGGGCCTTCGTCCGCACCGCCCACCGGCTCGGCCTCCAGGTGCACGTCTGGACTGTGGACGATCCCACACGGATCAGGGCTCTCCTGGACCTGGGTGTGGATGGCATCATGGCCGATCGCATCGACGTCCTGCGGGACGTCCTCGGCGAGCGCGGCTGCTGGACGGACGGCAGTACCGGCTCCAGCACGGTGATGGGAACCCCATGAGCACCACGAACTCGGCGACGCACCTGCCGGACGACCCACCGACCGCCCCCGACGCCGACCCGGCCGCCGCCGACACCGACGCACGCTCCCTGCGCCGGATGCAGTTCGGCTGGTACATCAACGACTGGGCCAACGCCGCCTTCTCGGCCACCGTCCTGACGGTGTTCCTCGGCCCGTACCTGACCACCGTCGCCAAGGACGCCGCCGACGCGGCCGGCAACGTCCACCCGCTCGGCCTGACGATCCGCGCAGGATCGTTCTTCCCGTACACGGTCTCCTTCTCCGTGCTGCTCTCGGTCGCGGTGATGCTGCTGACCGGCACCGTCGCCGACCGCACCGGGCGGCACAAGGAGCTGATGTGCGGCTTCGCGTACGTCGGCTCGCTCGCCACGATGGGGATGTTCTTCCTCGGCGGCGACCGCTACCTGCTCGGCGGCGGGCTGCTGGTGGTCGCCAACATCGCGTACGCGGTCTCGGTCGCGCTGTCCTACGCCTACCTGCCCGGCCTCGCCTCCCCCGACGAGCGCGACAAGGTCTCCTCCAAGGGCTGGGCCTACGGCTACGCGGGCGGCGGACTGCTGCTGATCGCCAACCTGGCGCTGTTCCAGGGCCACGACGCGTTCGGCCTGGACTCCGGCACCGCCGTACGGATCTGCCTCGCCTCGGCCGGCCTGTGGTGGGCGCTGTTCACCATCGTCCCGATGCTGCGGCTGCCCTCCCGGGCCGGCGTGGCCCCCACCGCCCCCGCCGACCCCGCGGAAACCCCGGCCACCGCGCCAGGCAAGCCCGGCAAGCCCGCCGCCGGCAGCCTGCGCGAACTCGGCCGCACCCTGCGCCGGATGCGCGAGCACCCGCTCACCCTGCTCTACCTCGCGGCCTTCCTCTGCTACAACGACGGCATCCAGACCGTCGTCTCCCAGGCCTCGCTCTACGGCAGCGAGGAACTCGGCATGGAGCAGACCTCGCTGGTCACCGCCGTGCTGCTGGTCCAGGTCGTGGCGATCGGCGGCGCCCTGCTGCTCGGCCGGATCGCCCACCGGTACGGCGCCAAGCGGACCATCCTCGGCTCCCTGGTCGGCTGGGTCGTCACCCTGGCCCTCGGCTACTTCATGCCCGCCCACCAGCCCGCCTGGTTCTACGCCCTGGCCTGCATGATCGGCCTGGTGCTCGGCGGCAGCCAGGCGCTCTCCCGCTCCCTCTTCTCCCACCTCATACCGCCGGGCCGGGAGGCCGAGTACTTCAGCTTCTACAAGGTCAGCGACCGCGGCACCAGCTGGATGGGCCCGCTCGTCTTCGGCCTCGCCTACCAGCTCACCGGCAGCTACCGCTCGGCGATCATCTCGCTGCTGGTCTTCTTCGTCATCGGCTTCGCCGTCCTGCTCAAGGTCCCGGTCCGCCGCGCCATCGAGGCCGTCGGCAACCCGGTCCCCGAGCGCCTCTGACCGCTCGCACGACGGACCGGGCCCGGCCGCTCCCCCTGCCTGAGCGGGGAGCGGCCGGGCCCGGTCCTTGAACGGCCCGTGGACGCTTCGTCAGCCGGTGACCATGGTCTTGCCGGGGAGCGTGTTCCAGCTGCTCCACCCGCTCTTCCCCGGCTGGTACGAGGCGTGGTTGAAGGCGCCGTTCTGGCCGGTGGCGAAGAGGTCCAGGGTGCCGGCCGCCGCGTTGAACGTCGCGGTCGGGAAGCGACCGGTGGTGAACCGCCAGTCCCCGATGCTGGTCCAGTCGCTCCACGGCTTGCCGTCGGGCTGCCACGCGGCGCGGGCGAGGACGCCGTTGCCGTCGACCGCGAACAGCGCGAAGCCGCCGGTGGCGGGGTCGAAGACGGCGGTCGGCGAGCCCGCGAACCCGCGGCCGGGGACCTCGTACCAGCCGCTCCACTTCGTCATGCCCGGGGTGTAGTAGGAGTGCGCGACGGCCCCGCTGGTCCGGGTGGCGAAGACCTCCACGACCTTGGTGACCGGGTTGTAGGCGGACGTGGGGCTGCCGGTGAACCTCACGTTGTCGTCCTGGGCGTACCAGGGGTTCCAGTCCTGGCCCGGCAACCAGTAGCTCTGCTTCAGCACGCCGTCGGTGTTGACCGCGAACAGCTCGATGGCACCGGTGGAGGGGTTGTACAGGGCGCTCGGGCTGCCCGTGAACTCCTTGTTGGCCTTGATGTCGTACCAGCCGCTCCACCCCGCCGTGCCCACGGTGTAGTAGGAGTGCGCGACGGCCCCGTTGGTCTGGGTGGCGAAGACCTCCGCGGTCTTCGTCGCCGGGTTGTAGACGGCGGTGGGGCTGCCGGTGAACCTCTTGTCGGTGGGCTGGTAGTACCACTCGACCCAGCCCTTGCCGTCCGGCAGCCAGTAGGTCTGGCAGAGCACGCCGTCGGTGCCGATGGCGAACAGCTCGATGGCACCGGTGGCGGGGTTGAAGACGGCGGTGGGGACGCTCGCGAACCGCCAGTCGCCGCCGACCCGCGTCCAGTCGCTCCAGGTCGTGCCGTCCGCGCTGGAGGAGGACACCACGTGGCGCTCGCTGTCGACGGCGAAGACCGTGGTGGTCTTCCGGACCGGGTCGTAGACCGAGCTGCGGGCGGCCGGGTTGGCGGTGACGGTGTCCCACCAGCCGTCGCGGACCTGGTTGATCCACGCGCCGAGGTCGTCGACCCGGGTGCTGTACGCGCCGGTACGGGTCTCGCCGGCGGGCACGCCCAGGCAGCCGCCCTGCCAGGAACGGGAGGCGACGGCGACCAGCTCGGCCTTGCCGTTGACCTCACGGACGGCGGGGGCACCGGTGTCGCCCTTGCAGACCGCCGCGCCGCCCGTCCCCGTGATGCCGACGCCGGTCGCGCTCACCGTGTCGAGGCTGAACGCGCCGGAGTGGAGCCGGTTCGGGAGCCACTCGGTCTTGGTGCGCCCGTACCCGGGCACCCGCAGGGTCTGGCCGGCGGTCGGGGCGGTGGTGGCGACCGCGATCGGGGCGACGCCGGTGACGGGGACGGCCAGGCGGGCCAGGACCAGGTCGCGGTCCTGACGCGGCGCCAGCTCCACCACGTCCGTCACGACACCGGCGCCCGTGGCCAGGTCGGTGCGCCCGACGGTGGCGGTGGTCTTCCACTTCGGCGCACCGGCGGCCAGTGCCTGCGGCTGCGCCGGGTCGTCGGAGAAGCACGAGGCGGCCGTGGCCACCCAGTAGCGGTCCACCAGCGCGCCGGTGCAGACGCGCACGTTGTCGCCGATCGCCAGGCGGACGGTGTAGGCGTAGGAGCCGTCGGCGGCGGCGTCGCCGACCACGGCGCCGGCCGGGACGATGCTGCACAGCGTGCCGGCGGCAGCGGCAGCGGCGAGTACGCCGGCCCGCCGGGAGCGGACCTGGGACTTGCGGGGCATGAGGGATCTCCAGGGAGCGTTCGGGGAGGACGGCACCCCGCGGGTGCGCGGGGTGCCGGTGGCCTTCGACCGGCGGCCGTGGCGGGCCGCAGCGGGCCTGCCGCGGGTCAGGTGCGGGTCAGGGGGCGGAGGGGCCGCCGTGGAAGCGGACCCAGGCCGGGCCGCCCTGGCTCTGCGGGTCGATGGACCAGAGCGTGCTGTTGGTGTCCCTGACGTACGTGACCAGGTGCTTGCTGACCGGGTCGACGACGGTCTGCGGGACGGCGTCGGCGGCCAGCGCGGTGCCCGACGGGGTGAGCCCGAACTCGGTCCACTTCCCGGTGGCGAAGTCGAGCGCGTTCAGCCGGTTGTTCGGCCCGTTGACGTACACCACGGTCCGGTTGCCGGCCTTGTCGGCGATCGCGACCGGGTCGGTGGCAGCCATCACGCCCCAGTCGCGCCAGCCCGGGCCGAACGGGTCGACGGACCACAGGTGGTTGGCGGCGTCGCGGACGAAGGTGGTGAAGTGCCCGGTGGCCGGGTCGACCACGGTCGAGGGGACCGCGTCGGGGGCCAGGGCCGGCGGGACGAACTCGACCCGGCCGGCGCCCCGGCGGTCGATGGAGTTCAGCCGGTTGTTCGGCCCGTTGACGTACACCACGATGTGGCCGTCGTTCGGGTTGATCACCGGCACCGGGTCGGTGGCGGCCAGCCCGCCGAAGTCGTACCAGCCCTCGCCCTGCGGGTCGACGGACCACAGGTGGTTGGCGGTGTCGCGGACGAAGGTGACCAGGTGGCCGGTGGCCGGGTCGACGACCGTGCGCGGCACGGCGTCGGGGGCCAGCACCGTCCCGGCGGGGGTGGGGACGAACTCGGTCCACTTGCCGGTGGTGCGGTCGTAGGACCAGAGCTTGTTGTCCGGCCCGTTGACGTACACGATCACGTGGTTGTCGGCCGGGTTGGCGATCGCGGTCGGGCGGGCGGCCGCGTAGCCGCCCAGGTCGGTCCAGCCCTCGTTCTGCGGGTCGACCGACCACAGGTGGTTCTTGCTGTCCTGGACGAAGGTCAGCGGGTGCCCGGTGGCCGGGTCGACGACGGTGAACGGCGAGCCGGTGACCTTCGTCCCCGACGGGGTCGAGTGGCGGACGTTGGTGATCCACACGCCGAGGTCGTCGACCCGGGTCGCGTACGCGCCGGTGCGGGTCTCGGCGGCCGGGGTGCCCAGGCAGCCGCCCTGCCAGGAGCGGGAGGCCACGGCCACCAGCTCGGCCTTGCCGTTGACCTCGCGGATCGCCGGGGCACCGGTGTCACCCTTGCAGACCGCCGCACCGCCCGTCCCCGTGATGCCGACGCCCGTCGCGCTCACCGTGTCGAGCGAGAACGCGCCGGTGTGCGGCTTGGCCGGCACCCACTCGTCCTTGGTCCGGCCGAAACCGGGAACACGCAGCGACTGCCCGGCCGTCGGCGCCGAGGTGCCCACCTCCAGCGGCGTCACACCGTCGACCGGCACGGCCAGACGGGCCATCACCAGGTCGCGGTCGGCGCGCGGCACCAGCTCGACCACCTGGGCCGACTTGGCACCGACGGTGGCGGTGGTGTTCCACTTCGGCTTGCCGGCCGCCAGCGCCTGCGGCTGCGCCGGGTCGTCGGAGAAGCAGGAGGCGGCGGTGAGCACCCAGTACTGGTCGATCAGCGCGCCGGTGCAGCCGCGCAGGCTGTCGCCGATGACGATCCGCGCGGTGGTGGCGGAGGTGGTATCGGCCGCGGCGCCGCCGGAGACGGCGCCGGCCGGGGCGAAGGTGGTCAGCGCGCCGGCGGCAGCGGCCGCGACGGCTGCCAGCACACCCGCCCGCCGCGGGCGGAGCTGGGACTTGCGGGACATGGGGACTCCCCTTCGGGTCGGTGGGTGGGAGCCCGCGGGGGCGGTCGGTCTCGCGCCGACGGCCCCCGCGGGGCACGGGTGCGGGACCCGGGTCAGCCGGCGGTGGCGGCGAGGCCCTGGATGCCGCTGCTGTCGACCTTGTAGAAGGTGGTCCAGCTGCCGTCGGCCTTCTTGTCGGCGGTCCAGATCTTGTCGTCGCTGCCGATCGCGAACAGGCGGATGGCGTCGCCGATGGTGGTGGCGGCGACCTGCTTCACACCGAGGGCGTCGGGCACCTTCTCGAAGGTGGTCCAGGGGCCGTTGCCGGTGCTGTCGGTGGTCCAGATCTGGCTGTCGGCACCGACCGCGAACACCCGCACGGTGTTGCCGATCGTGGTGGCGGCGATGTGCTGGATGCCGCTGCTGGGGATCGCCTCGAAGGTGCTCCACGTACCGGCGGTGTAGTCGCCGGTACTGGTCCAGATCCGGTTGTCGCCGCCGATCGCGAACAGCCGCACGGTGTTGCCGACGACAGTGGCGGTCACCTGCTTGATCGCGCTGCTGGGCAGCGGCGAGAACGCGCTCCAGGTGCCCGCGGCGTAGTCGCCGTCCGCACCGTAGATGCGCTCGTCGCCGCCGACGGCGAACAGGCGCACCTTGTCGCCCATGGCGACGGCGGTCACCTGCCGGATGCCGCTGTTGCCCGGCACGACCTCGAACGGCGACCAGGCGCCGGAGGCGTCCCTGGTGGTGGTCCGGATCCGCTGGTCGCTGCCGATGCCGAACAGTCGCACCTTGTCGCCCATCGTGACGGCGCTGACCTGCCGGACGCCGCCGCTGTTCGGCACGGCCTCGAAGGTGCCCCACACGTTCGTGGTGTACGCGCCCTCGTTGGCCCAGATCTGGCTGTCGCCGCCGATCGCGAACAGCCGGCTGGCCGGACGGGAGACCCGCACCTGGTTCACCCAGCCGGCGAGGTCGTCGACCCGGGAGCTGAACGCGCCGGTACGGGTCTCGGTGGCCGGGGTGCCCAGGCAGCCGCCCTGCCACGAGCGGGAGGCCACGGCCACCAGCTCGGCCTTGCCGTTGACCTCGCGGATCGCCGGGGCACCGGTGTCACCCTTGCAGATCGCCGCGCCACCGGTACCGGTGATGCCGATCGCGGTCGCGCTCACGGTGTCGAGGGTGAACGCGCCGGTGTGGAGCTTGGACGGCACCCACTCGTCCTTGGTCCGGCCGAAACCGGCGACGCGCAGGCTCTGCCCGGCGGTCGGGGCGGCGGTGGCGACCGCGAGCGGGGCGATGCCGTCCACGGGCGTGGCGAGACGGGCCATGACGAGGTCACGGTCGGCGCGCGGCACCAGCTCGACCACCTCGGCCGACTTGGCGCCGAGCGTGACGGTGGTCTTCCACTTCGGCTTGCCGGCCGCCAGGGCCTGCGGCTGCGCCGGGTCGTCGGAGAAGCAGGAGGCGGCGGTGAGCACCCAGCTGCGGTCGACCAGCGCGCCGGTGCAGGCGCGCAGGTTGTCGCCGATCGTCAGACGGGCGGTAGAGGTGTAGGTGTTGTCGGCAGCCTCGGGGCCGACCACGGCACCGGCCGGAGAGACGGCGCTCAGCGTGCCGGCGGCGGCGGCCGCGACCAGCACACCCGCCCGACGGGAACGGAACTGGGACTTACGGTACATCAGGAATTCCCCCCTGAGGAGTTGCGAGAAGGTGGCGTCCCGCCGGACCGGCGACCGGACGGCGGTCGGTCCGGCGGGACGCGGTGCTGGCCGGAGTCAGCTGGTGGTGGCGGCGGTGATCGCCTTCACGCCGAAGGCGCCGCCGGGGACCTCGGTCCACGGCGTCCACTTGCCGGCGTTGTAGTCGGCGTCGCGGGTGTAGACCTTGGTGTCCTCGTTGACGGCAACGACGTGGACGACGTTGCCCTCGGCGCTGCTGGAGATGGCCTTCAGGCGGTTCTCGCTGACCTTCTGCCACTGCGGGTCCCAGTGGCCGAGGTCGTAGTGGCCGTAGGTGGTGAACAGGTCGCCGGCGCCGCCGATGATCTGGAGGTCGACGGTGTTGCCGCGGGCGGCGGCGGTGATGCCCTGGACGCCGACGGCACCGCCGGGGATCTCGCCCCACGGGGTCCAGCTGCCGTCGGGCCGGTTGTCGCGGGTGTAGACGCGAAGGTCCTCGTTGACGGCGAAGACGTGGACGACGCCGTCAGGGGTGGTGGCGCTGGTGATGGACTTCAGGTTGTTGGTGCCGACCTGCTCCCAGTTTCCGCGCCAGCTGCCGGCGGCGTAGTCGACGCTGGTGCTGTAGAGGGAACCGTCGGATCCGATGATCTGGAGGCTGACGGTGTTGCCGCGGACCGCGGCGGTGACGCCCTGGGCACCGCCGGCGCCGCCGGGGACCTCGCCCCACGGGGTCCACACGCCACCGACCTTGCCGTCGTGGGTGTAGACCTTGCCGTCGGAACCGACGGCGTAGACGTGCACGGTGTCGCCGATGGCGACGCTGTCCACGGCGGTCAACGAGACTGTGCTGACGGGCGACCAGGAGCCGAGCCAGCCGCCGGCCCTGGAGTCGTCGACGGTGTTCCACATCCTGTTGTTGATGTCGATGATCTGGAGCTGCAGGCCGGCCTTGACCTCCGCCGTGCGGGAACGCAGGCCCTTCACCCAGTCGCCGAGGTCGTCGACGCGGGAGCTGAACGCGCCGGTACGGGTCTCGGTAGCCGGGGTGCCCAGGCAGCCGCCCTGCCAGGAACGGGAGGCCACGGCCACCAGCTCGGCCTTGCCGTTCGTCTCACGGATGGCGGGAGCGCCGGTGTCCCCCTTGCAGACCGCCGCGCCGCCGGTGCCGGTGGTGCCGATGCCCGTCGCGCTCACGCTGTCGAGGCTGAACACGCCGGTGTGGAGCTTGTTCGGCACCCACTCGTCCTTCGTCCGGCCGAAACCGGGAACGCGCAGGCTCTGCCCGGCCGTCGGGGCGGCGGTCGCCAGCGGCAGCGGGGCTATGCCGTCGACGGGCGTGGCGAGACGGGCCATGACGAGGTCACGGTCGGCGCGCGGCACCAGCTCGGCCACCTCGGCCGACTTGGCGCCCACCGTCACGGTCGTCTTCCACTTCGGCGCACCGGCCACCAGGGCCTGCGGCTGCGCCGGGTCGTCGGAGAAGCACGAGGCGGCCGTGACCACCCAGTAGCGGTCCACCAGCGCGCCGGTGCAGCCGCGCAGGTTGTCGCCGATCACCAGGCGGGTGGCGGCGGTGTAGGTGTTGTCGGCAGCCGCGTCGCCGACCACGGCGCCGGCCGGAGAGAAGGTGCTCAGCGTGCCGGCGGCCGCAGCCGCGACCAGCACACCCGCCCGCAGGGAGCGGGGCGAGGAGTTGCGAGGCATATGTGTATTCCCAGACGGTGAGGAACGGATGCGCGGGTGGCTGTCAGCCGGTGACGGTCAGTTCGACGAGGCTGGTCGAGGCGCCGTTGTTGCCTTCGCCGACCGGTTGGAAGCCGTCCTTGGGGACGTCGAGGGTCTTCTGGGTGGTGCCGGTGGTGAGGCCGGCCCGGACCGCGCGGCCACCTGCGGTCTGGATACCGAAGACCTCGGGCAGTTGGAGGGAGAGCGACCCGGTGGTGCCGGAGACGGTGAAGCAGATCTGGTTGTCCGGGTTGCCCGGGGCCAGGGTCCAG